>JABBOH010000111.1 GCA_019351895.1 Pseudomonadota bacterium
GAGGCCATAGCATCGGTTGTTCGCCAGACAACGCTAAGGGTGAACGTTTCAGGAACAAGAAGGCGACGTTTCGGCCAATTGTATCGGGCTTTGGATTTCGGGGCGGATTAAGGATAGTTCGCGGTAAAGCGTCGAACGTCCGACGCCAACTTGTTTTGCCGCGAGGCTTGGAGAAAGCCCACTGCGGATCAATGTAATCGCCGATTGAAGTTTAAGTGGGTCGAGTTCGGGACGCCCTGGTTTGCGACCTTCGGCTCGGGCTGCGGCGATGCCGTCCCGCGTTCGTTCGGCGATGAGCCTGCGCTCGAAATGGGCGATCGATCCGAAGACATGGAAGATCAGTTCGCCCGCGGCCGACGACGTATCGATCTTTTCTTCGAGGGAGATCAGGGCGATGCCGCGGGCCTTCAATGTTTCGACGACATTAAGCAATTCGCGCAGGGAACGCCCGAGGCGGTCCAGTCTCACGACGACCAGGGCATCGCCTTGCCGTGCATAGTCCAACAAGGCGATCAGACCTGGCCGCTTCATTTCCTTGCCCGAAATCACGTCCTCGAACAGACGACTGACATGCGCCTCGTCACGAAGACGCCGACGCTGCCCCTCCAAATCCTGCCCGTTTGTCGAAACTCGCGCGTAGCCCAACATGTCTGACATTGAGGCCGCTCCTATCGTCCACCGGCGGTTGCGCGAATAAGTTCGCCGGTTTTTGCATCGATCTCGACCGTCAGCCAGCCGCCACGCTTGCCCACCATCCCGCCAGAGCATCGCCACAATGCCTGGCCTTTCCGACGCTCCATTGAATAGCCGCGCATATCGTATACACCCCAGTTGCGCCGCTCGATCTCAGGTTCGATGATCGCTTTGGCTTGGTCCATCGAGAGAAGACCCTCCTCCGCGGGAGGCCGTTTGAATATCGTGAACATCATTTCTGCTTCCGATTGACCCACACGTTCCAGATCATGCCCCCGACAGTGATGGGACCAAAAAGGATACCTTTGACTTCGGTGCCAGCCTTGGCGATGGTGATCCCGTAATCGGCGTTGACTGGGAAGGTGATGCCGGTGATCAAGGTGTTCATATCGAGGCCTTTCGTCCGCAACTGCGAATAGGTTTCGGCCATCGCCTCTTCGAGATAGCGGAGGATGACGGATTTCGAGTAGCCTTGAGTCATCATCTGCGCCCGAAGATTGCGCAGAAAGTAGAGTTTCGGGCTTAAGGCTGCGTGAACCTGTTCGTGCAACGGGGGTTGCCTGTGCATCGGCTTCAGACAAGGCCGATGATATTTCGATATCACCATAGGCGCTCGTGACTCCAAGGGCGCCGCCCAGATTGTTCGAGGGAACCACTTTCACCGAAGGCTTATAGAACCAGCGACCCGGGCGTGACCGAGGCGGCGGGCCGATATCCCACCAGTCCTTCCATAGTCTCGGTGCAGGACGGCCCGGCAGCTTGTAGGGTTTTGGCGCGGTATGCAGAAGCATCATCAACACGGCCTGGACACCGAGCAGGCTAATGGCAGTTGCGAGATGTGCGGCGGCGCGATCGATGTCCCGTGAGGTCTTGGCTCGATAGACACCAACGGCGAAATCAACCAACTCCCGACCGCCCTGTACCGCGACACCGCCCACGGCGAACCAACCCACGACCAACAGCGCGACATCGGCGACCTCGCCAACGCCGGTAAATTGCAGACCAGCCCATATGATGACGACGCTGGCCATGACCGCGAGCGCCTTGGGGTTGAGAAGCTGGACGAGTTGCCGACCAACAGCGCGGGGCAACTTGGGCAGCGTGGCCTCAATCGCCGCTTTAAGCCGCCCTTCCAGGGAAAGGCGACCGATGTCCTGGCCGATCGGTGCATACTGAGCTCGGCTTGGCAACGGCATTCAGATCGGCTCCTGCACTTGTCAGTGTCCCGTAAACGCTCGTTTCAGGGACGGGCCAGACAAGACGTGCCGGACCGCTGATTTATCGTCCATAAAATACGTCCATAATGCGCTGAGTGTCCAGAATTATTATCAACGGTTCCGGGACGGAAGGATGGCTCAATGCCGAGGCAATTATTGACCGACGAGGAATGCCGGGTGCTACTTGGCATACCCGATGACCCAGACGACCTGGTGCGGCACTACACCTTTGCCAGATCCGATCGGAATCTCCTTCTCACACGACGCGGCAAAACCAACCAGCTCGGTTTTGCGGTGCAGCTCGCCCTTCTCCGCCATCCCGGAACGACGCTGTTTTACATGGCCGGCTCCGTCGCCCCGTTGGTGGCGTGGCTGGCTACCGAACTCGATATTCATCGAGCTGCGTTCGAGACCTACCAACAGCGTCCGCAAACCATGACCGATCACGCACAGCTCCTGGCGACGGCCCTCGGGCTGCGGATGCCAAACCGAACCGATTTCCCGTCCATGATCGAGGCCGCCGCTCTCGCCGCCTGGAGCACCGATCGCGGGCTGATGATCGTCAAGGGCGTGATCGCCGACTTGCGCGCCCGGAAGATCATTCTCCCGACGCCGGGTGTCATCGAGCGCGTGGCGATCGCCGGGCGCGCCCGCGCACGTAAACGCACAGCGGACGCCTTGATCCGAGGTCTATCTCCCGATCAGATATCTCGGCTCGACCCGCTGCTCATCGCCAATCGCGATCTTGGCATGACGCCGTTCGGCTGGCTGAAAGACCTGCCGACGTCTCCGAAGCCCGACAACATTCGGGCTCTGGTCGAGCGATTGCGCATGGTGCGCGGCTTCGCGATATCGCCGGACGCGGCCGGGCAGGTTCACGAAGATCGCTTCCGCCAACTGGTTCGCGAGGGACGGATTACCGATGCTCACCAGGTTGCCCGCTACGCGACGCACCGGCGCCGCGCGATCATGGTGGCGCTGCTCATCGATCTCGAATCGCGCCTGATCGATGGTGTGCTCGACATGTCCGACAAACTGATCGGCGGCATGTTCGCCCGCGCCAGGAAGGCCAAAGAGCGGCACTATGTCGCCAGCGCCAAGGATATCGGTCGGCTGATGCACCTGTTCGCCGGCACGATCGAGGCGCTCGCGACTGCTCATGAAGGCGGTCGGGACGGCTTCTCGGTTGTCGATGAGACCGTCGGCTGGACGAAGTTGCAGCGCGTGCGTGGCGAAGTACGGGCATTCGCCGAATTCACCGAGGAAGATCCGCTGATCAGGGCATCAGATCGTTACGCGACGCTGCGCAAATTCGCGCCCGACATTATGGAAGCCTTGGCGTTCAGAACGGCACGATCCAACAGCCCTTTGCTTGCGGCCATCCAGTTGCTCAAGGACCTCAACGAAACTGGTCAGCGTCACATCCCGGCGGATGCGCCCATGCCATTCCGCAAGGAATGGACCAAGCTGGTGCAGGATGGCGATCGGCCAAACCGGCGGCTCTATGAGACCGCCGTGTTCGCCACGCTCCGCGGCAAGCTCCAATCCGGGGATGTGTGGGTCGAACGGTCATCGAACTATCGCCGGTTCGACAGTTACCTGATCGCGCCGGATGCCGTGCCGCCGATTGCCGCGGAGTTGGGTCTGCCGGCGACGGCCGACATCTGGCTCGCCGCGCGTGACCGAGACCTTGATCAGCGGCTCAAGCGCTTTGCCCGTCGTCTGACACGCGGTGATCTCGATGGCATCGAATGGCGCGATGATCGCCTTCATATCTCCCCCGTAAAGGCGCTCACTCCATCGGCCGCCGATGCTCTGGCCAGCCAGATCACGGGCTTGCTCCCCTACGCCCGGATCACCGAAATACTCCACGAGGTGAACCGGCAGACGAGCTTCGCCGCGGCGTTCACCAATCTGCGCACCGGCGAGCATTGCGACAACGAGAGTGCCCTGCTTGCCGCTATCCTGGCCGATGCGACCAATCTTGGCCTGACACGAATGGCGGCCGCCAGCCAGGGCGTGACCCGTGACCAGTTGATCTGGGTCGCCGATGCCTACATCCGCCCCGAAACCTACAGGGCGGCGCTCGGCCGGATCATCGATGCGCACCATGGACTGGCAGTCGCTGCGTTGTGGGGTGCCGGCACAACGTCGTCATCGGACGGCCAGTTCTTCCGATCCGGCAAACGGGGCGAGACCGCCGGCGACATCAACGCCCGTTATGGTGCTGATCCTGGCCTCGGTTTCTACACCCATGTCTCCGACCAGCACGCGCCTTATAATGTGCGGGTCATGTCGGCGACCAGCCACGAAGCGCCGTATGTGCTCGACGGGTTGCTGCACCATGGCACTAACCTCAAGATCGATACTCACTACGTCGATACGGGCGGTGCCTCGGATCACGTCTTTGCTCTGTGCGCCATGCTCGGGATTCGCTTCTGCCCGCGGCTGCGTGATTTCCCCGATCGCAAGCTGGGCAGCATCGAACCTGTGGCGGCCTACAAGGATCTCCAGCCATTGCTGGGGCGGCGGATCAGGACGGACGTGATTCGCGAGCATTGGGCGGAAATCATTCGCCTAGTCGCTTCCCTGAAGTCGGGAACCGTCGCGCCATCAACCATGCTCAGGAAACTTGCCGCTTACCAGCGACAGAACCAGCTCGACCTGGCACTTCAGGAAATCGGCCGTATCGAGCGGACCCTGTTCATGTTGGACTGGCTGGAAAGCCCAGACCTGCGGCGTCGCTGCCACGCCGGGCTCAACAAAAGCGAGCAACGCCACGTCCTGGCCCAGATCATCTGCACGTTCAGGCAGGGCCGCATCGCTGAGCGGGGTTTCGAGGCACAACAATTTCGGGCATCCGGCCTCAACCTCGTGATCGCTGCAATCGTCTACTGGAACTCAACCTATATGGCCGACGCCATTAACCATTTGCGAACTACGGGCGCGGCCGTGCCGGATGATTTGCTGGCCCACACCTCGCCGTTGTGCTGGGAACATATCGGATTTACCGGCGATTTCCTCTGGGAACGAGCCGCCGAGGTGTCTGGAAGCCGACGGCCGCTCAATCTTGCTTCGCGGCGCCGGACGGCAGGCCGATACGAACGTGGTACATAAAATACGCCCGATGTGACCATCAAGGAGCCATTGATAACGCAGCTGTTACATTACATGTGGCTGGATCTACGGTGACGCTTATCCCGCAATGCGGTGAAGGATAGACACCTTCAAATGCGTTGGCGGAGGAT
>JABBOH010000112.1 GCA_019351895.1 Pseudomonadota bacterium
GGTCGCGGTCATCATCGCGAGCCTCTTTGAGCCTGAGCACGCAAAGCGACGGGTTTGGGGTGGTTTTTGATCACGGAATTTGATGGGTCAGCGCACGGTCCCCTCACCGAACGTGCCCAACGTGTCTTCTCGGAGGTATTCCTTGGTGAGACTGAAGGGGCATTCCTCGGCGCCGACCTGCGGATGTGACCGCCGGGAGCGCAGGCGGGGTCAAGGAGGCTGCGCGCCGTAGGCGTGGATGCCTTGACCCTCCGCCGAGCACCCGGCGAGGCTGGAGCGGTGGGCGGGCCGGCAGGCTCAGCCGTCGGCGGCGTTCGCCTGCGCTTCCAGCCGGTCGACGAGCTTTTGGAAGACGGCTTCGAACCCGGGATCATAGTTGTCTGGGTGGTCGCGGATGACGGTGATGGCGCGGCGGTAGTAGTCGGCGGCCTGGCGATGATCGCCGCGGGCTTCGCAGACCATGCCGAGGCGGTCGTAGCCGTCATGGACATCGGGGAAGCGGGCGAGCAGGTCCTGGGCGGCCTGCTCGGCGGCATCGAGATGGCCGGCGTGAACCATGTCGACCACGGCGTTGGACGCCTCGGTCAATTCGTCGAGTTCGTCGTGTTCCTGGAAATAGTTTGCCAAGGACGGCTGGCGCGCCGGCGCCGCAGCCGCCTGAGCGGGACGTGCGGCAAGGGCGGCGGCCTCGTCACGGGCCATGCAGCACTTCTTGTATTTCTTGCCGCTGCCGCAGGCGCAGGGATCATTCCGTCCGATTTTGGCCATCTCGCCAACTTCAGTTCAAAGGATGCCTCCAGTGTACCAAGCCGTGCTGGCCGACGCCAGGTTCCATGAGCAGCTTCTCGCCTTCGACCGTGATATTGCGGCCTCCGCCCGGGCAGCACGGTGCCGGCTTTGCGGTGGCGCGCTGCATTCCGGGTCGTATGCCCGCAAGCCGCGTGGCGGTCCGGCCGGGCTCGGCCGGGAGCATGCCGAGCGCTTCAGCTTCTGCTGCGCGGTGGATGGCTGCCGCACGCGTGCCACCCCGCCGTCGCTGCGCTTTTTGGGCCGGCGCGTCTACCTCGCCACTGTGGTGACGCTGCTCTCGGCGCTGATGCTCGGCACCACCCCCTCCCGCCTGGCACGCCTGTCGGTCGTGCCGGGACTTGATCGGCGGACACTGGCGCGCTGGCGCGTCTGGTGGCGTTCCACCTTCACCGATAGCCCCTTCGCGCCGGTCGCGATGGCGGCCGTCGTGCCGCCGATCGACATTGCTGCGCTGCCGGTCTCGCTGCTCGAGCGGTTTGCCGGCGACATGCGCGAGCAGCTCGTCGCCTTGCTGCGCTTCCTCGGGCCGCTGACCGGCGGTGCATCGGCGATGCGCGCTTTCTGACGGGCGCCTCCGATCCGCAGAGGATGCGCGTCGCCGCCCTGCGGTGAGGTCGCCTACCGTCGTCTCACTCATTTTTCGGAGGGCGAACGTGACGGAACGAGGCGGATCGCGGGTGCATGAGCGTTGGGCGCGGCTGCGCTTCTCGATTATCGGCGCGCTTCTGGCGGCGCCGCCGGCGAAGGGCGCGTTGCACGCGGCGCTGGTGCAACTGGCCGCGCGCGAATGGCGCCACCCAAGCACCGGCGCACCGGTGCGCTTTGGTGTTTCTACTCTTGAACGATGGCTCTACCGAGCCCGCGGCGAGCAACATGATCCGGTCGGTGTGCTGCGCCGCAAGCGGCGGGGGGATGCCGGCGCGCAGGCATCGATGACGCCGGCGTTGCGCGAGGCGCTGCTGGCGCAGTACGCCGCCCACAAAAGCTGGGGGGCCCAGCTGCACCGCGACAATTTGGCAGCCATGGCCGAGGCGCGACCGGAATTACGGCCGGTGCCGTCTTACGCAACGGTTCGACGATTCCTCGCCGCGCGCGGCCTGACCAAGCGGCGACCGATGACGACGCGTCAGACCGAAGGCGCGCTGACGGCGGCGGCACGGCTCGAGGCACGCGAGGTGCGTAGCTACGAATCCGAATACTCCGGCGGGCTCTGGCATTGGGATTGTCATAACGGCTCCAGAAGAGTTCTGACGCCGCGCGGCGAATGGCGAACACCGGTGCTGTTCGGCGTGCTCGATGACCATTCGCGGCTGGCCTGCCATCTCCAATGGTACTGGGCCGAGAATGCCGAAAATATCGCACATGGTCTGTCACAGGCGATGCAAAAGCGGGGTCTTCCGCGTGCCGCCATGAGCGACAACGGCGCAGCCATGACGGCGACCGAGATCACCGAAGGTCTCGCCAGGCTCGGCATCCTTCATCAGACCACTCTGCCTTATTCCCCCTATGCCAACGGCAAGCAGGAAGTCCTCTGGGCATCGGTCGAAGGCCGATTGATGGCCATGCTCGAGGGCGTCGACGATCTTACCCTGGCCCGGCTCAACGAGGCGACCCAGGCCTGGGTGGAGCAGGATTACAACCGCAAGCGGCACAGCGAGATCGACGACACACCGCTCGCCCGCTTCCTCGCCGGCCCCGCCGTGACACGCCCCTGCCCGGATGCCGCCGCGCTGCGGCTGGCCTTCACCCGCAGCGAACGGCGGACCTTGCGCAAGAGTGACGGCACTGCGGTCATCGAAGGCCGTCGCTTCGAAGTGCCCAACCAGTATCGGCATATCTCCCTGCTGGAGGTCCGCTTCGCCGCCTGGGATCTCACCCAGGTCCATCTCGTCGATCCGCAGACCGGCACGGTGCTCGGCCGGCTGTTCCCGCAGGACAAGGCGGCCAACGCCTCCGGCCTGCGCCGCAGCCTACAGCCAATCGCGACCGAGCCGGGCAAGCCATCGCCACCACCGGCCACACCACCATCGCCCGCGCCGGCGCGCGGCATCGGACCGCTCCTGGAGCGAATGATCGACCGGCAGTCCGCTACCGGGTTGCCTCCCGCTTACCTGCCCAAGGACGAAGGAGACGACGCGTGAACAACAAGATGCTCGCGCTCTACGGCCTCAAATGGAACCCGTTCACGCACAACGTACCAACCGAGGCGCTGCACGTCACCCCGCGCCTGGAATCGTTCTGCTGGCGCGTCCAGCAACTCGCCGGCGACGGCGGCTTCGCCCTCGTCACCGGCGCGCCGGGTTGCGGCAAATCCGCCACCTTGCGCATCCTGGCGGCGTCGCTGGCCACACAGCGCGACGTCAGCGTCGGCGTGATCAGCCGACCACAGGCCAACATCGCCGACTTCTACCGCGAGATGGGCGAACTCTTCGGGGTCGAATTGCGCCCGCATAATCGCTTCGCCGGCGCGAAGATCCTACGCCAGCGCTGGCAGGCGCATATCCAGAGCACCCTGCGCAGGCCCGTGCTGGTGATCGACGAGGCGCAGGAGATGCAGACTGCGGTGCTGGCCGAACTGCGTCTGTTGGCCTCCACCGATCTGGACTCGAACATCCTGCTGACCGTGGTACTCGCCGGCGATGGACGGCTCGCCGAGCGCCTGCGCTCCGATGAATTCCTCCCGCTCGCCAGCCGCGTGCGGGTGCGCCTGCCGATCGAACGCGCATCGCCCCAGGACCTGCAAGCCTGCCTCAGCCACGCCCTGCGGCAGGCCGGCGCCCCCACCCTGATGACTGCGGAAGTCATCGCGGCCATCTGCGATCATGCGCAGGGTAATCCGCGCGCCCTGATGATCATGGCGGCCGAGTTGCTCGAGGCCGCGGCCCAGCGCGAGGCCCGTCAGATCGACGAGACGCTGTTCTTCGAGGTCAGCGCCGTGCCCGCTGCCGGCGAGGCCAAGGCGGCGATCCGCCGCCGCCGATGACGCAGCTTCCGGTCCAGCCGGCCTGGCGTCTCGCCGAGGCTTCCGAGCAGCGGCGCTGGCTGGTCGATCAGCTGTGGTCCGAGGATGCCGTCGGGATCATCGGTGGCGAGCCCAAGTGCTGCAAATCCTTCCTCGCCCTCGATCTGGCGGTCGCCGTCGCCGCCGGGACCCCCTGCCTGCGCCGCTTCGCGGTCGCGCGGCCCGGTCGGGTCCTGCTCTATCCCGCCGAAGACGCGCTGCACGTCGTCCGCCAACGCCTCGACGGCATCTGTGCCGCCGCCGGCACCGCTCTCGCCGCGCTCGACGTCCAGGTGATCACCGCGCCCAGCCTGCGCCTCGATCTCGAGGCCGACCGCGCGCGTCTCGAGGAAACCGTCGCCACCCTCAAGCCGAGGCTCCTGATCCTCGATCCGTTCGTGCGCCTGCATCGCATTGATGAGAATGTCAGCGGCGAAGTCGCCCCGCTGCTCGCCTTCCTGCGCGAACTGCAACGACGTCACGCAACAGCCATCGCCGTCGTCCACCACGCCAGGAAGGGCGCCGGAACCGTCCGCGCCGGTCAGGCTCTGCGCGGATCGTCCGAATTCCACGCCTGGGGCGATTCCAATCTCTATCTCCGCCGCGACAGCGACGATCGCATCGCGCTCTCCGTCGAGCATCGCGCCGCCGCAGCCATCGCCAGCATCACCCTCGAACTCACCCAGCGCAATGACGCCCTCGCCCTGCGGCCTGTCCAGGCGAACCCACAACCCAAACACTCCGCCCGGCACGAGGCCGTCGATCAGCGCATCACTGCGGTTCTCGCCGACGCCAGCCAGCCACGGCCATTCTCCGACCTGCGCGCTTCCTGCCGCGTTCGTGCCACCACTCTCTACGAACGCCTCGCCGCCATGATCGCCAACGGAACCATCGTCAAATCCGCCGACGGATACCATCTCGCCGCACCCTGAACGCCGAGCGCCAAGCGCCAAGCGCCGAACCCACGCGGCGGCCGCGCCAAGGCAGATCTCAATATAGCGACCACCGCAACGCGATCACACCCCGCCATCTCGACCACTTCCCACTTCCGGTTCCCAAACACCCTACGGCAAACGGGAAGCGGAACTGGGAAGCCCATCAAATGCTGCGATCACAAGCCCATCGGAAAGCGTGATCCTGCTCACCTCTTCGCGATCGATCGACGTCCCGCGACGCCCGTCGCCCTTACGCCTGCGACAATCCCCAACCCTGCACAGGATGACCTCTCGGCCGAGCTGCGTCGTTGCAGCGCGCTCGGTCCGCAAGACCCCGAGGACGCGCGATGCGTGGCGGTCT
>JABBOH010000113.1 GCA_019351895.1 Pseudomonadota bacterium
TGCTCAGCCACCGAGTCTTTTCGTCCGATTCGGTTGTCCAGGCTCAGGCCCTAAGCTAAGTCTTTTGGCCGTGATCACCTCGCGGAGCCGTCGTTCGATATCCGTGGGATTGTAGGGCTTGATCATGACAGCACTTCCGGCGAGATAATCTGGCAGCACATGCGACACGTTATATCCGGTGGTGAACACGAACGGGATGCCGCGCGCCCTGAGCACCAAGGCCACGTCCCAGGACGTCTCGCCGTCAAGATCGATGTCGAGCATGGCCGCGTCGAACATCTCTGACTGTGCCAGCTCAAGCGCCTTGCTCCTGCGCGTCGCCGGTCCGACAGCCACCCAGCCAAGGAGATCGAGCACCTGTACCAACAGCTCGCTGATAAGAAACGAGTCCTCAACCACAAGTATCCTAAAGGCCTCCGAAGGTTCCGCATTTGGCACAGCTGCCATCGGTGGAACTTCCTTTTGCAAATCTGCGCCGGCTTGTGCATCTACATCTGAGTAAGTAATTGCCGCCGCGGGTAGAAAGATTTCGCACACGACCCCGGTCCGCAAATAGTGCACGATTGCACTACCTCCGGTCTCCATCGACAGTGCGCGTTCAATAAGCGTCGAGCCGAAGCCACGGCGCTTGGGCTGCTTCACGAGCGGGCCGCCGGTCTCGGTCCAGGACAATTCCATGCCGCCGTCGGTGGCCGGTCGCCAACCTACGGCCACTCGCCCGCCGGGTGCGGTGAGCGCGCCGTACTTCGCCGCGTTGGTCGCCAGCTCATGGATCGCAAGCGACAGCGAGAGGGCCGACTTCGGCGTCAGCTGCATGTCGATGCCGTCCAAGGTGATCGCGGCATTTCCATTGGCATGGAAATCAAGCTCCTCACGCAGCAAGTTATTGATTGAAACACCCTTCCAGCGGCTCTGGGACAGCAGGTTATGGGCCTTGGCCATCGCCTGGATGCGGCCTTCCAGTCCTTTCACGAAGTCCGTCAACGTGATCGCGTTGCTGCTTGTATGCATGACGAGGGCCTGGATGTTGGCGATCGTGTTCTTCACGCGGTGGTCGAGTTCAGCCATCAGCAGTTTGTCGCGCTCGGCCGCCCGCTTGCGTTCTTGCGCCGCCGTGTCGATCCGGCGCAGCACCACGTGGAGTAGCGAAACCCGCAGGTCGAATGCCGCATCGAGATCGGCTGGCGCCCAAGGCAGGCACCGTCCACGGACCGTCTCCTGCCACACCTCGAAGGATTTGCGCGGACTGAGCCGGTCGCCGTCCGGGCCGCTCGCCACCAGCTTCGTCGGCTCGCCCGCCCAGCTGGATGTCCCGATGAGTTCCGGCCGGAACCAGATGATGAAGTCCGACAGTTCATCGGACACCGAGATGACGAGCACGCCCGAGGCGACGTCGGCGAAGACCACGGCGGGCGGCCACATCTCGCCCAACCTGTCGGTCGCGAACACGCCGTTGCTCTTCGGGACGTGGATGTTCAGCCACTCCACGAGGGCGATAATCTGCTCCTGGCTGGGCGTGGTTCCCAGGAAGGTCAGCTGACCCTTGATGCTGACCGCGACCCCCCCCTGCAGCGTTCCGTCGGCGGACGGCGAGCCTCCGTGGATGTAGTCGAGCAGGTTGGGCGACTCCTTCGTCAACCCGGCCGCGTAGTCGTCCGCGCTCGCTAGGTTGAGCATGAGGTTCTGGAGCACCATGCGGCTCGCCAGCCGCTCGTCGAACTGCTCCCCCTTCTCGCGCGCCTCAAGCTGGAGGGAGAACATGGATCCAAACAGCTCGCAGATCGCGCGCAAGTGCCGCGGCAGGATGCGTGGGCTGTAATGGTGGCAGGCGATGAGGCCCCAGAGCTTGCCGCCGCAGATGATCGAGATGGACATGGAGGCATCGATACCCATGTTTCGGAGGTATTCGCGGTGGATGGGCGACACGTCGCGGAGGATTGCCTGGCTCATGTCGAGCGGCTCTCCGGTGCGCGGATGGGTGGCCGGCGTCAGGGGCGCGGCGTCGTACACCACCTGGGTGATCAGCCGCAGCCAGTTCTTCACGTAGAGGGCCCGGGCCTGCTGGGGAATGTCAGCGGCCGGATAGTGGAGGTCGAGGAAAGGTTCGAGATGCGGCTCCCGACTTTCGGCGATGACCCAGCCCGAGCCATCCTGCATGAACTTGTAAACCAGCACGCGGTCGTAGCGGGCGACGTCGCGCACCCGTCCGGCGGCAAGGTTGCAAAGAGCCTGGAACGAGGGCGACTCGTCGAACCCGCGAACCATCTCCTGCACGCCGGCGAGCGGATCGGCCGCGAAGCGGTCGCTGGGATCGGCGGCCTCAAACTCCAGGACGAGTGACCCGGCGCTGCGGTGCAGGCTCGCGTCGAGTGGCTGGCCGGCGATCACGCGCAACTGCGGATCGAGCAGATGGCGCGGCTTCACGAGGGCAAGGGCGGCCGCCAGCCCGCGCAGGTTCTCGATCTGGTCGGGGCGGAACAGCGTCGCCACGGACTGCCCGAGCAGCTCCCCGAGGGGCACGCCCAGCAGGCGGGACGTGTCGCCTGCGGCCTGCAGCACCTCCAGCGTGTCGGCATCCAGCACCAGCATGGCGCCGTGCGGCAGGATCGCGCCCGGGATGTGGATCGGCTCCCGGTCGCAATTCCTGACGTCAACGGACGCTATCGGAATGCCGAGGTCAGACATGCGGCGAGGTGCTCCATCCGTTCAGCCAGTTTTCGAACGCGGCGAACGTCCTGGTCGCGCCTCTGACAATCTCCGCATGTGCGGAGGGCTCGGGTGAGGCTGCTGACACCTGCGCCAGGTAGCTCCTCCAGCTCTCGCCTGTAATGGCGCCGCGGCCGATGAAGAACTGCCGCCCCTGCGTCACGTCCTTTCCGAGGAGCGGGTCGAGGCCGCGCGCCAGCTCACGCCCGCCCAGGGCCGACCCCTCGGCAACATACAGCGCGCCCAGCCTCAGATACGTGCTGTTCAGGCATGGGACATGCCGGCATATCGGCACGGCGTGGAGCGGCCGCTTGTGGCCCAACGCCGCCAGGTCGCACGCAAGCCAAGTGCTCCGTTCGGGCTCGATGGCCATGGCGGCCTCGAATGGCACGTAGAACCCATAAAGGCGGGCGATGAGATCCTGGTAGTCCGCCAGGCCGATGGTTGCGTCCTGGACGGCCGCGAACCCGGCATGGTGGTGAAGACGGTCGTGAACGTCTTGGGTCGCCGCACGCAACTCCAGGCGCAGGGATGGGGCCGCTTTGCCGGTCGCCGTGCGGAGAGGGATCACCTCTCCGACCGGAGCAGCGCTTAGCGTGCCCCCGCCGTTCAGGACTGCAGGACCAGCACATTGGTTCATCTACGCACGCTCCGTCGCACTCCGCGAGCGTGGGGTCTCCGCCGTTGCTCGGGCATGCGCTGCTTCGGTTTGCTCCAAAAGGCGAAGACCAGCGCGTACGACTTCGCTCGCCGTCTGGTAGCGACCCGACGAGACCCGCTCGGAGATGAACTGCTCAAGCGTTGGGGTCAGAGAGACGTTGAGGCTCGTACGTTGAATGGCCATGTAGCTGCAATACACGGAACGATGGCACAATGCGCCATGTTTCGACCGTGAAATCGAGCGCACAAAGCCACCGTTTGATGCGGAACAGCTTATCAAGCTGGGCGACGCCGAGGATCTGATCCTTTGATGCCGCCACCTGAACGTGGGAGGCGCGGATATCGTCCGGCGTCAAGGATAGCTCGTTACGACAGGCGCGCATAAAGTCGTCGCTGTAACCCTAGACAGCTTTCGAGCGGAGGCAGAGCTTGGTCAGAG
This sequence comes from Pseudomonadota bacterium, assembly GCA_019351895.1. Classification (GTDB taxonomy): domain Bacteria; phylum Pseudomonadota; class Alphaproteobacteria; order Acetobacterales; family Acetobacteraceae; genus Acidisoma. Next base: position 3,806 of record JABBOH010000113.1, read on the forward strand.
CATCGACCTCCGTCACGCGTGCAGGACGAAGACTGATTCCGGCGCATCGCGGAGCACGGGTTTTCTCGATCCAGGCAAGCGCTTCGGTCTCATGCTGGAAGGGGCCGGCCAGGATCGTCGTGCCGTCATCATCGGCGACGAAGATGCCAGCTTCGGCCACGCCCAGCTGCGGCGGATCGAGTTCGAGCACTTCCATAGGAGAGCCTTCAGACCGTGAACACGCAGGTCGCCGTGCCGTGTGCACGCCTATCAGGTGGCGTGACCACGGGTTGTTGCTGTGGGTTTAGGGATGCGGTGGAGAGCGTGAACACGCGCTGCTTTTTCTGATCCGCATCGGCGCGACGGCGGCGGCTCAGGGGACGAAGGCCAGTATAGCGCGCTCCGGATCGCGATGCATCAATCCCGTGCGCCATGCTTTGCTTGGCCCTGTTCCTCACCGCCGGGTCCGGCTGCTTCTTTATCGGCGTCGAAGGCTCGGAGGCCGCGCCGACGCCATGCAGCTGCGAGTTGCTTCGGCGTTCGTTCGTCGCCTTCCTTTCCATGGCGGAGATGATCGGCGATCTCGAGAAAGGCGCCGAGGAGGGTCGCGCGGTCGTCGTCGACGAGTTCAACCAATCCCGCCTTTTGCACGAGGCCGCCGAGCTCGATGAGATGGCGTGTCCGTTCGCGCCTTGCCTTTGCCCAATCGCGCATGTCGGTGCGGGCCTTGCGTGCAAGGAGCCTAGAGGAGAGAGCTGCCGTCTTTCGGAGCTGCCGATCCAGGTCCCGGATGGTCTGGAGCATTGGCGAGCGGGGTCTCGGGATCAGGGCTGCTTTTCCTTCCGGAAGCCCTCTTTCCTTGAGCGCCTGCCTTTGCTCCGGTGCCAGAGTTGGCCCGAAAGAACGTCTGTCCCCGTTCGGTCCACCTCGCGACCGCCTCGGGTTTTTCCTTCGCCTGCTCGACTGCGGCGAGCAGAACTCCGGCGAGAGCCTCCAGGGGCAGCGTATCTGCCCCGGTTGCCGCGACCAGATCACCCAATTGGGTGGTTCTCTTGGTTTTGAGTTCGCGAGCTCGTTCCTGAAGCGCCCGAAGTTCCGCATCGATATCCCGTGGCTTGCGCATTATGCCTCCTATTCTCCGGCCTGTTGCGTTAAGTTATCCGCTTCTGCGAAACGCGTCACTCGGCCAGGCATCGCAAAAAACAGAGGCTCTTTAATCTGTGAGTGCGCGCTTATACGTCACTGCGTGACGTGCGCGGCTTGGCGGTGGTAGTCTGGGCGCATGGCGATCTACCACCTGCATGCGAAGGTGATCAGCCGTG
>JABBOH010000114.1 GCA_019351895.1 Pseudomonadota bacterium
CCTGATGGCGAACGAAATGATCGACGCAGTGAGCAATGAGCGGATCGAAGCCGCCATCGACCGCACGCTGCGCCTGCGTACACAGCAGGTTGAGCGCCGCTCAGATCACTGGCCTCCGCCGCCGTCGAGGAGACGTTCTGCACGTGCGTGACGGGAGGGGCAGATGGCATCGAGCACGACCTGTCCGGGGTGCACGCGGCGCTTGTCGGAAACGTGCTGCAGCAGGCCGAAAGGCATAACGGCGCCGACGACGAAAAATTCATGCCCCTCAGCACTGGCCCCGAGCCGCCGGCCGACCATGAAGTCTCTTGAAAAGGCTGCGCAGCCTGACAGAAAAAGGTGCCTGCTATCGTCAGCACAGCCTAATCTTACAGTAATGGCAGCATGTGTATGCCGCGACCGGTCTGCGCTAAGGTGCTTGCCTTTCTCGAGCAGCCCGCGAACATGTGCGCTACCGCCCTTAGCAGAATAGCAGCGCGATTGAGTGTATCTGCATTCATAAATCGTAGGACGTCGGAGTCGATCTATTACCTGGGCTGACCTGGTCATTTGGGATAGCATATTGCAGCCTTCCGTTGCCACGACCGCTTGATAAGATAGCTGCTTCAAAGCTCGCCGCGATCAGCGAGCGCCTTGATGCGGTCCGCGGTACGCAGCGCGATGGCACTGATGGTGAGCGACGGGTTCACCCCACCCGTCGTCGGGAAGATGGAGCCGTCGCACACCCATAGGTTCGGGATGTCCCAACTCCGGCAATCGGCATTAACGACGCTGCTGCGCGGGTCGCTTCCCATGCGAGCCGTTCCCGCAAGGTGATTTGTGTCATCCACCTGCTGGAAAGTGTCGCGGACGCCCGCCAGTTCCATGCTCGTCTGCATCTTGTCGAGGGCATGTGCGACGAGCGCCTTGTCGTTATCGCCCCAGCTGTAGGTGATGCGCGGAATCCGCAGCCCGTATTGATCCGTCTCATCAGCCAGCGTGACACGGTTGTTTTCGTTGGGCAGCATCTCACCTACCATCTTCACGCCGACCTGATGGTTGTAGTTCTTCATCCGCTCGCGCAGTTGCTCGCCCCATAGCCCGAGCGAACCAGTCAGTACCGTCACCCACTCGATCGGCAGAGGGCCTTGCGCCATCCAGCAATAGCCGCCGAAGAAGTCCTTGCGGTCGTCGTAGTTCCAGTGCTCGGTGATGGAGAGCGACGGCGGTCCCTTGTTCCACCGCACCTCGTCCTTCATGGAGCCGTAGACCGCTTGGTTGGACTGGGTCATCAGGTTACGGCCCACGAGCCCGGAGCTGTTGGCGAGGCCGTCCGGATAGCGGTCGTTGGCAGAGTTCAGCAACAGCCGCGGCGTCTCGATCGCATAGCCGGCGACAACGACGTTGCGGGCGCGCTGGAAACGCCAGCGGCCTTCCCGAAAGTAGTGCACGCCGGTCGCACGTCCGTCGGCACCCGTTTCGATCCTGCCGACCATCGCGAGATCGCGGATTTCCGCTCCGGCGGCCAAGGCGCGCGGGATGAAGGCGACGAGTTGGCTCTGCTTGGCGTTGGTCGAGCAACCGAAACGGCAGAAGCCACGATAGACACAAGGCGGCGAGTCTCCCCGCGGCGCGGAGACGGTCGCGAGCGGCGTGGGGCTCCACTTGTAGCCCATGGCCTCGGCGCCCCGCGCCAGCACCTCGGCCGCGCCATTCATCTCATGCGCCCGATACGGGTAGCGCGGCCGCTTCGGCCCCCATGGGTAGGTCACCGGCCCCGATATGCTGAGAGCGCGCTCGGCCTTCCCATAGTAGTCCCACATCTCGCGCCAATCGAGCGGCCAGTCCGCGCCATAGCCGAGCAAGCTGCGCGACTTGAACCACTCCGGCCTGAAGCGCAGCGACACCATGGCGAAATGGACAGTGCTGCCGCCCACGGCCTTGCCGCTGTTGTTGCCCCCCATGCGGATGGGGTTTTCGCCATCAACAATCCGCTCGTCGAGCCAGTAGAGCTGGTTCTGCGCGGTCTCGTCCGAGGCGAAATCCTCGAGCGGCCGGAAGTACGGGCCGGCGTCGAAGCCGACCACCGAGAAGCCCTGCTCCGCGAGCCGCGTGATCAACGGGCCGCCGCCGGCGCCGGTGCCGATGACCACAAAATCGACCGCTTCGGACTCGGAAAACTCGCGCATCTCCACCCAGCCGCCCTCACGGAAGACATCGGGCGCGCGACCCTGGATTGCTCGCGGTGCCGCCAAGGGATCAGACATGATCATTCTCCCGCCGCGCGCGGGCCTCCTCGCCCGGTTTCGCCTCCGCTGCTTCCCAGGGGTCGCGACGGTTGAGCGCCATCCGGACGTAGCCACGCGGGCTGGCCGGACCGCCGAAGCCTATCTCGCTCCAGGCGGTCGGGTGTCCGTAATAGGCGGTGACGGTGTCGTTCAGCAGGCGGTGCTCGAAAAAGGTCTTGGACGGCATGCCCTGCCAGGCTCCGCCCGTGAGCTTGCCCGCATGCGCCTGCCGCAGAACCTCGTCCTGTGCCTCCGGCGCTATCGCCGTGAAGCCGAGGCCGTGCTGGCTTCGGGCCGCCTCATCCAGGCCGGCGAGACCACGCCGATAGGTATCGCCCTGATCCGGCATCTGCGCCAAGCGGTAGCCGTCGCTCTGTTTGTTGAAGAGCTTGGCGTCGATATAGGCCGCGAGCGGCACGGGCGGCCGCTCCGTCGGCTGCGGAATGATCCGTCGGCAGGCGGCATCAAGGACCGCGAAGAGATCCGGCGAGAGAAACCGTGGCTCGCGCGGTATGGCCAGCCGGCCATTGATGGCCTGTCGCGTCTGCTCGTTCCAGGATGGTGTGCGGCGCTTCGCCAGCACGTCATAGCCAGGATATTGATCAGTCATCCGGATGGTCCTCCAGCAGCCCCAGTGCGGCCAGTCCGGCGAGAGCAAGGCCGGTGAAGCTCGGCGGCGCGGGAATAGGCGGTCCGTCGAGCAGGTTCTGCTTCCAGTTCCGCCAGCCGCCCATGTTCCGGGCCACCCCGATGATGTGGAAGCCGCTGCCGACGAAGCCCAGCAAGGCGGTGAAGCGCAGCCACCAGCGCGTGAGCGGCTTGCGGCGCCCTGCCTCGCCCAGGGCACTCGCACCGAGCAGTGCCGCCGCTATGGGCGGCATCGTGACGGGCAGGTACATCGCCGGGTTGTGATAGGCGCCGCGAAAATGCAGCAGGCCGGCCTCCCCGACAGTCCCCATCAAGCCGAGGCTCGTCATCAGGCCAATCACGCGCCCCGCAGGACGGCCGAGGATCGTCGGTCGGCTATCGGTCGTGTTGTTCCGCAATCGCTCCGAAAGGAAGCCCAGCATGCCGGACAGCGAAATCGCCGCGGGCGCACCGAGCGGCGCAGAATAGAACAGGTTCTGCCAGCTGAAGCCGCCCGGCTTTCGGCTGATGTTATAGATGTGGAACCCGGTGCCGACGAGCCCGGTGAGACCTGCGGCCGCATAGACCAGATCACGGGCGACGTGGGCGCCGCGACGGTCGTCCGCCGTTCCGTGTACGCTTGCCAGCAACGAAAGCGATGCTGAAATCAACGGCGTCACCATCGCTTCGTTGTGGAAGGCACCCCGATAATGCTCGATGGCACTATCGACGAGGACAGAGGCCGCGATCGTGCCCGCGGCGCGGTTGAGCCGCCGTGCCGCCCGGACCGTGGCCTTGCTGTCCAGCGGCGGCACGGCCGGCGCCTTCGACCTCTCGACCCAGGGGAGCAGCGAGGCCCGCGTGTCATTCGCCGGTGCGCGAGGCTGCCGGAGCGCCAGCGCCACCCCGCCTAGTACCGTCGCGCCGCTCAGCACAGCGATCGCGGTCGCGGTGTCGCCAGTCGGCTTGCTTGTGCCCATGCGTTAGTCTCTCTTCGATTAGTTAGCGTATTGTTCAGCGTCTTGTTGCTTGAAGGTGAGCCCGAGGCCGGGCCGCGTCAGGTCGGGGCGAATGGCACCATCTACGGGTGCCGGCGCACCCTCGAACAGCATCTGCTCGATCCGCACATGGTCGTAGAACCATTCGAGATGACGGAATCGCGTTGCGGCGCAGGCCGCGTGCAGGTGCAGCGCTGGCGCACAATGCCCCGATAGGTCGACATGATGAGCCTCGCACAATGTGCTCACCTTCAGGAAGCCGGTGATCCCGCCGCATCGCGAAGCATCCGCCTGTTGCACATCCACAGCGGCTGCCGACAACATCCGGCGCGCATCATCCAAGGTATAGACATACTCGCCGGCGGCAATCGCGACCGATGACGGGACGTTGTCGCGTACAAATCGTAGGCCACCCAGATCGTCGGATGAGACGGGTTCCTCGAACCAACGGATATCCGCGCTTTCGGCAAAGGCCCGCCCATAGTTCAGCGCCTCGCGCGGGCCAAAGGCTCCGTTAGCGTCTACGAAGAGATCCGCGCTGCCAATCGCTGCTTTCGCCACTGACAGCCGCTTGGGATCCTGCACGGGGCGAGCCCCAATCTTCATCTTCACGGCGCGGCATCCGTCGCGCTCAACCCATCCGGATAGCTGATCGCGCAGTTGCTCATCAGAGTAAGTGGTAAAACCACCGCTGCCATAGATCGGCACGTTGTCCCGCACCCGCCCCAGCAGGCTCGCCAGCGGAAGCTGGAGGATTTTCGCCTTGAGATCCCACAGCGCAACATCAACAGCTGAAATGCCACAAGCAGCCAGGCCAGATCGACCGAGATTCCGAACTTGCCTCTGCATAGCATCCCATGCGCCCGGAACATCCAAGGCGTCCCGCCCGATCACCACAGGCGCGAGCGTCTTGTTGATGAGTTGAGCGACCGATGCGTCGGCATAGGTGTAGCCGACACCGGCCTCGGGGCCAGCCGCGACTTCGGCCACCACGAGCGTCGTTTTGTCCCAGGTGAAGGTCCCATCGCCTTCCGGCGTATCCGTCGGGATCGTGTAGGAACGGGCGGAAATGCCGGTAATGATCTCGCCAAGACGCATGACTTCAGCCCCGATGCGGCAGAACGCCGGCCAGAACCTCTTTGGCGCTGTTGACGATC
>JABBOH010000042.1 GCA_019351895.1 Pseudomonadota bacterium
GTGGCGGGTCTCGGCGCCTTCATCGGGCTGCTGGTGACGCATCTGCCGCTCAACCTCTACGCGCAGATCGGGCTCGTGACGCTCATCGCGCTCTCGGCCAAGAACGGCATTCTGATCGTCGAGTTCTCGAAGGAGCAGCGCGACCAGGGCGTGCCGATCCGGGAGGCGGCGGTGGCGGGCGCGCGGCTGCGGTTCCGCGCGGTTATGATGACGTCCTTCGCCTTCATCCTCGGGCTGGTGCCGCTCGTGATCGCGACGGGCGCGGCGCAGATCAGCCGCCGGTCGGTGGGCACGCCGGTGTTCTTCGGGATGATCGCCGCGAGTTGCTTCGGCATCTTCGTGATCCCGATGCTCTACACGATGTTCCAGTACATGCGGGAGTGGGCGCGGGTGAAGATCTTCCGCCTGCCGCCGATGGAGTTCCACAAGCCGCGCGACCACGGCGCACCGAGGCGGGATCTGGAGAAGTAGCTTCCGCCGCCCCATGGGAGGCGCCGAGCACGGCAGCCTTTCGTTATGGCCGCCTGTGGCCTCAAGCCCGCCTGTGGCCTCAAGCCCGCCTGTGGCCTCAAGCCAGGGCGAGCGCTCGCTGAAATGTCTCCGGGTCGACGTTGCCGCCGCTCAGCACCACGGCCGTCACCCGGTCGCGGCCGTCGAAAATGCCCGACAGCAGCGCCGCGAGGCCGACGGCGCCGCTCGGTTCCACCACGAGCTTGAGATGCAGGAAGGCGAAGGCCATCGCCCGCAGCACGGCCTCGTCCGTCACCACGAGGCCGCCAGCGAGGCGCGGGCGGTTGATCGCGAAAGTCAGCTCGCCCTGGTTCGGCGACAGCAGCCCGTCGCAGAGCACCGAGCCACCGTGCCCATTCGTCTCCCGCTCGCCCGATATCAGCGACCGGCGCATGTCGTCCCGCCCATCGGGCTCGACCGCCCAGATCGCGCAGCCGGGCGCTTCCGCCTCCATCGCCAGCGCGCAGCCGGCGACAAGACCCCCGCCGCTCACCGGGACCAGCAACGCGTCGGGCCGCAGCCCCATCGCAGCCGCATCCTCCGCTATTTCAAGCCCGCAGGTGCCCTGGCCCACGATGATGCGCGCGTCGTCGTAGGGCGGGACGAGCGCGGCGCCGGTGCGGGTGGCCTCGGCACTCGCCAAGGCCTCGCGGTCGTCCCGCACCCGGTCGAAGGGCACGACGGTCGCGCCCCAGGATTTGGTCGCCCGCGTCTTGATGGCGGGTGCGTCGGCCGGCATGAAGATCGTCGCGGCGCGGCCCGCAGCGGCGGCGGCGTAAGCCGTCGCTTGCGCATGGTTGCCAGAAGAGAAGGCGACGACGCCGCCCGCATGGCCGGCCTCGACCAGCGACAGGACCGCGTTCATGGCGCCACGGAGCTTGAAGCTGCCGGTGTGCTGCAGCGGCTCCGCCTTCAGCAGCACCGTGCCCCCTACCGCGCGGTCCAGCACTGCGCTCCGCAGCAGTGGCGTGTGGCGCAGCTTCCCCGCGGTACGGGTCCGGGCTGCGAGGATGTCCTGGAAGGCCGGCAGCGTCTCGTTCACTTTTGGGCTCCGGATGGAAGATGGGTGAGCAGGCCGGACGCCGCGGGTCCGACCGTGACGGCGTAAACCCTGTAGCTCTCACCTGTCTTCCCCGAACGCTGCCGATGGACCACGCCGAGCAGGGTCATGCTGGCCCATGGCGCCGCATCGGGCGGCGTATGGCGACGGGTCGTGCGGAGGAAAAGCCCGTGGGCGCCGGGAGCCGGAAGGCCCTGGGCATGGGGCAGGTTGAAGAGCAGCCAGCGCGGGTCGTCTGCGATGACGGGAAGCGCCCTCGGCAAGCGCAGCGCCAACTCGGAACCGACGCCGTATTCGTCGACCGCGACGAAGCCGGCGTCGGTCTGATGCGCCTCGGTCTGGATCGCTTCTGCGAGGCCGGGCCAGCCGCCCAGCACCCGCACCGTGGGGTCGGTGGGACCGCCGAGCGGAAGGGGGCTCGCGACCGCCTGCACGTAGATCACCAGGGTCATCACGAAGCCGACGGCAAGGGCGACATTCAGCCAGCGCGCGGTGACGGGCAGCATGGCCGCCGCGATGACGGCCGCCGGATAGATGATCTCGGGCCAGTTGCCCTGAACGCGATCCCCGAGCGCGTGCTCGATGAAGATGAGCACCGGGAAGACGCCGAGCGCGACCAGCAGCCCGGCCGCCGCGTCGCGCTGAGCGATGGTTCGGCGCGCGGCGTGGATCAAGCCGAGGACGCAGAGCACGAAGATGACCGGCGTCGCGAGGCCGAGTTGCCCGAAGACGAGTTCGCCGAGAAACTGAGCCGCGCGGGCAGGGTGGAAGTCCTCGCTGCGGCCGCCCTGCTTCGCGAAGCTCGCCCAGTGGTGGTCGGCGTTCCAGACGATGACGGGCAGGAACAGCGCGACGGCGATCACGAGCCCAAGCCAGGGCCGGAGGTCGCGCAGCAGCCAGCGCCGCCCGGCTGGCAGCAGGAGCAGCCAAAGGCCGATCCCGGCGAGCAGGAGCGCCGCCGTATATTTACTGTCGAGCGCCAGCCCGGCGGCGATACCGGCCGCGATCCACCACCAGCCGGAGCCGCCGGTGACGATCCTCGTCATCGCCCAGAGCGCCAGGATCCAGAACAGGATCAGGGGCGTGTCGGGTGTCATCAGGATGCCGCCGGCGCCGAACAGCAGCGTGGCGTTCAGCAGCAGCGCCGCCGCGTAGCCGCGCCCCGCGCCGAGGCGCCGTGCCGCATCCAGGATCAGGACGGAGCCGAGCGCCGCCGCCAGCGGCGCCAGCAGCCGGATACCAAGTGCCCCGTCTCCGAACAGCGTCGTGCCGATGCGGATCCAGAGCGCCACCATGAAGGGATGGTCGAGGTAGCCGGCTGCTGGCGCCTGCGACCACACCCAGTAATAGGCTTCGTCGGGGGAGATTGGCGTGAACCCCGCGACCAGCAGGCGAAGCGCCGTCAGGCCGGCGATGGCAAGGGCGAAGAACAGTGGCATGCGACTGCGAGCCTATGCCGCAGCAGCCGCGCCCGCGCTACCCCTTCGAGGCAGAGACGCCATCAGGAAAACAAGCAAGCAAGATCGCCAAGCGCTTCTTTTTGAAGAAAAGAGGCGAATTCTTATCGGCTAGAGGGTGCGCCAGACGAGCGTCGAAGACACGGCATAGTTCCAGACGACGCCGATCGCCGCGCCCACCGCCGCTGCCGCAAGCCCATTATGGGCGCTGTGGGAGAACAACGCGGTCGCCACACCGACATTGGCCACTGCGCCCAAGCTGCAGACCAGCATGAACAGCACCAGCCCCCGCGCCAGCGGCGCTCCGCGCAGGCGATGGGTGCGGTAGGTGAGACGATTGTTGAGCTGGAAGTTGAACAGCATGGACACGATCGTCGCCATGATCTCGGCGGAAAAAAAATGCATCCCCGCCCGATGGCCGAGCCAGAGCGCGGCGAGGTTCACGACGATACCGAGCGCGCCGACGAGCGCGAACGCCACGAAGCGCATCGGCACGTAGCCGTGCAGCATCTTGTCCAGCAGCAGGGCCGCGAACTGGATCATCACGAGCGCGTCCAGCTTGCTTTCGCCGGCCTCGCGCCGATTGAAACGGCAAGGGATTTCCAGCACCCGCAGCCGCTCCGGCGCCGACAGAATGATGTCGAGCAGGATCTTGAAGCCTTGGCCGGACAGGCGCGGCGCGATCCGCTCGAAGCGGGCGCGTGGCATCATGAAGAAGCCGCTCATGGGGTCCGATACCCGCATCGGCAGCACCGATTGCGCGATACCGATGCCGGCATTGGAGATGCGATGGCGCATGGCGGAGGAAAGGCCGTCGGCGGAACCCCCGAGTGTATGGCGGCTGCCGATGGCGATATCGGCGGCGTCGGCCCGCAACTCCGCCAGCATCGTTGGCAGCACGGTTTGATCGTGCTGCAGGTCGCCATCCATGACGGCGATGAAATCGGCCGATGACGATAGCGCGCCCTCGATCACGGCGGAGGACAGGCCGCGCCGCCCGATGCGGCGAATGCAGCGCACGCGGGGGTCGCGGCGGGCGATCGCCCGGGCGGCGTCCGCTGTGCCATCCGGGCTGTTGTCGTCGACGAAAATGATCTCCCAGGCGATGCCGGGAAGCGCCGCGTCGATGCGGTCCACCATGGGGCGAACGTTCGGCCGCTCCTTGTAGCAGGGAATGACGATCGAAAGCTCCGCGCTGGCCGTGGCGTCACGCCCTGTGGCGGCGCTCTCGGGCGCGATAGCCACGGCGTCGTCGTCCGCCATGAGGTTGTCCATCGCCTCCGCCTCCGGGCGGGCGTCTCTGTCGTCCCGCTCCATCCCCATATCGCCCGGCATTCGGGCAGGATTCAGGCGCTCGGAGGCTGCCACTCAGGCGCCGCCATGAGAAATCCCCGGAACAGAAAAGCGGGGGCCACGACGCAGGAGACAAGCGTCCAGTTCCCGAGGCTCCATGCCCGCTGCCAGTGGTGCATTGGCACCGTCATCTGCAGGCGCTCGGCCGCCGCGATCCCCGGGCCGAGGGTCGTTCCGGCGGCCGCGCCATCCGGCGGCGCGATCTCCAGCATCAGCGGCGCACCAGCCTGCCAAAGCCAAATCTCCACAGCATCGATGTGGTGCCAATGGCTCACGATCCCGTGCGGCAGCAAGAATAGGATCGCTGTCGCGGCGCCGCGTTCGGTGAGGTCGCCGTCCCGGAAGGTCTCGCGGTAGAAGCCACCTTCGGGATGCGGCGCGAGGTCGAGCGCGGCCACGACCGCCTCCGCAGCAAGCGACGGATCCCGGAGGTCCACCGGCGTCAGCCCGGAGGCGCTGTCTGGGCGATGCCAGGCAAGGCAGCAAACCCCTCGAACCAATGGGCAAGGCGAGGCTGGTCGTCACGCCAGCGGTCGTCCGCGAAGCGGAAGTCGAGATATCCGAGGGCGCAGGCGACGCTGATGCTGCCGATGTCAGGTAGCCCGTCCGACGGCGGGTGCTCCTCCAGCAGTTGCAGAGCGCGGCCGACCGCCGCCTTCTGACGGGCGATGTTCGCCTGCCGCGCCGCTTCCTCGGGGCGCATGATCTCGCCCCGCGCCATGACGGCGGCGTCCATGATGCCGTCGGCCAGTGCCTGCAGGCGCAAAGCCGCCCAGCGGTTGGCGCCATGATCCGGGAAAAGCGGCGGCTCATCGCCCACACTGTCGAGATATTCGCAGATCACCGGGCTGTCGAAGAGCGCGACGCCGTCCTCGGTCAGCAGGGCAGGAACCTTCGACAGCGGATTGGTCGCGAGCAGCGCGGCCGGAGAGGCATGCGCATCCGTGCGGATCAGTTCGATCCGGCTGTCGAGGCGGCGCGTGATGGCGCAGGCGACCACCTTGCGCACGAAGGGGCTCGTCGGCGAGTAGAACAGCTTCATGGACGTCCCCATGGGTTGGTTGATGGCCGGTCGCGCTCGGTCAGCCTTTGAAGCTGTCCTTCATGGAGCGGATGCGCCCGAAGCTCGGTGCGTCGCGGGCAAGCAGATAGGGGTTCACGGGCAACTCGTCGCCCAGCCGGACCGGCACCGTCTGCTGTCCGGCCGCGCGCATGCGGTCGACCTCGGCGGCCTTCGCCCTCAGCATGGCGTTGTCGGGATCGATGGAGAGCGCGAACCGCGCGTTCGACTGCGTGTATTCATGCCCGCAACAGATCAGGGTCTCGGGCGGCAGCGCCGCGATCTTGCGGAAGCTTGCGAAGAACTGCTCCGCCGTGCCCTCGAACATGCGCCCGCAGCCAAGGCTGAACATCGTGTCGCCGCAGAACAGGATGGGGCCGTCGGGAAAGAAGTAGGAGATGTGGCCCACGGTATGGCCGGGGGTGTCGATGACGCGGCCTTCGAAGGTCGAGAAGGCCACGGTGTCGCCCTCGGTCACCGACTGATCGAGGCGCGGCAGCCGGTGGGCGTCCGCCGCCGCGCCGACAATCCGGGCGCCGTAGCGTTTCCGCATGGCATCGGCGCCGGCGATGTGGTCGTCGTGGTGGTGGGTGAGGAGGATGAGGTCGAGCTTGCCGCCCATCGCATCCACCGCGGCGGCGCCGGCCTCCGCGTCGGCGGGATCGACAAAGGCCAGGGCGCCAGTCGCGTCGTCGCGCAGCAGCCAGGCATAGTTGTCGGAGAGCATCGGGACGGTCAGGGCGGAAAGGGTCATGACGGTCTCCTAGCATTGCTGACGACGGGCGGGAATGCCCGGCGGTGGCGGCGATGATGGCCTGCAACTGAACTGTGGGCACGGTAAGCACCACCGCAACCCTGCCGGCGCCCGCGGCCGTCCGACCGCAGCAGGGCGCCTGCCATAGAGGCACCGGTCAAGACGTGGTGTATACTGCGCCCAATGGTGCTCGATGTTCACGCCGCCGCCGACTTCTACTCGACCGCGCAAGGGATCGTGGCGGCCCGCCTGATCCGCGAGCGGCTGACGACGCTTTGGCCGGACATGTCGGGGCTTGCGGTTCTGGGCCTGGGCTACACGCCCCCCTATCTGCGCGGTTGGCGGGAGTCTGCCCGGCTGGCGGTGGCATTGACGCCGGCACAGCTCGGCGCCGCCCGTTGGCCGGCCGGCGCACCGAACCTCACCTGCATGGCGGAGGAGGACGCATTGCCGTTTGCAGGTCCTGTCTTCGACCGCGTCCTGCTGATCCACGGGTTGGAGACGGCAGAGAACGCGCGCCGAATGTTGCGCGAGATCTGGCGCGTGATGAAGGACGACGCGCGGCTGATGGTGATCGCGCCCAACCGGCGGGGCATGTGGGCTTACTTCGAGAGTACTCCCTTCGGGCATGGCACGCCATATTCGCCGGGGCAGGTGGGTCGCATGCTCGCCAGCAGCCTCTTCCGGGTGGAGCGGCGCGAGACCGCGCTGTTTCTGCCGCCGACCTCGGTCCGTCTCGTGCTGCGCGGCAACCGTCTGTGGGAGAAGGTCGGACACTGGTCCATGCCGCAATTCGCAGGTGTCACGATGACGGAAGCGGTCAAGGACGCCTATTCGGTGATCCCGACGAACCCGACGCCGGTCAGACGGTTCGTGCTGGCGGAAGCTCCGTGATCCAACCACGGCCCGCATAAGATTTTCCGCTTCGACCCCTACCGCTCACGGGCCTCCTCGCCATTTAGTGAGCAACATCAATATCAGGCGCGGCAGGCCGGTTCTGGTCGCGTCAGGAGAACATCATGTTCCTGCTGATCATCATCATCCTGCTCATCCTGGTATTCGGTGGCGGCGGCTACGGCTACAGACGTGGTTATTATAGGGAGCGGCCTCACTACGGCTACGGTATGGGCGGTCTCGGCGTGTTTCTGCTGGTCGTGCTGATCCTGATCCTGCTCTTCGGCCACCACGGCTATTACTGACGGGCGACACTGGCGCCTGACCAGTCCGGTCAGGCGCCAGTGCGACAGGTTCAGTCGTTCTTATGGCTGCTGTGGCCGCCCTTGCGCCCGGCTGCCGCGGCCCTCTCGTGATCATTCGCGAAGTTGTTCGGGTCCTTGTCCTTTCCCGAACCTACCTGCTCCTGCGTCACGCCTTTCTCGCCAGCGGCCTTGCCTTGCTGCTTGCCATGGCTTTCGTGCTTGCCATGATCCGCCTCGTGCTTCGTCTGCGTGTCCTTGTGCGTCGCCATTGTGCTGTCTCCTGTTGAGGTTGTCGGTTGATCCGGCACGACTGCATGGGCGAGCCGGTTTGTTACGCCCCCGCGGCCAGCTCCGGGCCAGCCGCAAGCTCGATGCGTGGAGCGACCTTCGGCCGCCGCCTCGCGTGTTTCGGGCGCCGCTTCCCGTCAGCGACATCGCTGGCTCGCGGCTCTGCCTCAGGATGAGTGACGGCCTGAGTCAGCCGATGGGCGAGGAACCCAGTCACGGCGGCCTCTTCGGGCTTGAGGGTTCCCGCACCTTGGGCCAGTTCCTCGCTCGCCCGGCGCTTCAGCGTCTCGAGCAGGCTGCCATCGAGGTAGCCCTCGAAGATGGCCGGGTGGATGTAGCACTTCCGGCAGATCGCCGGCGTGTTGCCCAGCATCTTCGACACGGCCTCGACGGCGCGCAGCACGCCTTTCTTGGGCGGTAGAGGTTCGGTCGCCGCCGCCAGCTCCTGCAACGCGAGCGCCGCGAGATTGGTGCCCGCCCAGGTGCGGAAGTCCTTCGCGGTCACGTCGGCGCCCGCGACTTCCTGCAAGTAGCGGTTCACGTCGGACGAGCCGACGGAACGCCGCTCGCCGTCCCCATCCAGGAACTGGAACAGATCCTGCCCCGGCAGATGCTGGCAACGCGCGACAATGCGAGCAAGGCGGGCGTCGTCGAGGTCGATGTGATGGTCGATGCCGTGCTTGCCGCGAAAGTCGAGGGTGATCGACTTGCCCCGCACCTTCGCGTGCCGGTGACGCAGGGTGGTGATGCCGAAGCTCTTGTTGGTCTGCGCGTATTCCTCGTTGCCGACGCGCATGAGCGTCGTTTCGAGCAGCCGCACGATGGCCGCCAGGACCTTCTCGCGCGGCAGACCCGGAAGCGCGAGGTCGGCATCCACGCGCCGCCTGATCTCGGGCAGAACCTTGGCGAAAACCATCATGTGGCCGAACTTTGCCTCGTCCCGCACCTCCCGCCAGCGCGGGTGATAGCGATACTGCCGACGTCCGCGCGCATCCTTGCCGGTTGCCTGAAGATGCCCATCGGGGTCGAGGCAGATCCAGACCTCCCGATAGGCGGGAGGAATGGCCAGCTTGCGGATGCGGTCGAGGGTCGCCGCGTCCCGCACGCGCCGACCGTCGGGGAAGCGGTAGGTGAAGGTTTTCTCATCGGACGTTGGATGCCGGGAGATGCCCGGCGTGCCGTCGTTGACGTAGTGGAGTTTGGCTTCCGCGGCCGCGGCCGCGGGGTCGCCACCGATGCGGAGCAGGCGTTTCAACTGCCGGCTTCGCGCGCTCTTTCCACTCGCTTTCGCGGCGTTATATTCCGTTTTGGTGTCGAGCGCCGGCGCGTTCTGGGACATAGCAGGCTAGATCGGTCCGCGAAGACGCTCACTCAACGTCCTCAAGCGGCACAAAACCGTGACGAGCCGGCCGGTGCCCGTGCAGTGGAGCCACGAAGCTTAATTTGCTCCGCCGTGCCTAGTCTGGCAGAGAGCCGCCATGCGCCGCCGCACCCTCATCCGCTCGATTCCCGCCGGTCCGGTCGCCCTCCTCGTGGGCACCGCCTCCGCCCAAGCGGCAGCCAGCTTCCAGGCCTTCCTGGCTCAGGTCGATCGCGACGCCGCCGCTCACGGCGTCAGCTACGCGACCCGCCGCGCCGCCCTTTATGGCCTGGGCCCGAACCAGGACGTGATCCGCCTCGACAACCGCCAGCCTGAGTTCACCCAGACCTGGGCGCAATACTCGGCGAGCCGCCTGTCCGCCCCGCGGATCGCCACGGGCCGGCAGGATTTCGCCGCCGACCGCAACCTGCTCGCCGCCATCCGCACGGAGTTCGGCGTCGATCCGGGCGTCATCATGGGCATCTGGGGTCTCGAGACGAATTACGGCAGCTACACCGGCGGCTTTTCCGTGGTGCAGGCGCTTGCGACCCTCGGCTGGAGCAGCCATCGACCGGGTTACTTCAAGTCGGAACTGATTTCCGCGCTCCACATCATCGACAGCGGTGCTGTGACGCCCGACGCCATGACCGGCAGCTACGCCGGCGCCATGGGCCAGCCGCAGTTCATGCCGAGCGTCTATCTCAAGCTCGCGGTCAGCTTCAGCGGCAACGGCCGGCCGAACATCTGGACGAGCGTGCCCGACAGTCTCGCCTCCATCGCGAACTATCTTTCGAAGTCCGGCTGGCGCGCTGGCCAGCCCTGGGGCGAGGCGGTGCTTTTGGGCAGCGGGGTGGATGCCGCCGCCATCGACCCGGATGAGGCTCAGCCGCTGTCGCAATGGATCAGGATGGGCGTGCGGCGGATGGCGAACCATCCGGCGGTCGCCTATTCCATGCCCGCGCGGCTCATCCAGCCGGACGGCGTCGGTGGCGCGGCTTTCCTCGTCTATCCGAACTACCGGGCGATCCGGCGCTACAACCCGTCTGACTTCTACGCCCTGTCAGTGGGCCTGCTTGGCGATATCGTCACGGCATGATCCCGGACCGAACTAGCTTGGGCCAAGCGAGGCCGGGCCGGGTCAGGTTGAGGAGGGCGAAAGTTGCACCAACCCTCGCGGGCGTAGCCGTCCTTGCTCTCGCAGGCTGCATGCAACCTGCGGCCGGCGTCTCGACCAGCGTGCAATACGTGATCGGCGAGGGCTACGAGGCCGACGGCGTCTGGCACTATCCGCGCGAGGATTTCGGCTACGACCGCACCGGCCTCGCCTCGGTCTTTGGCGATGACGCGCCGGGCACGACCGCGGACGGCGAAGCCTTCGACCCCCACGCTATGGCGGGCGCCAGCCCCACTCTCCAGCTTCCTTGCATCGTGCAGGTGACCGATCTGCAGACCGGGCGACAGCTTCTGCTGCGGATCAACGATCGCGGTCCGGCCGATCCCGGCCGTATTCTGGAGGTTACCCCCTACACCGCGAAGCTGCTTGGTATTCCCCGGGATGGTGCCGCCGAGGTGCGGGTCGCGGTTCAGCAGGAACAGAGCGAGGCGCTGGCCGCGTCCCTCGGCGCCGGCATCAAGATCGCGTCCGCGCCGGTCGGCGGGTTCCAGGCCAGCAATCTTGCGCCACCTCCAGGTGTGGCGGCGTCGGGCGGACCGGCCATCGGGCAGACCGACATGGCCAACGCCAATCCCGCGGCCGATGTCGTGCCGCCGCTGCGGTTGCCGGTGACGCTGACGGCGGTCCCGCCCGAACCGGGTGCGCTCTACATCCGCTCGGGCAGTTTCGGGCGCCGGTACGACGCGTCGCGGGAGGCGGCGAGGCTCTCCGGCATGCCGGACGCCCACGTCATCGACGTTCCGGGCCAGGGCCGGCGGCTATACGGCGTGGAGACCGGTCCCTATCCCACCGTGGCGCAGGCCGATGCCGCGCTTGCCGCGACGCTGCGGGCTGGCGCCGTGGACGCTACCATCATCGTGCAGTAGGTGTCCGGGGGGACATCAAGGCCGGCAGGCCCGAATCGGAAACGCCAGATCGGAATCGCCTTCATGAACACACGCCGCGTTCTGCTTCTTTCCGGAACCGCCTTCGCCAGTGTGGCGTCCGCGCCCGCCTGGGCCAAGCGCCGCCACGCGCCGCCTGCGACCGCATCCGCGGGGGAGGAGGGAGGTCCCAATTCCTCGACGCCCGCCATCTCCAGCCCGGCCCAGACGCCGATCGGCCCGGTCGACACGGTCGCCAGCCACGCCATCATCATCGACTTCAACACCGGCGCCGTGCTGCTGACAAAGGATGCCGACACGCCGAGCCCGCCGTCGTCTCTGACCAAGCTGATGACGATCTACATCACCTTCAAGCAGTTGAAGGAGGGCAAGCTCAGGCTCGGCCAGACCTTCACCGTAAGCGAACACGCCTGGCACATGGGCGGATCGCGCATGTTCGTCCAGGTCGGCACGAACGTGCCGATCGAGGACCTCATCCGCGGCATCTTCGTCGATTCGGGCAATGACGCGGCGGTGACGCTCGCCGAGGGCATCGCCGGTTCCGAGGACAACTTCGCCAACATGATGAATGCCGAAGCAAAGAAGCTCGGGATGACCAACTCCCACTTCGTCAACGCCTCCGGCTGGCCAGCCGACGGACATTACATGTCGGTGCGCGACATCGCGACGCTCAGCGAGCACATCATCCGCGACTTCCCCGAGTATTATCATTACGCGGGCGAGCAGAGCTTCACCTACAACAAGATCACCCAGCAGAACCGGAATCCGTTGGTGACGGCGGGGCTCGGGGACGGGCTCAAAACCGGTCATACAGAGGAAGGCGGTTATTCGGAGGCGGGCACGACCGAGCGCGACGGCCGCCGCGTCATCGTGGTGCTGAACGGGCTGCCGACCTGGAACTCCCGCGTCACGGAATCCAAGCGGCTCATGGACTGGGCCTTCAACAGCTTCGAGGACGTGCAGCTCTTCGCCGCCGGACAGCAGGTGACCCAGGCGCCGGTTTGGCTTGGCCAGGCACCGTCCGTCGGCTTGGCCGTCGCGAAAGGCGACCTGGTGACGATGCCCATGGGCTGGCGGAACTCGGTGAAGATCGCGGTCGACTACCCCTCGCCGGTGCCAGCCCCGGTTGCGGCCGGGCAGGTCATCGGGCAGATCAGCCTCTCCGGCACGGGAATTCCTCCCGGCCAGGCGGCGACGGGCGCCAAGCTCGTGGCCATGAACGCGGTACCACGCCTCGGGCTGCCGGGCCGTGCGCTCGCGCGGCTTCGCCACTTCATCACGGGCGCCTGAGCTTGGTCCCCCCCCGGGGGCGATTCATCGTCTTCGAGGGCGGCGACGGCGCGGGCAAGGGTAGCGCGCTGGCCGCTGCCGCCGAGGCCCTTGCCGCCGACGGGCTCGACGTGCTGAGCACCCGCGAGCCGGGCGGCACAGCGGAGGGGCTGGAACTCCGTTCGCTCCTGCTGTCCGCCGCCGGATCGGTCTGGGACCAGGGGTCTGAACTGCTGCTGATGACGGCGGCGCGTGTCCAGCACGTCAAACGCGTGATCCGTCCGGCGCTGGCGGCGGGCAAGATCGTGTTGTGCGACCGCTTCGTCGGCTCGACGATTGCCTACCAGGGCAGCGGGCGCGGCCTTCCCCATAGCCTCATCCGCGACCTCCACCGCATCTTCGTGGACGATGTCTGGCCAGACCTCACCGTGCTCCTCGATGTCGACGCCGCCACCGGACTCGGCCGCAGCCGCCGACGGTTGGCCGGAGCAGAGGCGGACGAGGGGCGGTTCGAGGCGCTCGACCTGAGCTTCCATGAGCGTGTTCGCGCCTCATTCCTGGAGCAGGCGGCGGATGCGCCCGACGCCACCATCGTCATCGATGCCACAGGGCCTCTGGACAGCGTGCGGCGCGATGTGGTGAGCGAGATACGCGCCTGGCTCTCGGCTTCTTTAACGACAGGATAGGTCCCTACCATGCGCCGATCTTTGATGGCTTTTGCAGGAGTATTGATGATGGCCGCCAGCGCCTCCGCCGCCAGTTCCCCCGTCGGCTACAGCGTCCTGCCCGACGGCGTGATGTATCACGACGCGGTTGTCGGCACCGGGCCGCAGCCGCAGGCGGGCCAGACCGTCGTCGTGCAATACACCGGCTGGCTCTACCAGAACGGCCAGAAGGGGGCGAAGTTCGACAGCTCCTATGACCGGAACCAGCCGTTCAGCTTCGTGCTCGACGACCACCAGGTCATCCCGGGCTGGGACGCGGGCGTTGCCGGCATGCATGTCGGCGGCGAGCGCACGCTGATCATCCCGCCCGATCAGGCCTATGGCGACCAGGGTGCCGGCGGCGTCATCCCCCCAGGCGCCACGCTGATGTTCGACATCAAACTGCTGGGCGCCAGCTGAGGCCTGGCGTGCGCTGAGACTGGGCGCGGGGGATCGTGGGTCACCCACAACCGCGGGCCAACCCCGATCTCCTGGGGCACGAGGCCGCCGAGGAGGTCTGGCGACGCGCGCGTGTCAGCGGCCGCCTGCACCATGCTTGGCTGATTACCGGCACCCAGGGGATCGGCAAGGCAACGCTCGCCTATCGCCTTGCGCGGAGCCTGCTCGCCGGCAGGTCGCCGGAGGACGACCTCGCAGTCGATCCCGCTGATCCGGTGTTTCGCCGGATCGCGGCGGGAACCCATGCCGGGCTGATGACCGTCGAGCGCGGGGCCGACGAGAAGACCAAGCGCATGCGGCGGGAGATCGTCGTCGACGAGGTGCGCGCGGTCACGCAGTTCCTCCGCCGCACCGCGGGCGAGGGCGGCGCGCGTGTCGTCGTCGTCGATGGCGCCGAGGAGATGAACCCGAACGCCGCGAACGCGCTGCTCAAGCTGCTCGAGGAGCCGCCGCCCGGGGCTTTGCTTCTGCTCGTGTGCCACGCGCCCGGCCTGCTGCCCGCGACGATCCGCAGCCGCTGCCGCCGGTTGCGCCTGTCGCCCCTGACCCCCGCGGATGTGGGGACGCTGCTTGCCCGCTTTGCGCCGGAATTGGCGGCCGAGGACCGCGCCGCGATGGCGCGTCTCTCCGAAGGATCGATCGGCCGGGCGCTCGCCTTGGCTGAGGGAGAGGGGCCGGCCATGGCCGCTCAGGTGGCGCGGGTGCTCGGCGCACGGCCGCAGGGCCTAGCGGCGCTCGAAGTGGCCGACGCCGTGGGCCGGGACGAGGCCGCCTTCAGCCTGTTCATGGATCTGCTGCGTCAGGCGATCGGAAACGCCGTGCGGCAAGGCGCGCGCGGTGCGCCGGACAGCCATCAGGCCCGGCTGCTTTCCTTGCGTTCCATTGAGTCCTGGGGTGGGGTATGGCAGGCCCTGACTAAAATCCAGGATGAGACGGAACGCTTCGCCCTCGATCGCCGACAGGCGGTACTGGCCGGGCTGAGCCTGATGGCAGGGACATGACCGACAAATACTACGTGACCACGCCGATCTATTACGTGAACGGGGCGCCGCATATCGGCCACGCCTATACCTCGATCGCGGCCGATGTCGTGGCCCGGTGGAAGCGTCTGGAGGGGCGGGACGTCTTCTTCCTGACCGGCACGGACGAGCACGGCCAGAAGGTCGAGAAGGCGGCGCAGGATGCGGGGCTCGATCCGCAGAGCTTCACCGACGGGGTGGCCGGGCAGTTTCGTGCCATGGGCGAGGCGCTCGGCATCTCCAACGACGACTTCATCCGCACCACGGAGCCTCGGCACAAGGCGGCGTGTACCGCGCTGTGGACCCGGCTGGTGGAGGCGGGCGAGATCTATCTCGGCGCCTATGAGGGCTGGTACGCCATCCGCGACGAGGCCTTCTACGGCGAGGACGAACTCATCACCAACGCGCATGGGGTGCTGATCGCGCCGACCGGCGCGCCGGTGGAGTGGGTGCGCGAGCCGTCCTACTTCTTCCGTCTCTCGGCGTGGCAGGACCGCCTGCTGGCGCATTATGAGGCGAACGCCGACTTCATCGGCCCCGGCGCGCGGCGCAACGAGGTCATCAGCTTCGTCCGGGGCGGGCTCACCGATCTCTCCGTGAGCCGGACGAGCTTCCGCTGGGGCGTCGAGGTGCCGAATGACCCGGAACACGTCATGTACGTGTGGCTGGATGCGCTGACCAACTACCTGACGGCCACGGGCTACCCCGATGCCGACGCGCCGCGCGCGGGCTTCTGGCCGGCCAATCTGCACATGGTCGGCAAGGACATCATCCGCTTCCATGCGGTCTACTGGCCGGCCTTCCTGATGGCGGCGGGCCTGCCCGTGCCGCGCCGCATCTGCGCCAACGGCTGGTGGACGGTCGAGGGCGAGAAGATGAGCAAGTCGGTCGGCAACGTCATCGAGCCGTCCGCGCTGATCGAAGAATTCGGGCGGGACGCGGTGCGCTTCTTTCTGTTGCGGGAGATGCCCTTCGGCAATGACGGCGACTACAGCCGCCGCGCGCTCATCTCCCGCCTCAATGTCGAGCTTGCGAACGACCTCGGCAATCTGGCGCAGCGCAGCCTGTCGATGATCGCGCGGAACTGCGAGGGGCGGTTGCCGCCCCTGCCGTCGCCGCTCACAGACGCCGATGCGGCGTTGCTCGCCCAGGCGGCGGCATTGCCCAGGCTTCTGGCGGCGGCCATCGACATTCAGGCCTTCCACACGGCGCTCGAGGAAGCGTGGCGCGTGATCCGCGCGGCGAACGGCTACATCGACCATCAGGCGCCCTGGGCGCTGAAAAAAACGGATGCGGTCCGCATGGGTTCCGTGCTGCGCGTGCTGGCCGAGGTCATCCGCGCGGTCGCGACGGTGTTGCAGCCGTTCATGCCCGACAGCATGGCCCGGATGCTTGATCAACTGGCGGTGCCCGCCGATGCGCGCGGCCTTGCGGCGCTCGATCACCCTCTGGTGGAGGGCTCGGTGCTCCCGGCGCCGCAGGGCATCTTCCCGCGCTTCGTGGAAGAGGTTGCGTGAGCGTGCTGATCGATTCTCACTGTCACCTCGATTATTTTAAAGACGCCGAGTTCTCCGAGGTCATCGCACGGGCGCGGGCAATGGGTGTCGGCGAGATGGTCTCGATCGGCACGAGCCTGGAGCAATCCCGCCGCATCCTGGCGCTCGTCGAGGATCAACCCGGCATCTGGTGCTCGGTCGGCATCCACCCTCAACACGCGCATGAGGAGCCGGTCCCGGAACCGGAAGTTCTGGCGGCGATGACTGCTCATCCGAAGGTGATCGGCCTCGGCGAAAGCGGTCTGGACTATTTCTACGAGACGGCGCCGCACGATGTGCAGCAGGACGGTTTCCGGGCTCATATCCGCGCCGCCCGCCTCGCGCGCCTGCCGCTCGCGATCCACGCCCGCAGCGCCGACACCGATATCGAGCGCATCCTGCGGGAGGAGCGGGAGCAGGGCGGTCCGTTCGACTTCCTGCTCCATTGCTTTTCCTCGGGACGCGCGCTGGCCGAGGCCGCGATCGAGATGGGCGGCTATGTCAGCTTCTCCGGCATCCTGACCTTTCCGAAATCAACAGAGTTGCGGGAGATCGCGCGGGACCTGCCCGCCGACCGCATTCTGGTCGAGACGGACGCGCCCTATCTTGCGCCCGCGCCGCACCGGGGCCGCCGCAACGAGCCCGGATGGGTCGCGCACACGGCGGCGACACTCGCCGAGGTGAGGGCCATGACGCCCGAGGCTCTGGCCGATCTGACAACAGCCAATTTCCGCAAACTCTACCGGAAGGCGGTCGCCGCGTGAGGGCGATTGTTTTGGGCTGCGGCGGCTCGGCTGGCGTGCCTCTGATCGGCGGCGCCGACGGTCGCGGCGACTGGGGCGCCTGCGATCCCGCCGAGCAGCGCAACCGGCGCACGCGATCCAGCATCGTCGTGGAGGGCGACGACCGCCGGCGCTTCCTCGTCGATACCTCGCCCGACATGCGGACGCAGCTGATCGACCACGCCATAGGCTCCATCGACGCCATCCTGTTCACCCATGCCCATGCCGACCATATTCTGGGCCTCGACGACGTGCGCATCCTCAACCGGATCATCGACCGTCCCATGCCGGTGCGCGCCGACGCCCATACGCTGACCGAACTGCAGCGGCGCTTCGACTACGCGTTCCTGCCCTGGCGTCCACCCGGGTTCATCCGCCCGGTGCTGGAGGCCGAGCCGATCAGGAGCGGCGATCAGGTGTCGCTCGCCGGCATGGAGATCACGGTCTTCGACCAGGACCACGGCTTCGGCACGACGCTCGGCTTTCGCATCGGGCGCTTCGCCTACTGCACCGACGTGGTCGATCTGGACGACGCGGCATGGGAGATCCTGGCGGGCGTCGACACTTGGCTGGTCGACTGCTTCCAGCGCGGGCCGCACCGCACGCATGCCTCGCTCGATACGGTCCGCGAATGGGCGGCGAGGTTGGGCGCCAGGCGCACCATCCTCACGCATATGGGCAATGACATGGACTGGGCGTGGATGATGCGGAACCTGCCGCGCGGCTTCGAGGCCGCCTATGACGGGATGGAGATCACGATCCCGGAGTGATCGCGCGCCGCCTTCGCCTGAGCCCGATCGGGTGAAACCTCGGGGGGACTTCCAGCGTATAGTCGGCAGGGTCACAGCAGAGAGGACGCCATCATGCTGATCAAGAGGCAGCGCGGCTGGGATCAGCCGGGGCGCGACATCACGCCAGAAGCCATGTTCTTCGGCCGCCGCGCGGCGATGAGCGCTGCCGCGACGGCGGGCGCCGCCGCCGGGATGGGCGTATTCGGCATCCGGGCCGCCGCCGCCGCCGATGCTCCGCCGCCGGGCGTTCCCGCCTCCGCCATGCGCTTCAATCCCGGCCGCCCGCTGACGGCGGAGAAGGTCGCCGAGACCTACAACAACTTCTACGAGTTCAGCACGGACAAGGACCTCTGGCGAATGGCGCAGGCCTTTCCCCAGCGACCCTGGTCGATCGCTTTCGACGGCATGATCGAGAAGCCGTTCACCATCGGCATCGACGACCTGCTCAAGCAGGTGCAGATCGAGGAGCGGGTCTATCGCCACCGCTGCGTCGAGGCCTGGGCCATGACCGTGCCCTGGAGCGGCTTTCCGCTCGCGAAGCTCGTGGCGCTCGCCAAGCCGACTTCGGACGCGAAGTTCATCGTGTTCACAAGCGACGAGGACCCCAAGGTCATGCCCGGGCTCGGCGGCTTCATGCCCTGGCCCTATGTCGAAGGGCTGACGATCGCCGAAGCGAGCAATGAGCTGGCCTTCATCGGCACCGGCCTCTACGGCAAGCCGATGCCGCCGCAGAATGGCGGCCCGATCCGGCTGGTCGTGCCCTGGAAGTACGGCTTCAAATCCGGCAAGTCGATCGTCAAGGTGTCATTCACGGCCAAGCAGCCGAAAACCTTCTGGGCTGAGCTCTCGCCGGACGAATACGGGTTCTGGGCGAATGTGAACCCCGCAGTGCCGCACCCGCGCTGGAGCCAGGCGCAGGAGCGGCTGATCGGCACCGACCAGGTTGTCCCCACGCAGATCTATAATGGTTATGGAGAGTGGGTGTCTTCGCTCTATGCTGGGATGCCGCAGACGCGTAAACTGTTCATGTGATAGCAGCCCGCATCCTGTCCGTCCTTGCCGCGGCCTTCCTGGTGATGGCCTTCGCCGTCGCCACTTTTTGGCCGCCGGACACTCCATTGCGCGTGCTCCTCGACATGATCGACACCAGCTGGGTGCCGACGCTCCAGGTCTGGATCCAGAAGGGTCTATCGCCCTGGTTCTGGACCTACGTGGCCGTGCCCCTGTTGGAGCGGCCAGGCTGGCTGCCGCCGACGGCGATCGGCCTGATCTTCTTCGGGGGCGCGGTGAACCTCTCCGGTCCGCGTGGCAGCCGGACCCGCCCGCGCCGGTGGCGGAGCTGAGAGCGCACCGATCAGCAGGAGCATGACGATGGGAACGTCGGTCGCCAGAGTAACGGCTACCAAGGCCGCCGAGGACCTCGTGGCGGAACTTGCCGCCGAATATGGTCCCATCCTGATCCATCAGTCGGGCGGCTGCTGCGACGGGTCCTCCCCAATGTGCTACCCGCAGAATGACTTCATGACCGGCGATTCCGATGTGCTGTTGGGCACCGTCGCCGGCGCGCCCGTCTATATCAGCCGTTCCCAGTTCGAATACTGGAAGCACACCCAGATCATCATCGACGTCGTGCCGGGCCGAGGCGGGATGTTCTCGCTGGAGAACGGCCGCGGCGTCCGCTTCCTGACCCGCTCCCGCGTCTATACGGACGACGAGGTCGGGCTGCTCGCCCCGGTTTAGCCGCCTGTACGTCCCGTCGCAGTTCCGGGAAGACCGGGTCGAGGTTCTGCACGCGGCTATCCGCGCAGCACCGTTCGCCAACCTCGTCACCATGGGGGCCGAAGGGCTGGAGGCGACGCCGTTGCCGCTCATGCTCGACCCCGTCGATGGTCCGCAGGGCAGCCTCATCGGACACATCGCGCGCGCCAATCCGCAGTGGCGGACGGCATCGGGCGAGCAAGAGGCGCTGGCGATATTCTCAGGTCCCGACAGCTACATCTCGCCGTCCTGGTACGAGACCAAGCGGCAGACCGGCAAGGTCGTGCCGACCTGGAACTACGTCGCCATCCACGCGCGCGGGCGGATCAGCTTCTTCCAGGACCCTGAGCAGCTGCTGGATCTCGTGCGCCGGCTGACCGATCGGCATGAGGGCGAACGGGCTACCCCCTGGGCCGTGAGCGATGCGCCGCCCGACTTCATCCAGTCGCAGCTGCGGGCCATCGTCGGCGTGCGGCTGGAGATCACGGCGCTCACCGGCAAGTGGAAGATGAGCCAGAACCGCACGCCGGCGGACCGTGTCGGCGTGGTGGCCGGGCTTCGCGGCGACGGTGGCCCCGCGGCCGAAGCAGTCGCCGATGCCGTCGCCGCCGCTATGAAGCCCGGTTAACTGCCTCCAGGTGCGCCTCCGAGAGCGGTCATCACGCCCCGAAGTTCCGCCAGACCCTTGAGCCGTCCGATATAGGAATAACCGGGATTGCTGCGGCGTTCGCCGTCGAAGCCCAGCAGATGACCATGGTCCGGCCGCATCGGGATCGGCTTGGTCTCGCCCGCCGCGGCCCGCCGGCGCTCCTCCGCGAGCAGGGCGGTGATGAGTTTCACCATGTCCACATCGCCGGCCAGATGGTCGGACTCCGTGAAAGAACCATCGCCGTCGCGGCTGACATTGCGTAGATGCACGAAATGCACCCGCTCGCCGAACCGGGCGACCAGCCCCGTCACGTCGTTGTCGGGCCGCGAGCCGTAGGAGCCGGCGCAGAGGGTGAGCCCGTTCGCCCGGCGATCGACGGCTGTGAGGATGCCCTCGACATCCGCCGCCGTCGAGACGATGCGCGGCAGTCCGAACAGCGAGAAGGGTGGATCGTCGGGGTGGATTCCGAGGCGCACGCCGACCTCCTCGGCGACCGGCACAACCTCCTCGAGAAAGGCCGCGAGGTTCGCGCGCATGTCCGAGGCCGCCACCCCTTCGAAGGCCGCGATGCGGTCCCGAATGCCCTCGCGGGTATAGCTGTCCTCGCCGCCCGGCAGCCCCGCGATGATGTTGGTCTCGAGCCGGGCGATATCGGCCTCGCTCCTGCTCGCGAGCAGCCCCCGCGCGCGCTCCAGCAGATCCGCGGGATAGTCGTCCTCCGCCCCGGCGCGCTTCAGGACGAAGGCGTCGTAGGCCGCGAATTCGGCGATGTCGAAGCGGAGCGCGAGGCCGGAACTCGGCATCGGGAACATCAGGTCGGTGCGCGTCCAGTCCACTACCGGCATGAAGTTGTAGCAGACGGTCTGCACGCCCGCCCGGCCGAGGTTGGCGAGGCTATCCTTCCAAGCGTCGATATACCGCCGCCACGGACCTGCGCGGAGCTTGATCGAGGTGTGCACCGGGATCGACTCGCAGACCGTCCAGGTGAGGCCCGCGGCTGCGATCAGGTCACGGCGGGTTGCAATGTCATCCGGCGTCCAGACCCGGCCGTCATAGATGTCGTGGAGCGCGGTGACGATGCCGGTCGCCCCGGCCTGACGCACATGGGCAAGCGGCACCGGATCGTCCTGACCGAACCAACGCCAGCTCTGTTCCAAGCGATTCTCCTGTTCCCGGCGAATGGTCCACGCTCCGCACTTCAGGTCGGGCCGTCAACCGTTGCAAGGCAGGGGGAGGCGGGCGAGAAGGGCATGCCAGCGAGGAGACGCGAAGATGGGAAGCGGCAAGGTAGCCTTGGTCACCGGCACCACGGGTATCGGCCGCGCGACGGCGCTGAGGCTCGCGCGGGACGGCCGGTGCGTCATGGCGCTCGGCATCGACCCTGACGGCAACGCGGCGCTCGAGACGCTGGCGGTGGAGGAGGGTCTGACCATCACGGTTCGGGCCGCCGATGTCTCGTTCCCCGCGGCGGTCGAGGCGGCGGTCGCGGAGACGGTGGCGCTGCATGGCGGCCTCGACATGATCGTCAACGCGGCGGCTATCCACCCCTATGGCGACGCCGTGACGACCACGCACGACACCTTCGCGCGCTGCCTCGCGGTCAACGTCGGCTCGATCCACCTGACGGCGCAGTTCGGCGTGCCGATGATGCGCGTGCGGGGTGGCGGCGTGATCGTCAACCTCTCCAGCGTCCAGGGATTCGCCTGTCAGTCGGGCGTGATGGCCTACGTCGCGTCCAAGGGCGCGATCCATGCAATGACGCGTGCCATGGCGCTGGACTTCGCTGCGGATGGCATCCGCGTGGTGTCGATCAGTCCGGGATCGATCCGCAGCCCGATCCTGGAACTTGCCGCCCGCACCTTCGACGGGCCCGCGGCCGATATCGAGGCCGCGTTTGCCCGCTTTGGCGCGGCGCACCCGCTGGGCCGGATCGGGGAGCCCGAGGAGGTGGCCGACCTTGTCGCCTTCCTGGTGTCCGAACGAGCCGCCTTTATGACCGGGGCTGATTACAAGATCGACGGAGGGCTGACCGCCGGGATCGGCGTTCGCTGACCGGCACGACTTCGTTGGCCGACAAGAGAAAGGCTGGGACCCTTCCGGATCCCAGCCTTTTCTCAGCCTGTATGACGGTCTGAAGCGGCGAGGCTCAGCCGGCCTGGCCAGGCTTCAGCGTCACGATGCCCGGGTTCACCGAGGTCGCACCGGCCTGCACGCTGCCGTAATCCTCGGGCGTGCTGGTGGCGACGGTCTGGCCGGGCTTCAGGGTGACGATGCCCACGCCCGAC
The DNA here is from genome assembly GCA_019351895.1 of Pseudomonadota bacterium. Taxonomy (GTDB): domain Bacteria; phylum Pseudomonadota; class Alphaproteobacteria; order Acetobacterales; family Acetobacteraceae; genus Acidisoma. The sequence continues at coordinate 22,351 of JABBOH010000042.1, forward strand.
TGCACCGTGTAGCTCGGCGCATGAAACGACGGCTGAGGCGACTCAATCTGGCCGGGCTTCATGGTCACGGCGCCAGGGGCCGCGTAGGACTGCGCGAAGACGGCCGTGCTGCTCAGCATCAGGATGCTCGCGGCGGTGGACAGAAAAACGCCTGACTTCATAATCTTATCTCCATTCGTTCTGAATACGCACGCTGTTGAATAACCCAGCAACGACGTTCGGATCGGGATATGGTGCAGGTGCGAAGAGACGATAATAGCCGCTCTGGCATAACATTCATGATCTAGGACAGCATATGTTCACCCGCTGTCGCGCGGGTTGGGGCAGCCGTGCTTGCGGAGCGTCAGGCGGAACTCGGATTCCAGAACGTGCGCAATCCGCGTGGCGGCATGCCACAGCGCTGCCTGATCACAGGGATGAACACTCTGCCGGGACTGTTGGCGAAGGGCCGCCGCCACCGCGGCCACGACAGCCTCCCGCTCCTGCCGGTCGTGCGCGATACGTGTCTCACTTGCTTGGCTCATGATCCCCTCCGAGGATGGGAACAAAACAGGAACTTCCTGTTAGCGCAAGCTGCGCCCTGCGCTGGCTGAGAATGCCTCACGAAGGGATGATGCACCACCGGCGGCGGCGCCTCTGGCGACCGTTGCCGCCAGCCCCGACGTCATGAGCAATCCGAAATCTTCAGGAGCTAGTGATGAAAAGTTTGACCCGCGCCCTCGGCATGGCGGCTTTGGCCTTGCCGCTCACGCTGGGAGCCTGCGCGCGCATGATGGGCACCGGCCCGGCGCCGGCGGCCTCAAGCGAGGCAGCCGGAACGACCCCCTTGGCGGCGATGGGACAGACGGGTGCCGGTACGCAAAACGGGTTGAGCACGGGACCCGAAGGCGGGGCGACGCAGGCAGGCGTCGGTGTTGGCGGCGTCGTGGGCGCAGGTCCTGCGCCTGGAGCCGGCGGAGGCGTTCCGGCCACCGTGGGCGCCCCTGCGGCCGCTCCGGGTATGGGCGGACCTGGGGATGCGAGCACGACGCCGATGACGGGCACAGGGGGGACCGGCGGCGCGCTCTGACCAAAGCGGGGCGAGGCCGCTGCACGGAGGGATGTCCAGCTGTCCATCTGACGGCAGGAACCTTTCCGCGTAGCGGCACTGCATTTTCCAAGTCTTACCCTCCGTGAATATTCGTGATCTTTCGGATGACAAGAATGTGGCGCGAAGCGCCGCGGCGGGCTAAATGTCGGGTCGGGCGGGTAGCCGCCTGGATCGAGCGAGCAAGATGGATTGACGTGCGGAATAAGGGCGGGTTGATATCACCGCAAAATCCCGCAACCGCACGGGGAGAGGAGACGCCATGCCATTTGACGGGACCGACTTCCAAGCTCGCCCGCGGCAGCCCAGCCCCGAGATGCCGAGCGACAAGGCGTTGAGCCGGTTCATTCTTTTCATCGCCATCTGCCTGTTCGTCACGCCATTTTCCATGTTCGGTCTCGTTGATCTCGTCCGCTCGATCTGGGGACGTTAGTAACACCGAGCGCAGGCAGGGTGGCCGACGCCGCGGCCCGGGGCGGGTGTTGAAGCCCGATTCAGACGGCAGGCAAGCAGGCTCAGCTTGAAACTTGGCCTGTATTCGTGTTTCTCCGCCAGAGAATGAGCGCGTGAGGAAACCCTACGCGCCTGGGCATTGGCGGCAGATGGGCATGGACGGATCCCCGGCGATCTACGACCTCGCCATTATCGGTGGCGGCATCAACGGCTGCGGTATCGCGCGCGATGCCGCCGGCCGCGGCTGGCGCGTCTGCCTCTGCGAGCAGCACGACCTCGGTTCCGGAACCTCGAGCGCGTCGACCAAACTCATCCACGGCGGACTCCGCTACCTCGAGCACCACGAGTTCCGGCTCGTGCGTGAAGCGCTGCTGGAGCGCGAGGTGCTCTGGGGGATCGCGCCGCACATCGTATGGCCGCTGCGTTTCGTGCTGCCGTATCACGCCAAGCTGCGGCCGCGCTGGATGCTGCGGCTGGGGCTTTTCCTCTATGACCATATCGGCGGCCGCAGGAAGCTGCCCAAGACGCGCGTGGTCGATCTCACCCGTGACATCACCGGCCAGCCGCTGAAGCCTGCCTTCACGCTCGGTTTCGAATACTCCGATTGCTGGGTGGAAGACTCCCGGCTGGTCGTGCTGAACGCCATGGCGGCGGCCGAGCTTGGCGCCACCATCCTGCCGCGCACCCGCTGCGTCTCCGCCGATCGTCGCGGCGGGCTCTGGCACGTCGTGATGCAGAACGAGGACAGCGGCGCCACGACCGCGCTCACCGCGCGGGCTTTGATCAACGCCGCCGGGCCCTGGGTGGCGGAGGTTGGTCATACGGTGCTTCACGGTAAGGAGCGTCTGCCGGTCCGGCTTGTCCAGGGCAGTCATATCGTCGTGCCCAAGCTCTACGATCATCCCGGTTGCTACATCTTCCAGAACGAGGACAACCGCATCTTCTTCGCGATCCCCTATGAGCGGGACTACACGCTGATCGGCACGACCGATCGGGATTATGCCGGCGACCCGTCCATGGTCCACGCATCCGGGGCGGAGATCGCCTATCTTTGCCGCTCCGCCAGCGACTATCTGCGCAAGCCCGTTACGCCGGACATGGTTGTCTGGACCTATTCCGGCGTGCGCCCGCTCTATGACGAAAGCGGCGACACGGCCGCTCAGGCGGCGACACGCGACTATGTGCTGAAACTCGATGCGGCCGAGGGGGCGACGCCTTTACTCTCGATATTCGGTGGAAAGATCACGACATATCGGCGTCTCGCGGAGGCCGCGCTGGGCCAGCTGGCGCCGCATCTGCCGACGCCCACCGGGAAACATGTTGGTTGGACGGCCAAAACGCCTCTTCCCGGCGGCGACTTTCCCGTGCGCGGGTTCGAGGCGCAGGTCGCGGCCGCACGCACCCGCTATCCCTTCCTCGCCGAAAGCCACCTTCGGCGTCTAATCCGCGCCTACGGCACAAGGATCGAGCAGCTTCTGGCAGGTGCCACGAGCTTTGCCGACCTCGGAACGGTCTACGGCGCTGACCTGACCGAAGCCGAGTTGCGCTACCTCGTGCGAGCGGAGTGGGCGCGGACCGCGCCCGACGTGCTCTGGCGGCGAAGCAAGCTTGGCCTGCGCTTAAGCAAGGCCGAAGCCGTGCGCGTCGACGAAGCGCTGCAGCGGATCCTGGCGCGGCGGGAGACGGCCGCAGCCGGCTGAGGCGGTCCAAAGCGTGATGCGCACGCGCCGCCGCAGCCCGCTCCCTATCCGCCGCCGCGCTGCAACACGCGACCGGAAAGCCCGAGCACGGTGTTGACCACCGCCAGATGCGATAGCGCCTGTGGAACATTGCCAAGAAGACGCTGCTGCCGGACGTGATACTCCTCCGACAGCAGCCCCACGTCATTGGCGAGCGCCATCACGCGGCTGACCAGAGCCTTGGCCTCCTCACGCCGCCCCTGCAGGCTCATGCAGTCCGCGAGCCAGCAGGAGCAAGCAATGAAGGCGCCTTCCTCGGTGCCGAAGCCCGAGGCCTTGTGGCGCCGGACGAGCCCGCCTTCCATGAGATTAGCCTCGACCGCCGCGATCGTGCCTTTGATGCGCGGATCATCCACCGGCAGGAACCCGACCAGCGGCAGCAGCAGCAGGCTCGCGTCGATCTGGTGCGAGTAGTAGTGCTTGACGAAGGTGTTGTGCTTCACGTTGAAGCCCTTGTGGCAGATCTCGTCGTGCATCTCGCCGCGCAGACGCTGTAGTCGCTCATGCAGTTCCTGCGGACACTTGGCCTTCGCGCTCTCCATCTTCAGGAACCGGTCGACGGCGACCCAGGTCATCACCTTGGAGTAGACGTAGTGCTTGGGAGAGCCGCGCGACTCCCAAAGCCCCTGGTCCGGCTCCCGCCAAACCTCGGCCACATGCATGACGAGCCGACGCTCGATCT
>JABBOH010000115.1 GCA_019351895.1 Pseudomonadota bacterium
GGCGCCTCGACGCTGATGGCTACCGGACCTGGTGCGGCTTCGATCCTCGAAACCTGCACCTCATCTCCCAACATCCGGCCGCCCTCGACTCCGCGGGCTTCGTGGCAGCCCAGCGCTATCGCGGCTTTCCATGGACGACCGAAGACTATCTTGATCTCGCGGCATCGGCGCCCTGGCTCTGGTGGGCGAGTCAGGACTGGTGCGTCGAGCCGGAAATCGCTCGCGACCGCGATGCGGTGCTTGATCGAATTTCCGGAACCGTTCGGCTCAACATGCAATGCCTGATCGGCGCTGAACGGCGCAGGATCACGCATAACTTCATGCCGGTCATCCAGGGTTGGCAACCGCGCGATTATATCCGCTGCATCGAGCGGATGCCGTTTATCAGAGATTTTCCGCTCATTGCCGTCGGCAGCATGTGCCGCCGCCATGTCACGGGGCCAAACGGCATTCTCGCCGTGCTCGATGTGTTAAGCGACATGTTTGCGGGGACGGCGACGAAGTTTCATCTGTTCGGCTTGAAGTCGCAAGGTATGCAACACGCCGCCAAGCAGTCCCACGTCGCAAGCTGTGATTCTCAGGCCTATGGCATCGCCGCGCGTCATGAGGCCGGACGTAGGCGCATCAGCAAAACCGATCAGTTCCTGGCACGCACGATGCGCGATTGGTACGCACGGCAAATCCGCATGGCGACTGCGTTGCCCCCGCCGCAGCAGCTACACACGTCTGCAATTGCAGAGGTAGAGCCTCCCCTCGGCACGCATGAGCTTCGGGTCAATGCCGCTTACGACGAACTGCGCACCCTGCACGAGGCCGGAGAGATCGACTGGTCAAACCTCTCTCCACAAGCCGCATACGAGTTCGCATACCTCGACGATTGAAAAAATCCGATCGAATGAAAATGGAACCTTTGGAAATTCAAAGGAAGATAGGGGGAACTGTGTTCGGATTGCCGCACCACGCCGGGCGGGCTCCCATCACTCGGATGTCACCGGTCTAAACCAGGACCGTTCCCGCTTTCGCATCCCCGCATCGCTGACGCTCTGCGCCTGACGGCTCGCGTCGCTGCCGTGTCGCTTCGCTCCCGCACCAAGTCCGCGACGCTCGGGGGCGAGCGGTCCCAATCCCGGTTTTTTCAGACCGCATCCGAGAGGATGTAGCCCGGCGTGGTGCCGGGCATGCCTCTCTGGAATGAAATGAAGGAATTGAGACATGGCTGGTTCAGTGAACAAAGTGATTCTGATTGGCAATCTGGGGCGCGACCCGGAAGTCCGTAACACACAGAGCGGCGATAAAATCGTAAGCCTGTCGGTCGCAACCAGCGAGAGCTGGACCGATAAGCGCTCTGGCGAGCGGCGTGAAGCCACCGAGTGGCATCGCGTAACAATCTTCAGCAACGGTCTGGCCGAGATCGCGGACAAGTACCTGGTGAAAGGCAGCAAGGTCTATATCGAGGGCAAGCTGCAAACCCGCAAATGGGAAGACCAGGACGGCAAGGACCGCTACACCACCGAGGTCGTGCTGCAACCCTTCAATGGCAAGCTGGTCATGCTCGACAACCGGCAGAACGGCTCCACCGCCGGCGAGCGTAGCGCGCCAACCGGCGAGCAGACCAATGGAATCGACGACGACCAGATCCCCTTCTGACCTGGCTCAAGACGCAACCCAGGCTGCACGGCTGGCTCGCGCCGCCGTGCAGCCTTTTCTTGTTTCACCCGGAGGGTTTCATGACAACACCAACGGATTCCGACGACACCGCCACGCTTCTTGCTTCCGCCAGCGCGACTCTCGGTGCCCTCGCCGGCGCGATCGATGATCTGAACCGCGCTGCCTTAATCCTTAGACAGGAGGCCAGGTCTCCCGGCGAACGCTTCCGCACGCCGGAGGACATGCGCCGGATCGCCGACCAGTTCTCGGACAGGGCGCGAAATTCCCGCACCTCATACGAGGCCGCGATCAACCTCTGCCGCGACATCGCTTCGGCGCTGCCCCCTTCCTCATAGGGCACCGCGCTCCCCCTTATCATCCCTGTTCGAAGGAGACTCACGATGCGGATTCATCCGTCGATCACACTCGCCCGCGTCTCAGAAGCGGCTCATCGCCACAACGTCACGCTCGAAGACCCCGGTTTTTGCATCCGTTGCGGCGCAGAAGCCGAAGGCGTCGAACCCGATGCTCGCGAATATGAGTGCGAGAGTTGCGGCGAACCGGCGTTTATGGTGCCGAAGAACTACTCATCGCGTTGGCTTGATCATGAGCAAGCATATTGCCACGCGCTCCTGCCTCGATCGCAGCAATGACTGGCGACGGCACGCGCAGCACCTGCGGAACCTCGCCGTTCGCCAACATCTCTCGCAGGGTTCGCGCGAGACATTGCTCCGTGAGGCCACCATCGCCGACGCTTGCGCGAATGAATGGCTGACTGGCGCAATCGAGCTTCCCCTTCATCACGGAGACCAGACCCATGAGCCGCTATGAAATCCCGGCCCGCAACCCCCAGCACACCATCGCCGTCGGCTGGGACAATCCTCTCAGCACTTTCTTCGCCCAGGTTTCCCGCCCTGTTGAGAACGAGGACGAAGATGACCCCATCATCCTCTGGCTCGGTGCCAGCCGCCCCCGCGAAATCGTCAGCGTCGAGGACCTCGCCCAGCATCTGGAACCCTATGCGGTGATCTCGCCCGAAATGCTGGACCAACTGCGCGCCGACCGCGCGGCGAAAATCGACCAGCCGCCCACCCAGGTCCAGCAGGACGCCATAAATTTCATCAGGAGGTCTCGATGATCCGGCAATACTACGCGCAACGCTGCCAAGGCGGCGATAACCCGCTTCGCGTCGGGGTCATCCCCGCCGGCGCGATCTTCTACATCCAGGACGAGTCCTGGTGGCGCGACCGCTTCCGCGGCCGTCCCGTCTGCCGCGAGCCCTGGATCGTGGAATCCTTCCTCAACGGCATCATTGCCGCCGCCCGGCGCGATCCCGCCACCGGGCTCTGGCTGGACCTCTACGCCGCTCGTCGCTCCGACATGGCCGTGATCCGCTCGCTTCGAAACAACCGGCACCGCCAGATTGCGATCCGTATTCTCATCATCCACGAAGATGAGGGCCTCCGGCGAGACGCGGCAACCTATCCCAGCCTGCCCAAGCTGGCCTATTGCCAGCAGACCGCCGGCGAGAGCGGCCGGCTGGCCGCCTGACGGCTTCGAGTGTTGGAATGCCCAACATTCGCGCGCCGGCTGAAACCTGCCTCCGACAGCACGTCAGCAAGCCGCGCGAGTTTGCGCTCGATGCTGCCAGCATCGACATCCCCGGCCGCAATCGACAGCCGCAGTGCCGCCCGGTTGCCGACCACGATCGGATGCCCCAGCAACACACCCTCCTCCGCCAGCTTGCGATAGAGCGCGATCAGATCCGGCATCGTCATCCAGTGCCGTCCCTTCCGAACCGCGAAGGATACAATGCCGGAATCACGGCCGCAGATCGCCGCCTGGTGCGCGCTCCTGCCTTCGAACACCTCGAAAGCCGGAAACTCCCTAAGAAAATCCGTCATCTCCGCCGTCATCCGGGCGATGTGCGTATCGGCCTTCGCCCCTAATTCCGCCAACCTCTCCAACGCATACAGGCCCGGCATCCAGCGCAGCATGTTCGCAAAGCCTCGGGAAAATCCCTCATGGCTCTTCCAGGTGAGCGAGCGCTCCCCCGCCCAGAGTTCGCAGGCCTGACGCCATACCTCGTCCCTGACACTGCCCGGCGGCAGCAGAAGCGCCCCGGAATGGGCCGGGCCGCCGAGAAAGGTCGACCCACAAATCACCATCGCGAACCGGCGCTTGAGATGGTCGCCGATGCGGCTCCCACGCAGCCTCATCTGGGTCGCATCCATCATGTAGCAATCATGGGCGATTGGCCCCGCGGCGCCCGTCGCATCGCCAAAAGTCATATAGGCGACCGTGCGGCCCTTCGCGGCGGCGCTGCGTGTTTCGAAGTGATCAGCCACCGTCATCTCATTGAGCAGCTCGCCCTGGCCGTTGCGGAGCGGGATCTGGATGACCTCCATCTCGCCCGGAAGCAGTGATTCCCCATAGCCAGGACCGGGCACCACGCTGCGGCCTTGCAGCGCCATCGGCACGTCACTGGCCATCTCCAGCACACTCGGAAACAGCGTGCGTACCGGCGGCCCGTTGCTCTCCAGCACGAACAGCGTGGCCGCCATTCGGAACGCATCCGCCGGCGACGCCGCGACAACGACCTTCGTTCCCTCCGGCGCCGACATCGCCGCCAGGAGCTTGCGCTCAAATCCAGTCTCTACCACGCCCAACCGGTACGAGAGCTCGCCGCGATCCTCGGCTTCGATAACGTAGCGATAGGGTGCATCGCAGATCTCATAACCCCATTCCAACAGAGGCATCGCCGTACAGGACGAAAACAACACATAATCCCGATCCGGACGACGCTTCGGCACGAAATAGCTGTGCAAGCCGCGCTCCTCAGCGCCACCAGGACCAGCAACGCCGCTCGCCAGCATCGCCATCAATTTCGCCTCACGGTCACAATCGAACCGGGGCCGTCTCGATCTCAAATTCACTCGGTTTCTCCTACGCTTCGGGAGATGGCTAATCGATCATTTTGCGCACGGCGCATTATTTATAAAAAACCTACGAGTTTTCTTCCTGCTTGCCGAGAACCCGCCAGAGTTCACGCCGAAAGCGGTTGTCACGCCACTCCTGCTGCCAATGGCCCGGCTCGTGAAAATCATGGGTGATCACCGCACCCGCATTCGCGGCGCGCTGCATTTCAGGATGCAAACGCGCTTTCCGCTCCCGGTAGC
>JABBOH010000004.1 GCA_019351895.1 Pseudomonadota bacterium
GCCGACCCCACCGTGATCTACGCCGTGAGCGACGGCAGCGGCGTGCTGGACCGACCGCTCGACCGCGCTGATCTTCAGGCTGCCAGCCCCTACAACACCTATCTCAACGCTGGGCTTCCGCCGGGGCCGATCGCGGCGCCGGGCATCGCCTCGATCAAGGCGGTGCTGCATCCGGCCGCGTCGGACGCGCTCTATTTCGTGGCGGACGGCACGGGCGGCCATGTCTTCAGCCGCCATTACGCGGAGCAGGTGAAGAACGTCGCCAAGCTCCGCGCGCTGCAGAGCGACCCCGGTCACTGAGCGGCGCAGCGCGAGCCGCCCTCGAGCCACGACGGAGCCGCTTGCTGACGAAGCCGTGATCCGCCCTGCCGCTGGCATCTTTCGCAGTCAGGGCCTTATGGGCTGCAAAAGGATCTCCCATCGCGTGGCCGAAACCAAAACAGAGACCGACACCAAGACCGAGTCGGACGCAGGGTCCGAGTCTCCGCACCTCGACGAGAAGCAGCAGAAGCAAGCGGGTGAGCGTACTCCACCAGGCGCCATCGTCATCCACGAGATCGTGCGCGAGCAGGGGCAGGAGGAGCTTCGCCGTTCCACCAGCGCCTTGGCTTGGTCGGGCATGGCGGCCGGTCTGTCGATCGGCTTCTCCTTCATCGCCCAAGCCACGTTGCAGGCGCGTCTGCCCGATACGTCCTGGCGTCCGCTGGTTTCCAGCTTCGGCTACAGCCTGGGCTTCCTCATCGTCATCCTTGGCCGCCAGCAGCTCTTCACCGAGACGACGCTGACCGCGCTGATCCCGGCACTCACCCAGCGCAACCTGCCGACCTTGCTGCGGACGATGCGCGTCTGGGGCATCGTGTTGTTCTTCAACATCGCCGCGACCCTCGTCTTCGGCCTCGTCCTGTCGCGACCAGGGATCATGCCGCCGGAGACATATGCGGCGATGGTCACGATCTCGGGCAAGCTGCTGGTTTCGCCCTTCGGCCACATGGTCATCATGGCCGGCGCGGCCGGCTGGATCATCGGCCTCATGGTCTGGCTGCTGCCGGCCGCCAACGGGACCCAGCCGATCATCATCATCCTGCTGACCTACACGATCTCCGTCTGCGAGTTCCCCCATATCATCGCGGGCTCGGTCGAAGCCTCCTTCGCGGTCTTCTCGGGCCATGCGCCCGTCGGCGATTATCTATGGAAGTTCCTGGTGCCGACGCTGCTTGGAAACACCTTGGGCGGGACGATGCTCGCGGCCCTGCTCAACCACGCGCCCGTTGCCGACGACCTCAAAACGGATGCGCGCTGAACTCCGCTCGTGGCCCGATCAACCGCCGCCGCGATGCGCCGTGAGCACACGAAAATGCGCTTTGAGCGGCGCCGGGCGTTTCCCATCTTCCGTGAAGGTTGTTCAACTTTCTAAGGAGTGCATGATGAGCGACGCTCACGGCGATGCCGTCCACGAGTTGTATCACACCGGTCTGCGGAACCAGCATGCGGTCGAGAATCAGGCAATCGAACTGCTGGAACGTCAGGTGGGCCGCGTCGACGACTTCCCCGAGATGAAAGCCCGTATCCAGCGCCACATCGAGGAGTCCCGAACCCATGCGACGCGCCTCGACCGCGTCATGGAGCGGCACGGTATCAGCGCATCCGGCTTCAAAGACACCGTGATGAGCTTCATGGGCAATATGGCGGCGATCGCTCATACCCCGGCGCCCGATGAGGTGGTGAAGAACACGCTCGCCAACTACGCTTTCGAACATTACGAGATGGCGGCGTATAAATCCCTAATCGCGCTCGCCGAGCGGATCGGCGACCGCGAGGGTGTGCGCGACCTGACGGAATCGCTTCGCGAGGAAGAGGCGATGGCCCCCTGGATCGACAAGCATATCTCCGAAACGACGCTCAAATTCGCAACCATGAAGGCTGCCTGACGCGAAAAAGGGGGGCTCGGTCGTCCGATCCGGCGGGCCCCCTCGCTCTACTTCGGCGTGTCTGTCGACGGGCTGCTGCCGGGCGTGCCCGGCGGGTGGATCACCGGCATCCGGCTGGGTGTTTTCGGCTCGATGACCGGCATGTGGCTGCCGATGGATGGCGGCTTGATGATGCCGCTCCGGGGCGTGCCGGGAATGCTGGGCGCGGCTGGACCACGATTTTCGGCGCCGGGCGCCTTGGGTGTCATCGGCAGGTAGGGGTTCACGCTCTGCGCTTGAGCCGAAACCGCGCCAAGGGCCGAGGACGCTGCCCCGGCCAGTGCCACGCAGGCAAGTAGTGATCGCATGACGGTCATGAAGGCCTCCGCTTCCAGCTATCCACTGAGATAGGTGCCGCCGCGCGTTCTTGCATCTGGGACGCCATCACGAGTGCGCATGAACATCCTCGGCGTTCAATTGGCGTTCTCGAGCCGCAGGCGCGCCGCCGCCGGCTGCCGCAAGGCGCGCTCGGTTGCGACGAAACCCAGACCGATCATCGCCAGGATGCTGATGGCGATCGTCAGCAGCATGATTCCGGGCAGGAAGTGCCAGTCGGTGTGGAAGACGCGCCGGATGACGACCGCCGCCGCCGCGTCTCCGAGTACCGCGCCGGCAAGTCCCGCCATGCCACCGGCGACCGCGAATTCGGTGAGCCATGAGGCGCGGATCTGCGCCCGCGTGGCGCCCAGCGTCTTGAGCACGACAGCCTCCGCGATCCGCCGCTCGCGCTCGGCGGCGATCGCGCTGACGAGCACGAGCCCGCCCGCCAGCAGCGCCACCAGCCCCACGAGGCTGACCGCCGTGCCGATCTGGTTGAGCAGGTCCTTGAGGCTTGCGAGCACCTGACCGACATCGATGCCGGTGACGCCGGGGAGCGCGTCGGTGACCGCCGCCAGCACCTCGCCCGCTTTGCCCGGATCGGCCTTGACCGTCGCGATGACGGTATGGGGGGCTCCGGCAAAGGGATCGGGCGTCCCGATGAGCAGGAAGTTGAGCTGCAGCGACTGCCAGTGGATGTCGCGGAGGTTCGCGATCCGCAGCGTGAAGTCACGCCCCAGCACGCTGACCTTGAACGTGTCGCCTATCTTGACGCCCCAGGACCGCGCCATCCGGGCATCGAAAGAGACCTCTGGCGGCCCGAGATAGTCATGCGGCCACCAATGTCCCGTGGCGATATGCGTGCCGGGCGGCGGGCTCGCGGCATAGGTGAAGCCGATATCGCTCCGCAACGGCCAGTCGCTGCGGGCGGGCGGATGAAATTTGGCGACGGGCGTGCCGTTCACGGCCAGGATGCGGGCGCGCAGGCTCGGCATGGTCCGAAGGTCGTGGACGGCATGGGTGCCGCGCAGCGCCGCCTCGAACTTGCCGAGGTCGGCGGGCTGGATGTCGATGAAGTAGAAGCTCGGTGCCGCCTGCGGCAGCTGGCGCGCGAATTCATCGACGAGGTTCGCGCGGATCTCGGCGACCGCCACGAGCACGGTGAGGCCCGCTCCCGCCGACATCAGCATCAGCGGCAGCGGGGAAGCGACGCCGTGCAGGCGGCGGATAGCGAGCGCGATGGCGACGTGGCGGGAGGTGGGGAGCCGCCCGAGGAGCCAGCGGATTACCGCCGCGATGCCGCGCAGCAGCAGCAGCGTGCCGATGGCGCCCGCACAGAACCCCAGAGCGAGATCCGCCCGCGGTACCGAGAGCGCGGCGAGCGCGATCAGCGCCGCCACCAGCGCTAGCTCGACCGCGGCGGCCTTGAGGCTCCACGGCACCCGGGCGGGCAGGATCGCGGCGCGGAACAGCGCGGCGCCAGGAATGCCGGCAGCCCGGCGGAGCGGCCGGAGGGCGAAGATGATGCCGACGAGCAGGCCGAAGACGGCAGCGAACCCCAATGGCACCGGATAGAGTCCGACATGATGCGGCACGGGCAGTTTGCCGCGCAGCACCGGCAGCACCAGGACCGGCACCAGCGCGCCCACGGCAAGCCCTGCCAGGATGCCCGGCACGCCGAGCACCGCCAGCTGGAAGGCGTGGATCGCGCTCACCATGCGCGCGGACGCGCCGAGACAGCGGAGCGTGGCGATGCTCCGCGCCCGCGCGGCGAGCCAAGCCTCCACCCCGTTGGCAACGCCGATGCCGCCCACGAGCAGCGCGGCGAGGCCCAGCAGCGTCATGAAGAGCGCCGCCTGATCGACGAAGCGGGAGATGTTCGGGTCGGCGTCCCCGGTCGTGCGGACGCGCCAGTTCGCGTTCGGAAACCGCGCCTTCAGCGCCGCGATCGTCGCCGGCACTGACGCGCCCGGCGGCAGCACCGCCTGCAGGTCGTAGGTGACGAGACCGCCGGGGGCGGTGAGCGGCGTCCCCTCCACCGCCGGCAAGGGCACGAAGGCCTTCACGCCGAACAGCTGACTGTCGCTGATGCGATCCGGCGAATCGAGGATCGAGCCGCGATAGGTCAGCGAGACGCCGCCGAGCGTCACCGGGTCGCCCGGCTTCAGCTTCAGGGTCTCGGCGCCCGTCGGGTCGAGCAGCAGGCCCGGCTTGCCGTCGGGCGCCTTCTGCATGACGGCGAAGCGGCCGGGCGGGTTGGTGGTGACGGCGCCGATCAACGGCCAGCCCGGGCTCACGGCCTTGGCCGCGACGAGCAGCCGCCGGCCCGAGGGCGCGATGAGGATCGAGCGCGTCTCGACTGTCTGCGAAACCCGCGCTCCATGCCTGCGGAACCAGTCGGCAAGCGCCGGGGGCAAGGGCGCGAGCGTTGTCGAAAGCGCCAGATCCCCGCCCAGGATGGCACGGCTGCCCTCGGCCAGCCCTTGCCCCAGGGCCGCCCGCAGCGACCCGATACCGGCGATGGCCGCCACGCCGACGCCCAGGCAGAGCAGGACGATGACGAGCCCACGGGTGCCACCGCGCAGATCCCGCAGCGCGATCCGCCAAGCCAGCCGGATCATGCGCGCATGCCGTTCCTGATGGTGACCGTGCGGTCGCAGCGGTCGGCGAGCCCCGGATCGTGCGTGATGAGCAGCAGCGTGGCGCCGGCCTCGCCGCAGAGGTCGAACAGCAGGTCCATCACCATCCGGCCGGTTTCCGTGTCGAGATTGCCGGTCGGCTCATCCGCGAGCAGCAGACGCGGACCGGGCGCGATCGCGCGGGCCAGCGCCACACGCTGCTGTTCTCCCCCGGAAAGCTGGGAGGGCCGGTGCGTCAGCCGGTGGCCGAGACCGACGCGGCCGAGCGCGTCAGCCGCGATAGCGGCGGCATCGCGCTGACCAGCGAGTTCCAGCGGCACCGACACGTTCTCGAGCGCCGTCATGGTGGGGATGAGGTGGAAGGACTGGAAGACGATCCCCAGATTGGCAAGGCGGAAGCGGGCGCGCCCGTCCTCGTCGAGCGAGGCGAGGTTGGTGCCGGCCACGGTGATGGCGCCGCCGCTCGCCCGTTCCAGCCCCGCCACCAGCATCAGCAGGCTGGTCTTCCCCGAACCCGAAGGACCGAGAATGCCGATCCGCTCCCCCGCCTCGACATCAAGATCAATGCCCCGCAGGATGCTCACGGGACCACTGGCTGCCGGCACGGTCAGCCGCACGTCGCGCAGGCTGACGATGGGTGAGCGGATGGCGGCGGCCTTGGGGAGTTCGTCGGTCATGCACGGCACATATAGTCGCGGCAGGGGCCATACACAGCGCGCAATTCTCGTGACACTCCTGCTTGTCGTGGGTGCCATCGGCGGCGCGGCCCGCGCCCTGTCGGCGGACGCCGATCCAAAGGCGGGAGCGGGCGCGTCGCCGCCCGTGCACCTCATGATCCTCGGCGACTCGCTGACCGCCGGTTACGGCCTGCCCCAGCAGGATGGCTTTCAGGCGAAGCTCGCAGCCGCCTTGAAGGCGCAGGGCGCGAACGTCGTCCTGGTCGACGCGGCGGTGTCGGGCGACACGACCGCCGACGCCGCCGCCCGGCTCGACTGGGTGCTGGGCGGCGGGCCGGTCGACGCCGCGCTCGTGGAACTCGGTGGCAACGACGGCTTGCGCGGCCTCGATCCTGCGTTGATGAAGCGCAACCTGACCCACATTCTCGACGCGCTCCAGGCGAAGCACATCCCGGTGCTGCTCAGCGGCATGCGGGCGCCTTCCAACCTTGGCGACGAATACGGCCAGCACTTCGCCGCCGTCTTCACCGATCTCGGCCGCCGTCCGGGCATCCTCTACGACCCGTTTTTCCTCGAAGGCCTGCCCGGGCACCCGCGCTATGCCCAGGCCGACGGCATCCATCCCAATGCCGCAGGCGTCGATTACGAGGTGAAGCGCCTCCTGCCGTTGATCCTCAAGCTCATCCACGAGCCGCAGACGCAGGCGAATGCGGCGCGCGATGCGGGGACGGCGGGCGGATGAGGCTGTTCGTCGCCCTCGATCTGCCCTGGCCGTTGCGGGACCGGCTTGCGGGCCTCGCGACCGGGATCATGGGCGCGCGCTGGATGCCGCGCGAGAACCTGCATCTCACGCTGCGCTTCATCGGCGAGGTGCCGAACTGGCGCGCGGAGGAGATCGACCTCGCGCTGCACGCGATCCGCGGCCGCGGCTTTCCGCTGACTTTGGCGGGCGTCGGGCTCTTCGAGAAGGGTGGCCGTGTCACGGCGCTCTGGGCGGGCGTCGAGCGCTCCCCGCCGCTCGACCATCTGCAGGCGAAGATCGAAAACGCGTTGCAACGCGCGGGGCTGGAGCCGGAGCGGCGGCGGTTCACGCCGCATGTCACGCTGGCGCGGCTCGATCAGCCGGCGAATGAGAAGATCACTGGATTCGTACAGCGGAACAACCTGTTCCGCGCCGAGCCCTTTGCGGTCGAGCGATTCACGCTGTTCAGTTCCCAACTGGGGAAAGAGGGGTCGGTGTATACCGCCGAAACCGAATACAGCCTTACCTGAAAGGCCGAGACGCGGAACCGTTCTGCCGCTTGTGCAACGGGCGCAGCGATGTCTAGAAGGCTTAATGACTGTTGAAGCTTTCAGGATTCGCGCATCCTCACGCCGCAGGCGCGCGGTCGCATGCGGCGTGTCCTTACCCTGGCCCGCACGATGAGCGGCAAGAATCCGGGTGGCGGCTGGCTGCGCGGCGCCCGGCGCGGCTTCGCGAAGCTGCCGAGCTTCCGGCTTGCGCGGGTGCCGGACGCACCCACGCTTCCCGTCCGCGATCTCTGGCCCGGCGATCCGACCCTCGGCGCGCGGCTGCTGAAGGGCGAGCTCACCGCCGGCAACTCGGTTCGCGCTTTGGTGCCGGGCGGCTGGGGCGACACCAGCGGCTCCCTCACCATGCGCGCCGCCGCCCATACCTTCACCTGGTTGCGCGACCTGCGGGCGCTCGGCACCGACGCCGCGCGCCAGCGCGCGCGTGCCCTCGTCTCGGAATGGATCGCTGCATCCCATCTCGATCCCGTCGCCTCGCGCCCTGATGTGGCCGGCGCGCGGATCGCCGCGTGGCTCGGACATTACGACTTCTTCGCCGCCAGCGCCGATGACGGTTTCCGCCAGAAGCTGATGGGCCGCCTGGTGAGCGACGCGCGCGGCCTTTCCGCCGCCCTTCCCGCCGAGGAAGGACAGGCGCGCGCGCTGACGGCGCTCAAGGGTCTCATAGCCGCGGCGGTCGCGCTGCCCGATCAGGTGACGTTCCTCGGTCGCGCGCTGCGTTTTCTGCCCGCCGAGCTTGCGCGCCAGATCCTGCCCGACGGCAGCCAGATCGAGCGCAGCCCGGCCACTCACCTCGCGGCCCTGCAGGATCTCACGGAAATCCGCGCGCTGCTGCAGGCGGCGCAGGCGACGCCACCGCCGACGCTCGCCCCGTCGATCGAGAAGCTCGCGACCGCGCTTCGCATGCTGCGTCATGGCGACGGCGGCCTCGCGCTGTTCAACGGCACCAAGGAAGAAACCTCGAGCCTCGTCGATCTCGTGCTCACCCAGGCCGGGCGGCCGACGCGCGCGCCGACCCAGCTGGTGGAGGGCGGCTTCCATCGCCTGCAAGCCGGGCGGAGCGTGCTGATCATGGATACGGGCGCGCCGCCGCCGCCGGGGCTCGACGCCAACGCGCATGCCGGCACGCTCTCCTTCGAGTTGTCGGTGGGACGCGACCGCCTCATCGTGAACTGCGGCTCGGCACCTGCCGCGATGAGCGAGTGGCGGGATGCGCTGCGGGCGACCGCCGCCCACTCCACGCTCGTCATCGCCGATACCAGCTCGGCCGAGGTTAAGCCCGAGGGTCTCGGGCCACGCCGGCCCGAGAAGGTCGAAGTCCAGCGCCAGGAGGCGAGCGGCGCGCATTGGCTGGAGGCGAGCCATGACGGCTGGCTGAAGACCCTGGGCGCGCTGCATCGCCGCAGGCTCTATGTGGCCGAGAGCGGCGAGGATGTCCGGGGCGAGGACGCGGTGGAAGCCGCGACGCCGCAGCCCTACGCGATCCGCTTCCATCTCCACCCCACCGTGCAGGCGAGCCTGCAGCCGGATGGCGAGGCCATTCTGCTGCGTCTGCCAGCGGGCGTCAGCTGGCGTTTCAGGGCGGAAGGCGCGGCGCTCAGCCTGGAAGAGAGCATCTACATGGGCGGCACCGAGCCGCGAAAGACCGAGCAGATCGTGCTGATCTGCGATGAGGCGGGCCCGCAGCAGGTGAAATGGGCGATCACCAAGCTCGGCTGACGCCGGGCGCCTGAAGATCGCGCCCATTGAAGATCGTCGAACTCACGAATACCGACTTCGCGATGCGGCACTTCCTCGCGCCGCTGCTGCGCGAGGGGCGCGCGCGCGGCCACGAGATGGTCGGCGCCTGTCCGGACGGTCCGTTGCTGGCCCCGTTGCGGGCGGAAGGTTTCCGCATCATGCCGCTGCCACTGAAGCGCAGCGCCTCGCCGTTGGCGCAAGTCGAGGGGTTCGCCTCGCTCGTGCGGCTGCTGCGGGCCGAGCGGCCCGACATGGTCCACGCGCACATGCCGCTCAGCGGATTTCTCGGCCGGATGGCGGCACGGGCGGCGGGCGTGCCGCGCATCGCCTATACCTGCCACGGCTTCCTGTTCAACCAGCCAAGCCCGCTGCCCCGCCGCGCCGCCTCGCTCGCGATGGAATGGACGGCCGGACGGATCACCGACCTTTTCATGACGGTCTCGGAGGAGGAGGCGCGCGACGCCAAGCGGCTGGGCATCGCGCGGGCGCCGGTCGCCATCGGCAACGGCCGCGACGCGGCGGTGTTCCACCCCGACCCCGCCGCACGGTCCCGCATCCGCGCGACGCTCGGGGTGCCGGAGGATCGGGTCGTCGTCGTGATCGTCTCCCGCCTTGTACGCCACAAGGGCCATCCCGAGTTGCTGGCGGCGATGGCGGCGGTGCCGGACGCCGAGCTTTGGGTGGTGGGCGATCGGCTGGCCTCGGACCACGGCGAGGACCTCGATCCCTACTTCGCGCAGAGCGGGCTCGGCAACCGCCTGCGGCGGCTCGGCTACCGGGAGGATACGGCGGCGGTTCTGGCGGCGGCCGACATCTTCGCGCTGCCGAGCCATTTCGAGGGGCTGCCGATGTCTGTCATCGAGGCGATGCTCACGGGACTGCCGGTCGTGGCGACTACGGTTCGCGGCCCACGCGAGCAGGTGGTCGACGGCGAGACCGGGCTGCTCGTGCCTCCGCGTGCGGTGGAGCCGCTCGCGGAGGCCTTGCGGCGGCTCGTCGCGGATCCCCCCTTGAGGTCAGCGATGGGCGCCGCCGGTCTGGCGCGCGCGCGCGCGCGGTTCGACGAGGGCCGGATCATCGGCCGCACGCTCGATCTCATGGGGGCGATCGCCGCTGGACGCGGCTAGGCCGAGCGCCCTATCTCCGCCCCAGCCGCTGGAGAGAGCCATCATGACCGAACCCACCGCCGCCATCCCCGTCCGTCGCGCACTCATCTCCGTCTCGGACAAGACAAACCTGATCCCCTTCGCCCAGGCGATCGCCGCCACGGGCGCCGAAATCCTCTCGACCGGCGGCACCGCCCGAAGCCTGCGCGACGCCGGGCTCACCGTGACCGACGTCTCCGACCACACCGGCTTCCCGGAGATCCTCGACGGCCGGGTCAAAACCCTGGTGCCGCAGATCCATGGCGGCATTCTCGGCCGCCGCGACCTGCCCGAGCATCGCGCCCAGATGGAGGCGCACGGCATCGCGCCGATCGACCTCGTGGTCGTCAACCTCTACCCCTTCGAGGCGACTGTCGCGCGCGGCGCCGACGCCGAGACGACCATCGAGAACATCGACATCGGCGGCCCGGCGCTCATCCGCGCCGCCGCCAAGAACCATGACTTCGTCGCCGTCGTGACCGACCCGGCCCAATACGCCGAGGTCACGCAGGCGCTCGCCGCCGGGGGCACGGGTCTCGACCTGCGCCGCCGCCTCGCGGGCGCCGCCTATGCCCGCACCGCCGCCTACGACGCGGCCATCGCCGGATGGTTCGCCGGTCAGCGGCAGGAGAGCTTCCCAGAGCGCTTCACGATCAGCGGCCAACTGCGGCAGACGCTGCGTTACGGCGAGAACCCGCACCAGCACGCGGCCTTCTATGCGACCGGCGACCGCCCCGGGGTCGCGACCGCGCGGCAAGCCCAGGGCAAGGAGCTGTCCTACAACAACCTCAACGACACGGACGCCGCCTTCGAATGCGTCGCCGAATTCGCCGAACCGACGGTCGTCATCGTCAAGCACGCGAACCCCTGCGGCGTCGCGACTGCGGCCTCCCTCGCCGCCGCCTGGGACGCGGCACTCGCCTGCGACCCGGTCAGCGCCTTCGGCGGCATCGTCGCGCTCAACCGCACGCTCGATGCCGAGACCGCGAGCCGCATCGCCGCCATCTTCACCGAGGTGATCGTGGCCCCCGACGCAACGCCCGAAGCGCAGGCCGTGCTGGCTGCCAAGAAGAACCTGCGGCTGCTGTTGACCGGAAGCCTTCCCGATCCGGCCGAAAGGGCGCCCGCCTTCCGCTCGCTGGCGGGTGGATTTCTGGTGCAGGACCGCGACGCCGGGCGCATCGAGGCCGCCGACCTCAAGGTCGTCACCCGCCGCGCGCCGACGGAGGGCGAGATCGCCGACCTGATCTTCGCCTTCCGCGTCGCCAAGCACGTGAAGTCGAACGCCATCATCTATGCCAAGGACCGGGCCACAGTCGGCATCGGGGCCGGGCAGATGAGCCGGGTCGACAGCGCCCGCATCGCTGCGTGGAAGGCGGGGGAAGCCGCCAAGGCTGCCGGCTTGTCCGCGCCGCTCACCCAGGGCAGCGTCGCTGCCTCCGACGCGTTCTTCCCTTTCGCGGATGGGCTGGAGACGATCATAGCCGCCGGCGCGACGGCGGTGGTCCAGCCTGGAGGCTCGGTCCGCGACAATGAGGTGATCGCGGCGGCGGATGCGGCGGGCATCGCCATGGTGCTCACCGGGATGCGCCACTTCCGGCACTGAAGCGTCGACTTCGCGCCGCTACAGCGTTTCGGGCGCCTCGATCCGCGCCCGGGCCGCCAGCGCTGCCTCATCCACCGCATCCAGCGCATCCAGAAACGCAGTAGCAAACGAGCCTGGACGATCGGCGCTGTCGGCCGCGATTTCGGCGGCCACGGCAAAATGCACGTGAGCCGCCACCAGCGCCGTGAACGGGTCGTGCGAAACCGCCGCATAGGCCGCCGAAAGCGCGCCGAGCGCGCAGCCCGTCGCCGTCACCCGGGGTAGCAGCCCGCTGCCCCCACCGACCCGAACCAGAACGATCTCGCCTGCATCGCCCACGCGCCCGACGACATGATCGACCGCGCCGGAGGCGGAAACCGCCGACGCGTGCTCCAGCAACTCGGCGGCGGCCGTGACAGCGTCGGCGGGATCGGCGGAACTATCCACGCCGCGGCCCCCTTCGAGGCCCGCGAGCCCGATGATTTCCGAGGCGTTGCCGCGAATGATCGCCGGGTAATAACTCAACAGCTTGACGGCGATGCCGCCCCGCCACGGAAGCGCCCCGGCGGCGACTGGATCCAGCACCCAGGGTTTGTCGGCGCCGTCCGCGGCCTCCGCTGCCAGCCGCATGCTGGCGACCTGCGCCTCGGTCGGCGTACCGAGATTGATCAGCACCGCGTCCGCGAAGCCCGCGAACCCGGCGGCCTCCTGCGGATTGTCCACCATCGCCGGGGAGGCGCCGACAGCCAGCAGCGCGTTCGCGACGAAATTGGCCGAGACGACATTCGTGAGACATTGCACGAGCGGACGGCGCGCACGCAGCCGGGCATGAGCCTCGATCACATCGCCGAGCGCGGGCGCCCGCCGCGCGGACCGTCTGATGGCCATGACCGCTCCCTCCCCCTTCATGTTCCGCCGCATCATGTGGGGAGTTCCGCCGCGCTCACGCAATCACCGAGCGCATTGCAGCGGCGCCCGCTGCAAATGCGAGCCAGTCGCATCATTTCGGTGCCGTCTTGATCGTTACGCTCGGAGGCGTCAAAATCGCCCCATGCGCAATTTCTCCGATCTTTCCGAGCGCGAGATCCTCGCCCTTGCCATCGCCAACGAGGAGGAGGACGGACGGATCTACATGGACTTCGCCGACGGCCTGCGGGAGGATTTTCCCACCACCGCCCAGGTCTTCAAGGAGATGGCGGAGGAGGAGAGCGGCCATCGGCGCGACCTGCTCACCCTGTTTCAGGAAAAATTCGGCGAGCACATCCCGCTCGTCCGCCGGCAGGACGTGCGGGGCTTCCTCTCCCGCAAGCCGGTCTGGCAGATCAGGCCGCTGAGCGTCGAGGCGGCGCGGCAGCACATGCAGTCGATGGAGATGGAGGCGCAGCGCTTCTACAACCGCGCCGCGGCCCGCAGCCAGGACGCCTCGATCCGCAAGCTGCTGGGCGACCTCGCTCTGGCCGAAAGCAGCCACGAGCATATGGCCGACCATCTCGTCGAGAGCAGGCTCGGCGACCAGGAACGCGGCGACGAAAGCGAGGCGGCTCGTCGCAATCTCGTTCTGCGCTACATCCAGCCGGGTCTCGCCGGCCTCATGGACGGCTCGGTCTCGACACTCGCGCCGCTCTTTGCCTCGGCCTTTGCGACGGGCCGAAGCTGGGACGCGTTCCTCGTCGGCATCTCGGCCTCCCTCGGCGCCGGCATCTCGATGGCCTTCGCCGAGGCGTTGTCGGATAACGGCAGCCTCACCGGGCGCGGCTCTCCGGTCGTGCGCGGCGTCGTCTGCGGGCTGATGACGACGATCGGCGGCCTCGGCCACAGCCTGCCGTTCCTGATCCCGGATTTCCACGTCGCCCTGATCTTCGCGATCGGCGTCGTTATCGTCGAGCTTGGCGTCATCAGCTGGGTGCGGTGGAAGTATATGGACGCGCCGCCGGTCGCGGCGACCCTGCAGGTGGCCTTTGGCGGCGCGCTGGTCTTCGCGACGGGCGTCATCATCGGGAATAGTTGACGCGCCACCACGTCGAGGCCGGACGAGCCTTCAGCGCGAGACGGATAGGACCGCCAGCAGAGCCAGCACGGCGATCACCGCCATCTGCACGCCGCAGGCGAGGCGGAACAGGGCGAGTGCCCGCCGGAGATCGGTCGCCGTCGCCTCGGCGCGGCCGTCGCCCATCCAGCCGTCCTCCACCAGCGTCTCCCCATAGATCCGGGGCCCCGCGAGCCGAAGCCCAAGCGCGCCGGCCATCGCGGCCTCGGGCCATCCGGCGTTGGGAGAGCGGTGACGGCCGGCATCGCGCACCACGGCGCGACCGGCGGCGCGCCAATCCGCGCCCATCAGCATCGCGGCCAAAAGAATGAATAGGGCCGATAGCCGTGAGGCAGG
Organism: Pseudomonadota bacterium; assembly: GCA_019351895.1. GTDB lineage: Bacteria > Pseudomonadota > Alphaproteobacteria > Acetobacterales > Acetobacteraceae > Acidisoma. The sequence continues at coordinate 13,766 of JABBOH010000004.1, forward strand.
CAAGTTCACGAGGTCGTCGAAACGGGCCGCCGCCCAACCGAAAGCCTGATGCCGGGGCGTCCGGTGGCCGATCATGCTGTCGGCGGTATTGACCGCCTTGTAGGCGGCCATCCCGGCCAGACCGAGCCAGCCGCCCCAGAAGGCGGGCGCGACCACGCCGTCCGAAAAGTTCTCGGCCAAGCTCTCGATCGCGGCGCGCGCGACGCCCGCTTCGTCCAGCCGATCCGGATTGCGGCCGACGATACGCGACACCGCCGCCCGGCCAGCCTCGATGCCGCCCTGCTCCAGCCCATCGGCCACCGCCGCGACATGGGTATAGAGGCTGCGCTGCGCGAACAGGCTCGACCCGAGGATGGCGAGCGCCAGGGCCCCGAGCCAGCGGCCGAGCCAGATCAGGCAGGCGAGCTGTGTCAGGAAGACCAGCCCGAACACCAGGCCGATGACGAAAAGCAGGGCGAGCGCGCCTCGGAGCCGCAGGTGGAATGCCGAGAGGTCCCGGTCGTTGAGCCATCGGTCGAGCCCCCCGATGAGAGCGCCCACCCAGACGACAGGGTGGCGGATGGCATCGAACAGCGCCGTCGGGTAGCCGAACGCGGCCTCCACCAGGAGAGCGAGGAGCGTCACCGCCAGCGCGCCGGTCAGCGACGCGATCACGCCATGACCTCGGCCAGCAGCGCCATGAGGCGATCCTCATCCGCCCAGGCGAGGGTGACGCCGGCGACCGCGATCCCGCGCCGCCGCGCGGGGGCGAGACGCGCCATGTCCTTGGGCGTGGTCAGCAGGATCGCGCCCGCCTTTGCCGCTGCGCGGATGAGCGCCGCGCAGTCCGCGTCCGTGTAGGGATGATGGTCGGCGAAGGCCCGGGTGCCGGCAAGGTCGATGCCGGCGGCGCGCAGCCCAGCGAAAAACTTTTCCGGCCGTCCAATGCCGGCAAAAGCGAAATAGGGCTCCGCCGGATCGAGCCCCGTAAGGTCAGGCACCAGAGCGGCGCGCAGCACCGGCATGCCCGGCGGCAGTTGGGCGAGGGCGCCCCGGGTGTCGTCGCCGATCAGAATGGCGGCGCGGCACCGGTCGGCAGCGGCGGCCACCGGCTCTCGCAACGGTCCCGCGGGCAACAGGCGGCCATTGCCGAAGCCGAAACCGCCGTCGATCACCAGCAGGCTGCAATCCTTGATCAGGCCAGGGTTCTGCAAGCCGTCATCCATCACGATGGCATCGGCCCCTTCGTCCATCGCCGCCTGCGCGCCAGCGGCGCGATCGGCGGATACCCAGGTCGGCGCGACCTCGGCCAGCAACAGCGCCTCGTCCCCCACGCGCGCGGCGTCATGCAGGCCGGGCCGGACCAGCAGCGGCCCGCGCTCGCGGCCCCCATAGCCGCGAAGCAGGGCATGAGGTCGGCCGCCGAGGGATTGGAGACGCTGCAGCAGATCGATCGCGAGCGTCGTCTTGCCCGACCCGCCCACGCCCGCATTGCCGCAGCACAGAACCGGGACGCCGGCCTGCCAGCCGGGCTTCGCCACCCGGCGCGCCGTCAGCCAGCCGGTGAGGGCGCCCGTCGGCGCCAGAACGACCGAAGGCCATCCGCCCGTGCTCCAGAAAGCCGGGGCGCGCACCGCCTCACGCGCCCTTCTGCGCCGCGAGGCTCGCCAGCATGTCCGCGATCTCCGTCGGCAGCGTCGCGAATCCGTCCAGCAGCTTCGCGCCCTTGTCGCCCATCGCCGTCGTGCCCCAGGGGTCGCGCAGCCGGGCATCGAGCCAGTCGCCAAGGTCCTGCGCATCGGAGACCCGGGTGAGCGCGCCGCCGCCTTCGAGCAGAGCGACGATGTCGGTGAAGTTCGCGGTGTGCGGACCAACAGCGACCGCCCGACCCAATCGCGCGGGCTCCGCCGGGTTCTGCCCGCCATGCGCGATGAGGCTGCCGCCCAGGAAGGCGAGCGGCGCCAGCCGGTAGATGAGCCCCAACTCGCCGACCGTATCCGCGATCCAGATGCCGCCGCCGCGCGGCGGCGGCTCGCCCAGGGCACGGCGCGGCGCCCCGCCTGCCAGGGCGGCGATCGCCTCGCCGCGCTCCGGATGGCGCGGCACGATGATGGTCAGCAGCCCGGGGTGGGTTGTGGAGAGGCGCCGGTGGACGGCGATCACGGGCTCGTCCTCGCCCCGGTGCAGGCTGGCCGCGACCCAGGCCGGGCCGCCGATGAGGCTGGTGAGATGCGACAGCGCCTGCTGGTCGGCGGGCAGCGGGGGCGCCGCGAGTTTCAGGTTCCCCGCCGGCAGGACGCGCGGCGAGCCGAGCTTGAGGAAGCGCTCGCCATCGGCCGTGGTCTGCGGGTGGATCATGGTGAACCAGCCGAGGATCATGCGCGCGGTGCGCGGCGCCATCTGCCAGCGGGCGAGGCTGCGGGCCGAGAGCCGCGCGTTGATGAGCATGAGGGGAATCCCGCGGCCGGCCGCGGCCGCCAGTAGGTTGGGCCAGATCTCGCTCTCCACGAATGCCGCCGCGTCGGGCTGCCAGTGATCGAGGAAACGCGCGCCCCAGGCCGGTACGTCGAGCGGCACAAAGCGGTGGATGACCCGCGCATCCAGCCCGAGATCGGGCAGGCGTTGCGCCAGCAGCCGCTGGGAGGTGACCGTGCCCGTCGTCAGCAGCACCGTGCCGGGCGCACGCGTGAGGGCCGCCAGCACGGGCAGTATCGACACGGTCTCGCCCAGGCTCGCCGCATGCAGCCAGAGCAGCCGGCCGGGCGGGCGCGGCGTCGGGTCGATCGCTTCCCGCTCGGCGAGGCGCAGCGCGATCTCCTTGCCGCGCGCCACCCGCCGCCGGAGCATGACCCGCAACGCCGGCGTGGATACGCGGGTGAGCCCGGCCCAGACGGCAAGCGGCAAGGTCATGGCGGCGGGCGCCCGCCCCCACGTCCGCACAGCGCGTCGGCCTCGTCGCAGGCGGCGTCGAGGGCGGCGACGATGATCGGGAGATGGGCGGCCCACTCGGCCCGTGGCACCGTGATCGGCGGACGGCAGACGACGACGCCCTGGCCATAGGGAAACGGAAAGATCATGCGGTCCCAGCTCGGCATGCGGATATGAGTGCGACATTGTGCCGATGCCGGATAGATGGGAACCCCGGTGGCCGCCGCGAGCTGCGCGATGCCCGCCGCCGCGACCTTTGCCGGGCCGCGCGGACCGTCTGGCGTGATGGCGATGTTGTGGCCCTCGCGGATGAGCAGAAGCATGTTGCGAAGACTGGCGGCGCCGCCCTTGGAGGATGAGCCGATGACGGTGCCGAGGCCGAACCGCCCGACCGCCTGACCGATGAAACGCCCGTCATTGTGCCCGCTCACCAGCACATTGGTCGGCATGCTCGCCCCCTCCTGCTGGGCGCGGATGGCGAGCATCGGCATCATCGGCAGCCGCTCGTGCCAGAAGCAGACGAGGCCCGGACTGCCGCCCTTGGTCGTCGGCTCGATGAAGTCGAGCCCGTGGAATGTCCAGCGCGTGGTGCGGTAGGTCCAGGCGAGGTAACGCCCCACGAGGCGCGCGAAGCTGTCGCGCAGGCGCGGGTGCCGCACCAGCCATTTGAACCACCGCGGCGTCCGGAATTTGCGGGGCGGGCGGCTCGCCCGGTTTCGGCCTGATTGGTCGTCGCGGCTAGGGGCCATGGGCGCGGCGGTAGCACGCCCCCGGCACGCGGGCAATCAAGCGCCTTCGAGAAGCCCCGCACCTCGCGGACCATCGTTTTTTGTTTTGTTATTGCACCGACTATGGCGGGGCGCGATAAGGGCTCATGCGCCCGACAACCCTGCCGACGATCCTGCTTGCGCTGGCCCTCGGCACGGTCGTTCTGGTGACGGCGGCGGCGCTGCGCGACCCCGAATACGACGAGGGCTACACTGCCTTCGTCACCTCGGCCGAGCCGCGCCCGGATTGGCCGGCGACGCCGTTTCGCGCCGGCGACATGCGCGCGGCCTTCGCGCCGGCACCCGCGCCCTGGGCCATCGCGGGCAATCTCCGGCGGACGGACGTGCATCCGCCACTTTATTTCTGGACCGTCTGGGCGTGGCGCCGATTTTGGGGACCAGCACTTCTGCCGACCCGCATGCTGTCCGTCGGCTTCAGCCTTGGGGCGCTCGCGGCCGTGGCGGCGATTGCGGCGGAGGCGCGTTTCCCGGTGACGACCAGCCTCGCCCTTACCCTCGGCTGCTACGGCTTCGTCGAGACCGGGATCGTCGCCCGCGGCTATGCCATGGCACAATGCCTGCTGATGGTCGGCCTGCTGCTGACGCTCAAGGCCGCGCCGCCGCACGCCGCATCCCGTTTCCGACTGTTCGGCGCAGGTCTGGCACTGGGCGCCGCCTGCTTCGCCAACTACCTCGCAGCCTTTCCCGCGGCGGCGGCGGTGCTCTGGTCCCTGTCGCGCCGTCCGCGCGGCGCGGCGCCCCTTTTGGCCGGATGGCTGCCCTTCGTGATGGCCGATCTCTTTTTCTTTCTGGCGGAGAGGAGCAGCCGGCCGGGCCAGTTCCCGGACTTCACCTGGATCGGCATGACGCGCGGCATGGCCCACGCCGTCGGCGGCGCCATCCTGGGCGGCTTGCCGCTCTATGTCACAGAGGGTCCCCCGCGCATCGTGACGACCGGGCTGCTGGGGCTCGTCCTCCTCGCGATGCTCGTGCTGCCCGTGTTGCGCTGGCGGCATCTCCCGCGCGGAGGCCCCCGATCGCTTCTGGCGCTCGCCGTCATCGCGACGCCCCTGGGCCTGCTGCTGATGGGCCTCGCCTCGCGGACCGCGCCGGTGGAAATCCGCTACGTCGCCTTCGCCCTGCCGCCGTTCGCGCTCCTGCTGGCGGCGAGCCTCCGCAGCCTGCCGCCCCTCTGGGGGCGGGTCGCGCCCGGAGCCCTGCTCGCCCTGCTGGCCGCCTCCATCGCCGGGCTGATGACGCGGCCGGAGACCATGCAGCCCGAGGGCGCCGCCGCCCGCGCGGCCTTCCGGGCGGTGGGCGACAATGGCCTCGTGCTGCTGCCGCGCGGCAACGACGGCGTGGGCGTCGTCTCCGCCTTCCTCACCGCCGCCCCCGACGGGCTGCATGTGCTGCTCGTCGGACCGAGTTCGCGGGTGCCCGCGCTGCGGCAAATCCTGCTCGGCTGGCAGCCGGTCGCCGCCGCCGAAATCGACGCCGACCGCGACAGTCGGGCGGCCGTTCCCCTCATGATGGAGGCCCTCCGGCGCGACCGGCAAATGCGTTGACGCATGCTCGTTACGGCTTCTAGGCTGTTCTCCGACAGAATGAGCAGGATTATCGCCAGTTGCGGGCCACAATTCGATTTCTGCTCGGAGCGCATGCGCGGGAACTGCCGGATGTCGATCCGACCAGGACCGTGCTGCAGTATCTGCGTGAAGACGAAGCCCTGTGCGGGACCAAGGAAGGCTGCGCCGAGGGCGATTGCGGCGCCTGCACCGTAACGCTCGCGGAACGCGACGGCCGGGGCGGCATCCGCTATCGCGCCGTCAACAGCTGCATCATGTTTATGCCCGCGCTCGATGGACGGCAGTTGCTCGCGGTGGAGCATCTCGCCGATGACTGTGGCGGTCTGCACCCGGTGCAGCAGGCGATGGTCGACCATCACGCGTCGCAATGCGGGTTCTGCACGCCCGGCTTCGTGATGTCTCTCGCAACGCTCTACATGGCCGGCGATAATCCCGGCCGCGACGATACCGCCGACGCGCTCGCCGGGAACCTCTGCCGCTGCACCGGCTACCGTCCCATCCTCGACGCCGCGCGCGCGGCGCTCGCGCAGCCTGCGCGTTCTGGCGATGAGGCGACAATCTCGCTGCGCGCGCGTCTCGACGCGCTCGATACGGATAGCGAGACGCTGGCGGTCGAGGGCGCGGGCCGCCGCTACGTCGCGCCCCGCTCACTGGCCGAACTCACCGCCATTCTGACGCGCGAGCCGTCGGCGCTGATCCTGGGCGGCGGGACCGACATCGGCCTCTGGGTCACGAAACAGCACCGCGACCTGCCGCTGACGGTCGCGACGGAACGTGTCGCTGAACTGAGACAGGTCACGGATACCGATACCCATGTCACCATCGGCGGCGCGGTCACCTACGCCGACGCGACGGCGCGCCTCGCCGCACTGCATCCGGCGATCGGGCCGCTCATCCGGCGCATCGGCTCCCGCCAGATCCGGGAGCGCGGCACCATCGGCGGCAACCTCGCCAATGCCTCGCCCATCGGGGACATGCCGCCGCTTCTGCTCGCACTCGACGCCGTGCTGATCCTGGCGAGTGCCGATGGCCTCCGCCGCGTGCCGGTCACAGAGTTCTTCCGGAGCTACCGCACGACGGCGCTCGGGCCGGGAGAGGTGCTGGCGGCGATCGAAATACCGCGCCCCGCCGCCGAGTTGCGCCTTGGCGTCTACAAGGTCTCCAAGCGCTTCGACCAGGACATCTCGGGCGTGTGCGCCGCGTTTGCCGTGACCCTGGCCGAGGGGCGCGTGCAATCCGCGCGCATCGCCTTCGGCGGAATCGCGGCGACACCCGCGCGCGCCCACGCCGCCGAAGCGGCCTTGAACGGCGCGCCGTGGAGCGCCGAGGGCCTGCGCGCGGCAATGGACGCCATCGACGACGGCTTCACCCCGATCAGCGACATGCGCGCCTCGGCCGGCTACCGCAAGCTCGTCGCGCGCAATCTGCTGCTGAAATTCCACCTCGAGAACCCCGCCGATCTGGCGGACGCGATCGCGCTGCGTCTCGACCTTGCGGAAGGGATGCGGGCATGAGCAGCAACATCGGCGTATCGCATCCGCATGACAGCGCCCCGCTGCATGCGAGCGGCACGGCGATCTATATCGACGACATGCCGGAGCCCCGCGCGCTCCTGCATGCCTATATCGGCCTCAGCACGGAGGCGCATGCGCGCATCGTCGCGCGCGACCTGTCGGCTGTGCGGACCGCGCCGGGGGTTGTCGCCGTCATCGCCGCCGAGGATGTGCCGGGCGTCAACGACATCGGCCCGAGCCTGCCCGGCGATCCGATCTTTGCCGATGATGTCACGGAATATCACGGGCAGGCACTGTTCGCGGTGGCTGCGACCACACGCGAGGCGGCGCGCGCCGCCGCGGCCCTCGCGGTGATCGCATACGAACCGCTGCCGGCGATCCTGACCCTCGACGAGGCGCTGGCGCGCGAGGATGCCCGCGTCTTGCCGAGCCGGCTCATCAAGCGTGGCGAGCCCGAGACGGCCATTGCCCGCGCGCCGCATCGTCTTCGGGGAACCCTGCGCATCGGCGGGCAGGATCATTTTTACCTCGAAGGTCAGATCGCGGTGTCGCAACCGGGCGAGCAGGGCGACATGCTGATCTTCAGCTCCACGCAGAACCCTTCGGAGATCCAACACCTCGTGGCCCGCGCGCTGGCGGTGCCGGATCATAACGTCGTTTGCGAAACCCGCCGCATGGGGGGCGGGTTCGGCGGCAAGGAAAGTCAGGCCGCGATCCCCGCCGCGATCTCCGCGATCCTCGCCGCGCTCACGAAGCGGCCGGTCAAGCTGCGTCTCGACCGTGACGACGACATGGTTCTGACCGGCAAGCGCCACCCGTTCCGGATCGACTACGATGTCGGGTTCGACGGCAGCGGCCGGATCGAGGGCATCGATTTCGTCCTGGCGGGCGACTGCGGCTTCTCGCCCGACCTTTCAGGCGGCATCAACGACCGCGCGATGATGCATGTCGACAACTGCTACTTCCTCGAGAACATCTCGATTCTGTCGCACCGTTGCAAGACCAACACTGTGTCGAATACTGCCTTCCGTGGGTTCGGCGGCCCGCAGGGCATCATGGCGATCGAATACGTCATGGATGAAATCGCGCGGCACCGGCGGCGCGATCCGTTGGAGATCCGGCGGCTCAATTTCTACGGTGATGGCCCGCGCAACGTCACGCCCTATGGCATGGCGGTCGAGGACAACGTCATCGGCGAGCTCGTCGAGGAGCTTGCCCGCAGCGCGGACTATGCGGAACGGCTGCAGGAGGTCGCGGCCTTCAACGAGCGCAGCGACTGGATCAAGCGCGGGCTCGCCCTGGTGCCGGTCAAGTTCGGCATTTCCTTCACCGCGATCCACTTGAACCAAGCGGGCGCGCTGGTGCAACTCTACACCGACGGCTCGGTCCTGCTGAACCATGGCGGCACGGAGATGGGCCAGGGACTGTTCATCAAGGTGGCGCAGGTCGTCGCCGAGGAATTCGGCATCCCGGTGGAGCGCGTGCGGGTCAGCGCCACGAACACGTCGAAGGTGCCGAACACGTCGCCGACGGCCGCCTCGGCGGGCACCGACCTCAATGCCAAGGCGGCGCAGGCGGCGGCGCATGCCATCAAGCAGCGCCTCGCCCATGTCGCGGCCGGCGAGTTCGGCGTGCCGCCGACGGCCGTCATCTTCGCCAATGGCGAGGTCATCGGCGGGCGGCGCCGGATGAGATTGGCGGAACTCGCGAAACTCGCGCGGATGCAGCGGGTGTCGATGTCGTCCACGGGTTTCTACGCCACTCCGAAGATCCAGTTCGACCCGGTGAGCCAGACGGGCCGCCCCTTCTACTACTTTGCCTACGGAGCCGCGCTTGCCGAGGTCGAGGTCGACGGGCTGACCGGCGAGTATCGCCAGCGGCGGGTGGATATCCTTCATGACTGCGGCAAGTCGCTGAACCCCGCGATCGACCTCGGCCAGATCGAGGGCGGCTTCGTCCAGGGCGCGGGATGGCTGACCACGGAGGAGCTATGGTGGGACGCGTCTGGCCAGTTGCGCACGCATGCGCCCTCCACCTACAAAATCCCGGCAATCGGCGACCTGCCGCCCATCTTCAACACGCGCATCTACCAGTCGGGCCGCAACCGGGAGAACGCGATCTTCCGCTCCAAGGCCGTGGGCGAACCGCCGCTCAACCTCGGCATCGCCGTGTTCCTGGCGATCAAGGACGCGGTCATGGCCTTCGCGGCGAGCCGCCGTCCCTGCAGCCTCGACGCGCCGGCGACGCCCGAGCGGGTGCTGATGGCGATCGAGCGGCTTCGCGCGGGTGGCGCGGCCTCGTCGGACGAGGTGCCCGTTCCAGGCACGGCGGCCGGACGCCCGCCGGACGCCGAGGCTGCTGAATAATGCCCTCCTGGCTCGACGCGCTCGCGGCGCTCGACCGCGCCGATGAAGCCTGCGTTCTGGTGAGCGTGATCGCGGCCCGCGGCTCGGCCCCGCGGGAGGCCGGGGTAAAGATGGTCGTCTCGGCCACGGGCAGTTGGGACACGATCGGCGGCGGCAATCTGGAGCACCAGAGCATCCTGACCGCGCGCGCGATGCTCGCGGGCGGCGGTCGCGCGCCCGCCCAGCGCGATTTCCCGCTTGGCCCGGCGCTCGGCCAGTGCTGCGGCGGCGCGACGACGGTGCTGTTCGAGCCGATCCGGCCGCCGGCCTGGACCGTCGCGTTGTTCGGCGCGGGTCATGTCGGGCGCGCGCTCGCGAAGCTGCTGGGCGAGCTGCCCTGCCGGCTGATCTGGTTCGACGCCCGGCCCGATATCTTCCCGGGGGCGTTTCCAACCAATACACGGCTGCGTCATTCGACGACGGCGGCCGACATCGCAGACCTGCGGCCCGGGGCTTCCGCGCTGATCATGACGCATGACCACGCAACCGACTTCACCTTGACCGAAAGCGCGCTCGCCCGCGACGACCTCGCCTTCATCGGCACGATCGGCTCGGAGACAAAGCGGGCCCGTTTCGTGAGCCGGCTGCGGCGCGCGGGGCTGTCGGAGGACCGGCTCGCGCGGCTCCATTGCCCGATCGGATTGCCCGGCATCGGAACGAAACTGCCGGCGGAAATCGCGATCGCGGTGGCGGCTCAGCTTCTTGCCCACCGTCCGCCCGCGCGGGCAGCCTCCGATCAGCCTACACCGGCCGCACCTGAGGGTTGCGGAGCGGGCGGGTGCGACGCCTGCAGCCCGCCGCCTGCATCACCGTCCACCGGCTCATCCCGCACGAATTAGATTTGACTTCGTAATGACAATGATTATCCTCCGGCTGCTTATTTTGCCAACCGAGGGGACGGACCATGGGGCAGGCAATCGCCGAGCCGAGCGAAGGCGATCTCGACCATCTCATCTTGAGCGACGATCCCGTCATCAGCGCATTCACCCGATGGCTTGTGACGGAAGCGGGGCCCGACGATTGGCACCGCGTCGCGTCGGGCTGGAACTGGGATGCCGGCGAGGATCCGCTTTGGTGGATCGCGACCCGCCCGGACTGCGACAAGGCGACGGCGCTGATGATGCTCTGGAAGACAGCAGCTAACCATCCGACCGGCGATACGGGCGAGGACTGCGCCGACGACGATGAGCACGATCTCAATCAGGCGATCCGGTCGCGCTGGGACAGCGGCTTCTATGTCCGCTCCGAACTATCCTTCGACTTCCGGAGAGACGTGTATCTGAGCGACCTCGTGGCCTGCCATCGTCACTTCGGCGATGCGGTCGAGATGATCATGCCGCCCGACATGCGCCAACTCGAGGGGCGCATCCTCGAAACCTTCGGCTGTGTCGAAGGCATCCCTGCGCGGTTCTGGGATCTCGCAGAGGAAGATGACGATTTCGGCGAGGACGAGACCTGGGAGCCGGAAGCCGAAGCGGCAGACGCCTGACCAGACGCGCGGTGCCGGTCAGCCGCGGCGGAGCACGAACAACCCCTGCTCGCCGAAGAGGTTGGCGAGGTAGGGGAAGCGCCGCCACGGGGCGCGGTGGCCCTCGTCATCGAGCGCGAGCCACTGCTCCACGACATATCCCTCCGCCACGCAGAGGTCGAAAAAGTCCTGGATGGTGCAAGGATGGATGTTGGGCGTCTCGTACCACATCCGGTTCCAGCTCTTGGTCATCGGCATGCGGCCCTTGAGCAACAGCTGGGCGCGCAGATACCAGTGGCCGAAGTTGGGAAAGCTCACGATCGCCCGCGTGCTGATGCGCAGCATCTGGCGGAGCACCGCGAGCGGGTGTTCCACCGCCTGAAGCGTGCGCGAGAGCACCACATAGTCGAAGGCCTGATCGGGGTAGTGGACGAGATCGGTATCGGCGTCGCCCTGCATCACCGGCAAGCCATGCGCGACCGCCCGCGTCACCAGCGCCATGTCGAGTTCGATGCCGCGTGCGTCACAGCCCTGGGTGCGGAACAAATGGCCGATCAGCGCGCCGTCGCCGCAGCCGATATCGAGCACCCGCGCGCCCGGCGTCACCAGCCCCGCAATGAGCTGGAGATCGACGCGCATCCCCCTCGCGGCATCGCGCACGGCATCGGGGGCGCGCTCCGCGCCGTCCGGCATCACGCCCTTTCCCGCGGTTTCAGGCCGCGATGCTCGGCGCAGCCCGCGATGAAGCCCGCGATGGTGCGGTGGAAGTCCGGCTCGTCCAGCAGAAAGGCGTCGTGCCCCTTGTCGCTCGCGATCTCGACGAAGCTCACATTCGCCGCGACACGAATGAGCGCGTTGACCACGGCACGGCTGGCGGGCGTCGGGAACAGCCAGTCGGAGCTGAAGGAGACCAGACAGAAGCGGGTGCGGGCGCCCTCGAAGGCGCGGGACAGTTCGCCGCCATGCTCGGCCGCGAGGTCGAAGAAATCCATCGCCCGGGTGATGCTGAGGTAGGAATTCGCGTCGAAGCGGCGGACGAAGGTGCTGCCCTGGTATTGCAGGTAGCTCTCCACCTCGAAGCGGTCGTCGAGCAGCGTGAGGCTGGTCGCGTCCCGCAGGCGGCGGCCGAACTTCCGGGTCAGCGCCTGCTCGCTGAGATAGGTGATGTGGGCGACCATGCGCGCGACCGCGAGGCCACGGGCGGGTGTCGCGCGCTCGCGCCAGTATTCCCCGCCATGCCAGTCCGGATCGGCGAAGATCGCCTGCCGCCCGACCTCGTTGAAGGCGATGTTCTGTGCCGAGTGATGGGCGGCGGTCGCGATCGGGATGGCGGCGAAGACGGCCTCGGGGTAGGTCGCGGCCCATTCCAGCACCTGCATGCCGCCCATCGATCCGCCGATGACCGCAAAAAGCTGGCGGATGCCGAGGTGGTCGACGAGCTTCTTCTGCGCGCGGACCATGTCGCGGATGGTGATAGGCGGGAACTCGTGCCCCCAGGGCTCGCCCGGCCTCTCGTCATGGGGCGTGCCGGGCCCGGTGCTGCCCATGCAGCCGCCGAGCACATTCGCGCAGATGACGAAGAAGCGGTCCGTGTCGACGGGCAGGCCAGGGCCCACGAGGCTGGACCACCAGCCGCCGCGCCCGGTCAGCGGATGGGTCTCGGCGACATACTGGTCGCCGGTCAGCGCGTGGCAGATGAGAATGGCGTTGCCGCCGACAGCGTCGAGCGTGCCGTACGTCCGGTAGGCGACGGCGAGGCTGCGCAACGAGCGGCCGCAGTCGAGCGCTAACCCGTCGGGGAACACGACGGTCTGATGCGCGATCTCCGCGAGGGGCTCAAGCTGGTCCATCAGGGTCTGATAAGCCGCGCGCGGCCACGCGGCAATCGGGACCGGGGCGCGGCTGATGAGACGGTTTCGATCCCTCCCGGTCGGCGGCGGCCGAGATCCGGGTCCCCTCAGCCGACCGGCAAAGCTCAGAGCTGGTTCAGCGGGATCTTCAGATAGCGCTGACCGTTGCTCTCGGGCGGGGGCAGTTCGCCCGCGCGCATGTTCACCTGCACCGACGGCAGGATGAGCTTCGGCATGCCGAGCGTGGCATCCCGCTGCTGCCGCATGCGGACGAAATCGGCTTCCGAGACGCCATCATGCATGTGCACGTTGCTGTGCCGCTCGGCGGCGACCGTCGTCTCCCAGGCATAGCTGTCGCGCCCCGGCGCCTTATAGTCGTGGCAGAGGAAAAGCCGTGTCGCCTCCGGCAGCGAGAGGACGCGGCGAGCCGAGCGATAGAGCGTCGCCGCGTCGCCGCCCGGAAAGTCGGCGCGCGCCGTGCCGAAATCCGGCATGAACAGCGTGTCGCCGACGAAGGCCGCGTCACCCACGACATAGGTCATGCAGGCGGGGGTGTGGCCAGGGGTGTGCAGCGCCACCCCCTGCAGCCCGCCGATGGTGAAGCCTTCGCCGTCCCGGAACAGGTGGTCGAACTGGCTGCCGTCCCGCTGGAACTCGGTCCCGGCGTTGAAGACCTTGCCGAAGATGTCCTGCACGACGCGGATGTTCTCGCCGATGCCGAGCCGGCCGCCGAGGTTCTCCTTAATGTAGGGCGCCGCCGAGAGGTGATCGGCGTGGACATGCGTCTCGAGGATCCACTCGACCGCGAGACCCTCGCGGCGGATGAAGGCGACAATCCTATCGGCGCTCGCGAAGCTGGTGCGACCAGAGGCCGCATCGTAATCGAGCACAGAGTCGACCACGGCGCAGCGCACTGAGCCAGGGTCTCGCACGACGTAGGACGCTGTGTTGGTGGGCTCATCGAAGAACGCCGTCACCTGCGGCTTGCGCTGCGGCTCCGCGTCGGCCCGGGCCACGATCACCTGCGCGTTGCGCAGGGCTTCGGCCGGCCCGCTTTCTCCATCGGCTGACATTGAAAATGCTCCCGGATCTATCTGATCGCTGTGACTATCATAAGAACGATATTGACTTTTGTAAATTATATAATGATCCTGCCCCTCGGGATTGGAACCGCGATGAGGGGCTGTTGCCGATATGCTGCTAACGGAGACCGACGGACCAATGGCGGGCGCCGCGAGCGTGCCGCTTCTCAATGCACCGGCTCCCGGCTTCATTGCGCGGACGACGCAGGGCGAACGCTCGCTCGAGGACTATCGCGGGCGCTGGCTGATCTTCTTCGCCCATCCGGCCGATTTCACCCCGGTCTGCGCGAGCGAGTTCATCGCCTTCTCCCGTGCATACGACCGTTTCCAGGCGCTCGGCTGCGACCTGCTGGGCCTGTCGGTGGATAGCCTCTTCGCTCACATCGCCTGGATCGCGAGCATCGAGGCCCGCTTCCGGGTGCGGGTGCCCTTCCCCCTCGTCGAGGACCCGTCGATGGTGATCGCGCGCGCCTACGGCATGTTGCATCCGGGCGCCCATACCAGCGCGACCGTCCGGGCGAGCTTCGTGATCGATCCCACCGGCATCATCCGCGCCATCACCTGGTATCCGATGACCGTCGGCCGCAGCGTCGAAGAGTTGCTCCGGTTGGTCGCGGCCCTGCAGACGAGCGACCGAGCCGAGGTCTTCACCCCCGAAGGCTGGCATCCGGGCGAGCCGGTCCTGCTGCCGCCGCCACTCCTCGCGGGCGGGACACCGATCCCCGCGCCGACCGGCGGCCACGGCGACTGGTACTACAGGCTGGAGGCCCACGATGCCTGAGAGCGCTGGCGCGGCCGCGGACTTCCTCGCTCAGACCGAGAAGGTTGCCGAGTTGCTCAAGCTGCTCGGCAATCCGCAGCGGCTGATGATCGCCTGCCTCCTGGCGGAGGGCGAGTTGGCCGTCGGCGAGATTGAAAGCCGGCTCGGCATCCGGCAGCCGAGCCTCTCCCAACAGATCGGCGCGTTGCGCGAAGCGGGCATCATCCAGGGGCGGCGCGAGGCAAAGGCGGTGATCTATCATCTCGCCGATGGCCGCGCGGCGGCTCTGCTGACGGCCCTGCACGAGATCTTCTGCCCGGCAGGCCCGGCAGGCCCGGCGCCCGCACGGCCCCGCTCCGCAGCGGAAGCGGCAACGGCCTCGGGGGGCAGCGCGCCCTCCGCCTTCCGGCTCTCCGGCGTTGCCTCTTTCGCGCAGCTTCAACCGAGCGAAGCGGGCCGAGGCGGCGCAGCATGATGGCCTGGACCGTCTATCTCCAATCCCTCTGCGGCGGCTTGCTCATCGGTGGCGCGGCGGCGCTCTTTCTGCTTCTCGATGGCCGTATCGCCGGGGTCAGCGGTATCCTCGGCAGCTTCTTCAGCCCTCCAGGGGACGAGGCGCCGACCAACGTCGCTTTCCTGGCCGGCTTGCTGCTCGGCCCCCTCGCCTACGCGCTTTTCGCCGGCCATCTCCCACACGTGGACATCGCCGCGGGCGCGGGCGCGGTGATCCTGGGCGGCCTTCTGGTCGGTTTCGGCACGCGCCTCGGCTCCGGCTGCACGAGCGGGCACGGCGTCTGCGGCCTCGCGCGGCTCTCGCCCCGGTCCATCGCCGCCGTCGGCGTCTTCATGCTGGCGGCGATCGCGACCGTTTTCGTGACCCATCACCTTCTGCCGGGACGCATGCCATGAAACCGCTCGCGGGCCTTCTCGCCGGGCTGGTCTTCGGCCTCGGCCTGGCCGTGTCCGGCATGATCGACCCGGCGCGGGTCCTCGGGTTCCTGGACGTGGCGGGCCGCTGGGACCCAAGCCTTGCTTTCGTTCTCGCAGGCGCCGTTGCGGTCTCCACGGTGAGCGTTTTGGTCGCCCGCCGCCGGGCGCGCCCGGTTCTCGCCCGGCGCTTCAACTGGCCGCAGGCGACGACCATCGACGGCCGGCTCCTCACGGGCGCCGCGATCTTCGGCATCGGCTGGGGGCTTGCGGGCTTCTGCCCCGGCCCCGCCATCGCCTCCCTCACGCTCGGCTACGGCAAAAGCGGTCTGTTCGTCGCGGCGATGCTGGCCGGCATGGCGCTATATCGCGTCACGCCGCAGTCCCGCCCGACGCCGCAGCAACCGGGCCCACAACAAACCGCAAAATGAGCAAACGTCATGGCGTTCAAGAAACTCGATGAAGACTTCTGGGCTTCGCCGCAGCTGACTGAGGCGGACGTATCCCAGGCCGCTGCGGACGGCATCCGCACCATCATCGCCAACCGCCCGGACGACGAGGAGCCCGGCCAGATCCCGGCGAGCCGGATGGCGGAGCTTGCAGCCCGGAACGGCATCGCCTTCGTGCATATCCCGATCGTTCCCGGCGGGGCGATGGATGATGCCGTGGCGCGCATGCACGAAGCATTGACGACGCAGCCCAAGCCGATATTGGGCTACTGCCGAACCGGCACCCGCTCCGCGACGCTCTGGGCGCTGTCGCGATCCGGCAGCGCGGCGCCCGACGCGCTGATCCGGAAAGCCGCCGATGCGGGCTACGATCTCGCGGGCCTGAAGCCGCGCCTGCGGAGCGTAGAGGGCGACGCGGCCCGCGCGCCCGCGAAAGTGTTCGACGTCGTCATCGTCGGCGCCGGCAGCGCCGGCATCGCGACCGCGTCCAGCCTGCTCAAGCGCAAACCCGGGCTCTCCGTCGCCGTCATCGACCCGGCGCAGGATCATTTCTACCAGCCGGGCTGGACGCTGGTCGGCGCGGGCGTGTTTCGCCCGGAGGTCACCCGCCGGCCCATGGCGCAAGTGATGCCCCACGCCGTCACGTGGCTGCGGAAGGCGGTGACGGGCTTCGCCCCCGAAACCAATGAGGTCGTGCTCGAAGGCGGCGACGCGATCGGCTACCGGGTGTTGGTGGCAGCCCCCGGGATCAAGCTCGACTGGGCCGCGATCCCGGGCCTGCCGGAGGCACTCGGGCGAAACAACGTCACCTCCAACTACCGCTTCGACCTCGCGCCCTATACCCACGAGGTCGTCCGGTCTCTCAAGGGTGGGCGAGCGCTTTTTACTCAGCCGCCGATGCCGATCAAATGCGCCGGGGCGCCGCAGAAAGCGCTCTATCTGTCCTGCGACCAATGGTCGCGCGCCGGGACTTTGCGCGATACGCAGGTCGAGTTCCACAACGCGGGCAACGTGCTCTTCGGCGTCGCGGCCTATGTGCCGGCCTTGATGAAATACATCGAGCGCTACGGCGTCCATCTCGCCCTCGAATCGAGGCTTGTCGCGGTCGATGGCGCGGCCCGGGTCGCGACCTTCGAGCGCAAGGCGGCCGACGGATCCATCGCACGGGTCGAACAGCACTTCGACATGCTGCACGCGGTGCCGCCGCAATGCGCGCCGGACTTCGTGCGGTCGAGCCCGCTCGCCGGTCCGAACGGCTACATCGAAGTGGACCCGGCAACCCTGCGGCACGTGCGGCATGCCAATGTCTTCGCCCTTGGCGATGCCTGCTCGACATCGAACGCCAAGACGGCGGCGGCCGCGCGCAAGCAGGCGCCGGTCGTCGCGGTGAACGTGCTGGCGGCATTGGCCGGCAAGGCGCCTGTCGCCGACTACGATGGCTACGGCTCCTGCCCGCTGACGGTCGAGCGCGGCCGCATCGTGCTCGCCGAATTCGGCTACGGCGGCAAGCTGATGCCGACCTTCCCGCAGTTCCTGCTCGACGGCACCCAGCCCACCCGCCTCGCATGGCTGCTCAAGGACCGCATCCTGCCCTGGATCTACTGGCAGGGCATGCTGAAGGGGCGGGAGTGGCTCGTCGCCCCGCACCTCATCGGCAATGCCGCCAAGACCTGAGCAAAGCCCGCTGAAGGAGAGCGAGACATGGATCTGCTCCACGGAGGCTTGGCCGTTCTGTGCGGCGCACTCGTCGGCTTCACGCTCGGGCTGATCGGCGGGGGTGGATCGATCATGGCGACGCCGCTGCTGCTCTACGTCGTCGGCCTGCCGCCGCATGTCGCCATCGGCACCGGCGCTCTTGCCGTGTCCGCCAATGCCTTTGCCAACTTCGGCGGCTACGCCCGGCAGGGTATGGTGCGCTGGCAATGCGCCATCCTGTTCTCCATCGTCGGCGTCGTCGGCGCGGCGGGCGGCTCCTTTCTCGGCAAGGAGGTCGATGGGAAGCGTCTGATCTTTCTCTTCGCGATTCTCATGATCGTGGTGGGCGTCCTCATGCTGCGCCGCAAGGAGAGGCCGGGCGTCGCGACCAGCGGCTCCGGTAGTGGGCATCACGGCGGGGAAATCTGCCGCCTGTGGCAACCGGCCGCACGCCACCAATGGCCGCTGCTCGGCACGGGTCTCGGCGTCGGCGCCATGTCGGGCTTCTTCGGTATCGGCGGCGGCTTTCTCATCGTGCCCGGGCTGCTGTTCGCGACCGGCATGCCCATGATCTGCGCCATCGGCTCGTCGCTGCTCGCGGTCGGCGCTTTCGGCCTGACGACGGCGATCAGCTACGGCAGTTCCGGCCTCGTCGATTGGACGGTCGCGGCGGAGTATATCCTGGGCGGCTTCGCCGGCGGCATGATCGGCATGGCGCTCACAAAAAATCTGGCCGGACGCAAGGCCGTGCTCAATCGCGTCTTCGCCGGCTTCGTCTTCGTCGTCGCCGTCTACATGCTGTACCAGAACGGGATCGCCGCCCGGCTTTAGCAGGCCGCCTTTGACTCTCCCCGCAGAACCATCCGATGTGCGTGTTCCTCGCCTTCGGAGAACTGCCATGGTCCATGCCCCGCCGCCGCCCGCGCACAGCCTGCCGCCGATCCGCATCAACCTCTATTCCGACACCCAGACCAAACCGACGCGCGCCATGCGCGAGGCCATGATGGCGGCCGAAGTCGGCGATGAGCAGAGCGGCCTCGACCCCACGATCAACGCGCTCTGCGAGCGGATGGCGGCGCTGACGGGCAAGGAGGCCGCCATGTTCCTGCCGAGCGGCACCATGTGCAACGAAGTGGCCATCCTCACCCATTGCCGCCCGGGCGACGCCGTTCTGGCCCATGAAACTGCCCATATCCTCATCGCGGAGGGCGGGGCGCCGGGCGCGCTCGCCGGCGTGCAGATCACGCCCCTGCGCGGCGCCGACGGCCAGTTCGACGCCGGGACGCTGACCGACGCGATCCTCCCGCGCTCCCGCTACGCCATGCCGCAGACGCTGCTGGCGGTCGAGCAGACAGCCAATCTCGGCGGCGGCGTGGTCTGGCCGCTCGCAAAGCTGGCCGAGGTCGCGGATATCGCCCACGCGCAGGGCATGGCGACGCATATGGACGGCGCGCGGCTGATGAACGCGGTCGTCGCTTCAGGCGTGGCCGCCGCCGATATGGCTAAGGGCTTCGACAGCGTGTGGCTCGACTTCACCAAAGGGCTCGGCGCGCCGCTCGGCGCCGTGCTCTGCGGCTCGGCCCGCTTCATCGACGACGCTTGGCGCTGGAAGCAGCGCCTCGGCGGGGCGCTCCGCCAGGGCGGCATCTCGGCGGCCGCCTGTCTCTATGCGCTCGACCACCACATCGATCGGCTGGCGGAGGACCATGCCCATGCCCGCCTGCTGGGCGAAGGGCTGGGCGCCCTCCCCGGCCTTCGCGTGCAGGCGCCGCAGACCAACCTCGTCTATATCGATTGCCGCGAAACCGGCAGCACCGCCGAGACGCTCGCCCAGCGGCTGCGCGCCGAGGGCGTGCTCATCTCCGTCATGGGCCGCACGCGGCTCCGCGCCTGCACCCATCTCGACCTGAGCGCCGCCGACATCGAGGAGACCATCGCCGTGCTCGGCCGGCTGCTGCGGGGCTGAACCGGCCGATCCCCGGGCGGCAAGGTTTGCTTCGCACGGCGGTTACGGTATCAGTCGTCGCCTTGCAAACGACCGGTCAGCCAGCGATGTCGAGTTCTGCCGAAGCCGCTCCCGGCAAGGGGTCTGCTCCCGCTTCCCCCGCCGACAGCCTGCCCGTCCTCCGGCAGGAGCTTGACGTGCTGGACGACCGCATTCTCGCGCTCCTCATGGACCGCGCGGCAATCGTCGAGCGCGTGGCGGCAACCAAAAGGGGCGGGCCGCTGCGGCCAGGGCGGGAAGCGGCGATCATCCGCCGCCTGCTCGCGCAGCACGCGGGACCGCTTCCGCCATCGGCCATCGTCCGCATCTGGCGCGAGATTTTTGCCTCCTCCGTGGCGCAGCAGCAGAGCGTTCTGGTCGCCGTCTGCGACCCTGCGATGGACGGGCGCTTCGCCGCCGCCGCGCGCGAGCATCTCGGTGCGCTGACGCCGCTGCGGGTGTTTCGCGGCGCCGCCCAGGCAATCGGCGAGGTTGTGGAGGGCCGCGCCGGAGCGGCCATCCTCCCGCTGCCGGGGGAAGGCGCAGCGGAAGGTGGAACCGGCCCCGAATGGTGGCCGGGTTTGATGCAGCAGCACCACAAGGGCCGCATCCATGTCGTGGCGCGGCTGCCCTTCTGGCGGAACCGCCCGGAAGGCGCGCCCGCCGTTCAGGCGCTGGTCATCGCAAGCTCCCCGGCCGACCCCTCCGGCGACGACATCTCTCTCATCGCGCTCGAGATGGAAGCGCAGATCAGCCGGGCCAGCCTCTCCCAGACCCTCACCTCGGCGGGCTTCAAGCCCATCTCGATCCTCCTCAACCGCCCGCGCGGCGCGCCCGTGGCGCAACTGCTGGTGGAGGTCGAAGGCTTCGTGGCGCTGGACGACCCCCGCCTCGCCCGCATCGGCGGGTTGCAGGCCCCGCCGCTCGTCGTCGGCGCCTATGCCGTCGCCGTGGCCGACGAGCCCTCATCCGCATGAGCCCCACCCGTAGGCCGGAGCCGCGGCCAGAGATCATGGGCGTCGCCCCCTATCTCGGCGGAGAATCCCATGTTCCGGGCGTCAGCCGCATCATCAAGCTTTCATCGAACGAGGGCGCCTTCGGGCCGCCTCCCGCCGCCCGCGCCGCAATCGCGGAGAGCGCGCATGACATGAGCCGCTACCCAGACGGCAGCGCCCGCGCGCTGCGGGACGCAATCGGCGCGCATTTCGGGCTCGACCCGGCACGCATCGTCTGCGGCAACGGCTCGGACGAGGTCATCAACCTGCTCATCCAGGCCTATGGCGGCCCGGGGACCGAGTTGCTGATGTCTGCCCACGGGTTCTCGATCTACGAGATCTTCGGCACGCTCGCGGGCGGCAAGGTTCGGAAACTGCCCGAGCAGGAACTGGTCGCCGATATCGACGCCTTCCTGGGCGCGGTGACGGAGCGCACGCGGCTGGTCTTCATCGCCAATCCGAACAACCCGACCGGATCGCTGCTGCCGCTCGCGGAACTCCGCCGTTTGCGCGAGGGGCTTCCGCCCGAGGTGCTGCTGGTGCTCGACGGCGCCTATGCGGAATACGTCGACCGACCGGACTACGACGGCGGCGTGAGCCTCGTGGATGCGGGCGAGAACACGGTGATGACCCGCACCTTCAGCAAGATCTGGGGCCTCGGCGGCGTGCGCCTCGGCTGGTGCTACGGGCCGCCCGCGATCGTCGACGTGCTGAACCGCCTGCGGCCGCCCTTCAACATCAGCAAGGCCGCCGCCGCCGCCGGAATAGCCGCGCTCTCCGAGCCGCGCTGGGCCGAGCACTCCCGCGCCCATAACCACGCCGCCCGGGCAAGGGTGACCGAGGCGTTGCGGGCGATGGGCATCCGCGTCTGGCCGAGCGAGGGCAACTTCGTGCTGGCCGATTTCGACACCGAGGAACGCGCGCGGGCAGCTGACGCCTGGCTTCGCCGCCACGGCATCATCGTGCGGGCCGTCGGCTCCTACGGGCTGCCGCATTGCCTGCGCATCACCATCGGCACCGACGAGGAATGCACGATCCTCATCGACACTCTGCGGGAGTTTGCCGAGAGCAACGCACCCTGGGATACGGCCCGTGGCTGAGATGCCCGTGGCTGAATCGCCGGTCTTCCAGCGCCTGACGCTGATCGGCCTCGGCCTGATCGGCAGTTCGGTCGCGCGCGCCGCCCGAGAGACGGGGGCCGTCGGCGAAATCATTGCCTGCGACGCGGATGCCGCCGTCAATGCCCGCGTCCGCGAACTCGGCATTGCCGATCGCGTGGAGCCGGAGGCGGCCCGCGCGGTCGCGGGCGCCGACTGCGTCATGCTCTGCGCGCCCGTCGGCGCGCTGGCCGAGATCGCCGCAGCGATCGCACCGCATCTAGGACGGGGCACCGTGCTCACCGATGTCGGGTCAACCAAGATCTCGGTGATCCGCGATGTCGGGCCGCTGGTGCCGGCGGGCGTGCATTTCGTCCCCGGCCATCCGCTGGCGGGCACCGAGTTCTCCGGCCCCGACGCCGGATTTGCGACCCTCTTCGATGGACGCTGGACGCTCGTCGTGCCGCCCGCCGGCACGGACGCGGCCGCCGTCGCGCGCGTCGAGGCCCTCTGGCAGCGCTTCGGCGCCATGGTGGAGGTGATGGAGCCCGCGCACCATGACCGTGTGCTGGCGATCGTCAGCCACCTGCCCCACCTGCTCGCCTTCACCATCTGCGGCACCGCCGACGACCTCGCGGACGAAACCCGGCAGGAGGTGCTGCGCTTCGCCGCCTCCGGCTTCCGGGATTTCACCCGCATCGCGGCCTCCGACCCCACCATGTGGCGCGACATCTTCCTCAACAATCGCGAGGCGCTGCTGGAGATGCTGGCGCGCTTCACGGAGGATGCGCAGGCGATGGCGCGCGCCATCCGCTGGGGCGACGCGGCCTACATCGAAGACAAGGTGCTGCGTGGCCGCAAGATCCGGCGCAGCCTGATCGACCTCAAGCAGGCCTGATCAGACCTTGTGCTGGCCGGGATGCGAAGCCAGCAGCTCGCGCGTATAGGCGTGGCTGGGCTTGGTGAAGATCGTGTCGGGCACACCGAACTCCACGATGCGGCCGCGCTGCATGACGGCGACCTCATCGGCGACGGCGTCGACCACCGCCAGATCATGCGAGATGAAGACATAGGAGAGTCCAAGCCGGCGCTGCAGATCCTGCAGGAGCGCCAGAACCTGCGCCTGCACCGAAACATCGAGAGCCGAGACCGGCTCGTCCAGCACGAGGATATCGGCTTCCGCCGCGAGCGCGCGAGCGATGCCGATGCGCTGGCTCTGGCCGCCCGAAAACTCGTGCGGATAGCGGTCGGCGAAGTCGGCTCGGAGGCCGACGAGACCCATCAGCTCCTCCACCCGCCGCCCGCGCGCCGCCTGATTCATGCCGCGCAAGGCGGCGAGCGGGGCCTCCAGCGTGCGCCGCACCGTGCGGCGGGGGTTGAGCGAGCCAGTCGGGTCCTGGAACACCATCTGGATAAGGCGCGACAACTCGCGGCGCTGATAGGCGCCGACCGGCCGGCCGCCGATCAGGATGTCGCCCTCGGTCGGCGGCAGCAGCCCCACCATCATGCGCGCGAGCGTCGATTTGCCGCAGCCGGATTCGCCAACGATGCCGAGCGTGCGGCCGCGGGGCACATCCAGCGAAACGCCGTCGACGGCCCGCAGCTTCGTGCGCGGCGCGAAGATCGAGGGCCGCCTGCCGGGGTATTCGCGGACCACGCTGCGCAGAGCGACCGGAGGCGCCGCATCCGATGCAGTCCCGGGCGCCGTCATGCCACGCCTCCATCGGCCGCGCCCGCGCCCTCCACACCCTCTGCCAACACGAGCGCGCTCCGCAGACAGCGGGCAGAATGTTCGGGACCGACAGTGCCGAGTTCGATCTCGCCCGAGCGGCAGGCGGCGATGGCGAGCGAGCAGCGCGGGGCGAAGGCACATCCGTTCGGCAAGGCATTGGTCGGCGGCGGCAGGCCGGGGATGGGCACGACGCGATGGCGGCCCTGGCCGATGCGCGGCACGCAGGCGAGCAACCGGGCGGTGTAAGGGTGGGCCGGCCGGTTCAGCACGTCCTGCACCCGGCCGCTCTCGACGACGCGGCCTCCGTACATCACGTAGATGCGGTCGCAGAGTTCGGAGACGACGCCGAAGTCGTGGCTGATGAAGATCATGGCGGCGGCGTTCTGCCGGCGCAGATCGGCCAGCAGCTTCAGGACGCGCGCCTGGGTCGTCACATCCAGCGCCGTCGTCGGCTCATCGGCCACGATGAGGTCGGGCTGGTTCGCGAGCGCCATCGCGATGCCGATGCGCTGACGCTGGCCGCCCGACATCTCATGCGGATAGGCATGCGCCTTCTCTCCCGGTTCGGGGATGCCGACGGAATCGAGCAGCGCCACAGCCTTGTCCCACGCTTGTTTGCGCCCCAACCGCTGATGGGCGCGCAGCGCCTCCACCACCTGAGCGCCGACCGGCTGCACGGGGTTGAGCGTCGTCAGCGGGTCCTGGAACACATAGGCGATGCGGTCGCCGCGAATGGCGCGCAGCCGGGGCGTCTGCAGCCCGAGAAGATCTTCGCCGTTGAACAGGATCTCGCCGCCCTCGATCCGCCCAGGCGGGCTCGCGACGAGCCCGAGGATTGAGAGTGCCGTGACCGTCTTGCCCGAGCCAGATTCACCGACGATGCCGATCGCCTCGCCGGGATGGACGACCATGTCGACCTGATTAACGGCCTGCCATACGGACCGCCCGATGCGGAACCGTGTTTCCAGCCCCCGCAGTTCCAGCAATGCGCCTTCCGCGCGGCCTGTCTGGGGCAGCCGCGCCATCCGGTCGGCCCGCGACGCGACCTCGGTCGCAGGCCGGATGCGCGCGAGACCGCCGGACTTCAGACGCGGATCGAGGATGTCGCGGACACCGTCGCCGAGCAGGTTCACGCCGACGGCGATCAACAGGATGGCGATGCCGGGAATGGTCGCGACATGCGGCGCGACCTCAAGCAGGTTGCGCCCGTCGCCCAGCATGCCGCCGAGATCGGCCATCGGCGGTTGCGCGCCGAGGCCGAGGAAGCTCAGGCCCGCAGTCTCGAGGATCATCCAGCCGATGGAAGTCGAGGCGGTGACCACGACCACCGGCAATACGTTGGGGAACAGCTCGAAGGCGATGATCTGCGCGCTCGACTGTCCGCTGAGCCGCGCCGCCGCCATGAAGTCCGCCCGGCGCATCCCGACCGTGACGCCGCGGACCGATCGGGCGAAGAACGGCACGTTGACGATGACGATGGCGATCATCGCGTGGGTGAGGCTGGGGCCGAGGGCCGCCACGATCGCGAGGGCCAGCAGCAGATACGGGAAGGCCATCAGCATATCGATGCCGCGCATCAGGGCAATATCGACGAAACGGCCGTAATAGGCGGCGAGGATGCCGATGGTGGAGCCGATGGTCGCGGCCAGGAAAGCAGCCACGACGCCGACGACAAGGCTGACGCGCGTCCCCCAGACGACCCGCGAGAGCATGTCACGGCCCAGCTGATCCGTGCCGAGCAGCGCGTGCCGGCTGAAGGGCGGCGCCATGCGGTTCGCGAGATCGGTATGATCCGGATTGGCCAGTGGCAGCACCGGGGCCAGCAGCGCGATGACCGCGATGACGCCGAACAGAACAGCGCCGAAGACCGCCACGCGATTGCGGGTGAATTGCCCCAAGGCTCCGGGTCGGCGCTCCACCCTCGCGACGGCCGCTTCTGCGAGAACGGCGCTCATGCGGTCTGGATCCGGCGGTCGAGGAGCGCCTGCGCGATATCGGTGAGCAGGTTGATGACGATATAGGCGGTCGCCACGACCAGCACGCCCCCCTGCACCAGCAGGATGTCCCGCGTCGAGATCGCGTTGACCAGCATCTGCCCGATGCCCGGCCACTGGAACACCGTCTCCACATAGACCGCGCCGCCGAGCACGTAGCCCGCCTCGATGCCGAGGATCGGGATGACGCTGATGAGGGCGTTGCCGAAGACATGGCGGAGGATGACGCGCGACTCCCGCACGCCCTTGGCGCGCGCGGTGCGGACGTAATCCTGCCGCATCACCTCGAGCATCGCGGTGCGAGTGAGCCGCACGAGCACCGCCGCGGGCACCGCCGCCAGGGTAATGGCGGGAAGTGCGAGATGCGTGAGCAGGTCGAGGATGCCGCCATCGCCGAACAAGTCGTGCATGCCGCCATCCGGCATCCATTGCAGCCGCACGGCGAACCAGAGAATGAGCAGCATGCCGAGCCAGAAGGACGGGGTGGAGACGCCCACCAGCACGGTGACCGTGATGAGCTTGTCCTCCCAGGCGTTCTGCCGGACGGCGGCGATGATGCCGAGCGGGATGCCGACGATCGCACAGAGCACGAGCGACGCGCCGGCCAGCAGCATCGTCGGGCCGAGATGCGACATCACCTCGTCCAGCACCGGCTTGTGCAGGATGTAGGACCAGCCAAGGTTGCCGTGCAGCAGGGCGTCCAGCCAGAACAGGTAGCGGATCGGCAGCGGGTGGTTGAGACCCAGCTCCATCCGCACCTTCGCGAGGTTATCGGGCGTCGCATAGGTGCCAAGTATCGCCATGGCGGGATCGCCCGGGATGAGGGCCATCACCAGAAACACGATGACGGTGACCCCGAGGAGCACCGGCGGCAGCAGCAGAAGCCGCTTGATCAGGTAGCTGCCCATGAACCGGCCCTCGCAATCCTCAGGACTTGTAGACAGTATCGAGACGCATCAGGAAGCTCGGCTGCAGTTCGAAGCCATGGACCTTGTCGGTCATCACCGCGTTCTGCTTCCAGTTGACGATGAAACCCCACGGCGCGTCCTTGTAAACAACCTGCTGAAGCTGCTTGTAGATGGCCTCGCGCTTCGTGAGATCCGTCTCCGCCCGACCGGCCGCGATGAGCTTGTCCACTTCCGGATCGCTGAAATAGCCGGAGTTGACGGCGGCGCCCGTGCGCAGGGCGAGGGCTGGCAACATGTCGGGATCCGAGGTCATGAAGGACATCTCGGCGATATCGACCTTCCCCATGCCGGGCAGCAGCTTCGCGAGATAGGTGTTCCACTCGTAGGTCTCGATCTTGGCGCGGATGCCAACGGCCGCGAGATCGGCCTGGATCGCCGTTCCCATCAGCACCGGCGACAACATGCCGGAGCCGTTCTGCGTCACATCGAAGACGACATCGACGCCGTTCGGATAGCCGGCTTCCGCCAGAAGTTGCTTCGCCTTCGCGGGATCGTACGGGTAGGGCTTGAGGCTGTCGTCATGGAAGCCCGTGAACGCGGGCGGAGTGACGCTGTCGGCGACTTTCGCCGTCCCCTTCAGAATCTGGTCGGCGATGGCCTGCTTGTTGATCGCGTAGTTCAGCGCCTGACGGACGCGCACATCGCTGAAGGGTTTCTGACGGCAGTTGAGCATGAGGTACCAGAGATGGGGACCCGGCTGCTCGACAAAGACGAACTGAGACTTCGATTTGAACAGCGGCACATCATCGGCCGGAACCTCGACCATGAGATCCGTGCCGCCCGATAGCATTTCGCTCACCCGGGCGGAGGAATCCGGGATCGGGCGGAAGACGAGACCCTTCAGCTTTGGTGCGCCACGGAAGTAGCTCGCATTGGCTTCCAGAACGATGCGGACGTTCGGCTCCCACAGGCGGAACTTGAACGGACCCGCGCCGCCGCCATGACGGCTGAAGCTTTTGCCAAATTGCTTGACCTCTGCAGGCGAGATGCCCACCAGCAGCCCGACGCCGCTGGCCAGCATGTTGAGCATCGGCGCGTAGGGCTGACTCAGATGGATGACGACGGTCGTGGGATCGATCACCTCCGTGGATGTGATCGGGCCGAGGATGAAAACGAACGGAAAGGGCCCGGTATCGGAGAAGGGCGCGCCTTTAACGAGCACGCGGTCGAGATTGAACTTCACCGCGCTCGCATCGAACTTCGTGCCGTCGTGAAAAGTCACGTCGTCGCGGAGCTTGAACGTATAGGTCTTGCCGTCCGGGCTGATGGTCCAGGATTTCGCGAGCGCGGGCTCGACCTCGAGCGTCCCCGATTTGAATCGCAGCAGCCCCTCGTAGATGCTGGAGAGAATCCGGAAGTCGCTGATCGTCGTCGCCTGCGCGGGATCGAGCGTTTCCAGCTCCGCAAGATGACCCAGGACCAGCGCATTGCGTGGCGTCGCAGCCTCGGCAGCACGCAGCCCGCTGAGGCCGACAAGCCCCGCCGCACCAGCGGAAAGCCCAAGCGTCCGGCGTCCAATGGCCCTCATCACCTATTCGTCCTTTGCAAAGTGAATCTATGCATTTTGAAAACCCGAGACAGCGTCGCGGGAAAGTGAGTGGCGCATGGAAAGGCGTCGCACTCTCACCTAGCAACTCACATGCCAGCAACTGACATGCCACGCGCGGTGTCGCTTGCGCCTCTGTGGCCGATGCCGTTAGCCTCCGCGCATCCTCGAACGCGCATGCGAAGGAGCGGCCCCCGTGACAGAGAGCCCGGCGATCCAGCTCACCGACATCGAAGCCGCCGAACGTCTGGTGGGCGTCGCCTATACGGAGCAGGAGCGCACGCTCATGCTTGACAACATGGACGCGCAGCTGCGCCATGCCATCGCGCGCCGGCAGGTATCGCTGCCCGTCGATCTCGGTCCCGCCAGCCGGTTCGATCCGCGCCTGCCCGGCTTCGTGATGCCCGACCCGGGTGATCTTGTATTGCCGCCGGTCTCCGCTCCGCTGCCTGCAAATGACGCGGACATTGCCTATGCACCGGTCAGCGCGCTCTCGTCCTGGATCAGGTCCGGGGAGTTGTCGTGCCTCCGCCTCGCGGACATCTACCTCGCCCGCATCGCGCGGTTCGGCCCCCGCCTCGCCTGCTTCGCCGTGGTCGATG
The DNA here is from genome assembly GCA_019351895.1 of Pseudomonadota bacterium. Lineage (GTDB taxonomy): Bacteria > Pseudomonadota > Alphaproteobacteria > Acetobacterales > Acetobacteraceae > Acidisoma. Next base: position 42,094 of record JABBOH010000004.1, read on the forward strand.
CGGCCGGCGCCCGCGCCCGCGCCCGCGCGCTCGACCTGCTGCTCGCGGAGGGCACGTGGCTCGGGCCGCTGCACGGCATGCCCTATGGTGCCAAGGATATCCTCGACACGCGCGGCATCGAAACCGCATGGGGCGCCGAGCCCTATCGCGGGCGCGTGCCGGATGCGGACGCGACCGTCGTGCGGCGTCTGCACGATGCGGGCGCCGTCATGCTCGGCAAGACGACCGTCGGCGCGCTCGCCTATGGCGACATCTGGTACGGCGGCACCACCCGCAACCCGTGGAACACCGAGGAAGGTGCGAGCGGTTCGAGCGCGGGTTCAGGCGCGGCGACCGCCGCCGGTTTGGTTGCATTCGCAATCGGCACGGAGACGCTCGGCTCCATCGTATATCCCTCCACGCGCTGCGGCGTGACCGGACTGCGTCCCACCTTCGGGCGTGTGCCGCGAACGGGCGCGATGCCGCTCTGCTGGACGCTCGACAAGATCGGACCGATGTGCCGCTCGGTCGCCGACACGGCGGTCGTGCTCGCCGCCATCAATGGCGCCGATCCGGCTGATCCCTTCGGCATCTCGGCGCCCTTCGGCGGCGATCTGACCCGGCCGGTTCGCGGCCTCACGATCGGTTACTACCCCGAGGACCTGGAGGATGCCGCCGCGCACGCGCTCGACCGCGCGGCGCTCGAGGTCATGCGAAACCTCGGCGCTCATCTGGTTCCTCTGACGCGACCTGACCTCCCCTATCACGCGCTGATGAACATGGTCTTCGCCGAAGCCGCCGCCTCCTTCGAGGAGCTGACGCTCTCAGGACGCGATGACATGTTGACATGGCAAACTGCGGCGGCTTGGCCGAATGCATTCCGCAGGGCCCGGTTCCTCAGCGCGGTCGACCACATCCAGCTCGACCGCCTGCGCCGGCGCGTCTGCCAGATCATGGAGGAGACGATGCGCGGCGTCGACGCAATCGTCGGTCCCAGCCTGACCGGCCCCATGACCGTCATCACGAACTTCACCGGCCACCCGTGCCTCTGCCTGCCGAGCGGCTTTCGCCGGTCTCCGCCACGGGGCGAAGCATCCCTTGGGCGCGGCCGACTGGAGACGGAGACGCGGCAGGCAACACGCGAATTCGAGGTGCCGCACAGCTTCAGCGTCTGGGGCCGGCTGTTCGATGAAGGCCCCATGCTCGCCGTGGCTCAGGCGCTGGAGACGGCCTTCGGTCTGACGGGGTACCGGCCCCCGATCGACGGCGCGGATTGACGAACGCTCCCGGACAGCGCCTCCTTGCCCGACTGAGAGCGCCGGCTAGAAGCGGAGTGACCGTCATGGATGCGGAGGGGAGGCCAGACCGGCCGTCTGGAGCGCCATGTTCGGCAAGCTCGAATACCTGATCGCGCTGGCGCGAGAGCGCAACTTCAGCCGTGCGGCCGAGGTCTGCGGCGTCACCCAACCTACATTCTCGGCCGGCATCCGCGCGCTGGAGGAAGAGATGGGGATGCCGCTCGTGCTGCGCTCCTCCCGCTTTCTCGGCTTCACACCGGAAGGCGAGCGCTTGCTCGTCTGGGCGCGGCGCATCGTGGGCGATATCCAGGCGATGCGGGCCGATGTCACCTCAATCCGCCGCGGCCTGACGGGGCATTTGCGCATCGCCGCCATCCCGACCGCCCTTGCCGTCGTCAGCCAGTTGACCACGCCCTACCGGGCGCGGCATCCGGCGGTGCGTTTCACCATCCTCTCCTGCACCTCGAAGGAGGTTCTCCAGCGCATCGAGAACCTCGAGGTCGATGCCGGCGTCACCTATCTCGACAACGAGCCGACGGGACACGTGCGCAGCGTCCCGCTTTATCATGAACGCTACCGGCTTCTCACCGAGACAGGTGCGCCGCTCGGTGACCGCGAGCGAGTGACCTGGGCGGAAGTCGCGCAAATTCCGCTCTGTCTTCTGACGCCCGACATGCAGAACCGCCGTATTCTCGATCGTCTGCTTTCGCGCGCTGGCCCCCTGGCGCAGCCAACGATGGAGAGCAACTCCATCGTGGCGCTCGCGTCCCATGTGCAGACGGGCGCCTGGGCCTCTGTCCTGCCCGACAAGACGGCGGCGATGTTTGCATTGGATGCAAGCCTCCGCTCGATCCCGATCATCGAGCCGGAGGAGGTTCACAGCGTCGGGCTTGTGGTGCCCGACCGGGATCTCTTGCCGCCGATCACGGCGGCTCTGCTGCTCGAGGCCAAGCGTCAGCTCTGAGCGGCCTTCCCGCGGGAAGCCGGGACCACCCCCCAAGCCCCAGCTTCCGGCGTCCCTACTCGGCGGGCGCGGCGCGGTACGCATCCGGTTCGGCCGCCGCCGTCGCGCCGTAGCCGGCATAGAGGCCGATCGCGGTGATGAGGATGGCTCCGATCAGGTTGCCGATCGTCACGGGAATTTCGTTCCAGATCAGCCACTGCCCGACCGTCACATGGGCGCCGAGCATGATGCCGCCGGGAATGACGAACATGTTGACGACACAGTGCTCATAGCCTTGCGCGACGAAGGCCATGATCGGCATCCACATCGCAAGGATCTTGCCGATGACCGAGCGGGAGAGCAGCGCCATGACGGCGCCGAGGCTGACCATCCAGTTGCAGATGATGCCTTTCACGAGCGCCGTGCCCCAGCCGGCGGCGCCGGCGCTCATGTACGGCACCACCTTGGCGGTCGCGACGGCGACGAGCTTGGCGCCGACAGGATCAGGCGCCGCCGTGAAGAACTTCGTGCTGCCGAGCGCGAACAGCACTGCGTAGATCAGGCTGCCGACGAGATTGGCGACATAGACGAGGACGAGGCCGGAGATGACCTGTCCGCCGGTCAGCCGGCCTGCAAGGCGGGCGTAAGGCAGAAGTGCCGCGTTGCCGGTGAAGAGCTCCAACCCCAGAAGCACGAGCATGATGAAGCCGACGGGGAAGAACACCGCGCCGACTAGCGTGCTGCCCGAGGCGACGACCGCCGACAAATAAAGCGTCGTGGTAAATCCGAGAAACATTCCCGAAAGAATGCCGGTGACGATGATCGTCTTCGCCGGCAGATTGGCTTTGTTGGTTCCTGCGTCCGACATCGCCGCAGCCAGTGCCGATGGTCTGAGCCAGTCCACGTTTGTCGTCTCCACCCTGCGCGTCTCCCGGACGCCGTTGCTTGAAAAGTCGCCTTCAGTCCGCCAGCCGCTTTGCTGCTTCCAGCGCACAGGGGTCGAGTCCTTGACCGCCGGAAGCCACGATGCCTCGCAGTTTCGCCCGCATGCGCGGGTCCCAGAACTTGCGGATATGCGTCTCCACGCCGCTCACCGCTTCATCGCTTGGCTGAGATGCAAAAAAACGCGCAATCTGATTTGCCATGGTGACGAGCTTGGTATCGCCCGCGGCATGCGACTGGGCGCTCATTCTGCCGCGACCGCCGCGATCTGGCGGGTCTGCAGCCCCAGCGCCGCATAATCCCGCTGCGCGTCCGTGGGCCCGTTGGACGGCGAAACCTGCACGGCTGTGACCTTGTATTCAGGGCAGTTCGTCGCCCAATCCGAGTAGTCCGTTGTCACCACATTCGCCATCGTCATCGGATGGTGGAACGTTGTATACACAACGCCCGGCGCCACCCGGTCCGTCAGCTTGGCGCGCAGCGATGTCTCGCCCGCCCGGCTTGCAAGCTTTACCCACTGGCCTTCGATGATCCCGCGGTTTTCGGCGTCGTGAGGATGGATTTCCAGCACATCCTCCTGGTGCCAGGCGGTGTTCTCGGTGCGTCGGGTCTGCGCGCCGACGTTGTACTGCGACAGGATGCGCCCGGTGGTGAGCAGCAGCGGGAAACGCGGTCCGACCTTCTCGTCGGTCGGCACATACTCGGTGATGAAGAAGCGCCCGCGTCCGCGAACGAAGCCCGTCTCGTGCATGATCGGCGTGCCTTCCGGCGCCGCGTCGTTGCAGGGCCATTGCACCGAGCCGTCACGTTCGAGCTTCTCGTAGCTGACGCCGGTGAAGGTCGGGGTGAGGCGCGCGATCTCGTCCATGATCTCGGACGGATGGGCGTAGTTCATCGGATAGCCGAGAGCGTTGGCGAGCATCTGGGTGATCTGCCAATCCTCATAGCCGTTCTTCGGCGCCATCACCTTCCGCACGCGCTGGATGCGGCGCTCGGCATTCGTGAAGGTGCCATCCTTCTCCAGGAAGGTGCTGCCCGGCAGAAAGACGTGCGCGAACTGCGCCGTCTCGTTGAGGAACAGGTCCTGCACGACGACGCATTCCATTGCCGACAGACCGGCAGTGATATGCCGGATGTCGGGGTCCGACTGCGCGATGTCCTCGCCCTGGATGTAGATGCCCTTGAAGGTGCCGTCGATTGCCGCATCGAGCATGTTCGGGATGCGCAGTCCTGGCTCGGGGTCCATTGAAACACCCCAAGCGCTCTCGAAGAGGTTGCGCACCTCCGGGCTCGAGACGTGGCGATAGCCCGAGAATTCGTGCGGGAAGCTGCCCATGTCGCAGCTGCCTTGTACGTTGTTCTGTCCCCGCAGCGGATTCACGCCGACGCCCGGACGCCCGATGTTGCCGGTCGCCATGGCGATATTGGCGAGCGCCATCACCGCGGTCGAGCCCTGGCTGTGCTCGGTGATGCCCAGGCCGTAGTAGATGGCGCCGTTACCGCCCGTGGCGAAGATGCGCGCCGCCTCGCGGATCGTGCCCGCCGGCACGCCGATGGTCTCGGCCAGGGCCTCGGGGCTGTTGCGGTCCAGCGCCACGAACTCCGCCCACATCGCGAAGGCATCGGGCTCGCAGCGTTCGGCGACGAAGCGGTGGTCGACCAGATCCTCGGTCACGATGACATGGGCGAGCGCGGTCAGCACGGCGACGTTCGTGCTCGGGCGGATCGGCAGATGCACGGCGGCGGCCACATGCGGCGTGCGCACGAGGTCGATGCGGCGGGGATCGATGACGACGAGCTTCGCGCCCTCGCGCAGCCGCTTCTTCATGCGCGACGCGAAGACCGGGTGGCCGTCGGTCGGGTTCGCGCCGATCAACAGAATGACATCGGTTTCTTCGACGCTGTCGAAATCCTGCGTGCCGGCTGAGGTTCCGAAGGTCTGGCTGAGGCCGTAGCCGGTCGGCGAGTGACAGACGCGCGCGCATGTATCGACGTTGTTGTTGCCGAAGCCGGCGCGGATGAGTTTCTGGACGAGGAAGGTCTCCTCATTCGTGCAGCGGGAGGAGGTGATGCCGCCGACCGCGCCACGGCCGTAGCTTGCCTGGATGCGCTTGAACTCGGATGCGGCGTGGCTGATGGCCTCGTCCCAGCTCACCTCCCGCCAGGGGTCGGTGATCTTCGCGCGGATCATCGGCTTGGTGATGCGGTCGCGATGGGTCGCATAGCCCCAGGCGAAGCGGCCCTTGATGCAGCTATGGCCGTGATTGGCGCGGCCGTCCTTCCAGGGCACCATGCGCACGACGGTCTCGCCGCGCATCTCCGCCTTGAAGGCGCAACCGACGCCGCAATAGGCGCAGGTGGTGACGACCGAATGCTCGGGCTGGCCGAGTTCGACCACGGATTTCTCGATCAGCGTCGCCGTCGGGCAGGCCTGCACACAGGCGCCGCAGGAGACGCATTCCGAGCCCATGAAGCTCTCATCCATGCCGGGCGACACATGGCTGTCGAATCCGCGTCCGCCGATGGTGAGCGCGAAGGTGCCCTGCACCTCCTCGCAGGCGCGGACGCAACGCGAGCAGACGATGCATTTGCTGGGGTCGAACTGGAAATAGGGGTTCGACAAATCCTTGTCGGCGTCGCAGTGGTTGACGCCCTCGGTGCCGTAGCGCACTTCGCGCAGGCCGACCGCGCCCGCCATGTCCTGCAGCTCGCAATCACCGTTCGCGCCGCAGGTGAGGCAGTCGAGCGGATGGTCGGAGATATAGAGTTCCATTACCCCACGGCGCAGTTTCGCAAGCTGAGGGGTTTGCGTGCGCACCACCATACCCTCCGAGACGGGCGTCGTGCAGGAGGCGGGCGTGCCGGCCCGGCCCTCGATCTCGACGAGGCAGAGCCTGCATGAGCCGAAGGCGTCGAGCGTGTCAGTCGCGCAGAGCTTCGGGATCTGCGTGCCCATCTCGCTCGCCGCGCGCATGATGGAGGTGCCGGCGGGAACCCGCCGCTCCTGCCCATCGATGGTGACGAGCACCGTCTCCGTGGCGCCCGAAGGCTTGGTGCCGAAGTCCGGCTCGTGGATCAGGCCCATGACAAGCTCCTCATTCGGCCGCCAGCGGTAACGGGGTGGCGCCGAAATCCTCGGGGAAGTAGGTGAGCGCGCTCATCACCGGGTAGGGCGTGAAGCCGCCCAGCGCGCAGAGCGAGCCGAATTTCAGCGTCTCGCACAGGTCGCGCAGCACGGTGATGTTCGCCGCCCGGTCGCGGTCGGCGATGATCCGGTCGATCACCTCCGTCCCGCGCGTGGAGCCGATGCGGCACGGCGTGCATTTGCCGCAGCTTTCCAGGGCGCAGAATTCCATCGCGAAACGCGCCATGCGCGCCATGTCGACCGTATCGTCGAACAGCACGAGCCCGCCATGGCCGACCAGACCACCGGCTGCCGTGAAAGCCTCGTAGTCATAAGGCGTGCCGAAGAGCGACGGCGGGAAGTAGGCGCCCAGCGGGCCGCCCGCCTGCACCGCGCGGAGCGGCCGGCCGGTCGCCGTCCCGCCGCCGATATCCTCCACGAGTTCGCCGAGCGTGATGCCGAAGCCGGTCTCGAACAGTCCGCCATGCTTCACGTTGCCGGCGATCTGCACCGGCATCGTGCCGCGCGAGCGGCCCATGCCGAAATCGGCGTAGGCTTGCGCCCCCTCGGCCAGGATGAATGGGATCGCGGCGAAGGACAGCGTGTTGTTGATCATCGTCGGCTGGCCGAAAAGGCCGCGCAACGCCGGGATCGGCGGCTTGGCGCGCACCTGCCCGCGCTTGCCCTCGATGCTCTCCAGCAGCGCGGTCTCCTCGCCGCATACATAGGCGCCGGCGCCGACCCGCACTTCGAGATCGAAGCTCACCCCGCTCCCAAGGATGTCAGCGCCGAGTAGCCGCTCCTGCCGGGCGGTCGCGATCGCCTGCTCCATCGCGGCAATGCCGTGCGGGTATTCCGAGCGGATATAGACGAAACCTTTCGTCGCCCCCGTCGCGGCCCCGGCGATCGTCATGCCCTCGATCAGCAGGAACGGATCGCCTTCCATTACCATCCGGTCCGCGAAGGTGCCGCTGTCGCCTTCGTCGGCGTTGCACACGATGTATTTCCGAGGGCTGGCGGCACGCGCGACGGTGTCCCACTTGATGCCGGTCGGGAACCCGGCGCCACCCCGCCCGCGCAGGCCTGACCGCTTGACCTCATCCACCGTGCCGGCGCCGCCCAGGGACAGCGCACGCTCCAGACCCTTGTAGCCGCCATGCGCGCGGTAGTCCGCAAGCGACAGCGGATCGGTGATCCCGGCGCGGGCGAAGGTCAGCCGGTTCTGCCGCTTGAGGAAGGGGATCTCCTCCACGAGCCCCAGCGCGATGGCGGCCGCCCCGCCATCCAGGATGCCTTCGGCATCGGCGACGGTCGCCGGGCCGTAGCCGATGCGGCCCTGCGGCGTCTCCACCTCCACCAGCGGCTCCAGCCAGAACAGCCCTCGCGAACTGGTGCGCACCAAGGTGAGATCGATGCCCTTCTCGGCAGCCACGCGGCTAAGCGCCTGGGCCACGCGCTCGGCGCCGACGGCGATGGCCGCGGCGTCACGGGGTACGAAAACCTTCATGCCGCAGCCGCCAGTTCGCTAAGCCGTCCGGCATCGAGCCGGCCATGTGGTTCGCCGTCGAGAAGCGCGGCAGGGGCCGTCGCGCAGAGGCCGAGGCAATAGATTGGCTCCACCGTCAGACGGCCATCGGGCGTGGTGCCGCCCGCATCGAGCCCCAGCTGCGCCAGCAGATCCGCGAATTGGCGGGTCGCTCCCATCGATTGGCAGGCCTCGGCCTGGCACACGCGCAGAACATGCCGCCCAGCCGGCGCCGCCCGGAAATCGTGGTAGAAGCTGACGACGCCATGAACCTCGGCGCGCGTCAGGTTCAGCCGTGCCGCGACCATCGGGACGGCCGCTTCCGGCACATGGCCGAACTCACCCTGCAGAGCGTGCAGGATAGGAAGCAGCGGGCCTTCCAGCGCCAGCAGCGGCCCCATGATCTCCTCGGCGCGGGCCGGATCCCAGGCGCGGTAAGCGTGCATTCTCGTCTCCCCCGCCGTGCCAACGGCTTCGTGATCGCGTCATGCAGGGGGTAGGATGAAGAAGCAATAAAGTTACCCCGTGCTGCGATAGCAAAAATCTATCGCGGGGTTCGTGAGGTCAGCGCTGCGCGCCCAGGCGCCGGTCGATCATCAGGAATACCAGCAGGGTGAGGCCGAAGATGATCTGCCGGCCGTTTTCGCCCATGTTGATCGCGGTCAGCAAGCTCACCAGCACCGTCATCAGGATTGCGGCGCAGGCGACGCCGCCATAGGGCGCCTTGCCGCCGGCAAGCGTCACGCCGCCGATGGCCGCGACCACGATGCTGGTCAGCACATAGGCGTTGCCGAGCCCAAGAAATGCCTGACCGACGTAGCCCGTCAGCAGGAAGCCGCCGAGTGCCGCCACGCCGCCGCTCAACATATAGGCCATCACGCGCACCCGGACCGTATGCGTGCCACTGAGGCGCGCCGTGACCGGGTTCGCGCCGGTGCGGCAGAGCTGCCGTCCCCAGGCGGAGCGCGACAGGAGCCAGATGGCGATTGCCGCGATGCCCGCCCAGATGAGGGCGACGCTCGGGACGCCATAGAGGCTGCGGCCCGCGATCGCCACCAGCCCGGGGCTCGCCGCGTCCGCGGGATGGGCGAGCGACACACCCACGATCAGCCCGCCATCGACGACGCTCGAAAGTGCCAACGTCATGACCAGCGGCGGCACGCCGAGCACCGCGACGCCCATGCCGTTGAGGAGACCGACGCCGAGGCCCGCGCCCACGGCGGCGACGGCGCCTACGATCGTCATCGCGTTGCTGCCTGCCATCAAGGCAGCGCCCAGGATGCCGCCGAGCGTTGCGATGGCGCCCACGGAGAGATCGAGCCCTTGGCCACCAGCGGCGATGACGACCGTCTGGCAAAGGCCGAAAAGGCCGAGGAACGCTGCGATCTTGAGCTGGTTGGCGATCTGCCCAAGCCCGATGAAGCCGGGCAGCACAAGCTGACCCACCACCAGCAGGGCGATCGTCAGCGCCAGCAGCAAAGCCGGCCGTCCCCAACTCGACCCGATCATGCGATGGCCGTCCTTCGTTGCTCGATCACCATGAAGCCGAGCGCCGCCACGATCACGAGCCCTTTGAAGAATTCCTGCCAGATGCTGGGGATACCGGCGAAGTAGATGACGTTGGCGACGATCCCGAGGACCAGCGCGCCGACCAGCGCGCCCCATGGCGTGCCGCGTCCCCCGGCGAGCGAAATCCCGCCGATGACGACGGCCGCGACCGAAGTCAGCGTATAGGCGGTGCCCACACCGGCGTCGCCCGACAGCGTCTGCGCCGAAATGGCGATGGCGCCCAATCCCACCAGCAGCCAGCCCACCAGATAGGCGATGAACTTGACGCCCGCGACCGGGATGCCTGCCTGGAAGGCCGCCACGGGATTGCTGCCGACCGCCACGATACGGCGGCCAAGACGATGCCGCCCAATCACTGTCCAGATCAGCATCGCCGCCAGAACGATCAGCAGCGGCACGGGGATGTGGAAGACGGTGTCGGAATAGACGTTGCCGATCGTCTCATCGATCGTGCCGCCCGGCTGCGGCACCATCGTCAGCGCGAGCCCGTACCAGACGGCGCCGGTCGCGAAGGTCGCGATCAGCGACGGCAGCCCGAACACCGTCACGATCAGCCCGTTGATCGCGCCGAGCGCCAGCGCCAGCAGCAGCGCAAGCCCCATCAGCGCCCAGGGGCCGCCTACGGCGGAAGCCGGCACCGTCGCCAGGAAGCAGTTGATGAGCGACACGCCCGCGCCAAGTGACAGGTCAAGCTCCCGGCTCAGCACGATGATCGCCTGCGCGAGACAGATCAGGATCGTCGGCGTGAAGGTCGAGACGTTGTCCTCAAAGGACAGCATGCTGAAGAAATGGTGCTGCAGCCGGGCGTTGAGCGCGAGCACGACGACCAGCATGAGCAGGCTCGGGATGACGCCCGCATGACGAAGCGCCCTCATGCGTCCGCACCTTCGGAGGCCCGGCCGAACGCCGCCGCCATGATGCGCGGCTCGGTCATCGCCGCGCCCGACAGGTTCCCGACGATGCGGCCCTCATACATGACGAGGATGCGGTCGCAATGCAGCAGCAGCTCCTGGATTTCCGAGGCGAAGATGAGAGCCGTCGTGCCGGCGGCGGCCAGTTCGCCGATGATCGCGTAGATCTCCGAGCGCGCGTGGATATCGACGCCCTTGGTGGGGTCGCTCAGCAGCAGCACCTCGATGTCGGTCGCCAGCCACTTGCCGATGACGACCTTTTGCTGGTTGCCGCCGGAGAGCGCGGAGACGAGCTGCTCCGGCCCCTCGGTCTTGATGAGCAGCCGCCGGATGGTGGCCGCAGCCAGCTGCCCAAGCTCGGCCAGCGGCAGCGTCCAGGGCCGTTTCGCCAGCGCGATCTTCACGTAGCCGAGGTTCTCGCCGACGCTCTCGCCGCTGAACAGGCCCTGCCGCAGCCGGTCATCCGGCACCAGACACACGCCGCGCCGGATCATGTCGCGCGGCAGGGAAGGCGTGACGGCCCTGTCCCGGTGCCACAGCGTGCCACCGTCGATCCGCCGATGCCCGGCGATGACTTCCAGGAGTTCGGCCTGCCCCTGCCCCTGCAGCCCGGCAAGGCCCACGATCTCGCCGCGGCGCAACTCCAGATCGACGCCACGGACAGCGGAACCCGCCCTCAGGCCCTGCAGCTTGAGGATCGTGTCCCCGAGAGCGCGGGCCGCCATCGGGCGCAGGACGGCATCCGGATCGCCGGTCATCAGCGAGAGGATGCGCGCCTCGTCCAACCGGCCGGAGGTCGTCCACGCGCCCGCCGTGCGCCCGTTGCGCATCACCAGGATGTCGTCGCATATCGCCCCGATCTCTCCCAGACGGTGGGAGATGAAAATGACGCCGATGCCCTTCGCGGTGAGCCGGCGGATCGCGGCGAACAGCTTCGCGACCTCCGCCCCGGCCAGCGCCGCCGTCGGCTCGTCGAGGATGAGCAGACGCGGGCTCCGGGCGAGAGCGCGCGCGATCTCCACCAACTGCTGCCCCGCCGCCGTCAGCACGCCCGCCGGCTGGCCGATATCCATTGTGCTGCCAAGCTCGGCGAGGATTCCCGTCGCGCGCCGCCTCGCCTCGCCCCGGTTGATGAAGCCACCGGGGGCGCAGATTTCGGCACCCAGAAAGATGTTCTCCCAGACCGGCATGTCGGGCGCCAGGCTCGGGTGCTGATGGGCGATGATGATGCCACGACGCGCCGCGGCCTGCGGAGAGGCATGGGAGAGCGGTGCGCCGGCCATCTCCATCGTGCCGCCGTCGGGCACGACCTCGCCCGCGATGATGCGCGAGAGCGTGCTCTTGCCGGAACCGTTGGCGCCGAGCAGCCCCAGCACGCGCCCGCGCGCCAGGGTCAGATCAACGCCGTCCAGCGCCACCACGCCGCCGAAGCGTTTGGTGATGCCGCGAACCCCGAGCAGCGTCTCCGCCGGCGAACTGAGCCGCGAAGGCTCGCCCGCCGGGGTCACCAGCGCATCAGGTGAAGAGAGCATCAAGCTGAGGTTCCGAGAACCACTCGGCTAGGAAGTAGCTGTCCGGCTTGTCTTTCATGGCCGTCAGCGTCTGGTCGAGGTTGGCGTTCGTCACCTCGAGATGGATCGGATAGTAGATCGTGTTGTCCGTCTGCGGCTTCAGCTTCTGCCCGGCAGCAAGCCGCACGGCGATGCCGATCGCATTGCGGCTGATATCGGGTGGATTGGGCTGCGCGAAAGCTTTCATATCGGTGCCGCCCGCGAGTTCCTTCTTCCAGGCGAGCAGGAACGCCTTTTGCGCCTCGCCCGTCATAACGGGGATCGGACGGCGGGCGTTCTGGAAGGCGCGCAGCACGCCGAGGCCCATCGAATCCTCGACGAAGGCGCCGTCGATCTGCGGCTGCGCGGCGATCACGGTTGCCATTACCGCCTGTGCCTTGGCTTGATCCCAGAAGCCGTAGCCGGACCATACGATATCGATGCCGGGATACTTCTTGAAGGTGTCGAAGGCGGCCTTGCGGCGCGTCTCGGCAGCGGGGTTTCCGGGCAATCCGTCCATGATGACGACCTTGCCTTTTCCGTTCAGCGTCTTTGCCACCCACTCGGCATAACGCGTCGCCCAGACGTAGTGGTTGATGGTGACGCTCAACGCGTAGTGATTCTGCACCGCCTGATCGAAGGCGATGACCGGAATACCGGCCCGCTTCGCCTCGTTGATGACGCCATCGAGCGCGGTGCCGGAGTTGGGGTCCATCGTGATGACCGAGACCCCCTGCAGAATCATGTTGCGGATGTCCTGAATTTGCTCGTTGATGTTGGCGCCCGCCTGCTGGACGACCAACTTGCTGGCTTTGCCCTCGGCCTTGTATTTGTCGAACTGGGCCTGAGCGCCGGCGACCATCTGGTTGCGCCACTCGGTTCCGAAGTAACCGTTCGATAGCCCGATCACCACGTCGCCCGCGGCTTTCGCTGGCCGCATGAGCCCGAGGCCGGTCGCGCCGACCCCGGCCGCACCGGCACCCACCGCCGCCACGCCGCCCAGAAACTGTCTCCGATCCATCCGCCTTTTCTATCCTCCCGTTAGTCTTATCATTGGTGCGGCATCTGGATGCCGCGTCGTTCTTGCCTCGTCCGTTGTCCCCGCAGCGCAGGCGCGGACAACGGTTCTGGCGGCTCTTAGTCGGCGGCCATCTGCCGGTCGAGGGCAACGCGCCCCTGGAACGATTTGTAGAATTGACCGTCCTTCATGATGGCGAGCAGCGAGTGCCGGTCCTGCAGCAGGCTGAGATCGAGCAGCGGGTTGCCGTCGACCAGCAGGATGTCGGCGAGGTAGCCCGGCGCGATGCGGCCCATCTTCTCGCCCGACTGCCCGGCCCAGGCCTCGCCGCCATAGGCGGTCGCGGCGCGCAGCGCCTCCCAGGGCTGGAAGCCAAAGAGGTTCACGAAATGCTCCAGATCGCGGGCTTCGGTGCCGTGCGGCAGCCAGGCAAAACCGTAGTCGCCGAATGGCACCACCTTGATGCCTGCGGCATGCATCTTCTTCATGACGACGATGCCCGCCTCAAGCTCGCGCTTGTTGCCGATCATCTCGGCCACATCGGTGGTGATCCCCCAATCCTTGGCCTCGTACGTCGTGTTGTAGCGGGCGGCGATCGCCGGTGAGACCCAGTGCTTGTGCTTGACGCGCTCCAGCTCCTCGATCGTCTCGTCCGTCGCGAAGCTCGCATGAAAGATGAACTCCACGTTGTTCTTGATGCACTGGCGGACCGAACTATCCGCATGGGCATGGGCCGCGAGGCGTTTGCCTATGTTGTTCGCCGTATCGCAGATCGCCGCGACCTCGGCATCCGTCATCGGGTTGTCGTAAGCCGCCATGCGCGGATAGCAGAAGCTGTCGCCCGAGTTGTTGAACTTGATGACGTCCACGCCTTCGCGGATCATCGTCCGTACGGTCTTGCGGAACTCCTCCGGCCCGTCGCAGATGATCGAGATCGACGGATGCTTCGCGTCGAGCTGGTTGTCGTCGGCAAGACCGCCAGTGACCGTCAGCTCGGGCGATCCGGCAAGCATCCGCGGCCCTGGGATTTTGCCGGCGTTGATCTCGTTGCGGATCACGATATCGAGCCGCGGCTTGGCCGATGCCGCGCCGATCACCGAGGTGAAGCCCATGTCCAGCGCAAGCTTTGCGTTATGCATGGTCATCAGCACATGCTCCTCGACCGGCATGGCAGTGAGCGCCGCGACCGAGGTGCCGTTGTTGTAGGTCAGGTGGCAATGGGTGTTGACCATGCCTGGCATCAGCGTGGCACCGCCTGCGTCCAGCACCTGCGCGCCCTCGTTCGGCAGGCTCTCGCCCGGCCCGGCCACCGCCTGGATCCGGTTGCCCTGCACCAGAACCTCGCCCGGCACCAGAGCCTTGCCGGTGCCCTCGAAAATCATCACGTTCTTGAACAGCGTTTTCGCCATTGTCGTTTCCCCTTGTTCTCGGCAGTTCCTTTAGGCGTCAGTCAACTCCTCGCCAGCTCAAGCACACCCAGCGTGACGCAGCCCGTCACTTTCGCACGCAGCCGCTCGGGCATCGCACGCGCCGGCAGATCGCCGGTCCGGGTCTCGGCATAGGCTTCGGCTGCGGCGAGCAACGCGGGCGCATCCTCGGGGCCGAGTTTGCCGAAGCGGATGACGGCCTTCCCCGGCTCGCGCAGCGCGGCGGCGCAGGGCTGGGGGCAGGTGTTGAGGCATTCCACCATCCGCACGGCGACCGTGTGGCCGCCCGCCGCCGCTGCGCGCTTCATCGCCATCGCCAGTTGCAGCCCGGGCGACGGCTCGCCCGCCGCCACCGGGGTGTAGCGATTGCACGTCGTGCAGATGAAGATCCGCGCCACGAGCTAGGCTGCTTTGGACGAGCGCTGCCGCGCGTAGAACAGCGCCATCGCATAGTTCACCTGCTTCGCGCGTTCGATGGTCGCCCAGTGGCCGCAGCCCTCCAGCACGCGGAACTCGGCGCCCTGCACGGTGCCGGCGAGGGCCGTGCCCGTATCGGGCGGCGCGGTCCGGTCCTGGTCGCCGGTCAGCAGCAGCGTCGGGCAGCGCAGGCCCGAGAGATCCGCCCGCTTCAACGCCGCCAAAGCCTCGCAGGCGCGGGCATAGCCCTCCGCCGGCTGCGCCATGATGCTCTCGCGAACGAACGAGGCCGCGACAGGGTTGTTCGCCTTCGTGTCGTCGGACGTGCCGGCGGCGACGATCGCATCCGCGATCGCGGCCATGCCCTCGGCGCGGACCTTGGCGGCGCGGTCGCGCAGCGCCTTGCGGGCGGGCTCGGGCGGCTCGGGAAACGCGCCGACCAGCGCGAGGCTTGCCACCCGATCCTTGTAGCGGGCCGCGTAGTGCTGACAGATGATGGTGCCGAGCGAATGCCCCGCGAGATGCACGCGTGCGGTTCCGCCCGCCTGTTCCACGACCGCATGCAGATCATCGACGAGGCTCTCGATCGTCACATCCGCGCGCACCGGCGTGCGCCCGGACCCCGGCAGGTCGTAGGCGACAATCCTCAGGTCGCGCTTCAGGATCTGCGCCTGCGGATACCAAGTATTCGTGCTGCCGCCGAGGCCGTGGACCAGAACGAGAAGTTCGCCCTGTCCGCCGAACTCTTCCACGAAGCGGCCATTACTGTCTGCCATGATGTCGCTCCCTCACTGTGCCGCCAGCGCGGCGTCTTTTGCGGTTTCTGCGGTGGCCCGCCGCACCGTATTGCGGAGCACCCCGATGCCCGCGATCTCGACCTCGACGATGTCGCCATCCGCGAGGAAACGCGGCGGGTCGAAGCCGATCCCCACCCCCTCGGGCGTGCCGGTGGCGATGACATCGCCAGGGGAGAGCGTGACGCTCTTGGAAATGGCTTCGATCAGAGCGGGAATACCGAAAATGAGGTCGGCCGTCGTCGAATCCTGCCGCGTCTCGCCGTTGACCCGGCACATGACACGGAGGTCACTGCCATTGATCTCGTCCGCCGTGACGATCCACGGACCCATCGGGCCGAAGCCGTCGATGCCCTTGCCGAGGAACCATTGCTTGTGACGGCGCTGCAGGTCCCGCGCCGTCACGTCATTGATGATGGTGTAGCCGAAGACATGCGCCATCGCCTCGGCGGCGGGAATGGCGCGGCCGCCACGGCCGATCACGACCGCCAATTCCGCCTCGTAATCCACCGCCGCATCCAGTCCGTCCCACAACGGAATATCGTCATCGGGACCGACGACCGAACTCGACGGTTTCGTGAAGATGATGGGGAATTCGGGGACGGCCTCGTCAACCTTTGCTCCCGCATCGAACCCGCTTTTTGCGAACTCATGTGCATGCGCAAAGTAATTCTTGCCGACGCACATGATGTTGTGGGGCGGCGCCGGGATCGGCGCGAGGATCTTGGCGTCTTCCAGGCTGTGCCCCGCGGCAGGCGGTGCGACCGCACTGGCGAGCCGCGCGAGATGCGCGATGGCCGCTACCATGTCGTGCACGATGCGCTCAGGCAGTCCGGGCACGGCGTCCGCGAGAGGCCAATAGACGCCCGCGCCGGTATCGACGACCGACACCGTGGGGCGCCCGAGATGCAGGATGGTCGCGAGTTTCATTTGTGATCCAATCTAGACCAATATTCTTGGTTTTGCTCCCAATCGAGAACCAAGTTGCAGTCATTGGCCTAGCCGTGTCAAGTCCATGTCATGAGCGCCGAAACACATCATGGAGACGCCGTCGCGGCCGCCGGGGTGCCGGTGCGCGGCGACGCGGAAACGCTGCGGAAGCTCCTCGGGCGGGAGATCGGCTCGTCACGCTGGCGCGTCGGCGACAAGCTGCCGACCGAGCGGGAGTTGGGCGAAACCTACGGTGTTGCTCGCAACACGGTCCGCCGCGCGCTCCAGGCGCTGGAGCAGGAGAAACTCATCGTCCGCCACGTCGGACGCGGAACCTTCAAGGCCGGGGGCGCGGCCTCCGCGGAGGAAGCATTCCTGCCGAGCGCCGATTCGCTGAGCCCTGCCGGCGTCGTCGAGTGCCGGTTGATCTTCGAACCTGAGCTTGCACCCCTTGCCGTTGCGCGGGCAACACAAGTGGATCTCGACCGCCTCGCGCACTGCCTGAAAGGCGGTGCGGCGGCGACCAGCGTCGAAGAGTTCGAGCATTGGGACGGCGCGCTGCACGAGGCGATCGCCCAGGCGACACATAACCAGACGATCGTCGCGATGGCGCGCGCGCTCGCCGTCGTCCGCACCCGCGGCGAGTGGGGGCAACTCAAGAAACGCAGCATGACGCCCGAGCATCGGCAGGCGCTTCATGCCCAGCATTCGAAGATCGTGGCCAGCCTGCAGGACCGCGACCGGGATGCCGCGCGGACCCTCATGCGCGCGCATATTCTCTACGTCCGGGCGTATATGTTCGGGGAGTGAAGCCGCGGCGCCCCTTGACAGCGGCGCCGCATCGCGAGCACCAAATTGGCTCTTATTGGTTGGACTTGGTTCGCCATGAAGTGGACCAGCCGCGGGAGGGGACATCATGCAGATCGGCTTCATCGGGCTCGGACTGATGGGGACGCCCATCGTCCTCAACCTGCGGAAGGCGGGATACGAGGTCCGCGTCTGGAACCGCACACAGAGCAAGGCGGCAGCGGCGCTGGACCGGGGCGCGCTCTGGGCCGATAGCATCGCCGCGCTCGCGGAGGCATCCGACGTTGTCATTACAATGGTGACGGACGCCGCGGCTTCGGACGCAGTGATCTGCGGGGCTGGCGGCGTCCTCCACCATGCGCGGTCGGGGACGATCCTCATCGACATGGCCTCGATCGCGCCCGAGGCGTCACGGTCGATCGCTGAGCGCGCCGAGGCGCGGGGCGTCGCGATGCTCGACGCGCCGGTGACCGGCAACCCGAAGGTCGCAGAGGCGGGGAAACTCGGCATCATGGTGGGCGGCTCGCCAGAGACGCTGGCGCGTGTGCGCCCGATGCTGGAAGCGCTCTCCGCCGTGATCGTCCATGCCGGCCCATCGGGCGCGGGCTCCACGCTCAAGCTCGTCAACAATCTCATCCTCGGGGTCGCGATCGAGGTCGTGGCCGAAGCGCTGGTGCTGGCGCGGAAGGCTGGCATCGACCCCGACTGCGTCCGCCAGATCACGAGCGTCGGCGGCGCGCGCACGGGTGCGATGGAAACACGTGCCGCACGGATGATCGCGGGCGATTTCTCGCCGCATTTCTCGGCCGACAACATGCACAAGGATCTGTCAACGGCGACGCGCCTCGCGGACAGCCTCGGCGCGGCGACCCCGGTCGCGGGCGCCGCGCTCGACGTGCTGCGTGCCGCACGGGCCCAGGGCAAGGGCGGGCAGGATTCCGCCGTCGTCTATGAGATCATCGAGCAGTTGTCGGGTCTGCGTGGGCCTGCGGCTGCGGCTGGCCGGTAGGCGTCATGCGAACGATCAAGGGGCCCGGACTGTTCCTGGCGCAGTTCGCGCAGGACACGGCGCCGCACAACACGCTGCCCGGCGTCGCTCGCTGGGCCCACGACTACGGCTATCGCGGCATCCAGATCCCGACCTGGGACAAGCGTCTGTTCGACCTCGATCAGGCCTTCGAAAGCCCCGGCTATTGCGACGACATCCAAGGGCGGCTTGCGGATATCGGCATCGCCATCTCCGAGCTCTCGACGCATTTCCAGGGGCAGATGGTCTCCGTCCATCCGGCCTATGACGCGATGTTCGACGGCCAGTGCCCGCCTGAGCTGCGCGGCAATCCAGAGCGGCGGCGTCTCTGGGCGGCGGAGCAGGTGAAGAAGGCGGCGGTCGTCTCGCGGCGCTTCGGCTTGACCGAGCATGTGACATTCACCGGCTCACTCGCCTGGCCCTACCTCTACCCTTATCCGCAACGCCCGGCCGGGCTGATCGAGGAATGTTTCGCCGAGCAGGGGCGGCGGTGGCGTCCGATCCTCGACATCTACGACGACAACGGCATTGATCTCTGTTTTGAGATCCACCCCACGGAGGATGTATTCGACGGTGATACCTTCGAGATGTTTCTCGATGCCGTCGGGCAGCATGCGCGCTGCCACATCAATTACGATGCCAGCCACTTCATCAAGCAGGGGCTCGACTACCTCGGCTTCATCGATGTCTTTCACGAACGCATCAAAATGTTCCACGTCAAGGATGCCGAGTTCAATCCAACCGCGCGGCAAGGCTTCTGGGGCGGCTACAAGGGCTGGCTTGACCGCGCGGCGCGCGACCGCTCCCTCGGACACGGCCAGGTGAATTTCAAGGGCATCTTCTCGAAGCTCGCCGCCTATGATTTTGCCGGCTGGGCCGTCTATGAGTGGGAATGCTGCCTGCAGCATCCGGAGGTCGCGGCGCGCGATGGCGCCAAGTTCATCAGCGACCACATCATCGAGGTGACGGACCGCGTCTTCGACGACTTCGCGACGACGCATTCCGACCGCGAGACGGTGCGCGGCCTGCTGGGTCTTGAGCGCCCAGGATAGGGGCGCGACGGCGGCGAGCGGCTGCGCTAATCTTGACGCTTGTCCAGGAGGGCGAGCGCGCCGTCGATGCCCGAACACAGTTCGAAACACCGTCGCGGACCGCCGCATGAGAAGCCGGCCGCCGCGGAGTTCTTTCAGCGGGTGGCGGAACTGCTCGCGGCAGGCGACCCGCAAGCCGCGCGTCTCCTGCCAGAACTCGACCGCTTCCCGGATTTCGCGCCAGGCTGGCTGCTGATTGGCGAGGTCATGCTGCGCGCCGAGCGACGTGAGGCGGCGCTGCTGGCCTTGCGCCGCGCGCTCGTAGGTCGCGTGGCCACGGCTGCTTTGAGCCACCGGATCGGGCAACGTTTCGTGCAGCTGGGCTGCTTTGAGCCAGCGGCTGACGCCTTCCGCAAAGCCCTGTCGGTGGCGCCTGATTACGCCGCCGCCTGGTATAGCCTGGGCCTCGCTCTGCAGGACATGCAACGGCATGGCGCCGCTGCCGAGGCCTACCGCGCCGCTCTTCGCCTGCAGCACCGGTCGCATGAAGCCGCCTTCAATCTCGGCGTGGCTCTGCAGGATGACGGACGGCTGGAGGAAGCGCTCGACGCCTATGCGGAAGCACTGCGGCTCAAGCCGGGAGCCTTCGCGCGGATCGCCCAAGCCCTCATATCGAGCCCGACGGGCCGGCTATGGCTGCGTCCCTCCGCTCTCAGGCGGGACCTCGAAAGCCGCCTCGGCGCTACCCTCGGCGCCTGAGCGCGGCGCGCGGAAGGCGCGGCGATAGACCCCCGGGCCGCTCAGCAGATCGTGCGCCGTCTCATCGTAGCGGCGGCTGGCGGCGACGTCGAAGGTTGCGAATTCATAGGTCAGCGCCTCCCGCGGAACGGCCAGGCATTGCGCGATCGGCAGGCCGCGCGGCAGCGTGCCGGAGAAACCGGGGTCGAGCCAGACGGCCGGGAACAGGATGCCGACATCATGGAAGCGGTCAGCGTCGACGAGTCCACTCAGCAGACGAAACGGCAGATCGGCGCGGTTGACGGGATGCGTCGCGAACAGAGACCAGCCCGGTTCCAGCTCGATCGTCCAGAAGCTGTTGAACTTGACGATCACCTGATCCGCGGTGTGGAAAGGCGTGCCCTCCACCTGCGCGGCGGCATGGAAGCTGATCGGCGCGCGTGGGTGATGCCCCGCCGTCAGAGGCGGTATCGTCCAGTCCCAGCTCAGCCGACCCCGGTCGACGATGACGTCGCAAGGCAGCGGGATTGTGAACCCCTGCGACATGGCGTCGACGAAGGGCGGACAGTGTTTGACCGTCCGGACATCCTCGCCGTGGATATCCGAGAAGGCATGCCTCGGCATGGCGCGAAGCCAGTCGGGCAAGGCTTGCCGGGCCGGAACCGGCCTCGGGATGAGGTCCTTTAACGCAGGGTCGCAGCGAAATATGACGCGCATGGGACCGCTATAGGACGTTCAGTCCGTGTCGGACATGGTCGCGAGACGGACCGCCCTTCGCCAGCCGCGATACTTGGATTGCCGCGCCTCGGCGCCGAGTGCGGGCTTGAAGCGCCGGTCGCCCGACCAGCTTCGCGCAAACTCCTCCGGTTCCGGATAGACGCCGGCATCGAGACCCGCGAGATACCCGGCCCCCATGGCCGTTGTTTCCCGGAAGGCCGGACGCTCCACCGTGAGGTTCAGCATGTCCGCCAGGAACTGCATCGTCCAGTCGCTGGCCGACATGCCGCCATCCACCCGAACCGTGAGGTCGGCGGATGGGTCGCCGTAATCGGCCAGCATCGCCTGCAGCAGATCGAGCGTCTGGTAGCCCACGCTCTCCAGCACCGCGCGCGCCAGCTCCTTCTTCGTCGTGCCGCGCGTGATGCCCGTCACCAGCGCCCGGGCGTGGCTGTTCCAGTATGGCGCGCCGAGTCCGGTGAAGGCCGGGACCAGATAGACCGGCTGGGCCGGGTCCGAGGCCTCGGCCAGCCGTCCCGTCTCGGCAGAGTTCTCAACAAGTCCGAGCCCGTCCCGCAGCCATTGCACGCTTGCCCCGGCCGAGAAGATCGAACCTTCGAGCGCATAACGCCGCTCGCCGCGCCGCTGCCACGCGATCGTCGTCAGCAGCCGGTGCCGGGATCGCTTCGCCTCCGCTCCGATGTTGAGGAGCACGAAGCCGCCGGTGCCGTAGGTCGCCTTGACGGTGCCCGGCGCAAAACAGGCTTGCCCGATCAACGCAGCCTGCTGATCGCCGGCGACGCCGCGGATGGCGATGGCGCCGCCGAGGAGATCTGGGCGGGTGACGCCGAAGTCGCCGGCGCAGTCGCGGATCTCGGGCATCAGGCTCGCCGGCACGCGGAACAGCCGCAGCAACTCCTCATCCCAGGCACCGCTGCGGATGTCGCATAGCAGCGTGCGCGACGCGTTGGTCGCGTCGATCGCATGCAGAGCACCTTCAGTCAGCCGCCAGAGCAGGAAGCTGTCGACGGTTCCGAAAGCGAGCGCGCCGGCCTCCGCCTTCGCGCGCGCGCCCGGAACGTGGTCGAGCAGCCAGCCGATCTTGGTCGCGGAGAAATAGGGATCGAGGCGGAGGCCGGTGCGTTCGGCAACCATCTCGCCGTGCCCTTCTGTCTCCAGCGCTTCGCAGACATCCGCGGTGCGCCGGTCCTGCCAGACGATGGCGTTATAAATGGGCCGTCCTGTCGCGCGTTCCCATATCAGTGTGGTCTCGCGCTGATTGGCGATGCCGAGCGCCGCGATGTCGGCGGCGTCGAGCCCGGCTTCCGCCAGCGCGCCGCGCGCCGTTCCGAGCGCCGTCGCCCAAAGCGATTCCGGATTGTGCTCAACCCAGCCGGGATGCGGGAAGATCTGGGGAAACTCTTCCTGGGCGGACGCCACCGGCTTCATCGCCGCGTCGAAGACGATCGCGCGGGTCGAGGTCGTGCCCTGGTCGATGACGAGTATATGGGACGACATCGTGGTCCTCGGAGGAAAGAAGGGGAAGGCTCGCGCCTTCCCCTGTCCGTTGGCGTCAGGTCTTGTTGGTCGCCGGCGCCGACCAGCTCTTGATGAGCTCGTCGTAATCGACCGTCTGACCGGGCGGCTTCTCGTTGGCGAGCTTACGCTGCGGCGCGAGGTTGCCGTCCTTCTCTGACTTCTGGAACCAGTAGTCGGCGGATTGCGGCTTGTTCATCAGCGGGCCGCGATCACCCTGCACGCCCGACCGCTGGATGCGCGTCATGATCGCATCCTGATCTCGCGCCAGCCCGTCCATCGCCTGTTGCGGCGTCACCGTACCGGCGATGGCGTTCGACACGTTCTGCCACCAGACCTGCGCCATCTTGCCGTAGTCGGGCACGTTGACGCCTGTCGGCGTCCATTCCTTGACGGCTGGACCGCGATAGAACTCGACAAGACCGCCGAGCTTGGGTGCGAGGTCGGTCAGCGCCTGGGACTGGATGTCGCTCTCACGGATGAGGTGCTGCGTGAGGACGGATTTCTTCAAGGTCACGGTCTTCGACACACAGAACTGGGCGTAGAGCCAACCCGCCTTTATCCGCTCCATCGGGGCGTATTTCAGCATCGTCCAGCAACCGCAATCCTGGTAGCCGAGCTTCATGCCCTCTTTCCAGTAAGGGCCATGCGGCGAGGGCGCCATCCGCCACTTCGGCGTGCCGTCCGCGTTCATGACGGGCGACCCCGGTTGCGTCATGGTCGCCGAGAACGTCGTATACCAGAAGATCTGCTGCGCGATATGGCCCTGGCCCGGCACCGGTCCGGCTTCCAGGAAGTCCATGCCGGCGGCCTCGGGCGGCGCATACTTCTTGAGCCACTCGACGTATTTCGTCAGCGCATAGACGGCCGCCGGACCATTGGCGTCACCGCCGCGCGTGATCGAGGAGCCGCGCGGGCGGCCGTCCACATTGCGGATGCCCCACTCATCCACAGGCAGGCCGTTCGGCAGCCCACGGTCGCCGCCACCGGCCATCGAAAGCCAGGCATCGGTGAAGCGCCAGCCGAGGCTCGGGTCCTTCTTGCCGTAATCCATATGGCCGTAGACGCGCTGGCCATCGAGGTTCTTCACGTCGTTGGTGAAGAAGTTCGCGATGTCCTCGTAGGCGGACCAATTCACGGGAACGCCGAGCTCGTAGCCGTACTTGGCCTTGAACTGCGACTTCAGCTCCGGCCGCTTGAACCAGTCATAGCGGAACCAATAGAGGTTCGCGAACTGCTGGTCCGGCAGCTGGTAGAGCTTCCCGTCGGTGAAGGTTCCGAAGGAGAGCCCGATGAAGTCCTTGAGATCGAGGCCGGGATTGGTCACGTCCTTGCCGTTATTGGCCATGAAATCGGTCAAGGAGCCATCGACGATGTCGTTGTAGCGCGGATGCGTGCCGATGAAGTCGGAATCGTTCATCCAGAAATCGTAGATCGGATGGCCGGACTGCATCTCGACCTCGATCTTGTCGACGAGCAGACCCTCATCCATGAGGTCATGATTGACCTTGATGCCGGTAATCTCGGCAAAGGCCTTCGTCAGAACCTTGGACTCGTATTCGTGGACGTTCAGGATTTCCGAGACGGTGTTGACGGACATTCCTGCATAGGGCTTGGCGGCGTTGATGAACCACTCCATCTCGGCCATCTGCTGGTCTTTGCTGAGAGTAGAGGGCTGGAATTCGTTATCGACCCACCTCTTGGCGGCATCCATCTGCTGCGCGTGAGATGGGGAAGAGTGGAGAAGGATGGCGGCGCTGGCGGCAGCCGCCGCGCCCCCCTTCATGACATCACGCCTTTTCATTGTTGTCTTGGCTCCCTCGTTCCGGTGCCGCACGTGCCATCACGTACGATCATTGTCCCGGGTCCGTTGATTTCAGGCGAAGCGAAACATCGCTGCTGCGTATAGTAATGCGATGCCGGTAGGATACCATAGGTTATCGGCGCCGCTTACACGAATCCAGACGACGAAGATGATCGCGCTACCGATTAGCGATACGAACAGCCGGTCCCCACGCGTCGTCGGAAAACCAAGGACGCCGCGGCGTGGCGTCTCCGGCCGAAAGATGGCGAGCAGCGTCATGATGATCAGCAGAAGCAGGATCACCCCGAAGAATCCTGCTGTCGCCCAGGTCCATGCCATCCAGGCCATTGCCCGCGCCCCTTCCGTCAGACCCGTCCAAGGGCGAAGCCCTTGGCGATGTGGTTACGAACGAACCAGATGACGACGGCGCCCGGGATCATCGTCAGCACGCCCGCCGCCGACAACAGCCCCCAATCCATGCCGGCCGCGGAATAGACCTGCGTCATCACGGACGCGATCGGCTTGGCGTGGATCGTCGTCAGCGTCGACGCCAGAAGCTGCTCGACCCAGGAGAACATGAAGCAGAAGAACGCCGCGACGCCGATTCCGTTGGCGATCAGCGGGAGAAAGATTTTCACGAAGAATCGTGGGAAGGCATATCCGTCAAGCGATGCCGTCTCATCGATCTCACGGGGAATGCCGGATATGAAGCCTTCGAGAATCCACACGGCCAGCGGGACGTTGAACAGGCAATGGGCCAGCGCCACGGCCCAGATCGTGTCGAACAACCCCACGGAATAATAGAGATTGAAGAAAGGCATAGCGAAGACCGCCGCCGGGGCCATGAGGTTCGACAGCAGCCAGAAGAACAGGTGCTTGTCGCCGATGAAGCGGTAGCGGCTGAAGGCATAAGCGGCAGGCAGCGCGACGGTGACCGAGATGACCGTGTTCAGGCAGACATAGCTGAGCGAGTGAATGAAGCCGCCGCGCCAGACCGGATCGAAGAAGATGTGGGCGTAGTTCCTGAAGGTGACATGCTGCGGCCAGAAGCTCAGACGGCTGGTGATCTCGGCGTTCGTCTTGAAGCTCATGTTCAGCAGCCAGTAGATCGGCAGGAAAAGGACGATGAGATAGGCGGATATCCCTATGCTGCGCCCCTGGATACGCATCATGCCCCCTTCCGCTGGTCGAGCTGCGTCATGATCGTGAAGAAGATCCAGCAGATGGTCAGCGTGATCAGATAGTAGACGATCGACATGGCCGCGGCGTTCCCGAGATCGACCTGCCCGAGCGCGATCTTCACGAGGTCGAGCGAGAGGAAGCTCGTGGCCTCCCCCGGACCGCCGCCGGTCACCACGGACGGCTCGGTGTAGATCATGAAGCTCTCCATGAACCGCAGCAGAACGGCGATCACGAGAACCTTCTGCAGCTTGGGAAGCTCGATGTTGCGGAAAACCGACCAGCGGCTCGCCCCGTCGATCCGCGCGGCCTGATAGAAGGCGTCCGGGATCGCCTTGAGGCCGGCATAGGAGAGCAGCGCGATCATGCCGGTCCAGTGCCAGACATCCATCATGACGATGGTCGCCCAGGCCGACGTCGGATCTTGCGTGTCGTTGTAGTGCACCCCGATGCCGTTGAGCGCCGCGCCCAGCAACCCGATATCCTGGCGCGCGAAGATTTCCCAGATGGTGCCGACGACCGTCCAGGGAATGAGAAGCGGCAAGGCGATGAGAACGAGCGTCGCGCCCACCTTCCAGCCGTGGCGCGGAATGCAGATGGCAACCGCGATCCCGAGCGGAAGCTCGATCATCAGAACCACAAAGGAGAAAATCAGGTTGCGCACGAGGGCGCTCGCGAACCGGCCGCCAATGTCCGTCGTGGGGTCGAGCAGGTTCTGAAACCAGGCGGCGCCGTTCCAGAAGAAGTGGTTCTGCCCCATCGTGTCCTGAACCGAGTAGTTCACGACCGTCATCATCGGCAGAAGCGACGAGAACAGGACGACGACCAGCACCGGAATGACGAAGAACCACGCCCGGTTGCTCCAGGGTTTGTCCATCATGCTGAGCGGCCCTCGATCCGGAGATCATCGACAAAGACATGCAAATGCTCGCGCGGCACGTGGAGGCCACCGGCATCGCCGGGTGCAAGGTCCACGTCGGGCGGCAGCGTGGCAACCACCTCATGAGCGCCCATGCCGAGACGCGCGAGCCGCCGACGCCCGAGGTCCTCGATCCTCAGGACGCGGACCGGCAAGCCGCCTGCGGGCAGCAGGGTGGCGTAGTCGGGCCGGAAGCCCAGCTCCACCCGCTTTCCGGCGGCGGGCGCGTCATACTGAGCGCCGAGATCGAAGGCTGCTTCGCCCACGACCGCGCGGCCGCCTGCCAGCGACGCCGGCAGGAAGTTCATGCCCGGCGAGCCGATGAAATAGCCGACGAAGCTGTGCGCCGGGCGCTCGAACAGATCGGCCGGCGTCCCGATCTGCAACACCTCCCCATCCTTCATGACGACCACCTCGTCGGCGAAGGTCAGCGCCTCCACCTGATCATGCGTCACATAGATCATGAGCATGTCGAGCGCCTGGTGCACCGCCTTGAGCTTCGACCGCAGCTCCCACTTCAGGGCGGGGTCGATGACCGTCAGCGGCTCGTCGAACAAAACGGCCGACACATCGGCGCGCACGAGCCCACGCCCGAGGGAAATTTTCTGCTTGGCATCCGCCGTCAACCCGCGCGCACGCCGCTTGAGCACCGGACGGAGATCGAGCAGATCCGCAATCTCGCCCACCCGACGCTCGATCGATGCGCGGTCCATGCCCCGGTTCTTGAGCGGGAAGGCGAGGTTCTCGGCAACCGTCATGGTGTCGTAGATGACCGGGAACTGGAACACCTGCGCGATGTTGCGTTTTTCCGTCGAGAGCCGCGTCACGTCGCGGTCGTCGAACAGCAGCCGTCCCTCGGACGGGATGACCAGACCCGATATGATGTTGAGAAGCGTTGTCTTGCCGCAGCCCGATGGGCCCAGCAACGCGTAGGCGCGCCCGTTCCTCCACATGTGGTCGATCGGCTTCAACGCGTAGGTCGGCGCCGCGCCGGGAGCTCCCGGATAGGCGTGAGCGACATGGTCGAGGGTCACATTGGCCATTGGATTGTCCTCACACCATCTCCGACATCGCGCGCGCCGCGAGGTTGTCGGGCGCCCGGACCAGCGCCCCCGCTTCGTCGAAGACGAATACCCGGCCGGGATCGATGCTGATTTCCGCGAGCAGGCCGGGCTCCCAGTCATGCACGCCGAGCACGAGGCTCACCCAGGTTGCAAAGCCAAGGTCGACATGGACGAAACTCTCCGACCCGCTGATCTCGGTCACGGCGACCTTGCCTTGGAAAGCGCTCGCATTGCCCGACGGCGCTGCGAGCCGCGCATGTTCGACGCGAAAGCCGATCTGGTAGCGTCCGTCCGGCAGGCCCGGCAGCAGGTGGTCCGCCCCCACGCGGCGGCCGTCGGGCAGGGTCGCCTCGCCCCCTGTGCGCGTCACCGTCATCTCGTTCAGCGGCGGGTCCGAGAAGACGCGCGCGGCAAAGATGTTCGCGGGACGGCGGTAGACCGCCGGCGTCGGCCCGATCTGCGTCACCCGCCCCTGCCACAACGTCGCCGTCGTGCCGCCCAGCAGCAGCGCCTCGGCCGGTTCGGTCGTCGCATAGACAAGGATCGTGCCGGTCGCGGCAAAAAGCCTCGGCAACTCTTCCCTCAGTTCCTCGCGCAGCTTGTAGTCGAGGTTGGCGAGGGGCTCGTCGAGCAGCACGAGATCGGCGCGCTTCACAAGGGCGCGCGCGATCGCCGTCCGCTGCTGCTGCCCGCCCGAGAGCTGCGCCGGAAGCCGCTGGAGATAAGGATCGAGGCGCAGCACGCGCGACGCCTCGCTGACCCGGCTGTCGATCTCGGACTTGCCGAGCCCGGCCACGCGCAGCGGCGAGGCGATGTTCTCGAACGCCGTCAGCGACGGGTAATTCACGAACTGCTGGTAGACCATCGCGACCGAGCGTTTGCGGACGGGCACGCCGACCACGCTTTTGCCGTCGACCGTGATCTCGCCTGTCGTGGGCCTGTCGAGCCCGGCCATCAGGCGCATCAACGTGGTCTTGCCGGCGAGCGTCGGCCCGAGCAGGACGTTCATGGTCCCGCGATCGAAGGTCAGGCTCACGTCATCGATAATGACGTCAGCGCCGTACTTCAGGCCGACACTGTTGAGTTGAAGGCTCAAGCGACAGGCTCCCGCGCTGACACAATACGTTGCAGGGCGTCCTCGACCCGGGTGGCGTCCGCCTGGGTGAGCCGCAGGCCGAGCTTGCTGCGGCGCCAGAGCACGTCGGCAGCGGTTCGGACCCATTCGCACCGGACGAGATAGCGAAGCTCGACTTCGGTGAGATCCGCGCCATAGACCGCGCCCATTTCGGCGAAGCTGCCGACCCCGGCGAGCATGGCGTGGATGCGTGTGCCGTAGGCGCGCATGAGGCGGCGCAGATGACTTTCCGCGAGGAATGGGTAGCGTGCCGCAGCCGCGCGCAGCGTCTCCTCGAAACCTTGCATGGGAAAATCTCCGCCCGGCAAAGCGGCCTTGCCGGTCCAGCCCGCAGCCTCGCCGCGCGCCTCGGGCAGATGCGGCACCAACTGGGCCAGCGCCGCTTCCGCCAACCGCCGATAGGTCGTGATCTTGCCGCCGAAGACCGAAAGCAGCGGCGGCGACCCTTCCTCGGCATCGAGCTTCAGCACGTAATCCCGCGTCGCGGCCTGTGCTGCCGTATCGCCGCTCTCGTCATAGAGCGGGCGAACCCCGGAGTAGGTCCACACGACGTCCTCCGGGGTCACCGGCACGCGCAGATACTCGCTCGCGGAGCGGCAGAGATAGGCCACCTCGTCCGCGCTCGCGTGCACCTGCGCCGGATCGCCCTTATAGTCCTGATCCGTGGTTCCGATGAGGGTGAAGTCCCGCTCGTACGGGATCACGAAGAAGATCCGCTTGTCCTCGTTCTGGAAGATATAGCAGCCATCATGATCGTAGAGTTTCGGCACGACGAGATGGCTGCCCTGGACGAGCCTGACCGGAGCGCGGCTGTTGCTGCGCATGACGGCCTGCCCCACGTCGCCGACCCAGGGACCCGCCGCATTCACAAGGCTGCGGGCGCGGATGGTGACCGTCTCCCCCGCCTGCTCATCGCGCAAAACGACATGCCACAGCCCGTCGCGACGCTCCGCGGAGAGGCAGCGCGTCCGCGGCGAGATGGTGGCGCCGAGTTCCTGCGCCGCCATGGCATTCAGCACGACGAGCCGCGAATCCTCGACCCAGCAATCGGAATATTCGAAGCCCCGGCGGAATTCCGGCTTGAGCGGCGCGCCAAGCGGATCGCGGGTGAGGTCGACCACGCGCGTCTTCGGAAGTTTCTTGCGGCCACCTATATTATCGTAAAGAAACAGGCCCAGCCGCAGCAGCCAGCGCGGCCTCAGTTTCCGGTGATAGGGCAACAGGAAGCGCAAAGGCCAGATGATGTGGGGCGCGATGCTCCACAGCACCTCACGCTCCATCAGCGCTTCGCGAACCAGCCGGAACTCATAATGCTCAAGATAGCGCAGCCCGCCATGGATGAGCTTTGTCGATGCGCTGGAGGTGCCGGAGCCGAGGTCGTTCTGTTCGCAGAGAAACACGCGCCAGCCGCGCCCCGCCGCATCCCGCGCGATCCCGCAGCCGTTGATCCCGCCGCCGATGATAGCGAGATCATAGACTCCCGAGACTGCGTTCGTATGCAAAGTGCGTTCCGTTCCCTTTGCTCTTGCCTTTATGGGCGAGCGCTTAAACGCAACACAAGCACGAAATTTTCGAAGGTGCAAGCGATCAAAACAATCAGCCGCGCGCGCAGCCGCCGCTTATTCCTCCTCCAGCTCTCCGCCGGTTTCGATCACCTGGATGCCAAGCCGCTGAAAAAGCTCGGCCATCCTGGCTGGCAGCCGGTCCGTGACGAGGACGTGTATCTCGTCCAGCCGCGCGATCCGGACGGGGGCGCGCCGGTTGAACTTGGTCTGATCGGTCACCAGCACCACCCTCCGCGCGTTTTCGATGATCGCGCGCGAAACCTGAACCTCTCGAACGTCATAATCGAGCAACGTCCCGTCTTCGTCGATCGCCGAGGTGCCGATGACGGCGAGATCCACCTTGAATTGCCGGATGACCTCGGCGGCCATTTGCCCGACCACGCCGCCGTCGCTGGCGCGGATGGCACCGCCCGCGATTATCACATTGATCTCGCTGTTGCGGTAAAGCGCGTTGGCGACGTTGATGTTGTTCGTGATCACCAGAAGGCCGGTGCGGCCGGCGATGGCTTGCGCCACCTCCTCGGTCGTCGTCCCGAGGTTGATGAACAACGACGAATGGTCGGGGATCAGTCCCGCCGCCGCCTCGCCGATGCGCCTTTTGTTTGACTGGGCAACTAATTTGCGCGCTTCATAGGCTAGATTTTCTACTCCCGACGCCACGACGGCGCCGCCGTGAGTGCGCATCAGCAGCCGCGCCTCGCTGAGGTCGTTGAGGTCGCGCCTGATGGTTTGCGGCGTGACGCCGAAACGCGCCACGAGGTCCTCGACGGCGACGCGGCCGGTCTCGCGGACGAGTGCCGCGATCTCCTGCTGGCGGCGGGAGACGGGACGAAGATTATCCATGACGTTAGCCGTTCGCCTGGGTGGAGACGCCAAGGTTGAAGGCGATCGATATGCGCAGACCCTTGCCCCGATACGGACGGACCTGATGGAAAAGCCATGATGGGAACAGAAACAGAAGTCCGGGCCTTGGCCGGATCGTCTCGCCGCTGCCGACGGATGCGCCATCCTCGCCTGCGAACTTCAAGGCGGGCGCATACATTCCTGGCCCGGGACCGCGCGGATCGATCATTTCGAACTCCCCGCCGAGCGCCGGGTTGGTCGCGCAGCCGCCGTCCTCCACATAGTAGGTGCCGGACCAGAAGCTTCCCGGATGGTAGTGGCTGATATTGCCGTCCCCAGGGCCATTGACGTTGGCCCAGGCCTGCGTCGTCCATTGGGGATTGACCTTCTGACCCTGACGGTCGGCGGTCATCTGCGTGGCGACATGCCGTGCCGCGGCAAGAACCTCGGCGATCCGCGGCCCGCCCCACTCGGCGATGGCGCGATCCGAGTGCCAGCCACCGGCGTTCGAGGCCTGCACCGACGGAGTCTGCGCGCGCCGGTCCAGGATGATGCGGGAGAGTTCAGCGTTGCGCGCCTCAGCATCCGGCAGCTCCACGGCCGCGACAGGCGTCGCGAAAAGGCCACGAATGTTGATTTCGATGCGCGCCATGTTCGTTTCCCCGCGTTTGCCTCTGCGCGCGGGGTCGCGGCCTGTCAAGTGTAGGAAACCGCCGAGGCGTCAGGTCAAGGGCGGCGGCTCGTCAGGCGTCACGCTCCTCGATCGCATCCACACGGTCAGGATAGAAGGCGAGATGATCCCGGATCGCGGCGACCGCCTCATAGGGCGCCTCATAGGTCCAGGCGGCATCAACCGACCGCTCGGCGCCCGCCGGGATGCTGAAGTAGGCGGCGTTGCCTTTGTAGGGGCAGTAGGTCTCGGTGACCGAGCGCGCGAGGGCGCTCATGTCCACATCCCCGCGCGGGACGTATTGCACTGCGGCGTAGCGCGCCTCCCGCAGCGTGACCGCCGCCCGGCTGTCCGCGATCACCTTGCCGGCAAGCGTGACCACGACGCGGCGTGGGTTGGGCTCGATGCTGATCGGATGGTCGGGGCCGGGGATCTTGATCGTCTTCTCGGTCATCGCGCATCTCCTGAGAGGTTCAGCCGCGACGCATGATGCAGCAAAACGAAAGGAGGCGCGCCGCGATAATGCGGCGCGCCTCCTGTTTCAAAGTCTGCCGCCGTGAAGGCTCAGTCGGCGAACTTGAAGGTAGGATCAGAGGTCAGGGATTGCTTCGTGGCGCCTGGCAGAACCAAGCTGAAATCATTGTTGCCCGCGGCCGAAGCGGTGGTTCCGTTGCCGGCTGCCGGAGCAGGCGCTCCACCATTGCCGGCGGTCGTGTTCGGCATGGTGCCCGCCGCAGTCCCAGCCGCCGTTCCTGTCGCACTCGGCGCGGTTCCGGCCGCGCCTGTGCCCGCGGCGCCCGTGCCGGCAGCACCCGCGCCAGCCGCAGACGTGTTCTGCGTCGCCTCTTTCGAGCCGCTTGCGGGATTGGACTCGCTCGGCACAAACTTCAGATTTTTGAACGGCACCTCGACAAGCTTGCTGCCGACACCAAGGAATCCGCCGACCGAAAGAACCGCATTCGCCACCGTGCCATCGGGCGAGACCAGCAGGTCGTTCAGCGTGCCGACGCTGTTGCCCTGGTCGTTATAGACGGTGGCGCCGATAAGTTCGCTCCCGCGCCAATTGCCATCGCTTTTCACGAGCGATCCGCCCGGCGCCTTGTTGCCGAGAGCCATGCTGCTGCCGTTGCCCGACGTGCTGCTCGACGCGTTATCGCTGCTACTGCTACTGCTGCTGCCGTTGCCCGACGTGCTGCTCGACGCGTTATCGTTGCTGTTGCTGTTGCTGTTGCTGTTGCTGTTGCTTTGCGCCAAGGCTGGCGTACTGGCAACGAGTGCCAGCCCTGCTGCGACAAGAATACCCCGCGCGGTATGACCGGAAAAGTTCTTCACTTTTTGACTCCCTGCGTTATCCATCCTGTCTCGAAAGCTGGCAAACCCCAAAAAGCTTTCAAGGACGAAGAATAACAGTCATGGAAGTTTGATCGGGAAGTGCTCCCCGTTCCTGCTGCATGACGCAGCCGCCCGCCGCCGGTCGTCAGTTGAGCGGCGGCGCCCCCGCGCCCGGGCCTTGCGCGGTTGCATTCCGTTTGGCAATGGCCCCGATGCGGCCTGCGAGTTCCGGCGTGGCATTGGCGGATCCGCGGTTGCCCCAAGATGTGCGCACATAGTTTGCGATATCCGCGATCTTCTGGTCCGAGAGCGTGGCCGCGAAGCTCGGCATCGCGATGTATGTGCCCATGCCCGGCAGGCCGTTGACCATTGCGGCGATCACGCTATCGGGCTGGGTCGCGACCACGGCGGCATTGCCGGCCAGATTGGGAATGGCGCCCGGCACGCCCTGGCCGCTCGGCTGGTGGCATCCCGCGCAGTTGGTCTGAAAGAGCGCCTGCCCGGCCGCCGACTGCGCCGGCTTGATCGGAACCGGCACGGTGTAGTCGGGCCGCTTGGCGGCATTCAGAAGATAAGTCGCGATCGCGGTGAGGTCGCCGTCCGTCAGGTAGCGCGTGCTGTATTGCACAACCGCGGCCATTGGTCCGAAAGCGACGCCGAGATGCGGCTCCGCCCCGGTATGAAGGAACTGCTTCACCTGATCGACCGTGCGCGCGCCGAGCCCGGCGTCGGGATCGGTCGAGATATTGGGCGCGTAGTAGCCTTCCACGACGCCCCCCGACAGCGACCGGCCGAGCAGCATCGCGCCGAGCCCGTTGCGCGGCGTATGACATTCGCCGCAATGCCCGGCCCCGAGCACCAGATAGGCGCCGCGGTTCCAGACCGCGGACCGATGCGGGTCGTCGCGATAGGTGCCGGGCTGGAAGAACATCAGCCGCCACCCGATCAACGACGCGCGGATGTTGAAGGGAAAGGCGAGCCGGTTCACGTCCCGATGGGCCGTGACCGGCTTCAGCGAAAACAGGTAGGCCTTGATGTCGGAAACATCCTGCCGCGTCATCTGCGTGTAGGAGGTGAAGGGCATCGCGGGGTAGATGAGCTTGCCGTGGGGACCGACCCCATCATGGACGACGCGATAGAACTGCTCGTCGGTCCACTGTCCGATGCCGGTTCTGGCGGCGGGCGTGATGTTGGGCGAGACGATCACGCCGAAGCCCGTATGGATCGGCAATCCGCCGGAGAAGGCAGGCTGGCCGGGTCCGGTGTGGCAGGGCATGCAGTCGGCGGCGCGAGCAAGGTAGTCGCCACGGGCCACGGCGGCCGCCACGCCTCCCTTCGATGTCGCGGTATCAGCTGTCGCGGCGCGAAATGTCGGGGCCTGTTCGGTTTGCGCGCGCGCGGGAATCGGGCGGCCGGCAGCCAGCACCATGGACAGCGCCACGGCGGCACTCGATAGTCGTCGCCCGATAGACAATCCGCGCATCGCGACCGCCTTTCGAAGCAGAGGGCCCGGCACGTCCTGAACGCATCCGCGCACCCTCCCCTGGCGTTTAGACGGGTCCGGCCGCAGTTTGTTTGCAGACGGACCAGACCCTAGCCGATCCGCCGCGCGCTTGGCCACATCGTGATGCAGCGCTGAGGGGACGACCGCTCCAGCCGCCGCTATGAAGGAACGCCGTGCACGATAAAAGGACCGAGAGCCCCGAAGTAGCCGATATGGGAAGCTGTCCTCGCTCCCCCGCCGATCCGGAGTTCCGCGACGACGAGGACGCAGCCACGGCGGCATCCCCCATCTATGGCCCCATCGCGCGGGGTCCCTTCGTCCTCGGCCAGCTCGGCCAGTCGCTCGACGGCCGTATCGCGACGCCGACGGGACATTCGCGCACCATCAGCGGGGCCGCCGGCATCGCGCATCTGCACCGGCTGAGAGCGATGGCCGACGCGGTTGTGGTCGGCATCGGCACGATACTCGCGGATGATCCGCAGATGACGGTGCGCGCGGTCCCGGGGCGCCATCCGGCGCGGGTCGTGATCGACCCCCGCGGGCGAATGCCGTGTGACGCGCGGGTGCTGGCGGATAACGGCGCGCCCTGCTTCGTCGTCCAGACAGCCGCGCAGCCGCGCCCGGCGGGCGTCATGGTCCTGACCTTGCCGGCGGACCCCTCGGGCGGCGTCGATCCACATGCGCTGGTGGCGGCGCTGGCGGCGCGCGGGTTCCGGCGGTTGCTGATCGAGGGCGGCGGACAGACGGTGTCGCGGTTCCTCGCCTGCGGTGCGCTGACGCGGCTTCATGTCTGCGTGACACCGGTGCTGATCGGCTCGGGACCGACAGGGCTTTGCCTGCCGCCCATCACCCGCATGGAGGAGGCGCTGCGCCCCCGATGCCGGACGCATCTGCTGGGCGACGACGTGCTTTTCGACATCAGCTTCGATCGGCCCCAGGGCTAGCCGAGGCGGCGCAGGAGTGCGGCGACCGCGCCGGCCGTAGCCTCCCAACGCGGCAGACGGGCGGCGGCGGCCAGCGCCGCGCCCGAGGCTGCGTCCCGCGCGGCGGGATCGGCCAGCAGCCGTGCCAGGGCCTCGGCCAGCGCCCCCGGATCGTCAGGCGGCACCAGCGCGCCCGCGGCTTCCGGCACCACCGAGGGAATGGCCCCGGCCCGGGTTCCGACCACGGGCAGGCCGCGCATCAGCGCCTCCGCATAGGCCATGCCGAAGCCCTCATGGCGGCTGGCGAGGACGAAGAGATCGGCAGCCGCATAGAGCGCCCCGGCATCCGCGACCTCGCCCGCAAGGCGGATGCGGCCGGCAAGACCGCGCGCCGCGACCTGCGCGCGGAGCGCCGCCGCCGTCTCGGGCGCGCGGTCGAGACTGCCGGCGATCGTGCAGCGCCAGGGCAGATCCGCGATCCGGGCGAGGGCGGCCACCAGCACGTCATGCCCCTTGCGCGGCGTCACCGTGCCGAGTGCCAGGACATGCGGCGGAACGCCGAGGCGGGCCGCGGGTGGCGCCGGGTCGGTGCCCGGCGGCGCCACCACCACCCGATCGGGGGGCACGCCATACTCCCGCCGCAGCGTCTCCGCCGTCGCCTCGCTGGTGGCGATCACGGCGCGGGCATGGCCGAGCGCGTCCCGCTCAGCCTCGCGGAGGCCGGCGGCAGCGCCCGTTTCCAGCGCCAGCGGGTGGTGGACGAGGGCGATCAGCCGCAGGCGGTGTCCCTCGTCAGCGGCCACT
The DNA here is from genome assembly GCA_019351895.1 of Pseudomonadota bacterium. GTDB lineage: Bacteria > Pseudomonadota > Alphaproteobacteria > Acetobacterales > Acetobacteraceae > Acidisoma. The sequence goes on from JABBOH010000004.1 coordinate 78,119, forward strand.
TCGGGCATCGCGCCGTAGGCGAGGCCGTCGATGATGACGATGCCGCCGTCCGGCTGCTCGGCGAGCGACTGGCGGACCAAGGCGAGTTCCGCCCGGCTCGGCGCCGGAAAGCCAGGCGGCCAGGCCAGGTGCCGCAGGGCGAAGCCTTCGCCCCGAAGCCCCGCGATCAGCCGCCGGTCGTAGGCATAGCCGCCCGTCCGGGTCTCGATCGCGCCGGGAACGGCGAAGCTGATCTCACGCGACATCGGCCTCGTACCAACCTCGCGCGAGATGGGATTCGCCGAGCGTCACGCGCATGCGGGTAATGCCCTCGGCATGCGGACCGAGCTTGCCGCCGCGCCGCGCCGCCTCCATCCGGTCGAAGATCGTCTTCGCGAGGAATTCGGTGGTCGTGACCTGCCCCCCCAGCGCCGGGTCCTCGTCCAGATTGGCGTAGTTGAGCGGCGCTAGGGCGTCGTGCAGGGCCGCCAGCGCCCGGCCGATATCGACGACGATGTTGTCGGCCGGCAGCGTCTCGCGGAAGAAGGCCACGTCGACCACGAAGGTCGCCCCGTGGAGCTTCTGCGCCGGGCCGAACACCTCGCCCGGCAGGCTATGCGCGATCATGATGTGGTCGCGGACTTCGACAGCGAACATGGGGGCTTCACTCCGTCTCGTACAGCACACGGTGGAACAGGGCGCCGGATTTTCCCAGGATCTCCGGCAACGCCTGCGGCAGCGCGTCGAAGGGCGTCGCCGCCTCGACGAGCTTGTCGAGACGCGGATCGGCGGCGAGCGACAGCGCGAGCGCGAGACGCCGCGCATGGCTCCACCGGCTGCGGCGAGCGGGTGCCACGGCGCCCACCTGGGAGGCGCGCAGGCTCAGCCGCTGGCTGTGGAAGGCGCCTCCGAGCGGGAGCGTCACCGGCCGGTCGCCATACCAGCTGAGTTCGATGATCTCGGCCTCGAATCCGGCCAGAGAGAGCGCGAGGGCCAGCCCCTCGCCGCTACCCGACGCATGGAACACGAGATCGCAATCCCGCGAAGCCGTATCCCCGTGCGCGAAGCAGACACCCAGCGCCACGGCCACATCCTCGCGCGATGGGTCGAGGTCGATCAGCGTCACCTCGGTTCCGGGTATCCGGGCGCAGAGCCAGCCCGTCAGGCAGCCGATCGTCCCGCCGCCCACGACGGCGATGCGGTCGCCGATGCGCGGGCTCGCATCCCAGGTCGCGTTGAGCGCCGTCTCGATCTGCGCGGCGAGCACCGCGCGCGGTGTCGGCACGTCGGCCGGCACCGGGATCGCGGCGGCCTCCGGGACGATGAACCGGCTCTGATGCGGATGCAGGCAAAAGACGCGCTCGCCGAGCCGCTCGTCCGGCCCCTCCTCGACGATGCCGACGGCGGCGTAGCCGTATTTCACCGGGAATTGGAACTCCCCTGCCTGGAAGGGCGCGCGCATCCGGCCCCATTCGCCGGGCGGCACCCGGCCCGCATAGACCAGGGCTTCGGTGCCCCGGCTGATGCCGCTCTGCAGCGTGCGGACGACGACCTCGCCAGCCCCGCGTGGCGGCAGGGTCTCGTCCCGGACCTCGGCCCGACCGGCTTCGGTCATCCAAAGAGCCCGCGCGGGCGTATTGCCGGGAGCCTGCAATCGGTTAGCCTCCGGCCCAGCCAAGCAAGGAACAACGTGTGGACGATATCGCGCTCGTGGTGCCGCCGGTGCTCGCAGCGCCCGGGGAACGGCTGGGGGCGCGGCGCGCGCTCGTGCTCGTGCTCAATCTCGGCAGCTGGATAGGGCTCGGCCTCGTCATGGCGCACGTGATCGGCGGCCAGGGCTGGACGCCCGCCAGCATCGCGATCATGGCGCTGTTCCTCATCGGCCTGCCCTGGACGCTGCTCGCCTTCTGGAACGCCGTCATCGGCTTCGTCATCCTCCGCGGCACCCGCGATCCTGCTTCCTATACGAATGTCGCCCTCCGCGCGACGGTGCCGGACGCGCCGATCAGCCGTCGCACCGCCATCTGCATCGCCATCCGGCATGAGGATGTGGAGCGCGTGGCGACGCGCCTCGCGGTCATGCAGGGGAGCCTCGCCGCGACCGGCGCGGGCGCGATGTTCGCCTTCCATGTGCTGAGCGACAGCAGCCGCCCGGATAGCGTGGCGGCCGAGCTTGCGGCGTTCGGCAACGCGCCCGGCGTCACCTATCGCCGCCGCCCCGCCAACACCGGCTTCAAGGCGGGCAATCTTCGCGACTTCGCGCTCGCCGCCGGATCGGATGCCCACTTCATGCTCGTGCTCGACGCCGACAGCCTGATGTCGGGGGCGGCGATCCTGCGGCTGGTGCGGGTGATGGAGGCAAACCCCGGCCTCGGCATCCTGCAGACGCTGGTGACGGGGTTGCCAGCGACCAGCGCCTTCGCGCGCATCTTCCAGTTCGGCATGCGCCACGGCATGCGCACGCACACAACGGGCATCGCCTGGTGGCAGGGATCGAGCGGCCCCTATTGGGGGCACAACGCGCTCATCCGCCTGAGTTCCTTCGTCGCCCATTGCGAGCTGCCGGTCCTGCCGGGTCGGTCGCCCCTATCGGGCCATATCCTGAGCCACGATCAGGTCGAGGCGGCGCTGATGCGCGCGGCGGGGATGGAGGTGCGGGTAATCGCCGACGAATTCGGCAGCTGGGAGGAAAACCCGCCGCGCCTGCCGGACTTCATCCGCCGCGACCTCCGCTGGGCCCAAGGCAATCTGCAGTATCTTGGGCTGGTCACCCGCCCCGGGCTGCGGGCCATGGGCCGGTTCCAGCTTTGCAACGCCATCGCGATGTATCTCGGCGCGCCCACCTCGCTGCTCATGCTGGTGATCGGTCTGGTCAACGGCCTGACGCGCGGCCATGCGGGCGCGGTGCCGCAGACGCTCGCCTTCAGCCTCTATTTCGGCTTCCTGCTGATCGGTTTTGCGCCGCGGCTGCTCGGCGTGCTCGACATCGCGCTGCGCCCGGCCGAGCGCCGTCGTTGGGGGGGCCTGCCCCGCCTGCTGGCGGGTGCCGCGACCGACGGCCTGTTCACGCTGATGATCGGGCCGGTGATGATGGTGTCGCAGGCGCGCTTCATCGCCGGGCTCGCCCTCGGTCGGCGGATCATGTGGGAGGCGCAGCGGCGCGAGGCGGGCGATGTCCCCTGGGCTGAGGCCATCCGCGGACTCTGGCCGCAGCTGTTGTTCGGGTTGCTGTTCGCGGTGGCCCTCTGGCGTGTCGCGCCGGGGGCGATCCCCTGGGCCTTGCCGACGCTCGCCGGGTCGTTGCTGGCGATCCCCTTCGCCTGCGTCACCGCCGAGCCGCGCCTCGGGCGCTGGATGGTGCGGCGGGGCCTCTGCGCCATCCCCGATGAGTTCGATCCGGCGCCCGAGGTCCTGGCGCTGGATGAGAGCCGCGCTGAGCGCTCCAGGCGGTAGCCCTCGCCGTCCCGCAGCGCGCGATGCGGCGCTCCCCCGGCACCGCCGCCCGCGCATGGCCGATCTTGGGCCTCGACTATCAGCCCTCCTCCGGCTCATCCCGGAAGTAAGGCTCCACCGGGCCCGTGACCTTCATGGTCAGAGGCATGCCGTGGCGGTCGACGGACTTGCCGACCGAAAGGCGCACCCAGCCCTCGCTCACGCAGTATTCCTCGACATTCGTCTTCTCGACGCCCTTGAAGCGGATGCCCACGCCGCGCGCGAGTGCCGCCTCGTCGTAGAAGGGGCTTTTCGGATTGTTGGAAAGGCGGTCGGGCGGTGTGTCGCTCATCTCGTTCGGCCTTCGGACATCGTTCGCGTCGGTGTATCTCACAGCCCGCGCTCGGCCAGGAAGGCCTTGAAGGCCTCGGCGTAGTCGGGATGCCAGCGGGAGAGCGGCGGCCGGTTCTCGGTAATGTCCATCGCCGCCCAGAGTATCCGCGCGTTGTCGAGTTCGCGCGTCACGTCGTTGTCCGGGCAGATGATGTAGAAATCACCGGCACCCATGCGCGCCACCATGAACGCCACCACCTGCTCCGGCGTCCAGGCCGCGGGCGGCTTCTCCTGCACCCGCACCCGGGTGAAGCCGGTGAAGGTGAAGCCCGGCACCAGAAGATGCGCCGTCACCTCGCAGCCCGCGGTGTTGCGCAGCTCATGCGCCAGCGCCTCGGTCACGACCTTCACCCCGGCCTTGGTGACGTTATAGGCGGTATCGCCCGGCGGGCAGGTGATGCCCTGCTTCGATCCGGTGTTCACGATCGCCCCTGGGCGCCCCTGGGCGATCATCGCGGCCCCGAAGACCTGCACGCCGTTGATCACGCCCCATAGATTGGTGGCGAGCGTATCCGCCCAGCGCGTGGGATCGCCGAACAGCGCGCCGCCGCCCTCGCGCCCCGCATTGTTCATCAGCAGCCCGACCTCGCCGAAGGCGGAATAGGCGCGGTCGCGCAGCCGCTCCACCTCCTCGCGCCGGCTGACATCGGTGACGACGGCAATCGCGTCCCCGGCATTGGTGCGGGCGGCGATCGCGGCGCGGGCCGCGTCGAGCCCCGCGGCGTTGGTGTCGGCGAGGCAGAGCCGCATGCCGATCGATGCGCAATGGAGCGCCGCGGCCAACCCGATGCCGCTCGCCGCTCCGGTGATGACGGCCACGCGGCCGGGCTGGAACACAGGATGCTGCTGGCTCGGGGTCTCGGTCTGGTCGCTCATCGGTCATTCTCCTTCTGTCCGAACCCCCCGGGACCCGAACGGGCGCGGGATGCACCGGGGGAATGTAGTCGATCCGCGCCCGTCCGCTAGCGGGCGGCGGCGCGTGCCGGCGGCAGAAGCGTGGGCCTGAGCACGGGCTGGGCCGGGGAGCGGTGCCGGTACGCCAGCGCCTCCGCCACGTCGAGGCGGCGCACGATATCCACCCGCGCGAGGTCGGCGATCGTCTGCGACACGCGCAGCAGCCGCGTGAAGCCGCGCGCCGAGAGGCCGAGCTTCTCCGCCGCCGTCTCCGCCAGCGTCCGCGCGTCGGGCGCCAGAACGATGTGGTCGAGGTCCGCCTCGCTGTTGAGCCCGACACTCGCCCTTCCGCCCGGATTGTCGAGACGCCGCCGCTGCGCCGCGCGCGCCGCCGCGACCCGGATGGCGACAGCGGCCGAGCCCTCGCCCTGGGGGGCGCGTGATAGTTCCATCGGCGAGATCGGCGCCACCTGTACCACGAGGTCGATCCGGTCGAGCAGCGGGCCGCTGATCCGGCCCTGGTAGTCCTCGGCGCAGCGGGGCGCACGGCCGCATTCCCGCGCCGCGTTGCCGAAGTGGCCGCAGCGGCAGGGGTTCATGGCGGCGATCAACTGGAACCGCGCGGGATACGTGACATGGGCGGCAGCCCGCGCGACCGTCGTGCGGCCCGCCTCCACCGGCTGACGCAGCGCCTCCAGCGCCGCGCGCGGGAATTCCGGCAATTCGTCCAGAAACAGCACCCCGCGATGGGCAAGGCTCACCTCACCCGGCCGCGCCCGCTGCCCGCCGCCGGTCAACGCCGCCTGGCTCGCCGAATGATGCGGCTCGCGGAAGGGCGGACGCCTGAGCAGCCGCCCGCCCTCCAGCATGCCGGCCACGCTGTGCACCATGCTGACCTCCAGCGCCTCCATCGGCGTCAGGTCCGGCAGCAGCCCCGGCAGGCGGCAGGCGAGCATCGACTTCCCCGCCCCCGGCGGCCCGATCATGAGCATGTGGTGGCCGCCCGCCGCCGCGATCTCCATCGCCCGCCGCGCCGTCTCCATGCCCTTCACCTGGGCGAGATCAGGTCCCGGCGGGGCCTCGGCCAACCCGCCCACCTCAGGCGGCGACAGAATCTGCGTGCCTCGGAAATGATTGATCAGGCTCATCAGGTCGGGGGCGGCAAGGATCTCGAGCTTGCCCGCCCAGGCGGCTTCCGGCCCCTGGGAGGCCGGGCAGATCAGGCCCCATTCCCGCTCGGCCGCCGCCATGGCCGCGGGCAACACGCCGGCGACCGAGACGATGCTGCCGTCGAGCGACAACTCGCCGAGGGCCGCATAGCCGCCGAGTTCCTCGGGCGGCAGGATGTCCATGGTGCCGAGCACGGCGAGCGCCATCGGCAGGTCGAAATGACTGCCCTCCTTTACCTGATCGGCGGGCGCGAGGTTGATCAGCAGCCGCTTCGGCGGCAGCGAGAGCCCAAGGGTCGCCAGCGCCGCCCGGACCCGCTCGCGCGCCTCGCCCACCGCCTTGTCGGGCAGGCCGACGACCTGGAAGTTCGGCAGTCCCGAGGCGGCCTGGGCCTGCACCTCGACCGGCACCGCCTGGATACCCGAGAAGGCGAAGCTGCGGACGCGCACGACACCCATGAGTAGGCACTTTCGTATCGAATACGGAACGATACCGCCGGGCGGGCGGGCTTGTCCACCGCGCGCGCGTTCATCGCCGGGTGGCTGCCCGGCAAGAGCTTCGCTTGTCGCGGAGGGAACAACTCGCTAACCGGCGGGATTACCCCACGTCAGGGGCATGGAACGGGAGCAGGGGTGATGGGGTATCGGGTCGCAGTCGTCGGCGCCACAGGGGCTGTGGGACGTGAGATGCTCAAAACGCTGGCCGAGCGGCGCTTTCCGATCACCGATATCGTCGCCCTCGCCTCCGGCCGGTCCACGGGCACGGAGATTTCCTTCGGCGAGGACCGGGTGCTCAAGTGCCAGAACCTCGAGAAGTTCGACTTCCGGGGCTGGGATATCGCGCTGTTCAGCCCGGGTGCCGCGATCTCGGCGATCCACGCGCCCCGCGCGGCCGAGGCCGGCTGCGTCGTCATCGACAATACGAGCCAGTTCCGCATGGACCCGGACGTGCCCCTGGTCGTGCCGGAGGTGAACCCTCAGGCCCTCGCCGGCTGGCGGAAGAAGGGCATCATCGCCAACCCGAACTGCTCCACGATCCAGATGGTCCTGGCGCTCAAGCCTCTGCACGACGAGTTCACGATAAAGCGCGTCTCGGTCGCGACCTATCAGTCGGTGTCGGGCGCGGGCAAGGAAGGCATGGATGAGCTGTTCAGCAACAGCCGCGCGCTGTTCGTGAACGACCCGGTGACGCCGCAGCAGTTCACCAAGAACATCGCCTACAACGTCATCCCGCATATCGACGTGTTCATGGATGACGGCTCCACCAAGGAAGAGTGGAAGATGGTCGTCGAGACCAAGAAGATCCTCGACCCCGCCATCGCGGTGATGGCCACCTGCGTGCGCGTCCCGGTCTTCATCGGCCACTCGCTCGCCATCCATGCCGAATTCGCCAATGCCGTGACCGCCGGCGAGGCGCGGGCCACGCTGCGCGACGCGCCGGGCATCACCGTGCTCGATGTGCGCGAAGACGGCGGCTACGCGACCCCGGCCGAGACCGCTGGCGAGGACGATGTCTACGTCAGCCGCATCCGCAAGGACCCGACCGTGCCGCACGGCATCGCCTTCTGGTGTGTCGGCGACAACCTGCGCAAGGGCGCGGCGCTGAACGCCGTGCAGATCGCCGAGAGCCTCGTCGCCCAGAACCTGCTGGCCGAGCCTCAGGCCGCGTAAAGCTCGCCCGCTGCCCGTGGATCGCCTTCGCGGGCAGTGTCGCCTTTTGCCGGTCGCTAACGGGGCGAGAGCAGGCCGCCGAGCCTAGCGCGCGGCACCCATCGCCAGAGCAGCGCGGCGACCATCACGGCGAGCCCGTCCAGCGTGACCCAAAAGGATGGCCGCGGGCCGAGACGCCCGAAATGCCAGTTGGCCGCCAGCACCCGCGACGCGGGCACGAAGGTGGCCAGCGCGTACCAGGCGTATTCGGTCAGGATGGTCCCCGCCCCGGCCAGGACCGCGAGCACGAACAGCCCGGAGAGCGTCCGCTCCATCGACGCCGGCATCCCGCGCCACAGCATGAGCCAGAGGAACAGGCCGGTCGGCAGCACGGCCAGGGTCACGTCGATCTTCTGCGTCAGGAAGAAATGCCAAAGCGAGAGGATCGCGATCGGGTAGATCAGCCGGTGCAGCGTCTTCCACCGTTTCCCGAGGCTGCGGATGGAGGCGTCGGTCGAGGTGACGGCCAGCGCCACGAAGCCGAGCACGGCGATGAAGCCGATCGTCAGATAGAAGCGGTGGATGATCTCGCTTGCGACGAAGAGCAGGTTGAAGCCCTCCATAGCGATGTAGAAGATGAGATGCGCCACGGTATAGAAGGCGGCGGTCAGCCCGAGCATGCGCCGCAGCTGGATCAGCTTCGGCAGACCGAAGATCGCCCGCGCGGGGCTGACCGCAAGCGACAGCAGCAGGAACCAGACCGCCCACACCCCGGTCATCAGCATGGCCTGGTTCAGCGGCCGGCTGGTGAAGTCGCCCAGGCACCACTGGCCGGTCATGTAGACCGCGGGCAGGCAGCATCCCGCGAGACACAGCGTCTTCCCGGCCGAGAGCCGGCCCGAGCGATCCCGCCACGGCGCGGTGAACCAGCCGCCCGGTCCGCTCCGGCGGCCGGCGGCGGTCTTGCTACGGACGGACCGCGCGGGCACGCCGGACGTGGTTGGGATCGGGTTGCTCATGGATTGGGCATTCCAGCGAGGCCGGGGATGAGGGCGCGGAACAGGCTCGGCGGCAGGTCGACCTCCTGCAGCCCGGCGGGCGGCGTGAAGAGCTCCGGCGACATCGGCCCGTAGCGGACACTAGTGGCCACGAGCCGCCCCGAGGGGATCTGGCCGTGATCGTCCGGCTTGTAGCCGTGGCCACTGCCTTCCAGCACGATGCCGTCATGGGTGACGCAGGCCCCGCCCTCCCCGCCCGGTCCCTGCACGCTCCAGAGCGTGCAGGTCTCGCCCGCGACGGTGCGGTGGCCTTCGCGCTGGAAGCGTAGCCCGGAATCGGGTCCGAGCCGCCGGTGGAGCATGCCGTCCGAGGAGACGGCGAAAACGAGTCCCTTCCCCGGCGATACCAGCATCACGCGTTCCGTCGCGCGGTCGAGCAGCAGATAGTCGGCGCCCCCGGCGATCTGCAGCCGAAGCACCTGCTGCGCCGGGTCGGCATAGGCCTCGATCCGCATGTTGCCGGTGGCCGTGGAGGTCAGGTCGTAGGTCACGGCGGCCGGGCGCTCGGGGTCGATATTCGGGTAGTCGTGCGCGACCGGCTGAGCCTCTGCCGGGGCCGACGCGACCAGCGCCGCCAAAGCCGCGGCGCCGCCGATGGCACGGCTTTGGGACCAGCATCGCCAAAGAGCGGAAGAAGCGGAAGAAGCGGAAGAATAGGAAGCGGCCGTCATCAGTTCTCCTCACGCATCTCTTCGATGGCGGCGCGCAGCGCGTTACCTTCCGGTGCTTCGAGCCAACGCGCCGGCTCCTCCAGGGCGGCGGCGAGGTAGCTGCGATAGACCTCGCGCGGGACCTCGCGGGTGCCGAACTGGGCGAGGTGCGTCGTCACGAACTGGGTGTCGAGCAGGGTGAACCCGCCGAGGCGCAGCCGTGCGACGAGATGGACCAGTGCGACTTTGGACGCGTCCCGCGCGCGCGAGAACATGCTCTCGCCGAAAAAGGCGCCGGCCATGGCGAGACCATAGAGACCGCCGACGAGTTCATCGCCCTCCCAGCACTCGACGCTATGGGCGTGGCCCTGGACGTGGAGTGCCACGAAAAGCCGTTCGATCGTGGGGTTGATCCAGGTTTCGGCGCGCCGCGGACCGGATTCAGCGCAGGCGGCGATGACCGCCTCGAACGCCGCATCGGTGGTGACGCGAAAGCGGCCGGCAAGGACGGTCCGGGCCAATCGCTTTGGGAGATGGAAGCGGTCGAGCGGCAGCACCCCGCGCAGTTCCGGGTCCAGCCAGTAGAGGCGAAAGCCGTCGCGCGTTTCGGCCATGGGAAAGAGCCCCGCGCGATAGGCCCGCAGGAGCAGCTCAGGCGTGATGTCCATCTGTTGACGCGGCATCCGGCGCATGTGGGTCTGCTCTGTCATGCGTAAACGGTCCGGCTGCGGCACAGGCGGCCTTGTGACCCACGCTCGGCCTCTGCGGGTGGGGAAGCGCCCGGCATCATTGTCTTGCCCACACTACTGGCTGACCCAGACGATCCGATGCATCCACGCGATCGCCTCCGTTTCCAGTCTTATATCGCTGCGGGAGGGATTAAGCGACCGCGCATCGATGCCGCGCGGCGAGCGTCGGGCGATCTGGCGAACCATCACGCGCCCCTTCCGGTCCTTGAGAATGACGCGGTCGCCGCGCCGGATGGGCGCCAGGGGGGAGGCGATCAGCATGTCGCCATCCCGGTAGACGGGTTCCAGAGCGTCGCCGGTGACCTCGATCGCATAGGCGTGGGGGTCGGAGACCTCAGGCAGCCCGGCCTCGTCCCAATCCTTGCCGGAGGGATAGCCCGAATCGTCAAAATATCCGGGCAGCGCCGCCTGGGTCATGGCGATCATGGGCAAGCGGCGCGTCGCCGGCCGGGGACCCGCGGGGAGAGCCCGCGCGCCGCTGACAAGGCTGGCGAACTCCTCGAGCGTCGCATCAGCCGCGCCCAGCACCTTCGACACGCTCTCCGTGCTGGGCCATCGGGCACGACCGTCCGGCGTCGCGCGCTTCGACTGATTGAAGGTGGTGGCGTTCAGCCCGGCCCTCCGGGCAAGGCCGGAGGCCGAAAGGCCGCGTTCCGCCGCCAATGTGTCGATAGCGCGCCAGATATCTTCGTGCCGCATCAGGATTCCATGGAAATGAAGGCTGAGGCGCAGCCCGCGCCCACCGATGGGAATCTATTCCTCCGTTTTTTGTTGCTAATACGAAAATAATCCTATAACAGTTCGAAATCGAAACGGAATTCGCGGCCTGTTTCGTGGGATCGGCTCGATCCCGGGACCGCCGCCGAAGGCGGTAGGCGCCCTTCGCGATCTCCTTGGACGGACATCATGACGATGCAGATAGAGCGAGCGACACTCTCTCCACGGGTTGGGATACCTGCGGCCCGGCCCTCGCCGCGCCTCGCCGGAGCGGGCGTTATTACCCCGAGCGTCAGCCCGGGCGCTGTCCAGCCGCGCGGTGGCCGGCCGGGCGCCGGCATCCGGGCGCAACCGTTCCGCGACGCGGAGGCCTGCATCATGTGGATGATCGCGGCCCTGGCCGCCGCCTCGGGGGAGGCACGCCCGCCGCCGCACGCGATCTGCGGGCCGGGCGAAATCGTGAAATGCCTCGATACACTCTATCGCCGGCGGCGGATCGACCTTCATCACGTCCGCGTCCTGCGCATTTGGGGCCATCGCGGCCGCGCCCCGAAAGCGGCCGACCCCCGGGAGAAGGCCGACTGGCGCATCTGGCGAGAGGCTTTGGATCGGCTCGACTGGCCACTGCGCTCGCAAGGCATAGTTTCGTGATACCGCGAATCCGAGGAATTTAGTCCTGTAACATACGGAGGGAGATAGCGACGATGTCTTTTGCTCTGCGCAATCTATGCGTGCTCGCCTACGCGAACGGTTTCACGCTTTGGCATTACAAGGCCGGCCCCGACCCGCTCGACGAGGTTGCGGGACAGGGGTTCTTCGCGGATGCCGCGGATATGCTGACGACAGGGGATATGATCATGATATCGGCCCAGGATGGCGGACGCCTCGCCGCGGTCAACCTTGCTCACGGCAGTCCGGCACTGACCGATGTCAGGTTGTAGGGTGAAGCGACGGACCCGTCAGCCCGGTCGGAAGGGCCGCATCATCATCAGAAAGCACGAAGGCCGCCCCGGATGGACAGCACCATCCAGGGCTTCCCTTCAATCGGCGGTTCAGTAGCCGTAGTTGTCGTTGCTATAATACCGAGGGCGCTGCGGCGTTGTGGCCGCACCGCCAGCCGCGCCCACGGCGCCGCCGATCAACGCGCCGATGCCGGCACCCTGGCCGCCGCCTGCGATGCCGCCGACCACGGCACCCGTTCCCGCGCCGATGGCGGCGCCGCCCAGCGCGCGCTGACCCGGGCTATACGGATTGGTGCAGCCGGCCAGCAGCGCGAGGCCGGTTAGGGTCGCCAGGGTCGTGAGCTTCATACGCATGACTATAATCCTTCATCATGACCACTCTGACGCGCAGATGGTTCTGACACGCAAATGGTGCAGTTCGTCGTTTCGGCAGCCGCCCGGGGGTTTCACAGCGCGGTGAAGCGCCGGACGGCGGCGTCGCGATCATGGTGATGGCTGCAAACCAGGGCGACACCGCAACGGCTTCGTGGCGGCCGCGTGGCAAAATATCCGGACTAGGCCTGCTGTCCCATGCCCCCTGGAAGGCGGGGCGCCTCAGAGGACGACGACGCCGCTATGCTTCGCCTTGCGTTCGGGCTCGACATGAATGGTGACGACCAGCCCCTCCATCTCCCGCTTCAGCGCCGCTTCGATCCGGTCGCAGATGTCATGCGCCTCATCGACGCGCATGGCGCTCGGCACGACGAGATGGAACTGCAGGAACGTCAGCCGCCCCGCCTGCCGCGTGCGCAGGTCATGCGCCTCCAGCGCGCCATCGGCATGCGTGCTCACGGTTCGCCGGATACGCTCCAGCGTCTGCTCATCCGGCGCGGCGTCCATCAGCCCGCTCAGCGACAGCCGCAGCATGCGGATGCCGGTCCAGAGGATATAGACGGCGGTCGCCGCCGCTAGGGCCGAATCGAGCCAGACCGTGCCGGTGGCCAGAACCAGCACGAGCCCGGCGAGGATGCCCGTCGAGGTCACGACATCGGTGCCGAGGTGCTGGGCATCGGCCAGCAGCGCGGGGGAGCGGAGGCGCTTTCCCTGGCCCAGCAGAAACCACGCCCAGCCGCCATTGATCACGGTTGCGAGGAGGTTGAGCGCCATGCCGCGCAGCGGCGCCACGATCACATGCCCGTGGTTCAGGTCGAGCCAGACGTGGTGGAGAATGGAGGCGGCGGCGAAGATGATCAGCACCGACTCGACGACGGCCGAGAAGAACTCCGCCTTGTCGTGCCCGTAGGGGTGATCGTGGTCGGCGGGCACCGCCGCGATGCGGAGCGTCCAGAAGGCGACCGCCGCGCCCGCGACGTTCACGACCGTTTCCAGCGCATCGGAGTAGAGCGCGGCGCTGCCGGTGATCCACCAGCCCGCCGACTTCAGCGCGAGCACGAGGAATCCTACCGCGATGCTGCCGGCCGCGAGCCTGAGCGCGGGCGGCCGAATACCGGATGAGAGACTAGATGGGGTATCTTCGTCGATCATCCCTGGGGCCATGTTCGGCTGCCCCTGCGGCAGCCCCGAGGGTTTATTCGCGCCGCAGCACGCGATCAACCACGAAGGACGACAAGCCGCCGGCCACGAAGTCCCGCTTCAGCGCCGCCTCGTCGTATTCCGTCTTCACCCACTCCAGAAACGGAATGCGGCCCTCCGCCTCATGGGCGAAGCGGAGGAAGAATGCGTCGAGGATGCCCGTCCGCGACCGGCTCCAATGCCCGAAGCGCGGCGAGAGCTGGCTGAGCGCGTCGCTGCTGGTGCCGCCGTTGAGCAGCAGGAACAGCCCCGCCGCGAGACCCGCCCGGTCCGCGCCCGACTTGCAGTGCATGACCGCAGGTTCGACCAGACTGTCGCAGATGCCGGCGAAGCGCAGGATGCGGTCGCGATGCGGCGCGCCACGGCTCTCGAAAGCCATGTCGATGTGATGCAGCCCGAGCTTCGCCGCCGCCTCGCGCGAGAGCGCGTCGGACCCGCAGAAGCGGCGTCCGCGGAGGTTGATGACCGTCCGGATGCCGAGCCGCCGCTGCGCCGCCGCCAGCCGCCACGCCGCCGGATGGTTGCAGCGATACATGCGGCCCGGCACCACGGTGGCCCAGTTCGACCAGACGAGCCGGAAGACGCCATGATCGACGAACAGCGAATCGGTCCAGGCCGCGGCCCGGCCACGGGCGGTCGCGAGGTTACCCCTGAACATCGCCAGCGTCCGGCGGTGCGGACCTAGCCCTGCCGCTGCACCATCAGCTTCTTGATCTCGCCGATGGCCTGGGCCGGGTTCAGCCCCTTCGGGCAGGTCTCGGCGCAGTTCATGATCGTGTGGCAGCGGTAGAGCTTGAACGGGTCCTGAAGCGCGTCCAGGCGCTCGCCCGTATGCTCGTCGCGGCTGTCGGCGATCCAGCGGTAAGCCGCCAGAAGCACGGCCGGCCCGAGGTACCGGTCGCCGTTCCACCAGTAGCTCGGGCAGCTCGTGGTGCAGCAGAAGCACAGGATGCATTCCCACATCCCGTCGAGCTTCGCGCGCTCCTCCACGCTCTGCAGCCGCTCGGCATCGGGCGGCGGCGGCGTTTCGGACTGCAGCCACGGCTCGATCGAGCGATACTGCGCGTAGGCTTGGCTGAGATCCGGCACCAGATCCTTGATCACCGACATATGCGGCAGCGGGTTGATCCTCACCGCCGCCTTCACCTCGTCGATCGGCTTGAGGCAGGCGAGCGTGTTGGTGCCGTCGATGTTCATCGCACAGCTGCCGCAGATGCCCTCGCGGCACGACCGGCGGAAGGTCAGTGTGGTGTCGACCTCGTTCTTGATCTTGATCAGCGCGTCGAGGACCATCGGTCCGCACGCGTCGAGGTCGATCTCGTACACGTCGGTATGCGGGTTCTGCTCGTCATCGGGGTTCCAGCGGTAGATGCGGAATTCCTTGACGCGCTTGGCCCCGGCGGGCGCCTTGTAACGGCGTCCCTCGACGACCTTGCTGTTCTTCGGAAGGGTAAAGGTTGCCATGTCAGGCTCCGATTTCGAAACGCGGGGTCAATACACGCGCTTCTGGGGCGGGAAGACCGAGACCTCGTTGGTCAGGGTCTGCATTTTCACCGGACGGTAGCCGAGCGTGACCTCGCCCTGCGCGTCGCACCAGGCGAGGGTGTGCTTCATCCAGTCGGCGTCGTCCCGGTTCGGGTAGTCGTCATGCGCATGGGCGCCACGGCTTTCCAGCCGCGCCTCGGCGCCGACCATCGTCGTCATGGCGTTGCCCATCAGGTTCTGCAGCTCCAGCGCCTCGACGAGGTCGGAGTTCCAGATCAGGCTGCGGTCGGCGACGCCCATGTCCGACATCCCGTTCCACGCCTTCCGGACCTTGGCGACGCCTTCCTTGAGGCTGGCCGAGTTGCGGAACACCGCGGCATGCGCCTGCATGGCCCGCTGCAGATCGACCCGCAGTTCCGAGACGCGGGTGTCGCCCTTGGCGTGGCGCGTGGCGTCGAAGCGGTCGAGCGAGGCTTCGCCGGCTTTCGGCGGCAGCGGCGCCTGGGACGCGCCGGCCTGGATCGTCTCGGACGCCCGCTGGGCGGCGGCGCGGCCGAACACCACGAGGTCGAGCAGCGAATTTGTGCCGAGGCGGTTCGCGCCGTGCACCGAGACGCTGGCGCATTCGCCGACGGCCATCAGCCCGCGCACGACGCGGTCCGGGTCGGCGGGCGTCGGCGAGAGAACCTCGCCGTGATAGTTCGTCGGGATGCCGCCCATGTTGTAGTGCACCGTCGGCAGCACCGGGATCGGTTCCTTGGTCACGTCGACGCCCGAGAAGACCCGCGCCGTCTCGGAGATGCCGGGCAGCCGCTGATGCAGCAGTTCGGCGCCGAGATGCTCCAGATGGAGCATGATGTGGTCCTTGTTCGGACCGCAGCCGCGCCCTTCGTTGATCTCGATGGTCATGGAGCGGGAGACCACGTCGCGGCTCGCAAGGTCCTTCGCCGTCGGCGCGTAGCGCTCCATGAAGCGCTCGCCCGCGCTGTTGGTGAGGTAGCCGCCTTCGCCGCGCGCGCCCTCGGTGATGAGGCAGCCGGCGCTGAAGATGCCCGTCGGGTGGAACTGCACGAATTCCATGTCCTGCATGGGCAGGCCGGCGCGGATCGCCATGCCGTTGCCGTCGCCCGTGCAGGTATGGGCCGAGGTGCAGCTCTGGTAGGCGCGGCCGTAGCCGCCGGTCGCCAGCACCACAGTCTGGGCGCGGAAGCGGTGGATCAGCCCGTCATCCAGACTCCAGGCGGTGACGCCCCGGCACGCGCCGTCCTCGTCCATGATGAGGTCGAGGGCGATGTATTCCACGAAGAACTCGACCTCGTGCTTCAGGCTCTGCTGATAGAGCGTGTGCAGGATCGCGTGGCCGGTGCGGTCGGCGGCGGCGCAGGCGCGCATGGCGGGCCGCTTGCCGTAGTCCTGCATGTGGCCGCCGAAGGGGCGCTGGTAGATGCGCCCGTCCTCGGTGCGGCTGAACGGCACGCCGAAATGCTCAAGCTCGTAGATCGCTGGGATCGCGTTGCGGCACATGTATTCGATGGCGTCCTGGTCGCCGAGCCAGTCCGACCCCTTAACGGTGTCGTACATGTGCCAGCGCCAGTCGTCCTCGCCCATATTGCCGAGCGCCGCGCCGATGCCGCCCTGGGCGGCGACGGTATGGCTCCGCGTGGGGAAGACCTTGGTGATGCAGGCGGTCTTGAGCCCGGCGGCACCCATGCCGAGGGTCGCGCGGAGGCCGGCGCCGCCCGCGCCCACCACCACCACGTCGTAAGTATGGTCGATGACGTTATAGGCGCCGATCGACGGCTTCGAGATCGCGTTCATCGTGGCGCCTTCCTCAGATCGCGAGTTTCACGACGGCCAGCAACGCCAGCAGGCCGAGCAGATAGACCGCGGCCTTCATCACCAGCGTGGCCACGATGCGTGGCATTTCCAGGTGGACGTAATCCTCGATCACCACCTGCAGCCCGAGCATGGTGTGGTAGAAGGAGGCGAGGATGAGCGCGACCAGCAGCGCCGCCACCAGCGGGTGACCGATCCAGTGCGCGATATCCACCTGCGGATGCCCGGCCAAGCCGAGGACCGAAAAGACGAACCAGAGCGTCAGCGGGATGAGCGCGACCGACGTGACGCGCTCCGCCCACCAGTGATGCACGCCCGATCGCGCGGCGCCCAGGCCTTTAACGCGGCCGAGTTGCGTCTGCCGCATCGTGACGGAAAGCTTTTCGCTGTTTGCCATGACGAAGATCCTCAGAGCCAGACGGCCAGGCCGACGATCCAGCTGATGACGCTCAGCACCACCGTTGCCACGACCACGATCAGCGCAGTCCGGTGGGAGGTCTTGATCTCGTAGCCGTAGCCGGCGTCCCAGGCGAGATGCCGGATGCCGTTGCAGAAGTGGTACCAGAGGGCGAAGGTCCAGCCGAACATCAGGATGAGGCCGAACCACGACCCCACGAAGCCCTGAGCCGAGGCGAAGGCTTTCGGCCCGCTGGCGGCGGCGACCAGCCACCAGACCATGAGGATGAGGCCGACTGAAATCGCGATGCCCGTGATCCGGTTCAGGATCGAGGTGCCGGAACTCACCTGCGGCTTGTAGACCTGCAGATGGGGCGAGAGCGGCCGTTGCACGAGCGTGCCGTCGCTCCGCTTGCCGATCATCAAGGCGTCGCGCACATCTGCCATAAGCGGTTCCACTCAGATTTTGGGCAATCCAACCGCGCGCGGGAGAGAACAGGGCCGCGATGACAGCGCTGGAGGCCGTGATGTCTGTCTCGCAGCTTCTGTAATCTCGCGACGGCACCCGGTCAACGCAGGTGCAGCATCAAGAACGCGAGGCTGACCAGTCCGAAAATCGCGGCAATTCCTGCATCCAGCCATGTCGGCTCCGGGCTTCGGCTTGCGCCCGCCCGCCCGCCCGCCCGCCCGCGGACGTTGCCGCCTCCCGCAAATCTCTGCATAAGTGAAACGGTCTAGGCTGCATGCCCTTTTGCCGTCCCTGTGACCCATGCACAAGGCTTCGAAACAGCGATGAACGCCCCCACCCACCCCATCACGCCCGAGCGGATCATGCAGTTCGCCTGGGCCTACGCGCCGCCTCTGGTGATCGAGGCGGCGGTGCGCCACCGGGTATTCGATCTCCTGGCGGAGCGGCCACTGACCGTCCCGGCACTGGCGGAGGCGAGCGGCGCATCAGCCCGCGGCATCGCTGCCATCGCCAACATGCTGGTGGGGCTCGGTCTGCTGACGCGGAACGACGCGGGCGCCTACGCGCTGACACCCGAGAGCGACACCTTCCTGGTGAGCCACCATCCGGCCTTCGTGGGCGGCATTTTCCGCCACGTCAGCCGCCAGCTGCTGCCCAACTGGCTGCAGCTCACCGACGTGGTCGGCAGCGGCAAACCAGCGGAATCCGTCAACCGTATCGACGACGGCATGCCGTTCTTCATCGATCTGGTGGAGGACATATTTCCGCTGAGCTATCCCGCCACGCAGGTCCTGGCGGGCGCGCTCCACCTCGCTCGGGCAGAGGCGCCGGTATCCGTGCTCGACCTCGCGGCCGGTTCGGGCGTCTGGGGCATCGGGCTTGCCCAGGCCTCCCCGCAGGTTCGCGTGCGGGCGGTCGACTGGCCCGACGTGCTGCCGGTCACGCACCGAATCGCCGATCGGTTCGGACTTGCCGACCGGCTGACGACCGTCGCGGGCGATCTGCTGGAAGCGGATTTCGGCCAGGGGCATCAGGTGGCGACCCTCGGCCACATCCTGCACAGCGAGGGCGTCGAGCGGTCTCGCGCCCTGCTGCGGCGGGCCCATGCGGCGCTGGCACCGGGCGGCACCATCGCGATCGCCGAATTCCTGGTGGACGAGGACCGGCGCGGCCCGGTCAGCGGGCTGATCTTCGCGGTGAACATGCTGGTGAACACCGAGGCTGGGAACACCTACAGCTTCACCGAGATCGCCGGCTGGCTGACGGAGGCGGGCTTCACCGATCCCCGGCAGCTGGCCGCACCCGGCCCGTCGCCGCTGATCCTCGCGACCCGGCCCTGAGGCCGGAGGCCGGTCTAGCCGCCGACCTGCCGGAGCCAGTCCTGCAGGTTGTAGTAGTTGCTGATGCGGGCGACCTTCCCGTCCCGCAGCGTGAAGAAGGCGCCGGCGGGCAGCACATAGGTCTGGCTTCGCGCCTCCGGCAGCCCCTCGTCGGTCGCGATGTAGGTGCCGTGGACGGTGAATTCGGCAGCGCCGCGATCGGGCGCCGGGCCGGTGAGGATCACGATATCCTCCAGCCGCTCGCGGTAGCAGCGGGTCATGTGGTCGACGAAATGGCCGAAGGCCTCGCGCCCGACCTGCCGCTCGCCCTGGTTGATGTCATGCGCCACATCCTCGGTGAGGAGGTCGAGGAAAGCCGCCTTGTCCCCGGCATTGAAGGCCGCGTAGTAGGCCTTGATCACCGCCGCCGCATCGCTCATCCGCAGGTCCTCATCCTTTGTGTGCTCCTCGCTTGCCTTGCCGGCCGCACCTTGCCCCAAGGCTGGCGGGGCCGTAATGGAAGCTCCCCGCAGCCTTGGCGAGCCCCGAATACGCGCATGAACCTGAGTTCGACCAACGAGCGCAAGCCCCTCAGCTTCCAGGGCATCATCCTCAGGCTGCACGAATACTGGTCCGAGCGCGGCTGCGTCATCCTCCAGCCGTATGACGTGGAGATGGGGGCCGGCACCTTCCATCCGGCGACCACGCTCCGCGCGCTCGGCGGGCGGCCGTGGAAGACCGCCTACGTTCAGCCGAGCCGCCGCCCGACGGATGGCCGCTACGGTGAGAACCCCAATCGCCTGCAGCACTACTACCAGTATCAGGTGCTGATGAAGCCGAGCCCGGCCGATGCCCAGACCCTGCTGCTGGGCAGCTACGCCGCCATCGGCATCGACACGGCCCGCCACGACATCCGCTTCGTCGAGGACGACTGGGAGAGCCCGACGCTCGGCGCCTGGGGGCTGGGGTGGGAGGTGTGGTGCGACGGGATGGAGGTGACGCAGTTCACCTATTTCCAGCAGGTCGGCGGCATCGCCTGCCAGCTTCCCAGCATGGAGCTGACGTACGGGCTGGAGCGCCTCGCGATGTATGTGCAAGGCGTGGAGCGGGTCTACGATCTCGATTTCAACGGCCAGGGTGTCAGCTACGGCGACGTCTTCCTGCGCGCCGAGCGCGATTACAGCACCTACAACTTCGAGGTCGCGGATACGGCGATGCTGGCGCGGCATTTCGTGGATGCCGAGGCGGAATGCGGCCGCCTGCTGGAGCGCAACCTCGCCCAGCCCGCCTACGACCAGTGCATCAAGGCAAGCCACCTGTTCAACCTGCTCGACGCGCGGGGCGTCATCAGCGTGACCGAGCGCGCGGCCTATATCGGCCGGGTGCGGACGCTCGCGCGCGGCTGCTGCGAGGCTTGGCTCGCCGGGGAGCAGGCGTAACACCATGGCCGATCTGCTGCTGGAACTGTTTTCCGAGGAAATCCCCGCCCGCATGCAGGCCCAGGCGGCGGAGAACCTCGCCCGGCTGCTAGCCGAGGCGCTGGCGCCGCTCGCCCCGCAGGACGGGCGGACGCTGTACGGTCCGCGCCGGATCGCCTGGATGGGCGCGGTCGCGGCCGAGGTCCCCGCCGCGACGGTCAGCGAGCGCGGGCCGAAGCTCGCGGCGCCCGAGCAGGCTCTGGCGGGCTTCCTCCGCAAGCACGGCGCGTCAAGTGACGATCTGCGGCAGGATGGCGGCTATTGGCTGCTGGAGAAACAGGTTCCGGGCCGCCCGGCCGCGGATCTGATCGCCGAGGCGATGCCGGCCCTGCTGCGCCGTTTCCCCTGGCCGAAGTCGATGCGCTGGGGCGGCACGAGCGGCTTCACCTGGGTGCGCCCGCTGCGCCGCATCCTCTGCATCCTAGACGGCGCGGTCGTGCCCTTCAGCCTCGCGAGCGGCGACGACGACGGCCACGGCCTCGTCAGCGGCGACATCACCGAGGGCCACCGTTTTCTCGCGCCCGGCCAAATCCGCATCACATCCTCGGCTCAGTATGAGGCAAAGCTGAGGGATTCCTGCGTGATCGCTGATGCGTCCGAGCGACGCGCGCGCATCGCCGAGGACATCGAAGAACGTGCCCGGCAAGCGGGCTATTCGGTTGTCCCCGACGAGGGACTGCTGGACGAGGTCGCGGGCCTCGTCGAATGGCCGGTGGCGCTGCTCGGGCGGATCGACGCCGCGTTCATGGACCTGCCGCCGGAAGTCCGGCAGGTCTCGATGCGGGTCAACCAGCGCTACTTCGCGCTGACGGACGCCGAGGGAAACCCGGCGCCGGCCTTCGTCTTCGCCGCCAATATCGAGGCCCCGGATGGCGGCGCGGCCATCGTCGCGGGCAACGAGCGCGTGCTGCGCGCGCGGCTCTCGGACGCCCGGCATTTCTGGGACCTCGACCGGCGCGAGACCTTGAGAAGCCGGGTGGACGCGCTGAAGAAAGTGACGTTCCACGCCAAGCTGGGAAGTCAGTATGACCGCGTCGGGCGCTTGGCGCGTCTTGCGGATCATATTGCGCAGTCTCTGGATGGAGACTGGCAGCGCGCCTACCACGCGGCAACTTTGGCGAAGGCCGACCTCACCACCGGCATGGTCGGCGAATTCCCCGAGCTTCAGGGCGTCATGGGCGGCTACTACGCCCTGCATGACGGCGAGCACCCCGCAGTGGCGGCGGCCATCCGCGATCACTACGCGCCGAAGGGGCCGGGTGACGCGGTGCCGACGGCGCCCGTCTCCATCGCCGTCGCCTTGGCCGACAAGATCGATCTTCTGGCCCAGTTCTTCGCCATCGACGAGAAGCCGACCGGCTCGGGCGATCCCTTCGCGCTCCGCCGCGCGGCGCTCGGCGTCATCCGCATCGTTCGCGAGAACGGCCTGCGTCTGACGCTCCGCCCCGAAATCCACTCGGCCCTGAGCGACACGAACACGGACGAGGATCGGAAAACACTCGTGCGCGACGAGGTTCTCGCCTTCATCGTCGAGCGCCTGCGCGTCCAGCTTCGCACCGAGGGACGCCGGCACGACGTGCTCGCCGCCGCCTTCGCCGCCGCGAATGACGACGACCTCACCCGCCTGCTGCGCCGTGCCGACGCGGTCGAGGCGCTGCTCGGAACCGCCGAGGGCGCCGACCTTCTCGCGGCCTACCGCCGCGCCGCCAATATCCTCCGGATCGAGGAACGGAAAGGTCCGCTGGACCTCGGTGCCGTCGACCCCTCCCTGCTGACGGAAGACGCCGAGAAGGCGCTCAACACAGTCCTCGATGGCGCGGATACTGCCGTCACAAAAGCACTCGCTGACGAAGATTTTGCTGGCGCCATGTCGAGATTGGCCGCGATCCGGCCGGCGGTCGACGCTTTCTTTGAAGCGGTGACCGTCAACTCTGAAGACCCCGACCTAAGATTGAATCGCCTGAGGCTGCTGAAGCGGCTACGGTCCCTCACGGATCGCGCCGCTGACTTCTCGAGGCTAGAAACGACGGGAGCCGTCTGATGAACGAAGTGACCACCAAATGGGTCTACAACTTCGGCGCGGGCCATGACGAAGGCAGGGCCGAACTTCGCAACCTTCTCGGCGGCAAGGGCGCGAACCTTGCCGAGATGGCGAATATCGGCCTGCCCGTCCCGCCCGGCTTCACGATCACCACCGATGTCTGCACGGCGTTCTACGCCAATGGCAGCCGCTACCCGGCCGATCTCGAGGCGCAGGTGCATGAGGCGCTGGCCCGCGTGGAGCGCGCCGTCGGCCTGAAGTTCGGCGACGCCACGAAGCCGCTGCTCGTCTCCGTCCGCTCCGGCGCGCGGGTCTCGATGCCCGGCATGATGGATACGGTCCTCAACCTCGGCCTCAACGACGAGACGGTGCGCGGCCTCGTCGCCGCGTCGGGCGATGAGCGCTTCGCCTGGGACAGCTACCGCCGCTTCATCCAGATGTTCGGCAGCGTCGTCCTCGGCGTCGACCATCACCGCTTCGAGGAGATCATCGAACAGGCCAAGATCGACGCCGGCGTCGTCGAGGATACGGCGTTGACCGCCCATCAGTGGGAGGAGGTTGTCGAGGCCTACCAGTCCCTGGTGCTCAACGAGACCGGCAAGCCCTTCCCGCAATCCCCCGCCGAGCAGCTATGGAGCGCCATCGGCGCGGTTTTCGGCAGCTGGATGAACACCCGCGCCATCACCTATCGCCGCCTGCACGACATCCCCTCCGAATGGGGCACCGCCGTGAACGTGCAAGCCATGGTCTTCGGCAACATGGGGACCGATTGCGCAACCGGCGTCTGCTTCACCCGCGACCCGTCGACCGGCGAGAACATCTTCTACGGCGAGTTCCTGGTAAACGCCCAGGGCGAGGATGTCGTCGCCGGCATACGCACGCCCCAGCCGCTCTCCAAGCTGCGCGCCAAGCCCGGCGAGGTCAGCATGGAGGAGGCGCTGCCGGAAGCCTACGGCGAGTTGCTGCGCGTCCGCGAGACCTTGGAGAACCACTACAAGGACATGCAGGACATCGAGTTCACGGTACAGAGCAACAAGCTCTACATGCTGCAGACCCGCAGCGGTAAGCGCACCGCACCGGCCTCGCTTCGCATCGCCGTCGAGATGGCCGAGAGCGGCCTCATCAGCCGCGAGGAGGCGATCACCCGCATCAACCCGGCCTCGCTCGACCAGCTGCTGCACCCGATGCTCGATCCCAACGCCAAGCGCGTGCTGATCTCGCGCGGGCTGCCCGCCTCGCCGGGCGCGGCCTCGGGGCTCGTCGTCTTCTCCGCCGACGAGGCGGAGATGCGTTCGCAAAAGGGCGAGGCCGTCATCCTCGTGCGCGTCGAGACGAGCCCTGAGGACATCCACGGCATGCACGCCGCCCGCGGCATCCTCACGACCCGCGGCGGCATGACGAGCCACGCGGCGGTCGTCGCGCGCGGCATGGGCCGCCCCTGCGTCTCGGGCGCCGGCGGCGTCGCGGTCGATTACGGCTCGCAGACGCTCTCGGCCGGCGGCCGCATGATCCGCGCGGGCGAGGTCATCACCATCGACGGCGCGACCGGCGAGATCTTCGCGGGCTACGTCGCGATGATCGAGCCCAAGGTCTCGGGCCATTTCGGCACGATGATGACCTGGGCGGACGATGTCCGCACGCTCGCGGTGCGCACCAACGCCGAGACGCCGCTCGACGCCGAGACCGCCCGCCGCTTCGGCGCCGAGGGCATCGGCCTCTGCCGCACCGAGCACATGTTCTTCGACCCGAGCCGCATCGGCGCCGTCCGCCAGATGATCATGGCTGCCGACGAGGATGGCCGCCGCTCGGCGCTCGAGAAGCTGCTGCCCTTCCAGCGGGACGACTTCGTGGCGCTGTTCCGCATCATGGCCGGGCTGCCCGTCACGATCCGCCTGCTCGACCCGCCGCTGCATGAGTTCCTGCCGCATGGCGAGCATGAGTTGGCCGAGGTCGCGACCGCGCTCGGCGTCGACATGGCGACGATGCAGCGGCGCGCCGCGGACCTCTCCGAGGCCAATCCCATGCTGGGGCACCGCGGCTGCCGCCTCGGCATCACCTATCCCGAAATCTACGAGATGCAGGCGCAGGCGATCTTCGAGGCGGCGATCATCGTCGGCGAGGAGACCGGCGCCGCGCCGGTGCCCGAGATCATGATCCCGCTGGTGAGTTCCAGACGCGAACTCGAGATCACCCGCGCGCAGGTCGACCGCATCGCGAAGGAGGTCTTCTCCGCGAAAGGGAAGCGGATCGAGTATCAGGTCGGCACGATGATCGAGCTGCCGCGCGCGGCGCTGCTTGCGGACCGCATCGCCGAGGTCGGCGACTTCTTCAGTTTCGGGACCAACGACCTGACCCAGACGACCTACGGCCTGTCGCGGGACGACGCCGGCAAGTTCCTGCCGAAGTATGTCGAGAGCGGCATCTTCGACAAGGACCCCTTCATCTCGCTCGACCGGGACGGCGTCGGCCTCCTGGTGCGGATCGCGGCTGAGAAGGGCCGGCAGACCAAGCCGGCGCTCAAGCTCGGCATCTGCGGGGAGCATGGCGGCGATCCGGCCTCCATCGCCTTCTGCCAGGAGATCGGCCTCGACTACGTCTCCTGCAGCCCATACCGGGTGCCGGTCGCGCGCCTCGCGGCGGCGCAGGCGGCGATCGGCACGCGCACGGACCGAACTGCCTGAACTATGGCGGCGATAGCCATTTTCTAGACATTTCTCAGGTGCTTCTTGTTGTCAGCGAAGGGGTGGGCGGCCGTTTGAGCTGTCCACCCGACCTTCGGATCTTCAGGCAAGGAGCCGCCGTCCCATGAGCCAGGCGCTATCCCAGGGTTCTCTGTTGTCTCCGCCGAGCGGGCAGCCGTTGATCTCGGTTGTCGTCCCTGTGCGCAACGAGGCTCCGAACATCCTTCCGCTCATCGGCGAGATCCGCGCCGCGCTGACCGGCATCCCGCACGAAATCGTCTATGTCGATGACGGCAGCACGGATGAAACGCCCCAGCGGCTTCGTCAGGCGCTGGCGGAGGGCGCGCCGCTGCGCATCATCCGCCACAAGGCGAGCTGCGGGCAAAGCGCCGGCGTCATCACCGGGGTTAAGCATGCGCGCGGCATCTGGGTGGCGACGCTCGATGGCGACGGCCAGAATGATCCCGCCTCGATCCCCGCGATGCTCTCCCGCGCCCAGACCGAGGAGCGAAACGGGCAGCAGCCGATCCTCATGGCCGGCTGGCGGCAGAAGCGGCGCGACACCTCGGCCAAGCGCTGGGGCTCGCGCATCGCGAACAACGTCCGCGCCTCCATCCTGCGCGACGCGACGCCCGATACCGGCTGCGGCCTGAAGGTTTTCCGCCGCGACGCCTTCCTCGAGATACCGCATTTCGATCACATGCACCGCTTCCTGCCGGCGCTGTTCATCCGCCAGGGCGGCCGGGTGATCTCCGTCGCCGTCAATCACCGGCCACGGATGGAAGGCCAGTCCAACTACAACAACTGGCAGCGGCTGCGTGTCGGTATTGTCGACCTCGCCGGCATGTATTGGCTGCAGCGCCGCTGGCGCGGCCCCGAGATCGACGGCGCGATCGTCGAGCCGCCGGTCGCCGCGACCGACCGCCGCGTGGCCGACGCCCTGGCTCTCGACGCCAGGACCGGCACGATCGGCGGGACCGTTGCAACGCTGGAGGGTCAATTGTGAGCGCGCTTTCCGGCCAGACCAGCTACCCGCCGCGCACCCAGTCGCCCTGGCGGCTGTTCATCAAGCCGCTGGGGCTGCTGCTCGGCCTCGTGATCGCGGGTGTCGTGCTCAAGACGCTCGCGGGCGGGCTGAAGGGCGGGTTGCTGGCGGAGTATGTGGTCGGCCACGGCATCGAGGGCGAGGCGTTCTTCGTCGCCGCCGGAGCGTTGCTGTGCGCCGCGGGTTTGCCCCGTCAGGCGGTGGCCTTTGCGGGCGGATATGCGTTCGGGCTCAAGCTCGGCCTCGTCCTGGCGATGGTGGCGCAGGTTCTGGGCTGCGTGACGGATTTCTTCTGGGCGCGCAGCTTCGCGCGCGACTGGGTACAGGGCCGCATCGGCGCCCGGCTCGCCCGCCTCGATGCGCAGTTGAGCGCGCAGCCCTTCATGGCCTCGCTGGCGCTCCGGCTGCTGCCCGTCGGCAACAACGTGGCGCTGAGCCTGCTCGCCGGACTCTCCTCGGTCAGCGCGCCGGCCTTCCTCGTGGCGTCGGCCGTCGGCTACGTGCCGCAGACGCTTGTCTTCGCGCTGCTCGGCAGCGGCGTGCAGGTGTCGCACACGACGCAGATCGTGCTCGGCGGCGTGCTGTTCGTAGCCTCCGCCCTTTTCGGCATCGTGCTCATGCGCCGTTGGAAGCCGGCTCAGCCGCAGTTGGCGGAGGCGCGGCCGGCTGAGGCGCGGCCGGCTGAGGCGCGGCCGGCTGAGGCGCGTGACGTGGCGGCTTAAGGCCGCCCCCCGATGCGGCCAGGAGGGGCGTCAGCCTATTCGTTTGCCCCGCCGGTCTGGGCGTCACTGGCGCCGACCGGCTTCGACTCCGAGGAATTTTCCTGCCGCAGAAAGATGCTGAGAACGATGTAGATGCCGATGACGGCGAACTCCGCCTCCCAGCACTGGAAGACCGAGAACCAGAAGTTGGACGAGACGGTGTACGCGCCGAGCGGCATTGGCGGCAGATGCCGCAACGCCTGATCCTCGTTGTGCTTCCAATCGCCGAATACGGCGTGCAGCACGAAGGTCGCCAGGAACATCGCGAGGAACGCCAGCGACAATGAGTTGGCATAGACCCATTCCCGCGCCGTCGACCGCGTACCGAGCTTCCACTCCACCGTGCGGTGGCTGAGCGCCTTGGCCTCCGGCGTATCCGGTTTGGGCTGGCGGGAGTGGGCGGCGCCCTTTTGCCGCAGCACCGATCCGAAGGCGATCAGCACGGCGAGTTGCAGCACCGCCGCCTGCCAGTTGCTCAACATGCCGTCCAGGAAGGTGCCCGTGCCGAGATAGGCGCCGAGGCTGACCGGGTGGAAATGCGCTGCCCGCAGCGAGCCGTCATAGTCCGACCAGCCCGACAGGCCCTGACCCACGACGCAGACGAGGAAGAGGCTGAACAGCGCGATCGACATGCTGTCGTCGCTGATGAGCTTACGCAGGCGGTCCCACACGACGCCCGCACTGTCCTTGACTGCGCTCATCCCGTCGTCCTTTCGTCGAGCCGTTCCAGAACCTCTGCGGCGGACACGCCCGATTCGCGAAGCTGCCTGAGGCTGAGAGCCCCTGAACGTTTCGAGAGCTTCTCGCCCGCCGCATCGGTCAGCAACGGATGATGGGCATAGCGGGGCGCGGGCCAGCCCATCAGCGCCTGCAGCAGCCGGTGGATGTCGGTCGCCGCCCGCAGTTCCGCGCCGCGCGTCACCAGCGTGACACCCTGCGCCAAGTCGTCATGCGTGACGCAGAGATGGTAGCTGCCCGGACAGTCCTTGCGCGCCAGCACGACATCGCCGAAGGCCAGCGGGTCGCAGGCGACCTCGCCCGTCCCCTCCTCCTCGTAGGCGAGCGGCCCGGTCTCGCGCCGCGCCGCGCGCACGCGCAGCCGCCAGCAATGCGCCGCCCCCGCCGCCACACGGGCAACCGCGATCTCGGGCGGCAGCCGGGCGCAGGTGCCGGGATAGATAAGCCCGTCCGGCCCGTGCGGCGCGATGCCGGACCGCACGACCTCGCGCGCGATCTGCGCCCGGGTGCAGAAGCACGGGTAGAGCAGACCGCGGGCCCGCAAGGCCTCCAGCACGCCCGCATAGGCCGCCAGATGCTCGCTCTGCCGGCGGACCGGACCGTCCCAGCCGATGCCGAGCCAGGCGAGATCCTCGAGGATCGCCGCCTCGTATTCGGCCCGGCCGCGCGTCGCGTCGATGTTCTCGATCCGCAGCAGGAAGCGGCCCTGCGCCGCCCGCGCCCGGTCATGGGCGATGCGAGCCGCATAGGCATGGCCAAGGTGGAGCAGCCCGGTAGGGCTCGGCGCGAAGCGTGTCACGATGCTATGCATGGCTGCGGGATGGGGTCACGGCGCGATTGCTGTAGCATCGCCGTCCATAGGACGCACGAGAGGCAGGCAATGGCGAAATTGACGGGACCACGTTTCGGGCCGCTGGCGGGCGGTCCCGCCCGACAGCTCGTGGTCATCTGCCACGGGGTCGGCGCGAACGGGCAGGACCTGATCGCGGTCGCACCCATCCTGGCCGAAGCGCTTCCGCATGCCGTGTTCGTCGCGCCCGACGGGCCGGAGCCCTATGACGGCGCGCCCCCCGGCGAGCCGCATGAAGGGCGGCAGTGGTTCAGCCTCTCCGACTGGCGTCCGCTCGCGATGGAGGCCGGAATACGCGCCGCCCGCGGGGCGCTCGACGATTACATCGACGCGACGATCGCGGAACTCGGCATCGCCGCCACCGAATACGCGGTCGCGGGCTTCAGCCAGGGCGCCATGATGGCGCTGTTCGCCGGGCTCCGCCGCCCGGTGCCCCCGCGCGCTATCCTCGCCTATGCCGGGATGCTGCTGGGTCCGGAGGAACTGCCGCAGGAGATCGTCAACCGCGCGCCGGTCCTGCTCGTGCATGGCGAGGACGACGAGGTGGTGCCGCCCGAGGCCTCCAACGTCGCGGCCGACGTGCTGACCGGGCTCGACGTGCCGGTGAAGCTCGTGATGCGCCGCGGTCTCGGGCACAGCATCGATGCCCAGGGACTGGCCGAGGGGACGCGCATGCTGCAGGATGTCTTCGCTCGCGGCGAAGCCGCACGCGGCTGACCGGCGGGGCGGTCGCGCACGGAGGGTCGGCGCCGCCCGAATGACGGGCGCATGACACCGTCGCCGGGGTGCTTGCCGAGCCGCGCAGGCTTTGCAATAGTCGTGGGAGGAATTCAACG
The DNA here is from genome assembly GCA_019351895.1 of Pseudomonadota bacterium. GTDB lineage: Bacteria > Pseudomonadota > Alphaproteobacteria > Acetobacterales > Acetobacteraceae > Acidisoma. The sequence continues at coordinate 107,279 of JABBOH010000004.1, forward strand.
GCGCGCCATATCTGGTTGAGTCAATAGATTTTCCGGACCGGATCTGGCCGCTCGTGAAGGAGCGGCGATTGGCTTATGGCTCCCAGCGTTTCCAGGCCTCGGCTCCGGGTCGGCAACCCGGCGGCGATGCGAGCAGCGTCTCCCTGGTGAGGGCGATCCGGTGAGCCATATCTCAGCCGGACTCCAGACCCTGGTGCTCAACGCGGACATGCAGCCGCTGAGTTGGGGTCCGCTGTCCGTCTGGCCTTGGCAGGACGCCCTGGTCGCTGTCCTGCAGGACCGCGTGACGCCGGTCATCAACTATGAGACCGAAGTTCACTCGGCCAATCAGTCCTTCCGCATCCCCTCGGTCGTCGCGCTGAAGCGCTACCACAAGCGCAAGCATGTGGCCTTCACGCGCTACCACGTCTTTCTGCGGGACGGGTTCCGCTGCCAGTATTGCGGTGAAACGCTGACCCCGAAGGAGCTGACCTTCGACCATGTCGTTCCACGCTGCCGCGGCGGCACGACGGTGTGGCACAATGTCGTCACCTGCTGCCAGCGAGACAATCTGTTCAAGGGCAGCAAGTCGCTGCGGGAAAGTGGGCTCAGGCTCCGGCGCGCTCCCTACGAGCCGAGCCCGCATCAGATCGACGAATTCGCCAAGCGCCACGCCTCGCGCGACAATCTGCACAAGACCTGGCTCGACTTCCTCTACTGGGATGCCGATCTAGAGGCGTGAGGGCCCGGCACCCGCTCGTCACATCCTGCGGACCGGTTCCCGGCAGCGCGCGACGACCGGATCGGCATTAGTCCGAATTTACGCGGGATCGGTCTCCTACCTCAGGGTCTTCACCACCAGCAGGCGCTGGCCGGCTTTCACCTCCCGCCCGGGCGTGCAGAGAACCTCCGCGACGACACCGGTGACCGCCGAGAGGATGCGCATCTCCATCTTCATGGATTCGACGATGACGACGGCGTCGCCCGCGGCGACGGCATCGCCCGGCTGCACCAGCACCTTCCAGACGTTGCCGGGGAGCGACGCCTCCACGGCGGCAAGCCCCTCGGCCAGCGCATCGTCCGGGAGAGCCTCGGGCGCGGGCTCGGCATCCGCGCGGTCGAGACCGGAGGCCCTCCACCGCTCGCGCTCGGCCGCGAACGCCGCCCGCTGAACCACGCGGAAAGCCGCGATGGCGGGTGCCTGCTCGGCCAGGTTCGCCCGATAGACGCCAAGGTCGAATTCCGTCTCCTCGATCACGATCGGATATTGCCCGCGGGGAAATCGCGCGCGGGCATCCAGAAGCTCATCGGCCGAAACCGGGTAGAAGCGGATCTGGTCGAAGAAGCGCAGCAGCCAGGGCGTGCCGCGCGGGAACACCTCCGTCTCCATCCAGGCGTTCCACATCTGGATGGTGCGGCCGAACAGCTGATAGCCGCCCGGCCCCTCCATGCCATAGACGCAAAGGTAGGCGCCGCCGATGCCGACGGCATTTTCCGGCGTCCAGGTGCGTGCCGGATTGTATTTCGTAGTCACCAGACGGTGCCGCGGGTCCAGCGGCGTCGCGACCGGCGCTCCGAGATAGACGTCGCCGAGGCCGAGGACGAGGTAGCTCGCGGCGAAGATGATGCGCTTGACCGCCTCGATATCGTCGAGCCCGTTGATGCGGCGGATGAATTCGATGTTCGATGGGCACCACGGCGCGTCCGGCCGCACCAACTCCTGATACCGCGTCATCGCCAGCCGCGCCTGCTCGTCGTCCCAGGAGAGCGGCAGATGGACGACGCGGCTCGGCACCCGCGCATCGGCAATGTCGGCGAGCGCAGGCTCGATCGTTTCGAGGGCGGCCATCAACGCGCCGAGCGTCAGCACGTCGGGGTCGTAATGGACCTGCAGCGAACGGATGCCGGGCACCAGATCGATGATGCCATCGAGGCCCCGGCTGCGCAGCCGCTCCATCATCAGCTGCGCCCGCAACCGAAGAGCGATGTCGAGCACCGGCGGCCCGAACTCCACCAGCAGATAGCTGTCCCCGGCGATGCGGTAGCAGAGCGCGGCGTCGCCCTCGCCCACGCGCCGCAGCACCGGCCCCTCGGCGCCACCGAAGGCCACTCTCGCGTCGCGGAGGGAAAGGACGCGAAACCGCACGCGGTCGCCGGGCCGCAGCTGCCCGAGCTTCCATAGCTCGTCCCTCACCACGACGGCCGGGCAGACGAAGCCGCCGAGGCTCGGCCCGTCGGGCCCGAGGATGATCGGCATGTCGCCTGTGAAGTCGATGGCGCCGACGGCATAGGCGTTGTCGTGGATGTTGGAGGGATGCAGCCCGGCCTCCCCGCCATCGGCGCGGGCCCAGCGCGGACGCGGCCCGATCAGGCGCACACCCGTCCGCGCCGAGTTGTAGTGGACCTCGTAGGTTTCCCGGAAAAGATCGGCGATGTCCGCGTCCTGGAAGAAATCCGGCGCGCCATGCGGGCCGTACAGCACCCCGATCTCCCAATCATGGGTCAGGACAGGCGGCGTGACCGCCACGCGCGGGCCGACCGGCGCGGCGCCGATGCGCAGCGTGTCGCCGATGCGGAGACAACCGGTCGCGTGTCCGCCGAAGCCGCCGAGCGCGAAAGTCGCCCGCGCCCCGAGGTAGAGCGGCGCGTCGAAGCCCCCCTCGACCGCGAGATAGGCGCGGCTGCCGGCCCCGGCCACACGGCCGATCGCCAGCACCTGCCCGCGCCCGACCGCCACCGGCTCGAACCACGGCACCGGCGCGCCGTCGAGCGTCGCTGGCATCCGCGCGCCGGCGAGCGCGATGACCGCCGCATGCTCGAACCGAAGCGTCGGCCCCGCGAGCGTGATCTCCAGCGCCGCCGCGCCTTCCGGGTTGCCGAGGATGCGGTTGGCGAGGCGGCATGACCGGTCATCCATCGGCCCGCTCGGCGGCACGCCGACATCCCAGTAGCCGATGCGTCCGGGCCAATCCTGCAGGCTCGTCTGCGTGCCGGGCGCGAGCACCTCGATGGTGCGCGGCGCGAACTCAAACGCATCGAGCGTGGCCGTCGTCATCTGCGCCTCGCCGAAGACCGGCGCCGCCAGAACCGCGCCGAGATAGGCGAGGTTGCTCTCGATCCCCCAGATCGCGCTGTCCCCGATCGCGGCCGCGAGCCGGGCGACGGCCTCCGCGCGGTCGGCGCCGTGAGCGATCATCTTGGCGAGCAGCGGATCGTAATGCGGCGTGACCTCGGCCCCGGTCTCGATCCAGCCGTCGACACGCACGCCGTCCGCGAAGCGCACCTCGGTCAGCAGGCCGCTGCTGGGACGAAAGCCCCGCGCCGGATTCTCGGCATAGATACGCGCCTCGACCGCCGCCCCTTGCGGGACCAGAGCGGATTGAGGAGGCAACACGAACTCGCCCGCCGCCTGAGCCACCATCCATTCGACCAGATCGACGCCGAAGACCGCTTCGGTCACGCAATGCTCGACCTGCAGCCGGGTGTTGACCTCGAGGAAGTAGAACGCGCCGCTCTCGGCATCGAGCACGAACTCGACCGTGCCCGCCGAGCGGTAGCCGACGGACTGTCCGAGCGCCCTTGCCGCCACCGAGAGCGCGTCGCGCGTCGTGGCGCTGAGACCCGGCGCGGGCGTTTCCTCGATGACCTTCTGGTGGCGGCGTTGCAGCGAGCAGTCGCGCTCCCCGAGCGTCACGATGCCGCCCTCGCCGTCGCCGAAGATCTGCACCTCCACGTGCCGCGCGCGCGCGATATATCTCTCGAGATAGACCCGCGCGTCCCCGAAGTTCGCGCCCGAGAGGCGCTGCACACCGGCCCATTTCTCCGCGAGGTCGCGCGCGTCCCGGCAGATCTGCATGCCGATCCCGCCGCCGCCCGCGGTGCTTTTCAGCATCACCGGATAGCCGATGCGCGCGGCCTCGGCCGCGGCCTCCCCGGCATCGGCCAGAAGCCCGCTGCCGGGCAGCAGCGGCACGCCCTCCGCCTCCGCCAGGGCGCGCGCCGAATGCTTCAGGCCGAAGGCGCGCATGTGGGCGGGGTCCGGCCCGATGAAGCGGATGCCCGCGGCGGCCAGGGCCTCGGCGAATTCCGGCTTCTCGCTGAGGAAGCCGTATCCCGGATGGACCGCCTCCGCGCCCGTTTGGCGGCAGGCCTCGATGATCGCCGCCGCGTCGAGGTAGCTTTCAGCCGCCGATGCGGGGCCGATCCGCATGGCCTCGTCGGCCTCCCGCACCGGGCGGGTGAAGCGGTCGGCGTCGGAATAGACCGCGACCGAGCCGACACCCATGCGGCGCAGCGTCGCGATGATCCGCCCGGCGATCTCTCCCCGGTTCGCGACGAGGACCTTGGCGAACATCAGCCGATGCCTTGTGCGACTTTCGCCATCTCGGGTTCGTTCCAGCGCGGACCGTCCCAGATCAGCACGCGGATCGGCGTCGGATTGAACCCGTTGCAGGGATTGTTGACCTGCGGACAGTTCGAGAAGACGACCAGTACGTCCATCTCGGCGCGCAGATCGACATGGCCGCCGGGTGCGGACAAGCCGTCGACGATCGCAAGCTCGCCCGCGGGCGTGATCGGCACGTTCATGAAAAAGTTCACGTTGCCGACGATGTCGCGCTTGCCGAGCCCATACTTCCCAAGTTCCAGCAGGAAGTTCTCGCGGCAGGCGTGCATGTAGCGGGTGTGATGGCCGAAGCGCACGGTGTTCGCTTCGCAGGAACAGGCGCCGGCCGAGGTGTCGTGCCGTCCGCAGCTGTCGGCCACCACCGAAACCAGGGGCCGCCCCTCGTTCGAGAGCAACTGCGTGCCGAGGCCGATATAGGCGCCGCCCTGCTCCAGCAGCGTGTCCTGCGGGCTGTAGCGCTCAGTCGGGTTGTCCGCGTTGTAGAACAGCGCATCGACCGCCTGCTGCCCTTCGAGGTCGATCAGCCGCAGCGTCTGGCCGCGCTTGAGGATGGCGGACCACGGCGCTCGCGCGGGCACGGTCACATCCAGGATCGCGGCGCTTTCGGCGAGGCCGCTCACAAGGTCGCTCACAAGGTCGCTCATGCCGCGCGCCCGGGCGCGAAGAGCCTGTCGGTGTTCTCGTAGCCGCGCACGGCCTCCTCGCCGAAGCTGCGGCAGAGATCGTCAGCGGCGGGCGGCGGCGCCTGCCACACGACGGCCTCCACCGGGCCCTGGGTGAAGGCCGGCCCCGGCGCCAGGGGATGAGGACAGTTCGAGATCGCGACGAACAGGTTCATCTCGGCACGCAGATCGACGAGCGTGCCGGGCAGCCCGCCATCCCTCCAGCGGAACCGGCCTGCGCTTGCGGTTGTGTCGTCCTCCGTTCCGATCTCGGCGAAGAAGGTGATCGCGGGCGGCACATCCGCGCGGCGCAGGCCGAGCTTGCCGGCGGCGAGCCGGAAGTTGTCGCGGCTGTTGCGGAGCGTGGCGTTGCCATACTGCCGGACATTCGACGCGGGCGTGCTGCCGCCGAGAATTGTGTCGCTGGCGCCAAAGCTATCCTCGGTGATCGCGCACAACACGCGCCCCATATCCGAGAACAGCACGCGCCCGCGCGTGAGGCGCGTCGTCCATTGCAGCTTCACGGTGTCGCCGGCGTTGTAGCGCTCGCTGGTGTCGTCGGCATTCCAGATGAGCACCGAGACACCGGGATTGCCGGCGATGTTGACCAGCCGCAGCGTCTGCCCGCGAAGCACGCGCATCGTCGAGTACCACCCGCCGGGGACGATCTCGCGCTCGATGACGGTCTCGGGCCTGATCGCCGGGGGCGCCGGAACCGCCGTCATGTCGCGCGGCTGGGCGGCCTCCTTCGCCTGGGCCTGCGCCCTCAGCGCCTCATACCGGGCGCGATGCTGTTCGGGTGTCTGCTCGTCGAGGTCCGCTTCCATCCGTCCATCATCCATGAAGGCTGCCGACTCCTCGTTGCGTGAACAATGAACTTGAAATGCGAAGCGTCCCGGTCCGGCGACGGCCGCGCTACCCGGTCCAGGCCGGTTCGAGGCTGATCCATTGCGTGTTGTCGGAGCCCTGCACCAGCAACAGCACCTGATCGCGCCGGGCGGCGCGCAAGGCCGCGAGCCGCGTCATGACATCGCCGATCCGCACGACCGGCGCACCGTCGACCTCCAGGATCACATCGCCCGCCGCAAGGCCTTCCCGGGCGCCCACGCTATTGGGCGTCACTTCCGTGATGACGACGCCATGAGTGTCGGCGGGGATGTCGAACTTGCTCTGCAGGGCCGGGGTGAGGTCGGCGACGGTGAGGCCGAGGCCCTCGGCCGGCTCGGGCTTCGGCGGCGCGGGCGGCGCCGGCTTCGGCTTAGCGGCGGCCGAGGCCGGGGCGGGCGGCTCCCCGGCGATCGTGAGCGTCGCGCTGTCGCGATGCCCGGCGCGCCAGTAGTCCACGACGGCCGGCTCGCCGACGCTGCTATCGGCGACCATGCGCGGGAAGGACCGCATGTCCTGCACCGTATGGCCGTCGAAATCGAGGATCACGTCGCCCGGCCGCAGATGCGCGCCCGCGGCGGGACCGCCGGGTGCGACCGTCGCGACCATCGCCCCGGTGGTCTCGGGCATCCCGAGCATCGAGGCGATGTCCGGCGTCACGTTCTGCACCTGCACGCCCATCCAGCCGGGCCGCGGCTTGCCGAAGCGCCGCAACTGATCGACGACGGCCGCTACCTCGTCCGAGGGAATGGCGAAGCCGATGCCGACGGAGCCGCCCGAGGGCGAGTAGATCGCCGTATTGATGCCGATGACCGCCCCTGCCATGTCGAAAAGTGGACCGCCCGAATTGCCGCGGTTGATGGCGGCGTCCGTTTGGATGTAGTCGCTCGATCCCTCGTCGCCGAGGTCGCGGCCCCGCGCGCTGATGATGCCCGCCGTCACCGTGCCGCCGAGACCGTAGGGGTTGCCGATGGCGATGACCCACTCGCCGATCCGCGCGGCGCGCGACCGGCCGAAATGCACGGCCTTGAGCGGATGGGTGGGATGGACGCGCAGCAGCGCGATGTCGTTCCGCGTGTCGCGGCCGACGACGACCGCATGCAGCGAGGTCCCGTCCGAGAGGATCACGCTGATGCTGTGCGCGCCGTCGATGACGTGGTTGTTGGTGACGATGAGGCCGGAGGGGTCGACGATGAAGCCCGAGCCGAGGCTTTGCATCTGCTCGCCGGTGGCGGCCGCGTCGGGCATGCCGGGGCCCTCGGCGCTGTTCAGGAACTGCTGAAAGCTCCGGTCGACCGGCGGCACGCCGTGATCGGCCGCGGCCGGCGGCGCGGCGGCGCTCCCGCTCCCGCTGGACGAGCCTGAGCTTCCGCTCGCGGTGCCGCCGCTCGAGTCGCTGCTCGGGGTGGCGCTTTCGGTGCTCGCGACATTGACGACGGATGGCAGCAGCTGCGCCGCCAGTTCGGCGAAGCCGGACGGCACGCCATGAGCCGAGGCGCCGGTCGGGACACCGGTCAGAAGCAGGGCGGCGGCGAGCAGAAGGGCACGCATGGGTTTGGCTGGCTCATCCGGTGGACATTGGCGGCATGAAGGCGGATTGTGCGCGTGCGAGCGCATGACCACAAGCACGACGAGGCGGCAGGCGCCGATATGGCCGACGAAGCCCCGCCCGCTCGTTCCCCACGCCCAGCCCTATCGCCGGAAACCACGCATCATGACCCAGCCTGACCACGAGATCGACCAAGCGGTGCGGCGCCTGCTCGCCCAGTTCCGCGCTCAGGATACCGCCGGGGAGACCCTCGGCGTGACGCATGTCGAGGATGTACTCGTGCGTGACGGACTGGTACAGGTCACGCTCGGCGTCGATCGGGCGCAGGTCAGCGCGATTGAGCCCGCCCGGCGCGCGGCTGAGGGCGCCATCGGGCGGCTGCCCGGCGTGCGCAATGCGACGGTCGTCCTGACCGCCCACCGGGCGCCCGGCACCCCCGCTCCGCCGCGGCCGGCTCAAGCGGGCCACGCACACACGCATGCGCAGGCGCGAACCCCTGAGGCGCGGCCGGCCGAGGCGCGGACAGCCGCACCGAGACCCGCGCCGATACCCGGCGTCGCGCATATCCTCGCCGTCGCCTCCGGCAAGGGCGGCGTCGGCAAGTCGACGGTGTCGGTCAACCTCGCGGTCGCCCTGGCGCGGCGGGGGCTTCGTGTCGGGCTGATGGATGCCGATATCTACGGGCCGAGCCTGCCGCGGATGCTGGGCGAACACCGGCGGCCCGAGGTCCGGGGCGACCGGCTGATCCCGGTCGAGGCCTGGGGCCTGAAGGCGATGTCGATGGGCCTGCTGGTCGAGGAGGATTCCGCGATGATCTGGCGCGGCCCCATGATCATGGGCGCGGTGCAGCAGTTCCTGGGGCAAGTCGAGTGGGGGACGCTCGATGTTCTGGTGATCGACCTTCCGCCCGGAACCGGCGACATTCAGCTGACCCTGTCGCAGCGCGCGCAAGTCTCGGGCGCGGTCATCGTCTCGACGCCGCAAGATATCGCCCTGATCGACGCACGCCGGGCGGTGCGGATGTTCGAGAAGGTCGAAATACCGGTGTTCGGCGTCATCGAAAACATGAGCGTCTTCTGCTGCCCCAACTGCGGGCATCGCGCGGAAATATTTGGCCACGGCGGCGCGCGCGCGGAAGCGGCCCGGCTCGGCCAGCCGTTTCTCGGCGAAATCCCTCTATTACTGGACGTCCGCGAAATGTCCGATGCCGGCACGCCGGTCGTGGCCGCGGCCCCGGAAAGCGAGGGTGCGCGGGCTTTCGTCGATATAGCCGATACCCTCTCGGCACGCCTCGGGCTCGGGGCTTAACTCGGCATCGCGCGCGACCATGACCCGTTATTTGAATCGTCAAGAAGAACAGACGGGCGGATCTGCATGCCAGATTTGTTAATTCATGGGGAATGCCCTTGCATCCGAAGGCATAAGCCTTCAAGTAATCATTCGGCGATTCGATGAATTGCGGACAGGGTTACGTGGTTGTAACTCCCGCAGCATTATGCCGATTTCCGATTACACTTAACAGAGTTCCAATGTCCTCCCACACGCCCAATCACGATGAGCCTACAGAGCCCGCCGACCCGACGGAGGCGCGCATGCGGCTCGCGCTCGGCCTTGGCACACGCCCGGCCGCAGGCAATGGCGGCTCCGGCGGCCCGGCCAATCCGCCGCAGACCTCCCACGATCCCAGCCGCCAGCGCCGCCGCTTCGCGCAGGACGGCGACGTGCCCGTCGTCATGCTGCACCGGAGCCGTGAGGGCGATGCCGGCGGCGAGAACCGGCTCGCCGCGCTGACGGCGGAACTTCGCGAGGAACGCGCGGCCCGGGCGAAGGCGGAACGTGCCCTGGAAGAAAACCACGCCCTCGTCAATTCGCTGCGGACAAAACTGAAACACGCCGAAATGACCCTCGAGGACAGGCTGCGCGCCGATCACGACACGCGCGCGCAGTTCGACGAACTGCTGACGCATGAGCGCGAGGCGCGGCAGCGGGCGGAAACCCGCGCCGCGGAAGCCGAGCTTGCGTTGTCCCTCCGCGACCGTCAGCCGGAGACGCCCGAGCCTGCCGCACGCCGCGCCACGCCCGCGAAACGCGACCTGTTCGAGGAAATTGCGCTCCCGGAAATTCTGCTGGAGAACGTCGTGAGCGAGCCTGCGACGGGAAGCGTGGCGTCCGGCGCGGCCGCGCCGAAGCGCCGTGGCCGCAAGCCCAAGGCAGCCGCGACGGCCAAGGCCGATCCCCTTCCCGGCACCGCCTCCGCCGCCGGCGACGATGAGAGCGGCGACCAGCCGATCGAGTGGTGGCTCCCAAGCTTCCGGGCCGGCCGCAAGGCCCCGGCGCGCCGCAAGCGCACCGCCGGCTGAGGCGCGCGCCCGACCGGCTGAGGCGGGCGTCCCGGCAATGGCGGCTCGGCTGGCGGTCATGCTAGATCGGGGCATGTCCGCTGCCGCCTTCTCGCCCGATACCGAGCGCCTGCTCGATCAGGCCGCCGCCTTCTGCGAGCGCAGGAGCCTGCGGCTGACCGACCAGCGGCGTCAGGTGCTGGGGCTCATTCTCGACAATCCGCGCCCGTCCGGCGCCTACGACCTGCTCGACCGGCTGCGCGAGGTGGGCCGCCCGGCCGCGCCGCCGACAGTCTATCGGGCACTGGAATTTCTCACCGCCCAAGGCCTCGTGCACCGGATCGAGCGGCTGTCGGCCTTCGTCGGCTGCTCGCACATGCTGGACGACGCGGCGCATGACGCTGCGGGCACAGGCACGGGCACAGGCACGGGCACGGGCACGGGCCATGCCCATCACGGCCTCCATGCGACGCAGTTCCTCATCTGCACCGCGTGCCGCCGCGTCGTCGAGATGGCGGACAGCCGTATCCGGGTCGCGATCGACGCCGCAGCCTCAGCCGAGGGCTTCAAACCCATGGCCGCGACCGTCGAGGTCGAGGGTATCTGCGCGGACTGCGCAGCAGATGCCGCGAGCGCTCAAAGCCTCGCGGGTGTTTCCTGAGTCGCATTCGCCCGGGAATTCGGCCATACCGCAGCCCATGAACGATACTGTGACACCTGCCGACGCAGCACCCGGCGGGGCCGCCGCGGCCCCGGATTACCGCCACACCGTCTTCCTGCCGCGCACCGCCTTCCCGATGAAAGGCGACCTGCCGAAGCGGGAGCCGGCCATTCTCGCCGGCTGGGACGAGCGCCATCTGTGGGAGAGCGTCCGCGAGAATTCGGCTGGCCGGCCGCCCTTCGTGCTGCATGACGGGCCGCCTTACGCCAATGGCCATCTCCATCTCGGCCACGCCTTGAACAAGGTGCTGAAGGACGCGATCAACCGCGCGCACCAGATGGCGGGCTTCGACGCCCACTTCATCCCGGGCTGGGACTGCCACGGCCTGCCGATCGAGTGGAAGATCGAGGAGGAATACCGCAAGTCCGGTCGCAACAAGGACGAGGTGCCGGTCCTGCAGTTCCGCGCCGAATGCCGCGCCTATGCCGAGAAGTGGCTCGCCGTGCAGCGCGAGGAGTTCATCCGCCTCGGCGTGATGGGCGACTGGGCGAACCGCTACGCGACCATGGACTTCGCCTCGGAAGCCGCGATCGCGGGCGAAATCGGCCGCTTCCTGATGAACGGCGCGCTCTATCGCGGCCTCCGCCCCGTGATGTGGAGCACGGTCGAGAAGACCGCGCTCGCCGAGGCCGAGGTCGAGTACCACGACCACAAGAGCGTCACCATCTGGGTGCGCTTCCCGGTGATCGCGGGGGCGCCGGCGGCACTCGAAGGCGCCTCCGTCGTCATCTGGACGACGACGCCCTGGACCATGCCCGGCAACCGCGCCATCGCCTATGGCCCCGAGATCGACTACCTGCTGATCGAGGTCGAGACGGTCGGTGAAGGCGCGCGCGCGCGCCTGGGCGAGCGGGTGATGGTGGGAGAGGCCCTGCTCGCGCCGTTCCTGGCCGAGACCGGTATCACCGGCCACCGCGTCCTCGGCACCTTCAAGGGCTCCGATCTGGCGGGCATCGTCACCGCCCATCCGCTGCGCGGCCAGGGCTACGACCACGACGTGCCGCTGCTGCCCGCCGAGTTCGTCACGACCGAGACCGGCACCGGCTTCGTCCATACCGCGCCGAGCCACGGCGAGGACGACTTTATCCTCGGCCGCGCGCATGGGCTGGAAGTCCCCGACACGGTGGGCGACGACGGCACCTACAACGCCTGGGTGCCGCTATTCGCCGGGCTGCACGTCTTCAAGGCCGCCGAGCCGGTCTGCGCCGCGCTGGACGCCGCGGGCGGGCTCCTGCATCGGAACGTGCTCGTGCACTCCTACCCGCATTCCTGGCGCTCCAAGGCGCCGCTGATCTACCGCGCGACGCCGCAGTGGTTCATCCGCATGGACGGCCCCGAGGACATCCGCGGCCACGCGCTGCAGGCCATCGCCGAGACGCGCTTCATCCCCGAGCAGGGCCGCAACCGCATCGCCAGCATGGTCGCGGCCCGGCCGGACTGGTGCGTCAGTCGCCAGCGCGCCTGGGGCGTGCCGATCCCGATCTTCGTCGACCGCCGGACCGGTGAGCCGCTGCGCGACCCGGCGGTGATGGAGCGCGTCGTCACCTTCTTCAAAGCCGAGGGCGCGGACGCCTGGTACGCCCGTCCCGCCGCCGATTTCCTCGGCAACGGCTACGACCCGGCGCAGTTCGAGCAGGTGCGCGACATCATCGACGTGTGGTTCGAAAGCGGCTCGACCCATGCCTTCGTGCTGGAGGCGCGCGGGATGCCGTGGCCGGCCGACCTCTATCTGGAAGGCTCGGACCAGCATCGCGGCTGGTTCCATTCCTCGTTGCTGGAGGCCGTCGGCACGCGCGGGCGCGCGCCCTTCAAGGCGGTGCTGACGCACGGCTTCCTGGTCGATGAGCAGGGCCGCAAGATGTCGAAGTCGCTCGGCAACGGGGTCGAGCCGCAGGACGTGATCGCCAAATACGGCGCCGATATCCTGCGCCTCTGGGTCATGTCCTCCGATGCGCGGGACGATCTCAGCATCGGTCCCGACATTCTGCGCCAGCAGGGCGAGCTTTATCGCCGGCTGCGCAACACGCTGCGCTGGATTCTCGGCAGCCTCGACGGCTTCGACCCGGCCGAAACCCTGCCCTATGCGGATCTGCCGGAGCTCGAGCGCTGGGTGCTGCATCGCCTGTCGGAACTCGACGGGCTGCTGCGCGGCGCGGTCGAAAGCCATGACTGGACCGGCGTCTATCCCGCCATCCACCATTTCTGCGCGACCGATCTCTCGGCCTATTACTTCGACATCCGCAAGGACGCGCTCTACTGCGACCGGCCGGACAGCCTGCGGCGGCGCGCGGCGCGCACGGTGCTCGACCATCTGCATCGCTGCCTGACCGCGTGGCTCGCGCCCGTGCTGGTCTTCACGGCCGAAGAAGCCTGGGCCGCCCGCTTCGGCCACGACGCCAGCATCCACGAGCAGACGTTTCCCGCAATTCCCCCCGCGTGGCGGGACGAGGCGCTGGCGGCGAAATGGGCGAAGGTGCGCGAAATTCGTCGGACCATCAATAAAAGGCTTGAGCGGCTGCGCCGTGAAGGCCTCATCGGTTCGTCGCTAGAGGCCAAGGTCTTTGTCGAATTCGCCTCGACTTTGGTTTCGAGCTACGAGCTGAATGATCCCGATCTCGAAGCCCGCACCGGCCTCACGGCCGAGGACATCAACCTGATTCTGAGCATGGACGTGAATCTGCTCAGCAAAAGCGCTTGGGAAGAAGTTCTTATTGTTTCAGAGGTTGAGTTCCGGCTCCTGCAATCTCAGGGAAGTGTCGACGCCAGCGTGGCGTCGGGCCATAAATGCGCCCGTTGCTGGCGCGTGCTGCCCGAGGTGGATGCGGGCACGAAACTCTGCCTCCGCTGCACCGACGCGGTCGCGTCCGGCCTCGTGGGGCGGGCCGCCTGATGGTGGCGCGGAGATCCGTGGCGCTGACCGGGCTTCTCACCGCCATCATCGTGCTGGCCGCCGATCAGGCCAGCAAGTGGTGGATTCTCCACGGCCTGCATCTGGAGCAGGTCGGGCAGATCGTGCTGCTGCCGGTGCTTAACTTCACCATGGTCTGGAACCGGGGCGTGACCTTCGGCCTGCTGACCGGCGACAGCACAGGCGCGCATCTGGCGCTGGCGGTCTTCGCGCTGATCGTCGTGGTCGTGCTCGGCGTCTGGCTGGCGCGCACGACACGGCTCGCGATCTCCATCCCCGTGGGCGCGATCGCGGGCGGCGCGCTTGGCAATGTCGCCGACCGGCTGCACTACGGCGCGGTGGTCGACTTCATCCAGGCCCATGCCTTCGGCTATTCATGGTATGTGTTCAATGTGGCGGACGCGGCCATCGTGTGCGGCGTCGCGGCGCTGATCATCGACAACCTGTTACCCGGACGGTCCGAACCGGCACCCGTCCGGGCCAAGAATCGCGGCTGAGGGACGAATGTCGAGGATGATGACGATGCGCTCGGCGCTGCTCATGGCGCCGCTGGTGATGCCCATTCTGGCGCTCGGGGGATGCAGCAGTGGCACCCTTCAGACGCTTGGTCTGCAACGCGATCCGCCGGATGAGTTCCAGGTCACGACCCAGCCGCAGCTGGCGATGCCGCCCGATCTCAACGCGGCGGCGACCGCCCTGCCCGCGCCGACGCCCGGCGCGCCGCGGCCGCAGGACGTGGCGGTGCCGCAGCAGGCCGAGGACGCCATGCTCGGCGGTGCGGCGCTCGAGGGCGGGACGCCCTCCACCCAGGGCGATCAGGCCTTCCTGCAGAAGGCAGGGCCGCCCGCGCCGCCCAATATCCGCCGGCAGGTCGATGCCATCGCGACGCGCGACGCGAAAAGCCACGATCTCGGCAACCGCATCAATCCCTTCGGCACACCGGTCGCCAAACCCGCTCTGGTCAACGCGGACGAGGAGCGGCAGCGGATCCAGAAGGACGCGGCGCTCGGGCTCAGCCCGACGGTCGGCAAGACGCCGCTCGTCAAGCCAAAGAACAACGGGCCGCTCGGCGACCTGCTCGACTCCATCTTCTGACCGGGACTCCCATGTCGAACTTCGCGATCTACCCAAGCCTCGCCGGCCGGCGCGTGCTCGTGACCGGGGGCGCCTCCGGCATCGGCGCCGGGATCGTCGAGCATTTCGTGGCCCAGGGCAGCCATGTCGGCTTCCTCGACCTCGATGAGGCCGCCGCCGCCGCCCTGATCGCCCGCCAGCCGGAAGGCGCGGTCGTCAAGTTCGTCCGCGTCGATCTCCGCGACATCGCGGCGCTGCGGGCGGCGATCGAAACGCTGCGCGGCGCCCTCGGCGGCGGCTTCGACGTGCTTGTGAACAACGCCGCGCGCGACGACCGCCATTCCATCGACGAGGTCACGCCCGAATACTGGGACGACCGGATGAACACCAATCTGCGCCACCAGTTCTTCTGCGCGCAGGCGGTCAAGCCCGACATGATCGCGGCGGGCGGCGGCTCGATCATCAACATGAGTTCGAACAGCTTCCTGCTCGCGACCGGGAACATGCCCGCCTATACCGCCGCCAAGTCGGCGGTCATCGGATTGACGCGCGGCCTTGCGCGCGATCTCGGACCGCACCACATCCGGGCGAACATCGTCTATCCGGGCTGGATCATCACGCAGCGTCAGCTCGACCTGTGGATGACGCCAGAAGCCGAAGCCAAACGCGCAGCCGGACAGTGCATCCCCGACCGCCTTTACGAGGCCGATGTCGCGCGGATGGTGCTGTGGCTGGCGGCGGACGACAGCCGCCTCGTCACGGCGCGCGAGTTCATCGTGGATGGGGGCTGGTTCTAGCCTCCTCCTCATCAGGAGGTTCGCATGGAACATCGACGGCTCGGCCACTCTGGCTTCAAGGTGCCCGTTCTCAGCTTCGGCACCGGCACCTTCGGCGGTAAAGGCGAGTTCTTCGAGGCCTGGGGCAGTTCCGACGTGGAAGAGGCGAGCCGGCTCGTCGACATCTGCCTCGACGCCGGCCTTACCATGTTCGACAGCGCCGACATCTATTCCGCCGGCGCCGCCGAAGAGGTTCTCGGCGCCGCCATCAAGGGGCGCCGCGACCGCGTCATCATCTCCACCAAGGCCACCTTCCGGGCCAGCGACGACGCCAACGATGTCGGCTCGTCCCGCTTCCACCTCATCCGCGCCTGCGAGCGCGCGCTGAAGCGGCTCGGCACCGACTACATCGACCTCTTCCAGCTTCACGGCTACGACGCCACGACCCCGGTCGAGGAGACGCTGTCGACGCTCGACGACCTCGTGCGGGCCGGCAAGATCCGCTACGTCGGCTGCTCCAACTTCTCCGGCTGGCATCTGATGAAGTCGCTGGCGGTCGCCGAGAAATACAACCTGCCGCGCTACGTCGCCCATCAGGCCTATTACTCGCTGGTCGGCCGCGACTACGAGTGGGAGCTGATGCCGCTCGGCATCGAGCAGGGCGTCGGCGCCGTGGTCTGGAGCCCGCTCGGCTGGGGCCGCCTCACCGGCAAGATCCGCCGCGGCCAGCCTCTGCCCGAGAAATCCCGTCTGCACAAGACCGCCGACATGGGGCCGCAGGTGCCGGAGGAGTATCTCTACACCGTCGTCGATGCGCTGGACGAGGTCGCGCAGGAGACCGGCAAGACCGTGCCGCAGATCGCGCTGAACTGGCTGTTGCAGCGCCCGACCGTCGCCAACGTCATCGTCGGCGCGCGCAACGAGGAGCAGCTGCGCCAGAACCTCGGCGCCGTCGGCTGGAACCTGACGCCCGAGCAGGTGGCGAAGCTGGACGCCGCCAGCACGGTGGCGCTGCCCTATCCCTACTGGCACCAGCGCGGCTTCACCGAGCGCAACCCGGCCCCGGTCTGAAGTCCGGGTTCGAGGGCCAGCGGATGCGGCAGGCACTGCATCGTCTGACGATCCAGACGCGCGGCAAGGGTCTGGTGGAGGTCACGCGGCCCGTTCTAGGCTGGGTCGCCGATCAGCGCATCGGCACGGGGCTGCTGACGCTCTGGTGCGCCCATACCTCGGCCTCGCTGGCGGTCACGGAGAATGCGAGCCCTGAGGTGCTGGACGATATCCGCGACGGCTTCGAGCGGCTGGTCCCGCAGCATCGCGGCCAATCCGGCGGTCCGCGCTACGCCCATGCGCTGGAAGGGCCGGACGATATGCCGTCCCACATCCGCGCGCTGCTCACCGGGCCCCAGCTGACCATTCCGGTATCGGAAGGTCGTCCGGTACTCGGCACGTGGCAGGGGATTTTCGTCTTCGAGCATCGCAGCCGACCCCACCGGCGCGAGGTCGTGCTGCATCTCATCGGCGAGGATGGCTGAGGGTCGCGACCCTCAGCCATCCTGCGCGGGCCTCGCAGATGGTCAGGCCAGCACGTTCCGGTCGGCTGCGACGTTCCGCATCATCTGCCGCTCGGTCTCACTGACATAATCCCGCGTGAGCGGGACGGCAGCCTGGTCTCGGGTGATCTGGAGCTGGAAGTTCACATGCTCCTGGTTGCGGAAGGCAAGCTCCGACCCCGCCAGATAGAACTCAAACATGCGGCAGAAGCGCTCGTCGTAGAGTGCCGTGATGGCGTCCCGGTTGGCAGCGAAGCGCCGCCGCCAATGGCGGAGCGTCTCCGCGTAGTGCAGGCGGAGAATTTCGATATCCGTAACGATCAGGCCGGTGCGCTCGATCGGCGCCATGACCTCGGACAGCGCCGGCGAATAGCCGCCCGGGAAGATGTATTTCGTGATCCACGGGTTGGTGGTGCCCGGCCCGTCGCTGCGTCCGATGGTATGGATGAGGGCTACGCCGTCCGGCTTCATCGCCTTCTTCACGAGGTTGAAGAAGGTTCCATAGTGGTTGATGCCGACATGCTCGAACATGCCGACCGAGACGATCCGGTCGAACTTGTCCTGTACGAGACGGTAGTCCAGCAACTCGAACTTCACGCGGTCGGAGAGGCCCTCGGCCTCGGCGCGGGCGCGGGCTTCGGCGAGCTGTTCGGTCGAGAGCGTGATGCCCGTCACCCGGGCGCCGTAGTCGCGCGCGAGCGTCAGCGCCATGCCGCCCCAGCCGCAGCCGATGTCGAGCACCGTGAGGTCCGGACGGTCGAGTTTCAGCTTGGCCGCGATGTGGTGTTTCTTGGCGAGCTGCGCCTCCTCCAGCGTCTCGTCGCCGCGCGGGAAGTAGGCGCAGGAATATTGCCGATCCCGATCGAGAAAGAGGCTGTAGAGCCGCCCGTTGAGGTCGTAGTGGTGGGCGACGTTGCGCCGCGCGCGGACGGTGGAATTGAGCTGTTTGAGCCGCCGCAGCATGGTGCCCGCGATGATGCGCCCCTTCATCGTCGGCAGCGCCGACACTCCGGCCATCTGCAGGTTCGCCAGAAGGACCTCCAGCACCTGATAGATGTTGCAGTCCTGCGGAACGAGCGTCTGGTCCATATAAGCTTCGCCGACGCCGAGGCCCGGATTGAGGATGATCGCGCGGATCGTCCTCTCGTCCGTGATCCTGATGGTGGCGCTGCCGGGTCTGTCGTCCGGTCTGTTCGGACCGTAGAGGGTGCTTTCGCCGTTCGGCCAGATCACCGTGAGGCCGCCGCTCCGGATCATGCGTTTCAGAAGGCGATCAAGGATCTGTCGCATTGCGATTCTCTCGTCCGACGACGCGGGTCATGCCAAAGCCGCACCCGCCATGCATATTACCAAATCGATAATGCGCTGCGGCCGGTTCTGCAAGCAGCGGGTCGGACAACCCTGCGCAATCGGAATCAAAAAGCCGGCAGAACAGCGTTCTACCGGCTTTTTGCATGCAGGCTCGTAGCGCCTCGGGGTATCAGGCCGCGTCGGCTTCCTCGTCCGTGCCGAACAACTCGGCGGCGGTCGGCTCGGCATCTTCGGCGGCCGCGCGGCCAACGGCCTCGCCGCGCAGCTGCTTCTCGCTTTCCTCGACGCTGCGCGCCACATTGACCGTGATGTGCATGGTCACCTCGGGATGCAGCACGACGCGCACCTGGCGCACGCCGAGCGTCTTGATCGGGTGATCGAGTTCCACCTGATTGCGGTCGATCTGCAACCCGCCGCTCGTCGCACCTTCCGCGATGTCGCGGCTGGAGACGGAGCCGTAAAGGCTGCCGGAATCGCCCGCCTGCCGGATCAGGGTGACGGTCAGGCCGTGCACGCGCTCGGCGACCCGCTCGGCCTCCTCGCGGCGCTTCAGGTTCTGCGCTTCCAAGACGACGCGCTCATGCTCGAAGCGGGCCGCGTTGTCCTTGGTGGCGCGCAGCGCCTTCTTCTGCGGGAGCAGGAAGTTGCGGGCATAGCCCGGCTTGACGCGCACCCGGTCGCCCATCTGGCCGAGCTTCGGCACGCGCTGGAGCAGGATGACTTCGATGGCTGCCATGATCCGTCTCCCTCAGTGCAGGACGTAGGGGAGCAGCGCCAGGAAGCGGGCGCGCTTGATGGCCCGCGCCAGCTCGCGCTGCTTGCGGGCGGACACCGCCGTGATGCGCGACGGCACGATCTTGCCGCGCTCGCTCAGGAAGCGGGAGAGCAGGCGCACGTCCTTGTAGTCGATCTTCGGCGCGTTCGGGCCGGAGAAGGGGCAGGACTTCTTGCGCCGATAGAACGGGCGGCGGGCGCCGACCGCGGCGCGGCGGGCCGCCGGATTGACATCGGTTGTGTCAGACATGGATCAGTTCTCCTCCTGCGGGCCGCGGCCACGATCCCGATCGCGGTCATCATCATCGTCCCGGGGCCCACGGAACTCCTCGCGGGCGCGGAACTCCTCACGGTCGTCGTAGCGACGGCGGCCGCTGTCGAAGCGACCGGCGGGCTTCGGCCCACGGAAGCCGCGATCATCGGACTTGCGCGCCAGAACGGCGGAGGGAACATCGTCGATCTCGTCGACGCGGATGGTGAGAAACCGGAGCACGTCCTCGTTGAGGCGAAGCTGGCGCTCCATCTCGGTCAGCACGTTCGGCTCGATCTCGAGGCCGAGGAGCAGGTAGTGGCCCTTCCGGTTCTTCTTGATCCGGTAGGCGAGGCTCCGCAGCCCCCAGTATTCGCGCTTGCGCACGACCGCGCCGTCGGCCTCGACCTGGGCGACCACGGCATCGGTCAAGGTATCGACCTGCTGCTGGGTGATCTCGCTGCGTCCAATCACGACGCATTCATATAATGGCATCTCTGTCCCTCCGGATGTATCGGCCGGAACCGCGGCTCCGGACGTCCGGACGCGGTCAGGCACAGCCGGGAAGATGCCGTCCCCCCGGCAGGGAGCGCGCAAAAGCGCAGATCCCGGTGGATTCCGCAAGGCAAAGCTGGTCTGCAACGGGTCGATGAGCCATGCGGCCGCGGCTGCGCGCTCTCGGGTGGCGATGCTTGCGTTCGCCCAGCCTCCCGGCGTAAGCCTGCCCGTCGTCGCGTTACATGCTGACACGTTTGATTGATCCCGCCTGCCGCTGTCGCGTCGGGGCCGTCACGCCAAAATTGGACGCTGATGCACGAAGCTCCCGCAGTACCGGCTTGCCGTCGCGCTCCCGGGTCGGACAATGATCCGCGGCTCCTGGCCGGCGACGGCCGATAGAAACACGTCCCGGATGAACAGCACCACGACCGCAGACACCGCCGCACCCGTCCACACCACCCGGAACGCAGTCACCCTTTCGCTGCTGCTGGGCGTTCTCGGCGTCGTCTATGGCGATATCGGCACCAGCCCGCTGTATGCGCTGAGCACCTGCCTGACCTTCTTCGGCCGGGCCGGCATGACGGAGGGCACGGTCCTCGGCATCCTCTCCATGATCTTCTGGTCGCTCATCATCGTCGTGACCGTCAAATACGTCACCTTCGTCATGCGGGCCGACAATAACGGCGAGGGCGGCATTCTCACCATGATGGTGCTCGCCCAGAAGGTGTGCCGAAGGCCCCAGGTCGCGGCGGCTGTCACGCTGGTCGCGATCATCGGTGCCTGCCTGTTTTTCGGTGACGGCATGATCACCCCGGCGATCTCGGTGCTGTCGGCGGTCGAGGGTCTGGAAGTCACCTCGCCCTTCCTCAAGCCCGCCGTGCTGCCGATCTCGGTGATCGTCATCGCGCTGCTGTTCGCCTCCCAGTATCGCGGCACCGCCCTCATCGGTAAGGTCTTCGGGCCGATCATGGCGCTTTGGTTCCTCGCGATCGGGGCGCTCGGCGTCGTCCAGATCGCGCAGTATCCCCGCGTGCTGATCGCCGTTTCGCCAAGCTACGTGGTGCTCTTTGCGGTCCATCATGGGCTCGCGACCTTCATCACGCTCGGCTCGGTCGTGCTCGCGGTCACCGGCGCCGAGGCGCTCTACGCCGATATGGGCCATTTCGGCCGCAAACCGATCCAGCGGTCCTGGACCTTCTTCGTGCTGCCCGCGCTCGCCCTCAACTACTTCGGGCAGGGCGCGCTGGTCCTGCAGAACCCCGATACTCTCGACAATCCCTTCTTCCTGCTCTGCCCGCTCTGGCTGCGCCTGCCGATGGTGTTTCTGGCGACCGCCGCGACCGTGATCGCGAGCCAGGCGATGATCTCGGGCGCCTATTCGGTCGCGCGCCAATGCGTGCAGCTCGGCTTCATCCCGCGCATGATCGTGCGGCACACGAGCGAGACCGAGGAAGGTCAGATCTACCTGCCGCAGATCAACACAATGCTGCTGGTCGGCGTGCTCATCCTGGTGCTGTCCTTCAAAACGAGCGCGTCGCTCGCCTCGGCCTACGGCGTGGCGGTGACCGGCACCTTCACCTGCACGACGCTGCTGGCCGCACTCGTTTTCCGGCGGCAGTTCAAGTGGTCGCGCGGACTGACCGCCGGGGTCTTCGGGCTGTTTCTGGTGGTCGATCTCTCCTTCTTCATCTCCAACCTGCTCAAGGTGCCGGACGGCGGATGGGTGCCGATCGCGGTCGGCCTCCTGCTGATGGCGGTCATGACCTCCTGGAAGCGCGGCCGCGAACTCATGCTCCAGCGCTGGAAGCAGGATAGCCTGCCGCTGAACTCCTTCCTCGCGCGGCTGCCCGCCTCGCGTATCATCCGCGTGCCGGGGACCGCCGTTTTCCTCACCGGCAACGGCGCCTACGTGCCGAACGCGCTGCTCCACAACCTCAAGCACAACAAGGTGCTGCACGAGCGGGTCTTCCTCGTCACGGTGCAGACGGCGGACGTGCCGGAGGTGGCACCCGGCGAGCGCGTCGAGGTCGAGGAGCTGGCGCCGCAGGTCAACCGCGTGACGGTGAAATACGGCTTCAAGGAAAGCCCCAACATCCCCCGCGCGCTCGAGGAGATGCGGCTCATGGGCGTCCCCTTCGAGCCCATGCAGACGAGCTACTTCCTCGGCCGCGAGGTGATCGTGCCTGCCCTCGTGCCGAAGCTTCCCTTCTGGCGTCTGTGGCTGTTCCTGGTGCTGTCGCGCAACGCCGTTCCCGCGACCGAATTCTTCCGCATCCCGAGCGACCGCGTGGTCGAACTCGGCGTCCGCATCGCGATCTGAGACCGGCCGTTCAGTCCACGAGTTCGGGCGCCTCGGGCTCGTCGAAGGCCGTCGTCAGCGCGCGTCCCTCGAAGGCCGCCGCGATCAGCGCCCGCGTGTAATCCTGCTGCGGAGCGGCGAAGATCTGCTCGGCCGGCCCCTGTTCCACCACGCGTCCCCGGCGCAGCACGACGATGCGATGGGCGAGCGCGCGCACGATGCGCAGGTCGTGGCTGATGAACAGATAGGCGAGCCCGTGATCCGCCTGCAGCCGCCGCAGCAGATCGACGATCTGCGTCTGCACCGAACGGTCGAGTGCGCTCGTCGGCTCATCCAGCACGACGAAGCGCGGCTCCAGCACCATCGCCCGGGCGATCGCCACGCGCTGCCGCTGGCCGCCGCTGAACTCGTGCGGGTAGCGCTCCAGCGCGTTCCGCGCCAGCCCGACCTCGTCGAGCGCCGCCACCACGCGGGCAAGCCGGTCTCCCCGCGAGAGGTGGCGGAAATGCACGCGCAGCCCCTCGGCGATGATCTCCTCCACCGTCATGCGTGGCGACAGGCTGCCGTAGGGGTCCTGGAAGACGATCTGCATGCCGGCCCTGAGCGCGCGCAGGCGGCGCTCGGTCATCCGGGCGATATCCTGGCCCTGGAAGCGGATCTCGCCCGTCGCGTGCTCCAGCCCCAGCATCGCGAAGCCCATGCTGGTCTTGCCCGACCCGCTCTCGCCGACAAGTCCGACCGTCTCGCCCTCCCGCACCGTCACCGAGACGCCGTCGACGGCCGCGACGTGACCGACGGCGCGGCGCATCACCCCGCGGCGGATGGCGAAGCGGACACTGAGATTGTCGGCGGCGATCACCGGCCCCGCACCGGCCCGCACCGGCGCGGGGCCGCCCTTGGGCTCGGAGGCCAGCAGCATGCGCGTATAGGGATGCGCGGGGCGCGCGAAGATGTCCTCCGCCGCCCCGGTCTCCACGATGCGCCCGGCCTTCATCACCGCCACCCGGTCGGCATGCTGGCGCACGACGCCGAGGTCATGGGTGATGAGCAGCAGACCGAGGCCGCGCGCCGTTTTCTGCGCGTCGAGCAAGGCGAGAATCTGGGCCTCGATAGTCACGTCGAGCGCCGTCGTCGGCTCGTCCGCGATCAGCAGCGGCGGGTCGTTCGCAAGCGCCATCGCGATCATGACGCGCTGGCGCTGCCCGCCCGAGAGCTGGTGCGGGAAGGCGTCCAGGCGGTGCTGGGCATCGGGGAAGCCCGCCTGTTCCAGCAAGGCGACCGCCCGCCCGCGCAAGGCCTCCCGGCTCATTCCCGCCTTCGTGTGCAGGCGCACCGCCTCCGCCACCTGCCGGCCGATGCGGTGCAGCGGGTTGAGGCTCGTCATCGGCTCCTGGAAGATCATGCCCGCCTTGCCGCCCCGCACGCGGCGCAGTTCGGCGTCCCGCATCGACATCACGTCCTCGCCGTCGATCTCGATGCGCTTGGCGGTCAGGGTGGCGTCGGGCGACAGCAGACGCAGCAGCGCGAGCGCGACGGTCGACTTGCCCGAGCCGCTTTCGCCCACGATCGCCAGCGTCTCCCCCCGCGCGAGGGTGAACGCCACGTCCTGCACGACGGCGCGCCCCCCGAAGGAGACGGTCAGCCCTTCTACGGCGATCAGGCTCATCGGAACCCCGTCTTGCGTGGGTTGAAGGCGTCGCGCACCGCCTCGCCGATGAAGATCAGCAGGATGAGCAGTCCGCCGAGCACGACGAAGGCCGTGATGGCGAGCCAGGGGGCCTGCAGATTGTCCCGCCCCTGGGAGACGAGTTCGCCGAGCGAGGGCGAGCCGGGCGGCAGGCCGAAGCCGAGGAAGTCGAGGCTGGCCAGGATGGTGACCGAGCCCGAGAGCGTGAACGGCAGGAAGGTCATCGTCGCCACCATCGCGTTGGGCAGGATGTGGCGGCGCATGACCGCGACGTCGGACACGCCGAGCGCCTTGGCGGCGCGCACATAGTCGAGCGTGCGGCCGCGCAGGAACTCCGCCCGCACGACGCCCGTGAGGTTGATCCAGTTGAACAGCAGCAGGAACAGCAGCAGCACCCAGAAGGACGGCGCGATGATCGAGGAGAGGATGATGAGCATGAAGAGATCCGGCAAGCCCGACCAGATCTCGATGAAGCGCTGGAACAGCAGGTCCGTCAGCCCGCCGTAATAGCCCTGCACGGCGCCCGCCAGGATGCCGATGACGGAGGCGAGCGAGGTGAGGGTGAAGCCGAACAGCACCGAGATGCGGAAGCCGTAGATGACGCGGGCCAGCACGTCCCGCCCCTGATCGTCCGTCCCGAGCCAGTTGCGCCAGCTTGGCGGAGAGGGCGCGGGCCGGTTCAGATTCTCGACCGTCGTGTCGTAGCTGAAGGGGATCAGCGGCCAGATCATCCAGCCATGGGCGCGGATGGCCGCTTGCACGCTGGGATCGGCGTAGTCTGCCTCGGTCGGCATGAAGTCCGGCCCGAAACGATCCTCGCTGTAGTCGTGCAGGATGGGGAACAGGAAGTGGCCGTCGAAGCGGATCACCAGCGGACGGTCGTTCGCGACCACGCCCGCGAAGAGGCTGATGCCGAAAAGGACGAGAAACACCCAGAGCGCGTAGAAGCCGCGGCGATGGGCGCGGAAGGCCGCGAGCCGCCTGCGGTTGAGCGGCGATATCCAGGATCGCCGCGGGATGGTGTCAGCGCTCACGCCGCTCTATCGCCGCGCGCTGAAGTCGATGCGCGGATCGACAACCGTGTAGAGGATGTCGCCCACGATCTGCATGATGAGGCCGAGCAGCGAAAAGACATAGAGCGTGCCGAACATCACCGGGTAATCGCGTTGCAGGGCCGCCTGATAGCCCAGCTGCCCCATGCCGTTGAGCGAGAAGATGATCTCGATCAGCAGGGCCGAGGTAAAGAGGATGCTGATGAAGGCGGCCGGGAAACCCGCGACGATCAGCAGCATCGCGTTGCGGAAGACATGGCCGTAGAGCACGCGCTGGTTGCTGGCGCCTTTGGCGCGCGCCGTCAGCACGTATTGCTTGCCGATCTCCTCGAGGAAGCAGTTCTTCGTCAGCATGGTGAGGCTCGCGAAGCCGCCGACGACCATGGCGGTGGTCGGCAGCACCATGTGCCAGAGGTAGTCGAGCACGCGGTCAGGCCAGGGCCAGGAGGCCGAGCCGATGGTCGTCAATCCACGGAGCGGGAACCACTGCACGAAGGTCCCTCCGGCGAACAGCACGATGAGCATGATGGCGAAGAGGAAGCCCGGGATCGCGTAGCCGATGAGCACGACGAGGCTGCTGACGAGGTCGAAGCGCGTGCCGTCCCGCGTCGCCTTGGCGATGCCGAGCGGGATCGACACCATGTAGATGAGCAGCGTCGACCACAGGCCGAGCGAGACGCTGACCGGCACACGCTGGATGATGAGGCTCCAGACCGACTGGCCGAGGAAGAAGCTGCGGCCGAGGTTGAGGGTCAGATAGCCCTTGAGCATCAGCCAGAAGCGCGTCAGCGGCGGCTTGTCGAAGCCGAACATGTGCCGCATCTCGGCGATCACATGCGGATCGACGCCCTGCGCGCCGCGATAGAGGCTGGCCGAGGGCATGGACACCTCGCCCGCGCCGCTGCCGCCGAGGCCCATGCTGCCGGCATGGCCCTTGAGCTGGGCGATCTCCTGTTCCACGGGCCCGCCGGGTGCGAACTGCACCACGACGAAGTTGATGGCGATGATGCCGAACAGGGTCGGGATGATCAGCAGCAGCCGGCGCAGGAGGTAGGCGCCCAAGCTAGCGGCTCATGCTGCGAGCGGCGGCGGGATCAGACCTCATTCGAATGATGCCGCTGCTCGTCGGTGGCGCGCGCCAGCGTCTCGTCGATCCACCAGGTGTCGATGTCGAAGCCGGCCCGCATCGGCACCTTCGGGTAGCCGAAGACGTTCCAGAAGGCGAGGCGGTAGGCGCCCAGATGCCATTGCGGCACCACGTACCAGCCCCAGAGCAGGACGCGGTCGAGCGCGTGGGTCGCGGCCAGAAGCTCGGCCATGTCCGACGCATTGATGACCTTGTCGACCAGGGCATCGACCACCGGGCTCGCGACGCCGGTGAGGTTGTTGCTGCCGGTGAGCTTGGCCGCCGCCGAGCCCCAGTAGTCCCGCTGCTCGTCTCCAGGCACGTCCGATTCCGGGAACAGCACCACCGTCATGTCGAAGTCGAAGTTGTCCATCCTCTGCTGGTATTCGGACGGGTCGGTGACCCGGACCGAGACATCGACGCCGAGACGCTTGAGGTCCTGGGCGTAGGGCAGCGTCACCCGCTCGAAGCTCGGGTCGTTCAGCAGGATTTCGAACTTCAGCGGCTCGCCGGCCGCGTTTTTCATCTGCCGGTTCTGCACGGTCCAGCCGGCCTGCTCCAGCATGTGCAGGGCCGCGATCAGCGCCGGACGGTTGTTGCCCGAGCCGTCATTCACCGGCAGGGTGAAGGGCTTGGTGAACAGCTCCGGCGGCAGCTCTGCCCGGAAGGGTTCGAGCAGCGCCAGCTCGGCGCCCGAGGGCGTGCCGGAACAGGCGAGCGGGCTGTTGCTGAAGTAGCTCAGCGTGCGCTGGTAGCTGCCGTAGAACAGCACCTTGTTGGCCCATTGGAAGTCGTAGGCCCAGGCCATGGCCTGACGGACCCGCGGGTCCTTGAACACGGCGCGGCGGGTGTTCATGCCGAAGCCCTGCATGCCCGTGGGCAAGCTGTCGGCGAAGATCTGCTTGTCGACCAGCCCCTTCTTCACCGCCGGGAAGTCGTAGCCGGTCGCCCAGTTCTTCGCGATGTTCTCGTTGCGGAAGTCGATGTCGCCGGCCTTGAAGGCCTGGAACGCGACCGCCGGGTCGCCGAAATACTCGTACGTTATGCGGTCGAAATTATAGAAGCCCCGGCAGACCGGCAGGTCGGCGCCCCAGTAGTCGGCGCGCCGGCTGTAGGACACCGAGCGGTTCAGCGCCGAAGCCTCGACCTTGTACGGCCCGGAGCCGAGCGGCGCGTCGATCAGCGGGGCGGTGAAGTCCCGCCCTTTCCACCAAGCCTGCGGCATTACGGTGAGCGCGCCGAGGATCAGCGGCATCTCCCGCGGCGCGCCGGCGCGGAGATGGAACACGACCTGCCGGTCGCCCCGCGCTTCGGCCGACGACACCGCCGCATAATACTGCTGATAGAAAGGCTGGCCCTTGGTGCAGAGGGTCTGGAAGGTCCAGACCACGTCGCTCGCCAGCACGGGCGAGCCGTCGGAGAACTTCGCGTGGCCACGGAGGGTGAAGGTCACGCTGCGGTTGTCGGGCGCGAGCGCCACGGATTCGGCCAGCAGCCCATAGGCGACCGCCGCCTCATCGTCGGACTGCCGCATCAGCGTGTCCCAGATGTAGTTGGCGCCGGCGGCGGGCGTGCCGCGAATGATGAAGGGGTTGAAGCTGTCGAAGCCGCCGATCTCGCTGAAGGTCACGGCGCCGCCCTTGGGCGCGTTCAGATTGACATAGGGGAAGGACTGGAAGCCCGGGGGCAAGGCGGGCGGCGCGATGACGCCGACGCCATAGCCGCCCTTCGCGACCGCCTGAGCCCGGGCGAGCCATGGCGCGGTCAGCAGCCCGGCGGTCGTGCCGAGGAAGATCCGTCGCTTCATCCATGCTCCCTTGCCGTTTTCCACGTTGACAGCGGGCGCATTAATGGAGGTTTCCGGCTTCGACCGAAAGCCCCCTGACATGGCCGGGGGCTGACGGATTTGTCAGCCCAAAAGGCTGACGGCCTTGGGCAGAAGGCGTCCGTCGCCGAGCGCGAGGACATCGCCCGAGCCGCCGAGCCGCAGCGGCTGACCCGCCCAATCCGTCACGCTGCCCCCGGCGCCCGCGATCACCGGCACGAGCGCCGCCCAGTCCCAGGGCTTGAGTCCGGCCTCGGCGATCACGTCGATCTGTCCCAGCGCCAGCAGGCCGAAACCGTAGCAGTCGCCGCCCCAGCTCGCGCGGCGGACCGCTCCGCGCAGCCGGTCGAAGGCCGGGCGGGTTGTCTCGTCGAATATCTCAGGGCTGGTGCAGGAGAGCTCGGCATCGCCCAGACGGGCGCAGGGGCGGCACCCCGCCGCACCGCCGAGCGGCCCGGTAAAGACGGTCGGTCGGCCGGTGACGCCGACCCAACGCTCCCGCGTGATCGGCTGGTCGATGATGCCGATCAGCGGCGTCTCGTGCTCGATCAGCGCGATCAGCGTGCCGAAGGTGGTGCGGCCGGTGATGAAGGCGCGGGTGCCGTCGATCGGGTCCAGCACCCAGCGCAGGCCGCCGCCCACGGTCTCCGAGGCCGGGCCGGTCTCGCCGAACTCCTCGCCGATGATGCCATGGCCGGGGCAGCGGGCAGCCAGCACCGCCCGCATCGCCTGCTCGGCCGCACGGTCGGCGAGCGTCACCGGGCTGTCGTCGGCCTTGTCGTCGGCGGTCAGCCCCATCCGGAAATAAGGCCGCACCGCCTCGGCCGCCGCATCCGCCGCGGCGAGCGCGACCTCAAGGTAGTCGCTGGTGGCGCTCATGATCGGGGTCCCTCCCGGGCTTGTCTCAGGGTTTTGCGGTCGAAGCGGGCAGCGGCGCCGGGTGGTCCGCCAAGGTGCGCAGATAGGCGATGACATCGGCGCGGCTGCGGATGCCGGCCATACCCGGATAGGACATGAGCGTGCCCGGCGCCACGGCCTGCGGGTCGAGCAGCCAGCGGTCGAGCCGCTCATAGGTCCAGCGGCCGCCGACCTTCCTCAGCGCGACGGAATAGGGGTAGTCGGAGGCACCCGCGACACGGGCGCCGACGACGCCGTAAAGGTCTGGACCCACGACCGCGCCGCCCTCCGGCGTGAAGCTGTGACAGGCGCCGCATTGCTGGCCCGCGAGCATCTGCCCCTGCGCCACGTCGGCATGGGCAATCAGCGACAGGAGGCCGGGAGAGGCAGCAGCGGATGCGGGCCGGGCGACGGCCGCGTCCGGCTTCAATGGCATCGCGGGGCGGACCAGCAACTCCACGGTCAGGCCCGCGACCATAACCACCAACCCGGCCAGCAGTGTCGCGGCGAAAGCCTTGTTGCCTGCCGGACCTGCCATGCACCGACCCCAGATGTCGGTCCCGGATGTCGGTCCCGGAATGTCGGGCCCGACGAGGCCGTTGACCGCCGCGCCACAAGCGCGGAACGCGCCGGAACTTGCCTGCACCATAGGGAATGGCTACCCCTGCATCAACCCGCCGTGATGGCGGCCGAGCTGCGACCGGCTTGCCATGAGAGCGACATGACCCCGATTATCCTGATCCCCGCCCGCATGGGCTCCACGCGCCTGCCGGGCAAGCCACTCGCCATGATCAGTGACGCGCCGATGATCGTGCATGTCTGGCGGCGCGCGATCGAGGCCGGTATCGGACCCGTGGCCGTCGCCTGCTCGGAACAGGCGGTGGCCGACGCCGTTCATGCCGCCGGCGGCATCGCCGTGATGACCGATCCAGCGCTGCCGCGCGGCTCCGACCGCATCCATGCCGCACTCGGGGCACTGGACCCCGAGGGCCGGCACGACGTGGTGATCAATCTCCAGGGCGATCTGCCGACCCTGCCGCCCGGCCTCCTGCAGCGCGTTCTGCTGCCGCTCGGCGATGCCGCGACCGATGTCGGCACGCTCGTCGCGGAAATCGACAGCGAGGCCGAGGCGCTGGCCAGCTCCGTCGTCAAATGCGTCTGCGCGTTCCGGGACGGTGCCGAGGTGGCGCCCGCGCTCTATTTCTCGCGGTGCGCCGTGCCCTGGGGCGAGGGGCCTCTGTGGCACCATATCGGCGTCTACGCCTATCGCCGCGCGGCCCTCGCGCGTTTCGTGACGCTCCCGGAATCGCCGCTCGAACGGCGCGAGAGCCTGGAGCAGCTGCGCCTGCTGGAGAATGGCATGCGCATCGGCGCGGCGCGGGCGCCGTTCGCACCCTTCGGCGTCGACACGCCCGACGATCTCGAACGTGCCCGCGGATTGCTCGCATGACGGACGCCGCCATCGCCTTTCAGGGGGTGCCCGGAGCCTACTCCGACCTCGCCTGCCGCTCGGCTCATCCGGACCTCACGCCCCTCCCCTGCGAGACCTTCGAGGCGACCATCGACGCGGTGCGGGAAGGCCGGGCGGTGCTCGCGATGCTCCCCTGCGAGAACAGCCTCGCCGGCCGGGTGCCCGATATCCATGCCCTGCTGCCCGATAGCGGCCTCGCGATCGTCGGCGAGCATTTCGAGCGGGTCGAGCACTGCCTGCTGGGCGTGCCGGGGGCGACCATCGGCGGCGTCCGGCGCGTGCACAGCCACGCGGTGGCGCTCGGGCAGGTTCGCCGCCTGCTCCGCGCCCACGACATGCTGCCCGTGGTCGAAGCCGATACCGCCGGCAGCGCGGCGCTCGTCGCCCAATGGGGCCGGCGCGAGGATGCGGCCATCGCCTCCTCCCTGGCGGCGGAGCTTTACGGGCTCGACATCCTGCTGCGCAACGTCGAGGACGCGGCGCATAACACGACCCGCTTCTATGTCGCGGCGCGTGAGCCCCGGCTGCCGCCGCCCGAGACCGACGGGCTGATGACGAGCTTCGTGTTCCGCGTCCGCAACGTGCCGGCGGCGCTCTACAAGGCGCTCGGCGGCTTCGCGACCAATGGCATCAACATGACGAAGCTCGAGAGCTACATGGTGGGCGGCCAGTTCACCGCGACGCAGTTCCTCTGCGATGTCGAGGGCCACCCGGAGCATCCGGCGCTGCGCCGGGCGCTGGAGGAGCTTGCCTTCTTCTCGCGCGAAATCCGGATCCTCGGCGTCTATCCGGCGGCGGCGTTCCGGCTGGCCCAGACCTTGGCTGAGTAGGGAGGATCGCGATGCGCGTGGTGCGGCTGCTGGCGGCGGACCCGGCCGATTTCGTGACGACGCCGGTGGAGACGCTCCACCTCTCCTTCGAGGGCATCGCGGGCGACCGCCATGCCGGCGCCACGTATCTCTCCGACGCGCGCAGCCCCTGGCATCCGCGCGGCACGCCGATCGCCAACACGCGGCAGCTGTCGTTGGTCTCGGTCGAGGAATCGGCCGAGGTCGCGGCGCTGCTCGGCATCCCGGAGCTCGACCCCAGGCTGCTCGGCGCCAACCTCGTGCTGTCGGGCTTCCCGGAGCTGAGCTTCCTGCCGTCGGGGACGCGGCTGCAGTTCCCGTCCGGCGCGACGATCTTCGTGACCGAGCAGAACGCCCCTTGCGTCTATCCCGCCCGCAAGCTTGCCGACGCGCATGGCGAGCCTCGCCTGGCCGCGCTTTTCCCGAAGCTCGCCTTGGGCCGGCGCGGCCTGGTCGGCATCGTCGAGCGCGAAGGTCGGGTCGCGACGGGAGACGCCGTCGAGACGCTGCCGCCGCGCGGCAGGGTCACCCAGCGACAGGCCGTTCCCCAGCCGGCACCATGATCTCGGGCGACGGCAAGGGCGCGGGCGCCGCCGAACGCAAGCGCGGCGTCTTCGTCGCGTCGTAGCGCTCGATACGGCGGGCGAGCCGTCCGCCGAAGCGGCGGCAGGGCTCCTCGATGCAGTACCAGGTGACGGTCGCGGTCGCGAGCACGAAGGCCAGCACGCCCAGCGTCCAGACATAGCCATCAATGCGGTGGCCGAAGGGCAGCCGCGTCGCCGGGAAGTGCGCCCAGATCACACCGACCATCTCCTCATGGAGAAGATAGAGCGAGAACGAAATCTTGCCGAGCCAGAAGCACAGCCGGGCGCTCAGGACGCGCGCGACGATGCCGCCTTCATAGGAAAGGCACAGGATCAGCACGGCCGCGAACAGCGTGACGTATTGACCTTCGCCGGTGCTGGCGGCGGTCACGATGCCCGCGACCGCCGCCACCTCGACGAGGCTGGTGACGAGGGCGGACGGCACCGGAAGACGCTCGCTGAGCAGCCTGATCGCCATGCCGAGGCCGAAGCCGGTCAGGCCACGGGCGATGGCGCCGTCGCCCCAGATGTAGATGTCGTAAATCTGGATGTGATGCTCGGCCACAGCGAGCGCGACGATCATCGCGAGCAGGATCGGCCAGGCGGCATGCCGCAGCCGCATGATGGCGATCGGAAACAGCATGTAGCAGACGAGCTCCATCGAGATCGACCAGCTCACTGCGTTCCACATCAGCCGGTGATAGACGAAGGGTTGGAGCAGCAAGGCGCAGATGGGCAGCCAGCTCAGCCGTTGCGTCGGGTCCTGCGCGCCGAAGCGGAAATAGTGGTCGAGCCAGAGGGCGAGCATCCCGGCGAGAACCGCGACATGCAGCGGATAGACACGGAAGACGCGGCGGGTCAGGAACGCGGCGACGCCACGCCATTCCAGGCCGCGATAGACGGCCGTCAGGATGAAGCCGCTGAGAATGAAGAAGATGTCGACGCCGACGTAGCCGTAATGCGCGAGGCCGGGCCACAGGTTGTAGCCCATGGCGACCATATTGTAATCGAAATGCATGGCGACCACCCAGAGGGCGGCGAAGCCCCGGATGGAGGTGAGCGGAATGCTTTCCTGGCGCATCGCCGTCGTTTGCCCCGGCTGCCGTAGCCGCGTCAACGAACAGTTTGCATCGCGGCGGCGCCGGATGGCGGCAAGCGCCCAACGCAGGCGTGCGCGCCGGACTGGCTCGCATGAAATAGGGCGGCAAGGCTTCCGCCCGCCGCCCCTAAACCTGCTAAGCCTTGATAAGACACGAAGTTGACAGCCGTCAACTTTGTGCCGTTTCGGCCCTACTCGGCTTTTGCTGCACCGGCGGGCAGTTCGACCCGTCCGCCCGCCTTCTCGACGGCGGCGACGGCCGCGGCCGAAGCACCTGACACCGACAGCGTCAGCGCCCGGGTGATCTCGCCGCGCGCCAGCAGACGCACGCCATCGACCTTGCCGGTGCCGATCACGCCCGCCGCCCGAAGGCTTGCCTCGGTGATCGTCTGCCCGGCGTCGAGCTTGCCGGCCTCGACCGCCTTGTCGAGCACGTCGAGGTTGAGCGGGGCGAAAACCTTCCGCGACAGGTTGCGGAACCCGCGCTTCGGCAGACGGCGATAGATCGGCAGCTGGCCACCCTCGAAGCCGTTGAGGGACACGCCCTCGCGCGCCTTCTGACCCTTCACGCCTTTGCCGGAGGTCTTGCCCTTGCCGGA
This sequence comes from Pseudomonadota bacterium, assembly GCA_019351895.1. Taxonomy (GTDB): domain Bacteria; phylum Pseudomonadota; class Alphaproteobacteria; order Acetobacterales; family Acetobacteraceae; genus Acidisoma. The sequence continues at coordinate 140,450 of JABBOH010000004.1, forward strand.
GCCTATGCCACGGCCGAGCCGCTTGGACTTCGGACGCGCACCGGGGTTATCGCGCAGTTCATTGAGCTTCATGGTTCAATCCTCAGGTCCCGACGGAAGCCGTCAGGCCTTCTCCTCAACCTTCACCAGATGGGCGACCTTCCGGATCATGCCGCGCACGGAGGGAGTGTCCTCCAACTCCCGCACGCGACCGATCTTGTTGAGGCCGAGCCCGATCAACGTCGCCTGCTGGCCGGGCTTGTGCCCATTGCCGGAGGCGATCTGCTTCACCGTGACAGTGCGATCAGCCGGCATCTGCGACCTCCCCGGCCGTCTCGCGCTTGCCCAGGATGTCCGACACCTTCTTGCCACGCCGAGCGGCGACGGAGCGCGGGCTCGCGCAGTTCTGCAAAGCGTCGAATGTCGCCTTGATCATGTTGTGCGGGTTGCGGCTGCCCATCGACTTCGCCACGACATCGCCGATGCCGAGCGTCTCGAGGACGGCGCGCATCGGACCGCCGGCGATGATGCCGGTGCCCGCCGGCGCCGCCCGCAGGATGACCTGACCGGCGCCGTAGTTGCCCAGCGCATCGTGATGCAGCGTGCGGCCTTCCTTCATCGGCACCCGGATCAGGCCGCGCTTGGCCCGCTCAGTCGCCTTGCGGATCGCCTCAGGCACTTCGCGCGCCTTGCCGGCGCCGAAGCCGACCCGGCCCTTCTGGTCGCCCACCACCACGAGCGCGGCGAAGGCGAAGCGCCGTCCGCCCTTCACCACCTTGGCGACGCGGTTGATGGTGACCAGCTTGTCGATGAATTCGTCGTTGTGCTCGCGCTCGCGCTCACGCCCGCCGCGGCCGCCCTCTCTCGGTTCCCTTGCCATTGCGTCGTTCCCCTTAGAAGGCCAGACCGCCCTCTCGGGCGGCCTCGGCCAAGGCTTTCACGCGACCGTGGTAGAGATAGGACCCACGATCGAACACCACTTCCTTCACACCGGCAGCAAGCGCCCGCTCGGCGACCAGCTTGCCCACCGCCGCCGCCGCATCCTTGTCCGCGCCCGTCTTGAGGCCGGTCTTCAGGTCGCGGTCCAGGCTCGACGCAGCGGCGACCGTGCGGCCGGCCACATCGTCGATGATCTGGGCGTAGATGTGCTTGCTGGAGCGAAACACCGACAGCCGCACCCGGCCACCGGATTTCTGGCGCAGCTGGAAGCGCAGACGCTCCCGCCGACGCTCCCGGAGATCCTGGTTCGCGCTCATTACTTCTTCTTACCTTCTTTCCGGCGGATGGTTTCATCGGTGTACTTCACGCCCTTGCCCTTGTAGGGCTCCGGCGGACGCTTCGACCGAATTTCGGCCGCGACCTGGCCGACCAGCCGCTTGTCCACACCCTCGACCTTGATCAGGGTCGGGCGCTCGCAGGTGATCTTGATCCCCTCGGGGATCGGATAGATCACGTCATGCGAGTAGCCGAGGTTGATGACGAGGTTCTTGCCCTGAACGGACGCGCGGTAACCCGTGCCGGTCACTTCCATCGACTTCGAGAAGCCGATGGAGACGCCCTTCACCATGCTCGCGACGAGGGCGCGGGTCGTCCCCCACATCATGCGGTTGGGCGCGGCCTTCGACTTCGGGACGACCGAGACGCGACCGTCCGCGACCGTCGTCTCGACGAGGTCGGTGAGCGGCAGCGTGAGCACCCCGAGCTTGCCCTTGGCGGTCAGGATGTTGTTCGCGATGGCGACCTCGACCCCGGACGGGATCGCGACCGGATACTTGCCTACACGTGACATTTCCCCAGCCTCCTCAGAAGACCCGGCAGAGGACTTCGCCGCCGACATTGGCAGCGCGGGCCTCCTGGTCGCTCATCACGCCGCGCGGCGTGGACAGGATCGAGACGCCGAGGCCGCTATAGACCCGCGGCAGCTCCTTGATCTTCGAATAGACGCGCCGGCCGGGCCGGGAGATGCGCGTGATCTCCTTGATGACCGGCTGGCCCTCGTTGTACTTCAGCTCGATGCGGAGCTGCGAAATGCCGGGCCGCAGTTCCTCGCTCGAGAAGCCGCGGATGTAGCCCTCGCGCTTCAGAACATCGAGCACGTTGGCGCGGAGGCGGGACCCGGGCGCGACGCAAACCGTGTGGTTCGCGCGCTGCGCATTGCGGATGCGGGTCAGCATATCCCCCAGGGGATCGGACATGGACATGGAAGATCCCTTTCCTTACCAGCTCGCCTTGACCATGCCGGGGATCTGCCCGGCGCTGGCAAGGTCACGCAGCGCGATGCGGCTCAACCGGAATTTCCGGTAGTTCGCGCGCGACCGGCCGGTAAGCTCGCAACGCAACCGAATGCGCGTCGGCGATCCGTTACGCGGCAACTGCGCGAGCTTCACCGACGCCTCGAACCGCTCTTCCACCGGAATCTCGCGGTCTTTGACGATCGCCTTCAGCGCCGTACGCTTCGCCTTGTCACGGGCAGCCATCTGCACACGCTTGGCATTGCGGTTGACCTGGGAAGTTTTGGCCATCCTGTTTTATCCTCCGGAACCTGTCGGCCATCCGCCTGAGCGGGGGCCGCGGTTTTCCAAATCTCGTCGAGTTAAGCTCAGTTCGCGAACGGAAGCTGGAAGCCCTTGAGCAGGGCCTTGGCTTCCGCGTCGGTCTTGGCGGTGGTCACGAACACGATGTCCATGCCCCGGATCGCGTCGACCTTGTCGTAGACGATCTCCGGGAAGATGATCTGTTCCTTGATGCCCATGGCGAAGTTGCCGCGGCCATCGAAACCCTTGCCGGTCACGCCGCGGAAATCGCGCACGCGCGGCATGGCGATCGTCACCAGACGGTCGAGGAATTCGTACATCCGCGCCGAACGCAGCGTCACCTTGCAGCCGATCGGCAGACCCTTGCGGATCTTGAAGCCCGCAATCGCCTTCTTGGCGACGGTCTTCACCGGCTTCTGGCCGCTGATCAGCATCATCTCGGCAACAGCCGAATCGAGCTTCTTCTGGTCCGCGGCGGCTTCGCCCACGCCCATGTTGAGCACGATCTTCTCGAGGCGCGGCACCTGCATCGGGTTCACGTAGTTGAACTCCGTCTGCAGCGCGGCCCGGACGACCTCGTTGTAATGCCGCTGCAGCCGCGGCCTGTCAGTCACGTCGCTCACCCCTGCCTCCTCAGCTTTCGATGACAACGCCGGTCTTCCGGGCGACACGGACTTTCCGTCCGTCCTCCAGAATCCGGAACGCCACCCGGGTCGGCTGATCGCTTTTGGGGTCGATCAGCATAAGATTCGAAAGGTCGATCGCGCGCTCGCGCCGGATCAACCCGCCCTGCTGCCCCATGCCCGAAGGCTTCTGGTGCTTCACGGCAACGGCCACGCCCTCGACCACGGCGCGGTTGAGCTTCGGCAGAACCTGCCGGACCTCGCCCCGCTTGCCCTTATCAGAGCCCGAAATGACGACGACGCGGTCGCCTTTGCGAATACGCGCGGCCATGATCAGATCACCTCCGGCGCGAGGCTGATGATCTTCATGAACTTGCGTGCGCGCAGCTCGCGCACGACGGGCCCGAAGATGCGGGTGCCGATGGGCTCGTTCTGCTTGTTGATGAGAACGGCCGCATTGCGATCGAAGCGGATGGCGCTGCCATCGGACCGGCGCACCGGGAACGCCGTGCGCACGATGACGGCCTGATGCACGTCGCCCTTCTTGACCTTGCCGCGCGGAATCGCGTCCTTCACGGCGACGACGATCACGTCGCCCACCGAGGCCGTCTTCCGCTTGGAGCCGCCGATCACCTTGATGCACTGCACGCGGCGCGCACCCGAGTTGTCGGCGACATCGAGATTGCTTTCTGCACTAATCATCGAACGCTCCTCACGCCTGAGCCGAAGGCGAAGCCGGCGCGGCGTCGGCCGCTTCGGCCGGAACGCCAGTGTGGTCGGCGCTTTGCCCGGCGGGCTCGGGGAACAGGTTCTCCCCATTCCGCTCGATCACCATCCAAGCCTTGCGCTTGCTGATCGGAGGGCATTCCTCAATCCGCACCACGTCGCCGGTCTTGCAGATGTTCTCGCCATCGTGGGCGGCGTACTTCTTCGAACGCCGGATGAACTTCTTGTAGAGGGGGTGCATCACGCGACGCTCGACCAAGACCGTGCAGGTCTTGTCCATCTTGTCGCTGACCACTCGCCCTGACAGGACGCGCCTGGACATCGCCCTAACTCCTCAGGCTTTGGCGGAAGCGCGCGAGCGCTCCGCAATGATCGTCTTCACCCGCGCGATCTCGCGACGGACGACGCGGACACGGCCGACGCTCTCGCTCTGGCCGGTCGCCCGCTGGAACCGCAGGTTGAACTGCTCGCGGCGCAGATCGACGAGTTGCGCCTCCAACTCGTCCGGGGACTTCGCCCGGATATCGGCTGCCTTGTTCACGGCCATGATCACGCCTCCCCGATGCGGGTGACGAACTTGGTCTTGATCGGCAGCTTGGCCGCCCCAAGCGTCAACGCCTGCTGCGCGAGGTCGGCGGGCACGCCGTCGATCTCGAACATGATACGGCCGGGCTTGACCCGGGCCACCCAGAACTCGGGGCTGCCCTTGCCCGAGCCCATGCGGACCTCGGCCGGCTTCACGGAGACCGGAACATCCGGGAAGATCCGGATCCAGACGCGGCCGGCGCGCTTCATGTGGCGCGTGATCGCGCGGCGGGCGGATTCGATCTGCCGCGCGGTAATCCGCTCCGGCTCCATGGCCTTGAGGCCGAAGGCGCCGAAGTTCAGCTGCGTGTTGCCCTTGGCGAGGCCGTGGATACGGCCCTTATGCGCCTTGCGGTATTTGGTGCGCTTGGGAGAAAGCATTGTCCTTGTCCAATCCTTACCGCTGCGGCGCCTGTTCGGCGGCCTTGCGGTCCTGCGCCATAGGGTCGTGGGTGAGAATCTCGCCCTTGAAGATCCAGACCTTCACACCGCAGGTGCCATAGGTCGTCTTCGCGGTCGCGACGCCGTAATCGATATCGGCGCGCAGCGTGTGCAACGGCACGCGGCCTTCGCGATACCACTCCATCCGCGCGATTTCCGCGCCGCCGAGACGGCCGCCGCAGTTGATGCGGATGCCCTGCGCGCCAAGACGCATCGCGGACTGCACCGCGCGCTTCATGGCGCGACGGAACGCCACCCGGCGCTCCAGCTGCTGCGCTATATTCTCGGCGACCAGCGTCGCGTCGATCTCGGGCTTGCGGATCTCCATGATGTTCAGAGAAACCTCGGCCTTCGCCATGGCCGTCAGTTCCTTGCGCAGAACCTCGATGTCCTGGCCCTTCTTGCCGATGACGACACCCGGTCGCGCAGCGTAGATCGTGACGCGCGGCTTCTTCGCGGGACGCTCGATCACGACGCGAGAAACGCCAGCGCCCGAGAGCTTCTTGCGCAGATGCGTGCGCAGCTTCAGATCCTCGTGCAGCAGCTTCGCGTAGTCGCGACCCGCGAACCAGCGGCTCTCCCAGGTGCGATTGATCCCCAGGCGAAGGCCGATCGGATTGACTTTATGACCCATGTTACACGGCCTCCTGCTCGGGCGCGGCGGTTTCCTGCCCGCGCTCGGCGACGATTTCCTGTGCCCGCTCCGCCACGACGATCTTGAGGTGGCTGAACCACTTCTCGATGCGTGACGCGCGGCCACGGCCACGCGCATGAAAACGGCGCATCACGATCGAACGGCCGACCTCGGCCCGCGTCACGACCAGACGGTCGACATCGAGCTGATGGTTGTTTTCGGCATTCGCGATCGCGCTCTGCAACGCCTTGCGCACGTCCTGCGCGATGCGCTTCTTGCTGAAGGTCAGCTGCGCCACCGCCAGCGAGGCCGGCTTGTTGCGGATCATGCCGGCGACAAGGTTCAGCTTGCGCGGGCTCACACGGATGTTGCTGACCATGGCCTGAGCCTCGGTCTCGCCCAGCTTACGCGGATGTTTCGGCTTGCTCATCGGATCAGCCCCGCTTCGCCTTCTTGTCGGCCGAATGGCCCGTGAAGGTACGCGTCGGCGAGAATTCGCCGAACTTGTGCCCCACCATGTTCTCGTTCACCTGAACGGGCAGGAACTTGTGCCCGTTGTAGACGCCGAACGTCAGACCGATGAACTGGGGCAGGATCGTCGACCTGCGGGACCAGATGCGGATGATCTCGTTGCGGCCCGAGGCCCGCGAGGCCTCGGCCTTGTTCAGGAGGTACCCGTCTACAAACGGGCCTTTCCAAACGGAGCGTGACATGATCTCAGCCCTTGCTCTTATTGCGCCGGCGGATGATCAACTTGTCCGTCCGCTTGTTAACGCGCGTCTTGTAGCCCTTGGTCGGCTTGCCCCAGGGCGTGACCGGATGACGGCCGCCCGAGGTCCGCCCCTCGCCACCGCCATGCGGATGATCGACCGGGTTCATGACGACGCCGCGGTTGTGCGGACGACGACCGAGCCAGCGTGACCGCCCCGCCTTGCCGATGTGGATGTTCGAGTTGTCGGGGTTCGACACCGCACCGATCGTCGCCATGCACTCGGCGCGCACGACGCGCAGCTCGCCCGACATAAGCTTGACCTGGGCGTAGCCCGTATCCTTGCCGACCAGCTGGGCGAAGGTGCCGGCGGAGCGCGCGACCTTGGCGCCCGCACCGGGTTTCATCTCGATATTGTGGATGATCGTGCCGACAGGGATCGCCGCGAGCGTCATCGCATTGCCCGGCTTGATGTCCGCGCGCAGGCCCGACACCACCGTATCACCCACCGCAAGACGCTGCGGCGCGATGATGTAGGCAAGCTCGCCGTCCTGATACTTCAGGAGCGCGATGAAGGCCGTGCGGTTCGGGTCGTATTCCAGCCGCTCGACGCGCGCGGGCACGTCGAACTTGCGCCGCTTGAAGTCGACCACGCGGTAGGTCTGCTTGTGTCCGCCGCCCCGGAACCGCACCGTGGTGTGGCCGTGGTTGTTGCGGCCGCCCGACGAGGATTTCCCCTCGGTCAGACCCTTGACCGGCTTGCCCTTCCAAAGCCCGTCACGCGACACCAGAACGGTGCCGCGGAGGCTCGGGGTAACCGGGTTGAATTGCTTAAGAGCCATGATCTATCCCCACCGCCTCAGGAGAGGCTCGTCGTGAAGTCGATCGACTGGCCGTCCGCCAGCTGCACGATCGCCTTCTTGACATCCGCACGCTGGCCGGGCCGGCCACGGAAACGCTTCGTCTTGCCCTTGGTGATCATCGTGTTCACGCCGAGCACCGTCACGCCGAACAGTGTCTCGACCGCGACCTTGATCTCGGGCTTCGTGGCGCCGATGGCGACACGGAACGAGACCTGATTGCGCTCCGTCAGGGCCGTCGCCTTCTCGGTGATGACCGGGCTGCGGATCACCTCGTAGAGGGATTCTTTCGACATCCGCTCGGCGCGCTTGCGCGCGGCAAAACCGGGGGTGCTCATGCCGCGTTCTCCACAGTCTCGGCGCTCTTGCCGGACGATGTCGGCGAAAGCCGCGCCTTCAGGCCTTCCAAGCCGGCCGAGGTCACGACCAGCAGCTCATGGCGCAGGATGTCATAGACATTGGCGCCGATCGTAGGGAGCACGTCGACGCCGCGAATGTTGCGGCTCGCACGGAGGAAGGCCGGGTCGACGGCCGCATCGACGATCAACGCCGAGGTCCAGCCGAGCACCCGCAGCTTCGCGTTCAGGTCCTTGGTCTTCTCGATGCCGCCGGCGCTGTCGATGACGACGAGCTTGCCTTCGGCCTGCTTCTGCGACAGCGCCGAGATCAGGCCCAGCCGGCGCACCTTCTTGGGCAGGTCGTAGCCGTGGTCGCGGACGACCGGGCCGTGGACGACGCCGCCGGTGCGGAACTGCGGCGCGCGTAGGCTGCCCTGGCGGGCATTGCCGGTGCCCTTCTGGCGATAAGGCTTCTTGGTCGTTCCCGAAACCTCGGACAGACCCTTGGTCTTGTGCGTGCCGGCGCGGCGGCGGGATTGCTGCCAATGCACGACACGGGCCATGATGTCGGCGCGCGGCTCGGCGCCGAAGATCTCGTCCGCGAGTTCGACCGAGCCGGCCGAACCGTTGTCGAGGGTTTTAATATCAATCTGCATTGTCGCTATCCTCAACCGACCAGCGCGGCGGGATAGGCGGCATCGGCCGGGCGCGTCCGCTTAATCGCGTCGCGCACCAGGACGAAACCACCGACGGACCCGGGCACCGAACCCTTCACCATGATGAGCCCCCGCTCGGCATCCACGCCCGCGACCTCGAGATTGAGGGTCGTGATGCGCTCCTGCCCGAGATGGCCGGCCATCTTCTTGTTCTTGAAGGTCTTGCCGGGGTCCTGACGGTTGCCGGTCGAGCCCAGGCTGCGATGGCTGACCGAAACGCCGTGGCTCGCCTCGAGTCCCGAGAAGTTCCAGCGCTTCATGCCGCCGGCGAAGCCCTTGCCCTTGGAGGTGCCGCAGACATCGATCTTCTGCCCGACCACAAAATGCTCGGCGGAGATAACGGCGCCCGGCTCCAGCAGCGCATCGGCGGCGACGCGGAACTCGACGGTCTTCTTCGGCGGCTCCACCTTCGTCTTGGCGAAGTGGCCGCGGTTCGGCTGGCTCACGTTCTTCACCTTGGCGAGACCCCAGCCGAGCTGGACGGCCGTGTAGCCATCGGTTTCCTGCGTACGGGTGGACACCACCCGCACCTGGTCCAGGTGCAGAACAGTGACGGGAACGTGGCTCCCGTCATCTTTGAAGAGCCGGGACATGCCCAGCTTCTTGGCGATCACTCCGGTGCGCATAGAGGCGGTCTTTCCAGGCTCAGATCTTGATCTCGACATCGACACCCGACGCGAGGTCGAGCTTCATCAAAGCGTCCACCGTCTGCGGTGTCGGCTCGACGATGTCGAGAAGGCGGCGGTGGGTCCGAATCTCGAACTGCTCGCGGCTCTTCTTGTCGACATGCGGCGAACGGTTCACGGTGAACCGCTCGATATGCGTAGGCAACGGGATCGGGCCGCGAACCCGGGCACCTGTACGCTTCGCCGTGTTCACGATCTCCTTCGTGCTGGCATCCAGCACGCGGTGATCATACGCCTTCAGGCGAATGCGGATGTTTTGATTGTCCATCGTCAGGCTTCCAGTTTCGCGGCTTCAATCTCGTCCAGTTCTTACGCGACGACCTGCGCCACCACGCCGGCGCCGACGGTGCGGCCACCTTCGCGGATTGCGAAGCGCAGACCGTCATCCATGGCGATCGGCGCGATCAGCTCGACATCCATCGACACGTTGTCGCCCGGCATCACCATCTCGGTGCCCTCGGGCAGAGTCACGACGCCGGTCACGTCGGTCGTGCGGAAGTAGAACTGCGGACGATAGTTGGTGAAGAACGGCGTGTGACGGCCACCCTCTTCCTTCGTCAGGATGTACGACTCCGCCTTGAACTTCGTGTGCGGCGTGATCGACCCCGGAGCCGCGAGCACCTGTCCGCGCTCGACATCCTCACGCTTCGTGCCGCGCAGCAGCGCGCCGATGTTGTCGCCGGCCTCGCCCTGGTCGAGCAGCTTGCGGAACATCTCGACGCCCGTGCAGATGGTCTTCTGCGTCGCCTTGATGCCCACGATCTCGACTTCGTCGCCGACCTTCAGGATGCCGCGCTCGATACGGCCGGTCACGACGGTGCCGCGGCCCGAGATCGAGAACACGTCCTCGATCGGCATCAGGAACGGACGATCCTTCGGACGCTCCGGCTGCGGGATGTAGTTGTCGACCGTCTCCATCAGCTTCAGGACGGCCTGCTCGCCGATCTCGGGGGTCTTGTCCTCGAGGGCGGCCAGAGCGGAACCCTGGGTGATGGGGATGTCGTCGCCGGGGAACTGGTAGGACTTGAGAAGCTCGCGCACCTCAAGCTCGACGAGCTCCAGAAGCTCCGGATCGTCGACCATGTCGACCTTGTTCAGGAAGACGACGAGCGCCGGGACACCGACCTGACGGGCGAGCAGGATGTGCTCGCGGGTCTGCGGCATCGGGCCGTCGGCGGCCGACACGACCAGGATCGCGCCGTCCATCTGGGCGGCGCCCGTGATCATGTTCTTCACGTAATCGGCGTGGCCCGGGCAATCGACATGGGCGTAGTGGCGGTTCTTCGTCTCGTATTCCACGTGAGCGGTCGAGATCGTGATGCCACGGGCGCGCTCTTCAGGCGCCTTGTCGATCTGGTCGTAGGCCGTGAAGGTCGCGCCGCCGGACTTCGCCAGCACCTTGGTGATGGCCGCCGTTAGCGAGGTCTTCCCATGGTCGACGTGACCGATGGTGCCGATGTTGCAGTGAGGCTTGTTACGCTCAAATTTGGCCTTGGCCATCGTCTTCTCTCCGTGAGCCGACTTGCTACCGACGTATTAAAGTCTGACCCAATCCGGGTCAGGCTCGGGTGTTACCAGCGATAATGGCTGAAGGCCTTGTTGGCCTCGGCCATCCGATGCGTATCTTCGCGCTTCTTCACGGCGGCGCCGCGATTGTTCACGGCATCCAACAACTCGTTGGAGAGCCGGTCTTCCAATGTGTGCTCGCCGCGCTTGCGCGCCGAGTCGATGATCCAGCGGATCGCCAGAGCCTGACGCCGCTCCGTCCGCACTTCGACGGGCACCTGATAGGTGGCGCCGCCGACGCGCCGTGACCGCACCTCGACGGTGGGCTTCACGTTGTCCAGCGCCTCGTGGAACATCCGCACCGGATCGGCGCTCGCTCCGCCACGCCGCTTCAGCGTGTCGAGGGCGCCATAGACGATGCCTTCCGCGATGGACTTCTTGCCGTCGTACATCAGCACGTTCATGAAACGCGTGATGACGACATCGCCGAACTTGGCGTCGGGGAGAATTTCGCGCTTGACCGCGCGGTGACGACGAGACATGGCGGGCCCCTCTTACTTCGGACGCTTCGCGCCATACAGCGAACGGCGCTGACGGCGCTTGGCGATGCCCTGGGTATCGAGCACGCCGCGCAGGATGTGATAGCGAACGCCCGGAAGATCCTTCACGCGCCCGCCGCGGATCAGCACGACGCTGTGCTCCTGCAGGTTATGACCCTCGCCCGGGATGTAGCTCACGACTTCGTAGCCGTTGGTGAGGCGCACCTTCGCCACCTTGCGAAGCGCCGAGTTCGGCTTCTTCGGGGTGGTGGTATAGACCCGCGTGCAGACGCCGCGCTTCTGCGGGCAGCCCTGCAGAGCAGGCACCTTGTTGCGCGCCTTATTGGGTTCGCGCCCCTTAGCAATCAACTGGTTGATCGTCGGCATAGACCTCGTTTCCGATCTTCACATCCCGCCAAGGCCGACCCCTATTCGCACCAAAGGCCGCAGGACGGGGGCTCATGCCCCGCGAGCGGTCTTCTTCCTTGCCGCGGTCTGAGCCTTAGGCGAGACTTGCCCCGGCGGCTCCGCAGCAGCGGATGATACGAATACAGGCCTGAACCCAGACACGTGGTCCGGGGTCCGGCCGAGGGCGCGATACCTACGGGTGGGGGTGCGCTGAGTCAAGCGCGCAAGCTCCCCCCGCACCCGGCTCAAGCCCCCACGCGCCGGGCAGGTGATATGCACCGGCCGGGAAACGTGAGCATGACGGGGGCCCGCACGGCCGCTTCCGCCGCCGGCCGAAGGGGCGTTCACCCGCTGGTCGGCTTATTGCCCGAAAATGGTCAGCGGCGGACGGCCGCGAGAACGCGCAAGCCATCCGAGCCGGGAGACGAGCCCATGGGTCCAGCGCTGCCGGGCGACGACGCGGCCGATATGCTCGCTCATATAAGTATGCGCGGCGACGTGCCGGGCCGGGCCGGAACCTGGCTGGGCGAGCCCGGCAGCCGCCTGCCCGTGGAAGCCCTGGTCCTGGCGCGGGCGCAGGCGGGCCCGCCGCACCTCGCGCCCAGCGTCGAGACCCAGATCATCTACGGCCTGGGGCTGAAAACCCCCTGGACCCCAGCGGGCCGGCCCTGCGGCAGCGCCGGCCTCGCCCTCGGCGCGCTCGGCATCCGCTTCCGCCTCAGCCCCGAGACCGCACCCTTCTTCGACTGCCGCTACGACATCGCCTTCACCGACGGCACCCGCCAGGAGGATGTGGCCGGCGCCGACCTGGCACTTTCGCCCGGCGGCGGAGAGGTCGAGGCCATCCGTCTCCACGTGCGCGAGCGCCCGGCGATACCCGTGCTCGTGCTGGACGACCTCGACCACGAGGCGCCGCCCGGCGCGGATGACTTCGAGGACGACCCCGCCATCCGGCTGCGGCTGCTGTCCCCGGCATTCGGCACCCGCGCGCCCGACATCCGCCACGCCTCCACGATTCCGGCCGGCCCCTGGCACGCCATGGCCTTCTCCTTCAACCGCCGCGTCTTCGGCGGGCGGCCGGCGACGCTCCGCCTGCTCGACGAGGCGATCGTGTCCGGCGAGGGCATCGTCTTCGACCGCGCGCTGAGGCTCGTGCCCGGGACCGACCGGCTGATGCCCGAGGGCTGGGTCGAGCAGCACCGGGCGCTCGCCCAAACCGCGCGGGACGGCGGCATCCGCCGCATCGCCGGGCTCGGCGTGCTCGTGAAGGCGCGCGCGCCGAACAACTTCGGCCACTTCCTGATGGACATGTTCCCCAAGGCGTGGCTCACGGCGCGGCTGCTGACGCGGCGCCCGACGACCTGCATCGTGCACGGGACCGATATCCTGCCGGTCGTCGAGGAAGCATTGGGGCGGATCGGCATCCCAACCTCCGCGATCTCGGTCACCGACGGCCAGCCGGTGTTATGCGAGCAGCTCATCGTGATCGACGGGCTGACCGCCCACGGCGTCTATCAGTCCCCGCTGAGCGTCCAGGCGCTGATGGACCTCGGCGCCGGCATCCCGGCCGCGCCTTACGCGAAGCTTTTCGTCACCCGCCATGCGCGGGAGCGCCCGCTGCTCAACCAGGACGCTGTCGCGGCTGCGCTGCGGGAGCGCGGCTTCGTGGTCGTCGATCCGGCGCGGATGACCCTCGCCGAGCAGATTTCACTGTTCAAGGGGGCGACGACGGTGGTGGGACCCTTGGGAGCCGCGCTCACCAACATCGCCTTCTGCCCCATCGGCGCGAGGATCGTGGCGATCACCTCGCAGAGCTTCCCCGACACCTTCTTCTGGTTCCTGAGCCAGCATCGCGGCCACGACTACCGCGAGATCCGCTGCCTCGACGCCTCCGGCACGCCGGAAGCGCCGCAGTCCTGGGAGGCTGGCTTCACGATGAGCGAGGAAGACATCGCCTCCCTCGCCACGCTCTGAACGGGAGCGCCGCCAGCCGCGCTCACGCGCACTCATCCCGCTCCGCGCCTTTTGCTTGGCCGCGTGATTCAGACCTTCGGCAAAGTCCGCCTCCGGTCATCACGCTCTAGCCGCGCGGCAACTCCTGTTCGACCAGCGCCGCCCAGACCGAGGAGCCGATGGGCAGGATCTCGTCGTTGAAGTCGTAGCGCGGGTGGTGCACCGGCACCGCGCCGCGTTCCCGCCCCGCCTGCCCGATGCGGACGAAGCAGCCCGGCACGGTGAGCGACATGTAGCTGAAGTCCTCCGCCCCCATCACCGGCGGCCGCTCGCGGATGACGCGGGCGTCGCCGAGCACGCGGCCTGCGGCGCGGGCGGCGCGCTCGGTCGCCTCGGCGTCGTTGACATTGACGGGGTAGCCACGGTCGTATTCCACCACCGCCTCGGCGCCGTGGGCGCGGGCCGTCGCCGTCGCGATGTCCGTCAGCAGCCGCTGCATGTCGTCCCGGACATGGGCGTCCAGCGTGCGCACGGTGCCGTTGAGGGAGGCGGTCTCTGGGATCACGTTGTCCGTGGTGCCTGCGTGGAACTGGCAGATCGAAAGCACGGCGGATTCGAGCGGGTTGGTGCGGCGCGAGACGACGGTCTGCAGGGCGAGGACGATGTGCGAGCCGATCACCACCGGGTCGATCGCGCCCTGCGGCCTCGCGGCGTGGCCGCCGGTGCCGTGGATGTGGATCCAGAACTGATCCGCCGCGGCGTTCACGGGGCCGACCACCGCCGCGAGTTCGCCGACCGGCATCGTCGTGTCGTTGTGCGCGCCGAACACCATGTCGCAAGGAAAGCGCTCGAACAGGCCTTCCTCCACCATCACCCGCCCGCCGCCCGGACCTTCCTCGGCGGGCTGGAAGATGAAATGCACGGTGCCGTCGAAATTCCTTGTCTCGGCGAGGTAGCGCGCCGCGCCGAGCAGCATGGTGGTGTGCCCGTCGTGGCCGCAGGCATGCATCCGGCCGGGGTTCTGGGAGGCATAGGGCGCGCCCGTCGCCTCCTCGATGGGCAGCGCGTCCATGTCGGCGCGGATGCCGATGGCGCGGTTGCTCGTGCCGCAACGGAGCGTGCCGACGACGCCGGTCTGGGCGATGCCGCGCGTCACCTCGATGCCCCATTCGGCGAGCTTCCGGGCCACGAGGTCGCTCGTCCGGTGCTCCTGAAAGCCGAGTTCGGGATGGGCGTGGATATCCTGGCGCCACTCCGTGAGGTCGTCGGCGAAGTCCGCGATGCGGTTATGAACGGGCATTGGGATTGGCTCCTTCGATCAAGCTGAGGCCAGACGGCCCGGACGACGAAGGCTACCCCCAGCCCGTGCGCCTGTCAGCCCGTGCGCCTGTCAGCCCGTGCGCCCGTCAGCATCAGCGCCCGTCAGCATCCGCGCCCGTCAGCATCCGCGCCCGTCAGCCCGTGGGCCTTCAACCGGGTACGGTCGTCGCCGTCCAGCCGCCGCCCAGCGCCTTGTAGAGCGTCACGAGGTTCTGCAGCTGCGCCGCCTTCAGCGAGACCAGCGTCTGCTCCGCCGCGAACAGCGACTGCTGGGTGTCGAGCGTCGTGAGGTAGCCGTCGGCGCCGGCGCGGAACCGCAGATCCGCGATGCGATAGGCATCCCCGTAGGCGTCGGCCAAACGCTGCTGCGCTTCCAGCTGGTCGAGGTAGGTGCCCCGCGCGGCGAGGCTGTCCGCGACCTCGCGGAACGCGGTCTCGATCGTCCGCTCGTAGCTCGCGATGTCGATCCGCTTCTGGACGCGGGCATAATCGAGGTTCGCCTGGTTCTGGCCCCAGGAGAAGATGGGGATGGTGACGATCGGCTCGAACAGCCAGGTCTCGGCGGCGGGGGTGAAGAGCGCGTTGAGCGCGCTGCTGGCGACGCCGCCCGAGCCGGTCAGCGCGATGCTGGGGAAGAAGGCCGCGCGCGCCGCGCCGATGAGCGCGTTGGCGGCGAGCAGCGTGTGCTCGGCGGCCATGATGTCGGGGCGCTGCGTGAGCAAGGACGACGGCACGCCCGCAGGCAGATCCGCCATGACGGCCTCGTGCAGAAGATCCGCCCCTTGCGGCAGATCCGCCGGGATCGGCGCGCCCACCACGAAGGTCAGCGCATTCTCGTCCTGCGCCACGGCGCGCGTGTATTGCGCGAGGCTGGCGCGCGCGGTGTCGACGGTCGTCTCGGCCTCGCGCAGGCTGAGCAGGGTTGTGGTGCCATGCACGAACATAGCGTTGGTGATGCCATAGGACCGGGTCTGCGCGGCCAGCGTCTGGCGCGCGATCGACCGCTGCTCGCGGTCGGCCAGCAGCGCGATGTAGTCGTTGGCGACCTCGGCCACGAGGCTGATCTGGGTCGCCCGCCGCGTCTCGACCGTGCTGAGATAAAGCTCGAACTGCGAGCGCGTCTGGCTGCGGACCTTGCCGAAAGCGTCGAGCTCGAAGGAGGTGAAGCCGAGATTGGCCTGATAGAGCCGCGAGATCGTATGCGTGGCGGCGCTGGCCGACGGCGCGGCGGACCCGCCATATCCGGTTGCGGATGACGGCGCGGCGCTCGTCTCGGCGGCGTTCGTCGGATTGCCCTGAAGCGTCGCCTCCCCGGTCCCGGTGATGAGGGGAAAGAGATTGGCGCGCTCCGACCGGAACTGCGCCTGGGAGGATGCGATGCCGAGAATCGCGATGCGCAGATCGCGGTTGTTCGCGAGGGCCAGTCCGATGAGGGTCTGCAGGCGCGGATCGGTGAAGACCGCGCGCCAGCCGATGAGATTGGCCGCAACCTTCTTAGCCGGCTTCGCTTGCCGGTGCGCGCGGTCCGACTGGTAGGCGGGACCGGCCGAGGGATACTGCGAAGCGGTGGGCAGGGCGGGCCGCTGATAGGCCGGGTCGAGCGTGCAGCCGGCAAGCCCGAGGATGAGTGCCAAGGCCGCTGATGCGATGGGCCTCATGGCGTGGCCCCGAGCCTCAACTCCGCTTCCTGACGCCGGACGTGGAAGCGCGTCACGACGATGACGAAGAAAACCGGGACGAGGAAGATCGCGAGCAGCGTGGCGCTCGCCATGCCGCCGACGACGACCGTGCCGATGGCATTTTCCGAGCCCGAACCGGCCCCGGTCGCGATGGCGAGGGGCAGCACGCCGAGGATGAAGGCAAGCGAGGTCATCAGGATCGGGCGAAGCCTGTCCTGTGCCGCGGCGCGCGCCGCCTCGGCGGCCGGCAGCCCCGCGTCGAAGCCGCGCTTCGCGAACTCCACGATCAGGATCGCGTTCTTGGCCGAGAGACCGATGGTGACCAGAAGGCCGACCTGGAAGTAGATGTCGTTGTCGAGGCCACGAAAGAACGTCGCCATCACGGCGCCGATGATGCCGAGCGGCACCACGAGCAGCACCGCGAGCGGCATCGCCCAGCTTTCATAAAGTGCCGCGAGGCACAGGAAGGTGACGATCACGGCGAGCCCGTAGGCGTAGATCGCCTGCGAACCCGACGCCCGCTCCTCGTAGGAAAGCCCGGTCCAGTTGTAACCGATGCCGGGCGGCAGCAGCCGCGCCAGCCGCTCCATCTCGGCCATAGCCTGACCGGTGCTGATCCCGGGCGCGGGCTGACCGAGAATTTCGATGGCCGGCACGCCGTCGTAGCGCTTGAGCTGCGGCGGACCCGAGGTCCAGACGCCGCGCGCGAAGGCCGCGAAGGGCACCATCTGGTTGCCGCTGTTGCGGACATACCAATGCGCGAGGTCGTCCGGCAGCATGCGCGACCGCGCATCGCCTTCCAGGAACACCCGCTTCACACGGCCCCGGTCGATGAAGTCGCCGATATAACCGGAGCCCCAGGCGATCGACATCGTGGCGTCGATATCGGCGAAGGAAAGCCCCAGCGCGCTCGCCTTCTCGCGGTCGATGACGATCCTGTATTGCGGCTCGTCGGCAAGCCCGTTGGCGCGCAGGCCCGCGAAGACGGCATCCTTCGCCGCCATCCGCAGCAGCTGATCCCGCGCCGCCTGCAGGGCGGCATGACCGAGACCGGCATTGTCCATCAGTTCGAAGTCGAAGCCCGTCGCGTTGCCGAGTTCCAGCACCGCGGGCGGCGCGAAGGCGAAGACGAGCGCGTCCCTGATCGTGCCGAAGTAAGCCTGCGCGCGCGCGGCGACCGCAAGCACGCCGTTGCGCGATCCGGGCCTCTCCGACCACGGTTTCAGGCGCACGAAGCAGAGACCGGCGTTCTGCCCGTTGCCTGCGAAGCTCAGCCCGCTGACGGTAAAGATGCCCTCCACGTTCGCCTTCTCCTGCGTCCGGAAATAGGTCTTGATCCGGTCGAGCGTCGCCTGCGTGCGGATACCGGTGGCGCCCGGCGGCTCGCTGACCTGCACGAAGAGCACACCCTGATCCTCGTTCGGCAGGAAACTCAGCGGGATGCG
The DNA here is from genome assembly GCA_019351895.1 of Pseudomonadota bacterium. Classification (GTDB taxonomy): domain Bacteria; phylum Pseudomonadota; class Alphaproteobacteria; order Acetobacterales; family Acetobacteraceae; genus Acidisoma. The sequence goes on from JABBOH010000004.1 coordinate 158,131, forward strand.
GCCATAGAGACTTGCCATCGCCAGGGTGATGAACAGGAAGACGAGCAATGACAGGGCGCGGTGACGGAGCATCGTCTCCACCGCCGCGCCGTAGAAACCCTGACCACGATCGAAGCCACGGTTGAACAGGCCGAAGAGACCGCGCCTCGGCCCCCGTCCGCCGCCAGGCTTGAGCAGCGTGGCGCAGAGCGCGGGGGTGAAGACGAGCGCCAGGATCACCGACAGGATCATGGCCGAGACGATGGTGACGGAGAACTGCCGGTAGATCACGCCCGTCGATCCGCCGAAGAAGGCGAGCGGCAGCAGCACCGCCGTGAGCACGAGCGCGATCCCGACGAGCGCTCCGCTGATCTCGTTCATCGACCGCAAGGCCGCCTCCTTCGGGGAGACGCCCTCCTCCGCCATCACCCGCTCGACATTCTCGACCACGACGATTGCGTCGTCGACAAGGAGGCCGATAGCCAGAACCATGCCGAACAAGGTGAGGCAGTTGAGCGAGTAGCCCGCGACCGCCAGCACGCCGCATGTCGCGAGCAGCACGACCGGCACGGCGAGCGTGGGGATCAGCGTCGCCCGCAGGTTCTGCAGGAACAGAAACATGATGAGGAAAACAAGAACGACCGCGATCAGTAGGGTCTTGACGACTTCCTCGACCGAGAGACGCACGAAGGGCGAGGTGTCATAGGGGTAGATCGCCTCGACGCCCGAGGGAAAGCTCGGTTCGAGGTTGCGGATGGTCGCCTTGACGGCGCTGACGGTGTCAAGCGCATTGGCGCCGGCCGCGAGGTTGATGGCGATCGCGGACGCAGGCTGCCCGTTATACTCCGCCGTCGGCGAATACTGCTCGGCCGCGATCTCCACCCGCGCCACGTCGCGCAGCAACACCCGCGCGCCATTGGGCGACACCCTCAGCAGGATGTTGCCGAAATCCCGCGGCGTCTGCAGATAGGAGGGGCCGATGATGGTGGCGTTCAGCTCCTGACCTGGAGCCGAGGGCAATCCGCCCAGCTCGCCCGACGACAGCTGGACGTTCTGCGTCTGCACCGCCGCGCTCACATCCGTGGGCGTCAGGCCGAACTGGAGGAGCTTTGCGGGATCGAGCCAGATCCGCATGGCGTATTGCGAACCGAACAACTCGTAACCGCCGACGCCGCGCGTGCGGCTCACCGGATCCTCGACATCGGAGGCGATGAAGTCCGACAGGTCGAAGCTGTTCATGCGACCGTTGGTCGAAATGAAGCCCACGATCATCAGGAAGTTCTTGGTGGCCTTCGCGACCGTGACGCCTTCGAGCTGCACGGCCACCGGGAGGCGCGGCATGGCGAGCTGCAGCTTGTTCTGAACCTGCACCTGGGCGATGTCGGGGTCGGTGCCTTGCGCGAAGCTCAGCGTGATCTGGACGCTGCCGTCCTTGCCGCTCTGCGATGAGAAGTAGAGGAGGTGGTCGAGCCCGCTCAGCTGCTGTTCGATCACCTGCCCCACGGTGCTCTGCGCCGTCTCCGCCGAGGCGCCCGGATAGACGGCAGTCACCGAAATCGTCGGCGGCGCGATCGGCGGATATTGGGCGATCGGCAGCGAGAGGAGCGAAATCAGCCCGGCCAGCATCAGGATGATCGCGATCACCCACGCAAAGATCGGCCGTTCGATGAAGAAGCGCGACATCTGCGGCCCTCAGTTGCTGGCCGATTGGCCGTTCGATGAAGAAGCGCGACATCTGCGGCCCTCAGTTGCTGGCCGAGGCGATGTCGCCTCCATCCGCGGAGCCGGCGAGATGCGCGGGCGGCCGCGGCGCCGGCTCCTCGACCGGGACCACCGTCATGCCCGGCGCCACCTTCATGACGCCCGCCACGACCACCCTGTCCCCGGGCAAAATCCCGCTGGTGACAAGCCAATCGGCACCGATCGCGCGGCCCGCCGTCAGCACCCGGCTCTCGACGATGTTGCGTCCGTCGACGACGAGCGCCGTCGGCCGTCCCTGCAGATCATGCGTGACGCCCCGCTCGGGGACGAGCAGACCATGCTCGCTCACCCCCTCGGCGAGGCGCGCGCGGACGAACATGCCCGGCAGCAGAAGCGCGTCGGGATTGGGAAAGATCGCCCGCAGCGTCACCGAGCCCGTGGTCTGATCGACATTGGCCTCCGAGAACTGCAGCCGGCCGGGCTCGGCATAGGCCGTTCCATCATCAAGGATGAGCCGTACCTCCGCCTCGCCGGGCCCCGCGCGTTTCAGGAGGCCGGCGCGAAGCTCGCGCTTAA
>JABBOH010000043.1:0-14955 GCA_019351895.1 Pseudomonadota bacterium
TGCCGGCGGCGGGCAGCTGGGGGACGGAGATCCGGGACCGGTCCGGCGCCCTCATCGCGCTGGCCCCGGCACCGGGCGGCGTATGGCGGTTCCAGACCGAGCCCGCGCAGGTCGCGCCGTTTCTTACCCGGCTGCTGATCGCGGTCGAGGACCGGCGCTTCGGCGCCGAGCCGGGCGTCGATCCCCACGCCATCCTGCGCGCGGGCTGGCAATGGGCGCGCGCCGGGCGCGTCGTCTCCGGCGCCTCGACGCTGACGATGCAGGTCGCAAAGCTGCTCGACCCGCAGCCGCGCAGCCTGCGGGCCAAGGCGCTGGAAGCCGCCCGCGCGGTCGGGCTATGGAGCCGCCTGCCGCCTGACCGCATCCTCGGGCTGTGGCTGTCGCTCGCCCCCTTCGGCGGCAACGTCGTGGGGGTGGAGGCCGCCTCCTGGGCCTATTTCGGCAAGCCTCCGGATGCGCTGGACGCCGCCGAGGCGGCGCTGCTCGTCGGCCTGCCGCGCCGGCCCGAGGCGCTGCGGCCCGACCGGCATCCTGCCGCCGCCCGCCGGATCCGCGACCGCATCCTGCGTCTGGCCAAGGCGCGCGGCTTGCTGACGGCCGCCGAGACCCGCGCGGCACTCGCCGAACCGGTGCCCCAGGGGCGCCGTGCCATGCCCCGCGCGGCACCGCAGATCTTCGCGGGCGTGCATCGCCCGCCCACCTTCCGGACGAGCCTGGATGCGGACACGCAGGCGGCCCTCGCCGGGCTGGCGCGCGCGACGGTCGCCAGCCTGCCGCCGCATGTGTCGCTCGCGGTGATGGTCGCCGACCTGCCGAGCCGTGAGCTTCGCGCCGTCTGGGCCGGCGACTGGGGCGATGCCGGCCGCGCCGGCTCGATCGACCTCACCCGCGCGCTGCGCAGCCCCGGCTCGGCGCTGAAGCCGTTCCTCTACGGCCTCGCCTTCTCGGACGGGCTCGCGAGCCCGCAGACCCTGCTCGCCGACGTGCCGCAGAGTTTCGGCGGCTACACGCCCGAGGATTTCAGCGACACCTTCGCCGGGCGCGTCACCGCCGCCGTCGCCCTCCAACGCTCGTTGAATCTCCCGGCGGTCGGCCTGCTGGCGCGCTACGGCGCCTTGCGCTTCGCCGCATCGCTGGCGGCGGCGGGCGAGCCCATGCACCTTCCGCGCGGGGCGGAGCCGTCGCTCCCCATCATCCTCGGCGGCGGCGGGCAGACGCTCCGCGGCATGATGGCGCTCTATGACGCGCTCGCGACGGACGGGCGCGTCGTGCCGATCTCGTTCCGGCCGATCACCCGGGAGCCGGGCGTGCCCGCGCGCGGCGCGCCGCTGCTGACGCCCGAGGCGGCGGCGACGGTCGCGGCGATCCTGACGCGGCCCATCCCCGGTGCGGACCCCCGCGGCGGCATCGCCTGGAAGACCGGCACCAGCTGGGGCGACCGGGACAACTGGGCCTTCGGCTTTGACCGCGCGCATGTCGTCGGCGTCTGGGTCGGGCGGCCGGACGGCTCCGCCATGGGCAGCGGCCAGGCCGCCGATATCGCGCTGCCGGTGCTCGCCGCCGTCTTCGGCCTGCTGCCGCCGGCGCCGCGCGCCGCGCTCGCGCCCGTGGATGCGCGGTCCTTCCGGGTCGCGCCCGAGCCCGATCCGCTGCGTCTGCTGTTTCCGCCGCAAGGCGCAGTGATCGCGGGCGCGGGCCCGGTCGACCTCCGCGCCATGGGCGGGGTGCGGCCGCTGAGCTTCCTCATCGACGGCGCACCCGTCGCCTCGTGGCCGGCCCTGCGGGACACGCAATGGACGCCGCCTGGACCGGGCTTCTACCGCGTCACGGTGCTCGACGCCGCCGGCGCCGCCGTGCACGCGGCGATCCGCGTGGAGGACGCGCCTTGAACGGGTCTCGGTTTGATCGCGCGATTCGGACCCTCGGCGATTCCGCCTCCGGTCATCGCGCTCTAGCCGAAGCGGAAGCCGGACAGCGCCTTGCCGAAGACCCGGTCGGAATAGACGTGGCTCGCGGCGTCCGAGCCCGCCGCACCGGCCGCCACCATCAACGGCAGCAGATGCTCCTCCTGCGGGTGGCAGAGCCGGGCCGCGGGCGCCGTCTCCCAGGCTGCCAGCCGCCGCTCGCGCTCGGCGGGATCGGTGTCGCAGACGGCGGCGGTGAGCCAGCCGTCGAACACTTGGGCCGCCTCCGTCATCCGCGGGTCGGCCGAGAAGAAGCCGCGCAGGTTGTGGTAGCTCATGCCGGTCGCGACGATCAGCACGCCCGCCTCGCGCAGCGGCGCCAGCGCCCGCCCGATCGCGATATGCGCCGTGGGGTCCATGTCGCGCCGCACGGATAGTTCGACGACGGGAATCTTCGCCTCCGGAAAGGCGACGAGGAAGGGGATGAAGACGCCGTGGTCGAAGCCGCGCTCGGGGTCCTCGACGGTGGGGAAGCCTGCGGCGCTCAACAGGGCCGCGACCTCGCTCGCGAGAGCGGGCGAGCCCGGCGCCGGGTACTGCAGGTGATAGGTGCTCTCGGGGAAGCCATAGTAGTCGTAGATCAGCGGTGGGTTTGTGCCCGCCGTCACCCGCAGGTCATCGGTCTCCCAATGCCCCGTGATCGCGAGGATGGCGCGGGGCGTGGTCCCCACATCCGCCGGCAGGCTGCGCAGGAATTCCGCCATGCGGTCCCAGGTGCCGGGCGGCCCCATCGGCGGGTCCATGAAGAAGCAGGGGCCGCCGCCATGCGGCACGAAATAGGTGGGCAGAGGCTGATGCGCGCTCATGGGCCTGATTTCTCCGCGACGATGTCGAAGGACACCGAGACTTGTAGCGCAACATACTGCGCCGTGCTCCAGGCGCCTTGGCCGACACCCCAATCCGTCCGGATCAGCGGAACGCTGCCATCCGCATGGGCCTCGTTCCCCGTGATGGAGAGGGTGAAGGGCAGCGTGACCGCGCGGCTGATGCCGCGGATGGTGAGGGTGGCCGCCGCCTCATAGGCGCCGGGCCCGTTCGGCTTGAAACCCGTGATCACGAGATGCGCCTGCGGGAACTTGTTCGCGGCGAACCAGTCGGAGCCCGGCAGCGCGCCGTCCTTCTGCGGATCGCCCGTGCGCGCGCTGCCCGTCTCGATGACGACATCGGCGTGCCCGGCTTGCGGTTGCGCGGGATCGAAGGCGATCGTGCCGGAGAAGGCGCCGAAGCGTCCATTGAAGGCCGTGCCGTTCTCGGTTCCGGTGAAACCGAGGTGGCTTTTGGCCGTGTCGATCGTCCAGCTGGCGGCCTCGGCCGACACCGATCCGGCCATCAGGTCGGACGCAGCCAGAGCGAGGGCAAAGAGCTTCATGAGCGAAGGCTTCCCGATCTACCGGTTGTCCAGGCCGGGTATCATCCGTCCCATAACCGGGTCACGCTTGATGAGATGATGCCGCAAGGCGGCGCCGATATGGACAAGGATCAGCGCCGTCATTATCCAGCCGCCATAGGCATGGACACGCGCCAGCACGCCGCTGACCGCCGCCTTGCCTGCAAGATGCGGCAGCACCGGCAGATCCGGCCAGGGGATGAGGCCGTAGAGGACCGTCGGCAGATTGAACGGCGATGACGAGACAACCGCCCAGCCGACCAGCGGCATGCCGATCATCAGGGCGTACAGCAGCCCGTGCAGACCGTGCGCCGCTTGCTTCTCGGCCGCCGGCATATGCGTCGGCAGCGGTGGCGGCCGGTGCGTCAGCCGCCACAGGACGCGCACCGCGACCAGCAGCAGCACCGTGATGCCGATCGACTTGTGCAGCTGATAGAGCCTGAAGACGTCCATCTGCGACAGCTGGCGCGTCAGATGGGTCATCATCAGGCCGATGACGATCAGCGCCGCGATGCCGGCCCCGATCAGCCAATGGAGCAGGATGGCGACGGCCGAGTAGCGCGCGGAGCTTTGACCCGTTCCGGAAGCAGCCATGACCGTCGCCCTCCGGCTCTCAGCTCTGCAGCTCGAAGGCGCCGCTCAGCAGCATATCGACCTTGTCGCCGATCAGCGGCTCGTAGGTCTTCACGCCGAAGGCCGCGCGCGACAGGGAGCCCGTGGCGTCGAAGCCGATCGTGTATTTCTTGTCGAGCGGGTTGACGCCGGCGCCGTTGAAATGCGCGATCAGGGTGACGGGACGGGTCACGCCGTGGAAGGTGAGGTTGCCCTCGATCCGGCCCCGGTCATGGCCGAGCAGGACGATCTTCGTCGAGGTAAAGGCGATCGTCGGATACTTCGCGGCGTCGAACCACATTGGGCTCTTCAGCTCGCCGTCCAGCTTCGTGTTCGTCGTCGAGACGCTCGCCGTCGGGAAGCTGATGTTGAGCACGCTCTTTGCCGGCGCCTTGGGGTCGAAGGCGAGCGTGCCGCTGGCGGTCGTGAAGTCACCGTACCAGGTCGTGAATCCCATGTGGGACACGCTGAAGACGATGCGCGTGTGGTACGGCTCGACGGCATAGGTGCCGGCGGTGACGTGAGCCGGGTTGGTCGTGGCGACCTGGGCCGAAGCCGGCAGGGCAGCCGCCAGAAGTCCCGCGCCAAAGGTGGCGCCGAGCAGTAGGGTGCGGAGCATGGGGGAGCCTCTCGAAATGCGAAGAGGGACCGAGGCCGGATGGCCCCGGTCCTGGATGGGTAGGTTAGAGGTCGAGCGCCGCGGCGCGGGCGCGCGCATCGGCCACAGCCTTGGTGGCGGCCTCGGGGCCCATGGCCAGGCCCTCGGCCCGCACCACGGTCACGTCGGTGATGCCGATGAAGCCGAGGATCGTGCGGAGATAGGTCTCCTGGAAGTCGTAGGGCTTGTATGGACCGTCCGAATAGACGCCGCCCGAGGCCAGGAAGAGCACCGCCTTCTTGCCGTGAACCAGCCCCTGAGGCCCAGTCTCGGTGTAGCGGAAGGTGCGGCCGGCGCGGATCACATGGTCGATCCAGGCCTTGAGCGCCGAGGGTATGCTGAAATTGTACATCGGCGCGCCGATGACGATGAGCGATGCCGCCTCGATCTCGTCGACCAGACTGTCGGACACGGCCAGCGCCGCCTTCTGCGCCTCGGTCAGCGCCTCGGGCTTGCCGAACATTCCGCCAAACAGATCGACCCCGAGATGGGGGACAGGCTGCGCGAGCAGATCGCGCTCGGTGACCGTCGCGTCCGGATGCGCGGCCGTATAGGCCTTCACGTAGGAGGCTGCGAGGTCGCGGCTGACGGAACTTGCAAGGTTCGAGCTGCTCTGGAGCAGAAGGATGTGCGTCATGGAACGTCCCGACAAAGTGGATGATCGCTTCATACGCAGACCCCTCCCCTCATGAAACTGATAAAATCCCACTCAACTCGATCGAAAAATCAGATACAGTGGCGCCCATGACTCTGAACGGACTGACGCTCGACCAGTTTCTTGTCTTCGCCGCGGTCGCGGAGGAGGGCAGCTTCTCGGCCACCGCCCGCCGCATGAACCGCGCGCAGTCCGCCGTGACCTATGCGATCCAGAAGCTCGAGGATCAGCTCGGCCTTCTGCTGTTCGAGCGTTCGGGTTACCGGCCGGTCCTCACCGATGCCGGGGAGGCGCTGCTGCCGCGCGCGATCCGCGCCCTGCGCGAGGTGGAGGCCTTCGCCGAGCAGGCCCGCGGCATCACCCAGGGGCTCGAGCCGGAGCTTCCCATCGTCGTCGATTCGATGTTCCCGATGGAGCGCATCGTCGACGCGCTCCGTGTCTTCCGCGAACGCTTCCCGACCGTGCCGACGCGCATGTACGTCGCCTCCCTCGGCGGCACCGCCAACCTCGTGCTCGACGGCACCTGCACGATCGGCATCGCCCTCGCCTTTGCGATTGAGGGCGCTGACTTGCGGGCGCAACCGATCGAGACGGTCAGCATGGTCGCGGTGGCAGCCCCCTGCCACCCGCTCGCGGGGCCCAAGCGGCCGGTCCCCACCGAGGAGTTACAGCAACATGTGCAACTCGTGCTGACGGATCACTCCGGCCGCACCGACAAGCGGGACAACGGCGTGCTGTCGCGCCGGAACTGGCGGCTCGGCGATCTCGGCGCCAAGCACGCCATGCTGCTGGGCGGCCTCGGCTGGGGCGGCATGCCGTTGCACATGGTGCAGGCCGATCTCGATGCTGGGCGGCTCTGCCGGATCGAGCCGGAGGAATGGGGCAATGCCGCCGGCGGGGTCGAGATCTCGATGTGCCTCGTCCATCGCGCGGACGTGCCGCTCGGTCCCTCCGCGCGCTGGCTGTCGGATTGGCTCGTCTCGGGCCAGAGGGGCCCGCGCTACCAGGAGCCCGCTTTACAGGCCCCCGCTTTACAGGCCCCCGCTTTACAGGATGGGCGAGACGCGGCGGAATAGCCGCCCGACACGCGCAGGAGGGGCCGGAGCATGGAGACCAGGAACGCGACCGAGGACGATCTGCCAGCGATCCTCGCCATCACCAACGACGCGATCCTGAACACGACATCGAGCTGGAACGTCCATCCGACGACGCTGGAGGCGCGGCGGCAGTGGCTGCACGACCGTCAGGCGGCGGGGCTACCGGTGCTTGTCGGCGATATCGACGGCGCGGTGGCGGGCTTCGGCAGTTACGGCAGCTTCCGCGCCTGGGACGGCTACGCGTTGACCGTCGAGCATTCGATCTATGTCGAGGCAGGCTTCCGCCAGCGGGGCGTCGGGCGCCGGTTGCTCGCGGCGCTGATCGACCATGCGACGGCTGGCGGCAAGCACGTGATGATGGGCGTGATTTCGGCCGATAACGAGGTTTCGATCCGTCTGCACGAGCAGTTCGGCTTCACCACCGTCGGCCGCCTGCCCGAGGTCGGCCGCAAGTTCGACCGCTGGCTCGACCTCGTTCTGATGCAGAGGATTCTGTAGCGCTCAATCTATCGTCGTGAACGAGCGCCAGAGATCGCCGTCGCGCGTCACGAGGCCCTCGGCCTCCAGCTTGATCAGATGCGCGAGCACATTGCGTTCGGCCGCCCGCCGCAGCACCGGGTCGAGCTTCGCATAGAGGCGGTCCATCAGCGTGTAGGTATCGCCGGGCGTGCGGGTGACGGCCCGGGCAATGGCCCTCTCGCGCCGGATGCGGTGGGCGAGGAGGACCCGGACGTGACCATGCGGGTCCGGCACCGGCGGTCCGTGGCCGCAGAGATACTGACGATGCGGGCGCGTCAGCATCCGCCGGAGGCTCGCCATGAAGGCGCGCATGTCGCCGCCCGGCGGGCTCACGATGCTGCTCGCCCAGCCCATGACGTGATCAGCGGTAAACACGATGCCGTCCCGCCACTCGAAGCAGAGGTGATCCGCCGCGTGGCCGGGCGTGAACAGCGCGGTGAGGCCGGCGACCGCCGCGCCGTCCTCCAGCGGATGGTCCGGCGTGAAGCTGGCAGCGGCGCTCGCGTGCCAGCCGAAGGTCGGCGCCCTGGTCGCCTCCTGCAGCATGGCGGTGGCGCCGACGTGGTCGGCATGGGTGTGGCTGACGAGGATGCGGCGGATGCGCCCGTTCCCCGCCGCGACCACGGCATCGACGTGCCGCGCATCCACGGGCCCCGGATCGATGACGGTGACGCCGCCCGTCCCGTCCTCGAAGAGGTAGGTGTTGGTGCCGTGATAGGTCATCTGGCTGGGGTTGCGGGCGACCACCCGGCGCACGCCCGGCACCACGGGCAGGGCAACGCCGTGCTCCGGCTCAGGCTCCTTCAGGAAGGCCATGCACGTCCCTGGTCATCCGGCGCGCGCACCTTCCGCATGTCCGGGAGCCGGGGTCAAGCGGGCGCGGCCATGCGCCGGGTCCTTCCCAGGCGGCGGTCGCGGCGGACCCGCCGCGTCTCTCGGTTCACATCCAGGGTGTCAGCGCATCGGGCTATCTGCCGCTCTCCTCGGCCTTCTGCATGCCGCCCGCCTATGGCACCCAGCCGCGCGACCGCAACCCGGGCGTCACTTGGTCGGTGGGCCCCTCCGGCACGCGATCCTATGTGCTGATCATGACCGATCCCAACGTCCCGCGTCAGCGCTCGCTGATCAACAGGGCACCGACGGTGATCCCCGCCGATGCGCCAAGGACCACCATGTATCACTGGGTGCTGGCCGATATCCCGGCGAGCGTCACCGCCATCGCGCCCGGCGAGGATAGCGACAGCTTCATCCCTGGCGGCAAGCCGGCCGAACCGAGCCCGGTCGGCAGGCGCGGCACCAACGGCCGCTTCGTCGCCTTCGCGCATGACCCCGCCATGCGCGGCCCCTATGCGGTTATGACGGGCCCTGCCCGCCGCTCAACGACGCGCGCATACACGACTACCTTTTCCGGATCTTCGCCGTGAACATGGCGCACCTGCCGCTGCCGACGCCGTTCTTCGGCCGGGATGTCCTCGCGGCACTGCACGGTCATGTGCTGGCGGCAGGCTCGGCGCGCGCCGACTTCGCCTTCGGCCGAAGCCGGTAGCCGGTCGGCTCAGGCTGGCTGCTCGCCCCGCTCGGCGCCGCCGACGGCCTCGAAGCCCTCGAACTCCGGATGGCCGAGCGTCAGCGGCTTCGAGCTGCCAGACCCGCCGTGGGCCGTGCGAAAAGCCTCCGACTGGGTCCATGCCTCGAAGTCCTGCGGCGAGCGCCAGATCGTATGCGAGGCGTAGAGGATATGGTCCTCGCGCTCGGGACCCTTCAGCAGGCTGAAGGTGACGAAGCCCGGAACTTTGTGCAGCTGGCTATCCCGCCCGATCCAGCGTTCCTCGAACGCGCCGGCCTCCTCCTTGATCACGCGGAAGCGGTTCATCGCCACGAACATCGCCATGCTTCATCCCCCTCGATTTGTATGGGCCACCCTACCGCAGCGCTTGATGCCGATCCATGGCCGGGCCAAACCGGACCACCACGAGAGGGAGGACGCATCATGCGGCTAACACGGTCCGAGACGACGCACAGCTGGAGCACCGGGATCGTTCATCTCGGTCTCGGCGCCTTCTCCCGCGCGCATCTGGCGCTCTACACCGAAGATGCGCGGAGCGCGGGCGGTCCCGGCGACTGGGGCATCCTCGGCGTCAGCCTGCAGCGGCCGGACCAGCGGGATCTGCTGGCCCCGCAGGGATGCCTCTACACGGCCCTGGAACGCGGGCCGGAGGGCGCCACCACCCGCATCGTGACCTGTCTGACCGGCGTGCTGGTGGCGCCGGAAGATCCGGAGGCGGTGCTGGCCGCGATGAGCGCGCCCGCCACCCGCATCGTGACCCTGACGATCACCGAGAAGGGCTATTGCCACGACCCGGCGACCGGGCGGCTCAACCCCTCCCACCCGACCATCGTGCATGATCTAGCCGAGCCCGGGGCGCCGAGGGGCGCGATCGGCTTCATCGTCGAGGCGCAGCGCCGCCGCCGGGATAGGGGGCTGCGGCCCTTCACCGTGCTCTGCTGCGACAACCTGCCCGCCAACGGCCGCGTCGTGGCCGCGCTGGTGGCGGAGTTCGCAAGCCGGCTTTCACCGGACCTCGCGGCCTGGATCGCGTCGGAGGGGCGCTTTCCCTGCTCCATGGTCGACCGCATCGTGCCGGCCACCACGCCCGCCGACGTGGCCGAGGTCGCGCGCCTGACCGGCGTCGAGGATGCCGCGCCCGTCATCCACGAGCCGTTCCGGCAATGGGTGATCGAGGATCGTTTCGTCGACGATGCACGCCCCCGTTGGGAAGCGGGCGGCGCTCAGTTCGTGACCGAGGTCGAGCCTTTCGAGCACATGAAGCTGCGGCTGCTGAACGGCGCGCATTCCGCCCTCGCCTACCTCGGCTATCTCGGCGGTCATGAGACGATCGCCGCGGCGATGGCCGACCGCGCGTATGCGCAGTTCGTCGATCGGCTGTGGCGGGAGGAGATCGTGCCGGTCGTGCCGCCGCCGCCCGACACCGACCTGCTGGACTATGTCGCGGCCCTCGCCGAACGCTTCCGCAACCCCGCGATCCGCCATCGCACCTGGCAGATCGCCATGGATGGCTCGCAGAAGCTGCCGCAGCGGCTGCTGGGCACGATCCGCGAGCGGCTGGCTCGGGACCTGTCGCTGCCGTGCCTCGCGCTCGTGATCGCCGGGTGGATCCGCTACGTCGGCGGCGTCGACGAGCAGGGCGAACCGATCGACGTGCGTGATCCGCTCGCCGAGACGCTGCGGTCTGTCCAGACGGAATGGCCGGATGACCCGGATGGGCGGGTGCGCGCCGTCATCGGACTGCGGCAGATCTTCGGCGAGGACCTCTCCCAGAACGAAGGGTTCATCGCAGTGGTGGGCGCCGCCTATCGCGATCTCTGGGTGCGGGGCGCGCGCGATGCCGTCGCCGGCGTGCTGAATACGTAAAGCTCAGTCTCCGGGGTCATTCGGCCAGAGACCGGGCGTGCCGCCGGCGCACATGAGAGGCCGCGCTATGTGAAACGTGGATCTGTGCGGTTGGAGACTTCGCGCCAGCGCTCCACCCCGGCGCCAGCTTCGCCGCCTCGCCCGCCCCGATCTGGAACTGCGACACCAGACGCGCCAGTTCCTCCGCCTCCCGCGCGAGGCTGTGGCTGGCCGCCGTCGCTTCTTCAACCATGGCGGCGTTCTGCTGCGTTACCTGATCCATCTGGTTGACAGCCGTGTTCACCTCGTTGAGGCCAGTGGCTTGTTCCTGAGCCGATGCCGCGATTTCGATGACCAGGCGGTTCAACTGCTTGACCTGCTCGACGATGCGCTCCAAGGATTTGCCGGTCTCGCCTACGAGCCTCACACCGCTCTCCACCTGCCCGCCCGATGCCGAGATCAGCGCCTTGATCTCCTTCGCGGCGTCGGCGGAGCGCTGCGCGAGCGCCCGCACCTCCGTCGCCACCACGGCGAAGCCGCGGCCGGCCTCCCCGGCACGGGCCGCCTCTACCCCCGCATTCAGCGCCAGCAGGTTTGTCTGAAACGCGATTTCGTCGATCACGCCGATGATGTTACCGATCTGCCGGGATGATGTTTCAATCCCGCTCATAGCGGCCACCGTCTCCCGCACGACAGTGCCGGAGCGTTCGGCGTCGGTCCGCGCCTGGCTGACGAGCGCGCTCGCCTCCTTTGCGCCCTCGGCGGCCTTCCGGACAGTCGCGGTGATCTCGTCGAGAGCCGCAGCTGTCTCTTCCAGACTTGCCGCCTGCTGCTCCGTCCGCCGGGAGAGATCGTCCGAGGCGGAAGTGATTTCGCTCGCGCCCGAACGGACACCCTGGGTATTGGCGGCAATCGCCTGCATCGCCGTCTGCAGCGTTTCCACGGCCGCGTTGAAATCGTCCTTAAGCACCTCATAGGCGGTGGAGACCTGCTGGCTAAAGCGTACGGTCAGATCGCCCTTGGCAAGGCGCGCAAGGGCGGCTGAAATGCCGTCCACCACCGCCTGCTGATCGCGCCCGGCAAGCTCGAATGCGACCTCGGTCTCCCGTAGCTTCAGATCGAGGTTCTTCTGGAAGGTCGCAGCCTCGGCCTCAAGCTTGATGCGCTCGATGGCGTTCTCCTTGAACACCTGAACGGCGGTTGCCATCGCGCCGATCTCGTCACGGCGGCCGATGCCGGTCACCGCCACATCCGTATCCTGCCGCGCGAGGCGCCGCATGACCTCTGTCATCGCCCCAACCGGCCTCGCGACCGCCAGCACCATCAGCCAGACGGCCGCGAGAACCAGCAGGACCATGACGCCGAGAATGATGACAATGCCGATGAAGCTGGTGCTTACGAGGGTCTTCGCCTGCCCGCTCGCGACCGCCGTACTCGTATTTCGCATGGCCAGGTCATCTAAAATGGGAGTTTGGAATTGCTCATACGTCGAGGTCATGTCCGTCAACACCAAGTCGCCGGCCATAGCCGCGTTTCCGGTGCCGCACAATTTTCCCACCCTGGTTGCCAGAGCCGCGAGCTTCTCGAAGGCGGCGTGGAAGCGATTGCCGTAGGCAGTATCGGTCCCGGCGGCCATGGAGGGCTTGTAGAGCGCCCACTGCTTGTTGAACTTCCCAACAACAATGCCTTCGGATTTCTTGATCGCGTCGTAATTTCCGCCGTCCTGGGACAGCGCTTGCTGGGATGCAAGACCAATCATGTCTGAGGCCAACCCACGCATAGTCGCAAGAATGACTGAAGTCCTGACGTTGGAGACGGTTTCGGCGTTGATCTGGCCAAGGGCGCGAACGCGCGACAACGAAAACAGCCCAAGCCCTGACGACAAGATCAACAGGACTGCAAACCCTATGATGAGCTTGCGGGCAATTTTGATGTTGTCGAGTATCTTCATGGAGACCTGAGCCTTCTGGTGCGACTAACCGATGAACAGAGCTGAGCCAAGGGGCCGCCATGAAGCCTGCTCACCCAAGGCGATGCTATTTCAGGATGAGTTGCCATCTCGTAAATGCCACAGAGGATGCGCCGCCCAGCTGGACCACGCGCGGTTCTCGCGGCCCTCGCGGGCGAAACATTTGAGAAGCCACAGATACCGTAACCTTATCTTAGTCACCCTGGTCGCATGCCTGTGCCACAACACACGCGGAGCACTCGCAACCATGGCTGAGCAAATCACCACTGCGGCGGCAGGCACCATCTCGCCGCTGTCGCGGCGAGGACTATTGAGCGGAGCCACCGCGCTGGCCGTCGCTGCTTATCTTGCCGGGCCGCGCCCCGCGCGCGCCGCGAACTACAAGTTCGGCCTCTCCCTTGGCTGGACAGCGGGCGAATCCGGCCGGCACTTCTCCTACGGCTATTCTGATTCACTCACGAAGCTCGGCGGCACCGCTATGGTCACAGACGCGAACTGGGATCCCCGGAAGCAGATTACACACATCGAGTCGATGGTTGCGGCTAACGTCGACGCGATCATGCTGACATCTTCGGCCAGCGTCGTGATCGCGCCCGCCGTTCAGCGCGCTCTCGCGGCCGGTATTCCGGTCTTCGCCTCCGACAGCCTCATTACCGGCGTCCCCGTCACCTCGACTGCGCTCTCGGACAATTTCGGCATGGGCTATTACACCGCAGTGTGGATGGCGAAGAAGCTGCGCGGCAAGGGTAAGGTGGCGATCATCACCCTGCCTCAGAACGAAACCTGGGACGAACGCACCTTCGGCATGAGGTTTGCCTTCAGCCAGTATCCCGGCATCTCGATCGTCGGCAGTTGGTCGTTCGCGCACGCCGGCCATGCGACACCGAAGGACGCGGTGGCCGGCCTGCTGTCTCAGCACGCCGATCTCGACGCCATCTGGTGCGCATGGGACGGAGCCGGTTCGGACGGCGCTGAGGTCATCCAAAAAGCTGGCCGCACCAACGTGTTCTTAACAAGCATCGATGGCGGCACCGAGACCTTCAACTACGTCAAGAGCGGGTCACCGTTGAAGCTTTGCCTCGCGCAGAGCTTCTACGAAGAGGCCTATCTGAACGTGCTTTACGCCCATCAGCTTCTGTCCGGCCAGAAGGTGCCAAGGCTGGTCCTTACGCCAGTATATGCGGTGACCGAGGACATGCTTCAGAAGCAACCCATGACCGTCTATGACACATACGACCAACCCGGCGAAGCGGAAGCCCTGGGCTGGACACGCGTTCTTTGACGAGTGGCGAACCGGCGCAACTGCGCCGGAACCGCTTTTAGGATCTTCTCACAGACCCCGTGCGCTTCAAGATTTCTCATGAGAGATTGATATTGAACCTGGGGACTGAGATCGGAAAGTCGTTGGGCACCGTTTAGATTTCGATCTCGGGAGGATGAGCTGTCGGATCATGGAGGGGCGGCCGCAACAACGTCTTCCTGACCAGCATCGACGTCGGCAGCGACGCATGGCGCAGGGCTTCGACGAGCATGCCTATATCGACGTGTTCCATGGCCGTCGCTTGCTCTCGGGCCGGGAGATGCCGCCGCTTTTCTTGAGCCCGGTATCTGCGGTGACAGCGGACATGCTCCGGAAGCAGACGATGGCTCTCTATGACACCCTGTGAGCACTAGAGACGAGAAAGTTCCTGGGATGAGAACGCGTGCTGGAAGCCCGATTTGGTCGATGCGCTGCGCGGCGGCTCCTAGTCAGAACAACGCCTCGAGCCGGCGCCTGCCATAGGCTGACTATACCAGGTTCGGCCTACCCCGCGCCGGCTGGTCATTCAGCCAGAGACCGGGCGTGCCGACCTCGAGCGAATGCTGGTCGGGGTCGCGGAAATAGAGGCTCGATCCGCCGGTCGGCCATTCCAGCCGGCTCTCTATGGCCATGCCCAGGGCTTCGAGATGCGCCTGCCAAGCGTCGAGGTCGCCACGGTCGATCGCAAAGCAAAGATGCTGGCGGCCATGCCCGTCATGCGGTGGGATGGTGCCGACGGGCGTCTCGCTCGGCATCACCGAGCCGCCGAGCCTGAACAGCAGCAGCGCCTGCCGCCCCGGCACGGCCAGCGCGCACATGCGGTGATCGCGCAACATCGTCACGAAGCCGAAGACCCGCTCGTAGAAGGCCTGCGACCGGTCGAGGTCCGCGACGTACAGCGCCGTCTCCAGCACCCGGTTGACGGCGGGCGCGGTCACAGGTTGCCCTGTTCCTCTGGCGGCACGTCGTCTCCTGGCTTGTAGTAGAGCGCGACGGTGTCCTCCGGCAGTACGCCGCCGGTGAAGCTCATGTCGTCGCGGAACGCGTCACGGATGAAATCCATCGTTTCGAGGTGCCGGTCCTCGAAATACATGCTGTGCACCTGATGCCGCTCGGCGCCATAGACAATGCGCGACACATGGGACCAGATCGAGGCCATGCTGCACATCCCGCAGGGTTGCAGCGTGGAGTAGAGCGTCGCGCCGCGCAGATCTACGCCTACGCTCGCGCATGCACGCCGGATCGCGACGATCTCGGCATGCGCCGTCGGGTCAGTCTGAGTGGCCACTTCGTTGGCGCCTTCGCCGACGATCTCGCCATCTCGCACGATGACGCAACCAATCGGCACGCCGCCATTCGCCTGCGCCGCCTTCCGCGCGATC
>JABBOH010000043.1:14965-25223 GCA_019351895.1 Pseudomonadota bacterium
GATCGCGCGCTGCATGTATCGTTCGTCGTCTGCGGTCTGTTCCATCAGCCCGCCTGAAGGATAATGGTCGACAGCGGCGGCAGGGTCAGCGCGACACTCGCCGGATACTCACCCCAGGGCGTGTCGTCGGCCTGCACCCATCCGCTATTGCCGAGGTTGGAGCCGCCATAGACGCCGGAATCCGTATTCATGATTTCGTGCCAAGCACCGGCCTGCGGCACGCCCATGCGATAGCCGAGGCGCGGCACCGGGGTGAAGTTGCACGCCACCAGGATCGGCGGATCGCCCTCCTCGCCCAAGCGCAGATAGGCGAAGACGCTCTGCTCGCGATCATGCAGAACCACCCAACGGAAACCGGAAGCGTCGCAGTCCCGCCGATGCAGCGCCGGGCGGTCGCGATAGACGTGGTTGAGGTCGCGCATGAGCGACTGCACGCCGGCATGTTCCGGTCGGTCGAGGAGCCACCAGTCGAGCGAGCGGTCGTGGTTCCATTCCCGCTCCTGCGCGAACTCGCCGCCCATGAACATCAGCTTCTTGCCGGGATGGGTCCACATGAAGGCGAGATAGGCGCGCAGGTTCGCGAACTTCTGCCAATGATCGCCGGTCATCTTACCGATCAGCGACCCTTTTCCATAGACCACCTCATCATGCGACAGAGGCAGCACGAATTTTTCGGAGAAGGCATAGACCAGCCCGAAGGTCAGGCTGTCGTGGTGCCAGCGGCGGTTGATGCTTTCCTCCTCCATGTAATGCAGGCTGTCATGCATCCATCCCATGTTCCACTTGTAGTCGAAGCCGAGGCCGCCCTCGTTCACAGGCCTGCTGACGCCGGGCCACGCCGTGCTTTCCTCAGCGATCAGCAAAGCGCCGGGACAGCGCGAGCCGACGATCTCCGACAACTCACGGAGAAATGACACCGATTCGAGATTCTCCCGACCGCCGTAGATGTTCGGCACCCACTCGCCCTGCTTGCGCGAGTAATCGCGGTAGAGCATCGACGCCACGGCATCCACGCGCAGCGCATCGACATGGTAATGCTCCAGCCAATGCAGCGCGCTGCCGATCAGGAACCCACGCACCTCGTTGCGGCCGAGGTTGTAGATGTAGGTGTTCCAGTCCTGGTGGAAGCCTTCCTTGGGGTCGGCATGCTCGTAGAGATGTGTGCCATCAAAATATACCAGCCCATGCGCGTCGCCCGGGAAATGCGCCGGGACCCAGTCTAGGATCACGCCGAGCCCCGCCTGATGGCAACGATCGACCAGTCTGGCAAAATTCTCCGGCGAGCCCAGCCGCGCGCTCGGCGCATATTGGCCGAGCGGCTGATAACCCCAGCTGCCGCCGAAAGGATGCTCCATGATCGGCATGAACTCGACATGCGTGAAGCCCATCGACTTGACGTATGGGACAAGCTTTTCGGCAAGCTGCGTCCAGACGTCGGCGTCGTCGTCGCTCTCCGGCGCCCAGGAGCCGGCATGAACCTCGTAGATCGAAATCGGCGCATCCGTGCGCCCCGACGCCAGGCGGCGGCCTTCCACCCAGGCGTGATCCGTCCAGCGGAACCGGTCATCGACGACAATGGAGGCGGTCTCCGGCGGCTTCTGCGCTGCGGCGGCGACAGGGTCCGCTCTCAGCGGCAGAACCGAGCCCTCGGGGCCCAGGATCTCATACTTGTAGATCGTGCCCGCACCGACGCGCGGGATAAACATCTCCCAGATGCCGGAAGCCGGATGATGCCGCATCGGGTGGCAGCGGCCGTCCCATCCGTTGAAGCTGCCCACGACGGAGACGCGGCGTGCATTCGGGGCCCATACGGCGAAGCGCGTGCCGGTTACGCCATTCTGCTTCGCGATGTGGGCGCCCAGAGTGCGCCCGATCTCCCGATGCCGCCCCTCCGCCAGCAAATAAATGTCCACCTCGCCAAGCGACGGGCCGAACGCGTAAGGGTCCTCCGTGACCCGCACCGCGTCCCGCGACGTGATGCGCAGCCGGTATGGCACCCAGCTCGGCATGACCCCGCACCAGAAGCCTGCCGGATCGACGCTCTCCAGCTTCGCCAGCACCTGATCGCTTTCGGCGGCGATGACCTCGACCGCGGTCGCGCCCGGCTGGAAGGTTCGGACCGCGCAGCCGCCTTCGCAGGCATGCGGCCCCAGGACCGCGAACGGGTCGCCGTGGCGCGCATGGATGATGGCGTCGACAGCACCGAAATCGGGCAGGCCTGACCTTACTAGAACGTCACTCATGCCACTTCCCCTGTTATTAAAAGCCGCGCCGCGATGTCATGCAGGCCCCGCAGCGGAATGCGCAGCCAAGCGGGACGATTCGCCACCTCGTAGCGAACCTCGTAGGCCGCCTTTTCGATCAGAAAGAGATCGAGAAGCGGCGCTTCCGCTGCTGGCTGCACCCACGGATTGGCAGCCGCCTCGAGCGTCGTGCGATACGCTTCGAGGAAGACGCGCTCCGCCTGATCGCGGAACTGGTCAAGCAGAACCGTGTGCCGCTCGGCGGCCTGCGGCGAAAGCGCGCTCGTTGCCGGCGCGGCGTCGGCAGCCGCTGTTGCATAATCAAAACTGCGGAGAATGCCGGCCACATCGCGCAGACCGGAGGACTTCATCCGTCGTTGATGCAGCGGCCGCGCCGGTTCGCCCTCGAAGTCGATGATGTAGGCGTCGTTCTGCACCACCAGAACCTGGCCGAGATGGAAGTCGCCATGAATGCGGGTACGCAAACTGCCGACGCCCTGGCGCGCCAGATCCCGCACCGCGCGTTCCAGAGCATCGCTCTGCTGCAGCAGCCTGTCGGCGAGCGCCTCAGTCTCGGCATCGGGCCAATCGCGCCGCTCTCGGAGTAGACCAAAAGCGAGCCGGATCTGCTCGATGGCGGATTCCGCCCATTCATCGGCGATGGCCTCGTCGGCCACCTCTGGCGCAAAGTCCGGGTTGTCGCTGGGCTCAGCCAGAACTGCATGAAGCTCGCCCAAACGCTGGCCCAGCGCGGTCGCGAATCCCGTGTAGGTCGCGAAAAGCTCATCCTCCGGACGGTCCTGCTGGCCGGTCACCGCGATCTCCTCCACGGCGCGGGCGAGAAAGTCGAGCGTCCAGGTCCAGGCATCGCCCTGATTCCGGACGAAGTTCTGCACGATCATGAGCGTGTTCGGCGTGCCATCGGGATCGACGCGCACCACCTCGCCTACCAGCGCCGCGGTGTTCCCGAATCCCTTCTCGGTGAGATAGCGCGTCATCTCGCCTTCCGGGTGGATACCCGGGCTCACGTGCCGAAGTATCTTCAACACCACGAGGTCGCCTATGACGAGCGAACTGTTCGACTGCTCGGCCGAGAAGCGACGGATCTCGGGTTGCTCCGGCATCTCGAACCCATCGGCGATGGATGTCGGCTCGAAGCGCAACTCGCCCTGCGGCAGGGCGATCTGTCGGCGAGCCAGCAGGTTCGCGAGCACGGCATGCGCGAACTCATCGACGGCGAAAGCATCCGTGATGAGTCCTACGCGGCGGATGAGCCGCACGCGGGCGAGCGCCAACTGTTGCGCCAGAGGCGGCGCAGTGCCGCCGTCCCAGGCGATGGCGATCGGCAGCACGTAACGGTCGGTCTGGCCGCCCTGTCGCGTCTCGACCTCCGCGAGCAAAACGTCCGGCGCGCCGGGCAACGGCACGGCATAGGCGACGGAAACCGCCTCGATTGCCTGCCCCTTTGCGCCGAACCAGCGGCGCTTCGGGATGTAGGCGGGCAGCGCCTCGCTCTCCAGGATGCGTCGCCCAGTCACCCCGGTGACAGCCTCGCTGACGCCGCTGCGGATGACGATGGTCGAGAACTCCGGCAACGCTTCCGGCGCCGGCGTATGCCACGTCGGCAATTCCGCCTCCTGCGCCAACAGGAACCAGAAGAACCCATAGGGCGGCAAGGTCAGGAGGTAGGTCAACTGACCGACGGGCGGAAAGACCGAGCCGCCTACGATCTCGACCGGCACGCGCCCGATATACGCGGAGAGATCAAGCTCGACCGCCTGAGCGGTGCGGGACAGGTTGCACACGCACAGGACCGTCTCCGCCGTCTCCCCAGGCGTTTCGCGCAGATAGGCGAAGACCTTGCGGTTGCCCGGGTAGAGGAAGCGGAGCGTGCCCCGGCCGAAGGCGACGTGGCTCTTGCGGACCGCCAGCATGCGCCGCATCCAGTTGAGCAGGGAGTGCCGGTCGGATTCCTGTGCCTCGACGTTCAGCGCCTGGAAGCCGTAGAGCGGATCCATGATTGCCGGCAGAACCAGCGAAGCGGGATCGGCGCGGGAAAAGCCGCCGTTTCGGTCGTAGGACCACTGCATCGGCGTACGCACGCCGTCCCGGTCACCGAGGTGGATGTTGTCGCCCATCCCTATCTCGTCGCCGTAATAGATGACGGGCGTTCCGGGCATGGACAGCAACAGGCCGTTCATGAGCTCGATCCGGCGCCGGTCGCGTTCCAACAGCGGCGCCAGCCGGCGACGGATGCCGAGGTTGATCCGCGCCCGGCGGTCTCGCGCATAGGTCTCCCAAAGATAATCGCGCTCGCTGTCGGTCACCATTTCAAGCGTCAGCTCGTCATGGTTGCGGAGGAAAATCGCCCACTGGCAGATGTCGGGGATATCCGGCGTCTGCCGCATGATGTCGGTGATGGGGAAACGATCCTCCCGCGCGATCGCCATATACATGCGCGGCATCAGCGGGAAATGGAACGACATATGACATTCGTCGCCATCTCCGAAGTAGACCTGCGCATCTTCCGGCCACTGGTTCGCTTCCGCCAGCAACATCTTGCCCGGTGAGTGGGCGTCAAGTTCGGCGCGGATCCGCTTCAGGATCGCGTGCGTCTCCGCCAAGTTCTCGTTGTTGGTCCCCTCCCGCTCGACGAGGTAGGGCACGGCGTCGAGCCGTAGCCCATCGATACCGAGGTCGAGCCAGAAGCGCATGATGGCGAGCACTTCCTCCATCACGGCCGGATTGTCGAAGTTCAGATCCGGCTGATGCGAGTAGAAGCGGTGCCAGTAATAGGCTTGCGCGGTGTCGTCCCAGGTCCAGTTGCTCTTCTCCGTATCGACGAAGATGACGCGCGTGCCCGCGTATTTCGTATCGGTGTCAGACCAGACATAAAAATCGCGCTCGGGCGAGCCCGCCGGTGCGGCGCGCGCCCGCTGAAACCACGGATGCTGGTCGCTCGTGTGGTTGATGACGAGCTCGGTGATCACCCGTAAACCCCGCTCGTGGGCGGCGGCGATGAACTGCTTCACGTCGTCCAGCGTCCCGTAATCCGGATGGACGCCGCGATAATCGGCGATGTCGTAACCGTCATCGCGCCGGGGGGAAGGATAGAAGGGCAGCAGCCATATGGCTGTCACCCCGAGTTCGGCGACATAGTCCAGCTTCTGCAGCAAACCCTTGAAGTCACCGACGCCGTCGTTGTCGGCGTCGAAGAAGGACTTGATATGCAGCTGATAGATGACCGCATCCTTGTACCACTGCGGGTCGTCCCCGGCAGGCGGCGTCTGGCTGATCATGTCCACGATTAGATGGTCTCCGGCTGAACTCGCCACAGGGCGAAGGGGAACGAGGGATCGAGCGTTGCGCGCTGCCACTTTCCTGTCCAGGTGAAGTTTCGCCCGGCGATCAGGTCGGCCACGCCCATGGTGCCTTGGTCCGGCACGCCCCACTTGTAGAACGGAATCTCGGTGTTGGCCGCCTGGAAATGATGCGGGTCGAGATTGACCGCGACGACGACCACGTTGGAGCGGTCGGGGGTCGCCTTCTCATAGATCATCACCTGCTCGTTGTCGGACGGCAGGAAGGTGACGCCGAGATGGCTTTGCAACGCCGGATTCTGCCGCCGGATGCGATTGAGCGCTGTGATTTCGGCAACGATATTGCCGGGCCTGTTCCAGTCCCAGGCGCGGATCTGGTATTTTTCCGAATCGAGATATTCCTCTCGGCCCGGCAGGGGCGACGCCTCGCATAGCTCGAAGCCTGAATAGACGCCCCAGAGGCCGGAAAGGGTGGCCGCGAGCGCTGCGCGGGCCAGGTGCCCGGCCCGCCCCGAAGTCTGGAGGAAGACAGGGTTGATGTCCGGCGTGTTGACGAAGAAGTTGGGGCGGAAGAAATCAGCCTCCGGCCCTTGCGTCAACGTCGTCAAATACTCCTCCAATTCAGCCCGCGTATTGCGCCAGGTGAAGTATGTGTAGGACTGACTGAAGCCGATCTTGCCAAGCCGGTTCATGATCTTCGGCCGCGTGAACGCTTCGGCCAGGAATTGCGTGCCCGGGTATTTTGCCCGCACCTCGCCGATCAGCCACTCCCAGAACGGGAACGGCTTGGTATGCGGATTGTCGACGCGGAAAATCCGCACGCCCTGTTCGCACCAGAACAGCACGACCTCGGCCAGCGCCACCCAAAGATCGGGCACCGCGCCACTCGCGTAGAAATCGACATTGACGATGTCCTGGTACTTCTTCGGCGGGTTCTCGGCATACTTGATCGAGCCGTCCGGCCTCCAGGCGAACCAGCCGCGATGCTCGCGTAGCCACGGATGGTCGGGCGAGCACTGGATCGCGAAATCGAGCGCGAGTTCCAGCCCATGCGCCGCCGCGGCTTCCCGCAGATGCTGGAAGTCGGCGAGCGTGCCGAGGTCCGGATGGATCGCGTCGTGGCCGCCTTCCTTGCTGCCGATGGCATAGGGGCTGCCCACGTCGCCATCGGCCGCGTTCAACGTGTTGTTGCGGCCTTTGCGGTTGCTCTGCCCGATGGGGTGGATCGGTGGGAAATAAAGCACGTCGAAGCCCATGTCCCGGATCCGCGGCAGATGCCGCTCCACGTCGCGGAATGTTCCGTGCCGCTCGGGGTCGTCGCTCATCGAACGCGGGAAGATCTCGTACCAGCTGGCGAAGCGGCTCTCCACCCGGTCGGCGTCGACCGGGATTGGGGCGGAGCGTTGAGCGAAGCGCCGGGCGTCAGCTTCCGCCATCAGGCCAGCCACCTCGGCCGAGAGCAGGCGCGCGATCTGGGTCGGAAGGTCCGCCGCCTCCACCTCGGCCGAAACCTTGGCGAGCGGAGCCCCCGCCTCCGCCAGCAGATGGCGGCCCTCAATCAGCTCTACCGACACATCCACGCCGGCGTTGTGCTTCTTCGAAAGCTCGTCGCGGAAGGTCGCGAAGGCATCGCGCCAAGCCTCGACCACGAATTCATGCGGCCCGACCTGCTGCAGGGGAAAGCTCGCCTGCCACCGGTCATTATTGACGAGGCGCATGCGCGTCTCGCACCATTCCTCTCGACCTATCAAACGCCAGCGCAGAGCAGCGCCGAGCTGATCATGGCCATCACAGAGAATATCGGCCTCCACCGTCACGACTTCCCCGGCGATACGCTTGGCGGGAAACCGGCCCTCATCCACGCTCGGCGTAATCCGCTCGATGCCGATCCGGCGGCTTTCCTCGGCGGCTCGCTTCGCGGTGAGGGAAAGCGGCGGACGCTCCAGCGTCACGGGCGGCCGCGCCCGGAGCGGCACCATGCGCAGTTCGCCGGGTTCCAGCGGGATAACCCCGTCGGGGGTCATATCGCCCGCGTCGAACCGGCCGCCCATGGCCGCCACCAGCGGCGCCAGTGGCGTCGTCGTGCGGCGGCGCAGGGCCGTGTTGACGATGGTGAGTGTCGCCTCATCGGCGTAGCGAAGGTCGGACTCGCTCCGCACGAAAGCCAGCGCCCCTGCGTCGGGGCTGCTGAGGATGCGCGGTATCCCGCTGGCGCCAAGCCGGTTGGCGGCACGGATTTCTGCCGCGAGCGCGCTGTCCAAAGGGTAGTCGGCCGGAGTGTCCCGCCGAGGGTCCCAAGGGCGCGTCTCGCTCGCCTCGAAGCCCATAGGCATCAGCAGCCCATCGCCAAAGGCCGCGGCGAAACGAAGGATGCGCCGTTGCGCCGCCGGAAGCTGCACAAGATCGCCGACGCTCGCGCCAAGCCGCGCCCCATATGGCGCCTCCACCGGCGCGATGGCGGGAGCCACATGCCGCAGCACCGTCGCTTCCTCCCACAGCCAGTCCGAGCGGAAATCCCACCAGGGGAGCGATGAGAACAGGTAGTCGAGCCCCCGCCCCTCCAGCGCCATCATGGCTTCGCGCGGCAGGCCGGGGGTCCAGCCCAGGAGCGCCGCCTGGATATCCGCCCGTAGACGGCTCACGAAGGCTGGCAGCGCCGACAGCGGAATGCCCGTCAGTTCCAACCGGAAGCCAGCGATGCCGGCATTCTGCCAGACCGCGAGCCAATTCGACCAGAACGCGGCCAGTTCCTCGGCAGCCTCGGACCAGTTCGCAGCGGCGGCCTCAGCGGAGGCCCCATAGCGGCGAGGATCGAGCGACCGCCCTGCGGCTCCCGACAGGAACAGCCGTGGTTGGTCCTCTGCCAGCCGTCCCCCCGACCCGACCTGGGAGGGGTAGATGTCGAGCAGCGGGCTCAAACCTCGCGCGCGGCAGGCTTCGGCGAATAGACGAACGGCGTCCACGGAGGGCTTCGACCAGCCCAGCGCCGCATGCACGCGGTCAAAATCCTCGGGCAGTTGCAACGTGGCACCGGCGAAGATCGGCGCCGTCAGTACGTGGGTGAAGCCGAGATCAGCGGCACGGTCCAGCCATCGTCCCCATTCGGAAAGCGGCCCGGCGAGCAGCGGGTGGAGCATGTAGATCCGTGGGCTGCTCGTGCCGCGCCCGGCATCCAGGCTGACAAGGGCGGACTTCATGGCGGCGACGCCTGTCTGGGATGTCATCAGCGACCTTTTCTATCTGATGGCTCATCGTCAGCCGGAAGGTGGGGCGGGTGCCCGGGATTTGAAGCTGGTCAACGGCCCGCGCGCGGCCCCGACAATCAGTCATACCAGGAAGACTGAACAAGATCAGGGCCTTGCGGGTTCACCTCTCGCGCGTTTCGCGCGATCGGCGGCCTTCCGGCGAAGCTTTGCCGGCGGGCCCTCAGTCGTGCGGCCAAATTGCCCTGGAAAAACGTCTGCCTCAGTTTGTCCGCAAGCGTCTCATGACCACAAGAGCGGTGCACCGGCATGCTTCTGATCTGCGGCGACGCCTTCATCGACTTCATGCCCATCGAACTGATGCCCGGTCTGGTGAGCGGCTCCTTGCCGAGCTACCGGCCGGCTCCGGCAGGCTCCTGCTGCACGCTCGCGATCGGGCTCGGCCGCCTCGGAGCCCGCGTGGGCTTCATGGGTGGGCTCTCGACGGATTTTTTCGGTCAGTTCCTCGCCGCTGCGATGGAGGAGGCGGGCGTCTCCCTCCACTACGCGGCCCGGTTGCCTCGGGGCAGTACGCTCGGCTTCTTCAAGCGCGCTGAGGCGCAGGCGGATTACGCCTTCTACGACCGCGAAACCGCCATGCGGTCTTGGACCCGTGCGGCGTCGCCGCCGGTCGCTGGGGAGGTGCAGCTGCTCCATGCCGGGTCGCACGCGCTCATTGGGGAGCCGGCAGCCTCGGATCATGCGGCACTGTTCCGGGCGGAAAAGGGACAGCGGCTGCTGTCGCTCGACCCAAACTGCCGACCCGCGCTCGTGGACGATGTGCCCGCGTATCACGATCGCGTGCGTTCCATGCTGGCGCTCGCCGACATCATCAAGCTGTCGGTCGCCGATCTCGACTACCTGATGCCCGGTCTGACCCCCGACAGTGCCGCCCGTGGCTGGCTCCAGAAGGGCGCCCGGCTGGTGGTGGTCACACAGGGCAAGGAGGGCGTCGCAGGCTATACGCGGGATGGCAGGCTGCGCGTGCCGGCGCAGCGCGTCGAGGTCGCGGACACCGTCGGCGCCGGCGACAGTCTGATGGCGGCTCTCCTGTGGCAGCTCGAGACGGCAGGCCGCCTGACCCTCGCGGGGCTCGATGATCTGTCGCTGCCGGAGCTTGAGGTGGCGCTCGGCGTGGCCGTGGCCGCCGCGGCGATCACCTGTGGGCGAAGGGGCGCCGATCTTCCCTGGCGCCACGAACTCGCCGCCTTCCGGAACGCCTAGGCCCGGAACGCTTGGCGCCGAAACGGCTGGGGGTTGCCGCCTCGCGGCCGTGCGCTGCACCATACGGCTTCACCGCGGAGCCTCCCCATGCCGATCATCAATCGCATCGCCGACTTCCACGAAGACATGACCGCTTGGCGCCGGGATCTGCACACGCATCCTGAACTCGGCTTCGAGTTGCCGCGCACCAGCGCCCTGGTCGCAGAGAAGCTGCGCAGCTTCGGTGTGG
>JABBOH010000005.1:0-120877 GCA_019351895.1 Pseudomonadota bacterium
CTCGGGCCGGTCGCTGAGGCGGTGGATGTGCCCCCGCGTCATCAGGAACTCATCACCGATCCTGCCCGGATAGAGCGTGCTCGTGCCGAAGATCACGTCGCCCGCGCGCTCCGATGGACGGTACTCGTCGACCTGATAGGCGATCTCGTGCCCACGCGCCCTGAGGATCGCGGCCAAGGCGGGCTCGTCCGCGAATAGGCCGCTGAGGTCGTCAAAGCGCTTCTCGTAGCGTCTCGTGCGGCCGGTCATGGCGCCGGTCTCGGCGTCTATGGAGACCCGGGCGGGAAGAGGGAGCGACATAAGATGGCCCTCCAGGGCAGAGTGTCGGTGTTGCGCGTAGTATTGCTACACTTTCGCGTGCAAAACGCAACCTTCTGCACGACAGCGGAGCTGTTTTTGGCCGAGAAGGCTTGACCTTGCGCTGGATCGCCTGTTGTATCGCTACCAACCAACAAAGCCGTGCGTCGCCGAACGCATCGGCACGGATGCTGGGAGGCGACGTCACATGAATAGGGTCATGCTCCGGCACCCCAGCGGCGACACCTCCTCCGCGGGCGGCCGTTGATCCCGCGCGACCTCCTGCTCGCAATCGACGTGGGCACGGGGAGCGTTCGTGCTGCCCTGCTGACTGCCAGCGGCGAGACCCTCGGCTTCGCGGCGCAGGAGCACGAGCAGATCGTGCCGCAGTTCGGCTGGTCGGAACAGCGGCCTGCCGACTGGTGGGGCGGGGCGGTCGCCGTCATCCGCCGCGTGCTTCATGGGGTGCCCGATGCCGCCGCCCGTATCGCGGCCATCGGCGCTTGCGGGCAGATGCACGGCACCGTGCTCATCGATGCCGACGGCGATCCGACGCTCGACGCTGTGCCTCTGTGGAACGACAAGCGGAACCGCGCGGAGGTGGATCGCTTTCTCGCGAAGCAGGACTGGCGGGCTCTATTGCCGCTTGCCGGCAATCCGCCATCCGTCGCGTGGTGGGGTTTCAAACTGCAATGGCTCAAGACGCATCGCCCGGCCGCCTATGCGCGCGCCGCCGTCGTGCTCGCGCCCAAGGACTGGATCAACTTCAAGCTCACCGGGCAGCTTGCGATAGACGCGCCCGAAGCCTCCTGCACATACCTCTATGACGCGGAGCGCGGCGGGTGGAGCGGGCGTCTCGCCGCGCTGCTTGGCATCGACATCGCGCTGCTGCCGCCGATCCGCGAACCGCAGGAGGTGCTGGCGGGCGTCTCGCCAAGCGCGGCGGCCGAGACCGGTCTGCCTGAGGGCATTCCCGTCGTCGTCGGCATCAGCGACTATCCGGCGGCGCTGCTGGGCTCGGGCGTCAGCGCGCCGGGCCTCGCCTCCGACGTGACCGGCACCTCGACGCTCCTCACCCTCTGCACCGAGGCACCCGTACTCGACGATGTGATAACGAATGTTCGGGGTGCAGGGCCGAACTGGTCTGCCTTCACGATCCTAGATGCGGGCGGCGACGCCATGCGCTGGGCGCGGCGCGCCTTCCACGAGAAGGCCTACGACTATGAGCGCATCGTGGCGCTGGCGGAGGGCGCGCCCGCCGGATCGGGCATGCTGCTGTTCCTGCCTTACCTCAATGGCGAGAGGCTCGGGCGCAACACCAACGCGCGCGCGCAGTTCATCGGGCTGACGAGCAGCCATGGCGCCGGGCATCTGCACCGCGCGGTGATGGAAGGCGTCGCCTTTGCAGCCGCGCGCAACCTGCGCATCATGACCGCTGGCGGAAACACGGTGGAGCGCATGGTCGCGGCTGGGGGCGGCGCAAAGACGCGCCTGTGGCTCGAGATCAAAGCAAGCATCTATGGCTGCCCGATCGTGACGACGGCGGCCGAGGAAAGCGGCGTGCTCGGCTGTGCGATGCTGGCAGGCACGGGGATCGGTCTCTATGCCGATCTGGCGGACGCCACCGACCGTCTTGTGCGGGTGACGGGTGAGGTGCAGCCGGTCCCCGCCTGGGCGGACATCTACGCACGGCTGGCGCCGATCTTCGACCACGCCTACGACAACAGCCATGCCTATTGGACGATGCTCGAAGCGGCGGAAGCCGCAGCGCCGGCATCGCCCTGAGCGGAGAGGAAGCAAAGAATGCCGACACGCTATATCGATAAGTACGATTTCACGGGCCGCATCGCCGTCATCACTGGTGGCGGTCGCGGGATCGGCCTCGCCTGTGCCGAGGCGCTGGCGCAGATGGGCGCGCGTATCGTCATCCTCGAACGCGACGAAGCCATCGGTGCCGATGGTGTGGCGAAGCTCGCGGCGCAGGGGGCGAAGGCCGAATGGCGTCTCGTGGATGTGACGGACGAGGCGGCGGTCGCCGCCGCCGCCGCCGCGATCGAGCGCGATGTCGGGCCGGTCGATACGCTCATCTGTTGCGCCGGTATCGCGATCAGCGGTGTGCCCGCCGAGGATGCAACGCCCGAGCAGTGGCGCAAGGTTCTCGACATCAACCTCAACGGCGTTTTCTGGGCCTGTCAGGCCTTCGGCCGCTTCATGCTTCAGCGCCAGCGCGGCAGCATCGT
The DNA here is from genome assembly GCA_019351895.1 of Pseudomonadota bacterium. GTDB lineage: Bacteria > Pseudomonadota > Alphaproteobacteria > Acetobacterales > Acetobacteraceae > Acidisoma. The sequence goes on from JABBOH010000005.1 coordinate 2,538, forward strand.
GAACATCGGCTCCATGTCGGGCATCATCGTGAACAAGCCGCAGGAGCAGGCATCGTACAACGCCTCCAAGGCGGCGGTGCATCACCTGACGAAATCGCTGGCGGCGGAATGGGCCACGCGCGGCGTGCGGGTCAACGCCGTCGCGCCGACCTATATCGATACGCCGCTCACCCGTTTCGGCATGGAGGACGACGCGCTTCGGACGACATGGATCGAAATGACGCCGATGGCGCGCGTCGGTCAGCCGGACGAGATCGCCTCCGTCGTGCTGTTCCTCGCCTCGGAGGCGGCGAGCCTGCTCACGGGCAGCATCGTCGTCGCCGACGCCGGCTATACCAGCTGGTAGGACGGGTACAATGACCGCGCAACAAAGTCCCGTGACCGCGAGCTTCGCGCCGGGTCTTTTCGCGAGCCGGAGCGTTCTCGTCTCCGGCGGATCGAGCGGGATCGGCCTTGAAATCGCGCGCGGTTTCTGCGATCTCGGTGCTCATGTCGTGGCCACGGGAAGCTCGGAGCGGAAGCTCGCGCATGATCGCGCCGAAGCCGCCAATGCCGGCATCGTCTTTGAGCACTCCGATCTCAGGGATCGCACCGCGACGGAGCGGCTGATCCTGGGCCTCGACCGTCTCGATGTTCTCATCAACACCGCAGGCATCGCTCGCCCGGATACCGAGTTCGAGACGGCCGTCTTCGAGGATGTCATGGACATCAACCTCAATGCCGCGATGCGGACGGCGATGGCGGCACGCAAGCATCTCGTCGCCACCGGCGGCTGCATCATCAATTTCGCTTCGATGCTCTCCTATCTGGCGGATGCTTCGGTGCCGGCCTATTGCGCGAGCAAAACGGGGCTGCTGGGCCTCACGCGCGCATTGGCGCATGCCTTCGGGCCGGAGGGCGTCCGCGTGAACGCCATCGCGCCCGGCTACCACAAGACGGACATGACCAGGCCATTGTGGTCGCAGCCGCATAATCACGACGCGATCGCGCGGCATTCGGCGCTGAAGCGTTGGGGCACGACATCGGACCTCGTCGGCGCCGCCGTGTTCCTGGCGAGCCCCGCCGCGCAGTTCATCACCGGCGTCTGCCTGCCGGTGGATGGCGGCTACAGCGTGGGCGCGGCGACCGGCTGAGCAGCCGGCCGCCTGCGCCCGGGCTACAGCGGCCGCGTCACCTCGAAGGTCGCTACGTCGATCATGAAGCTGCCATCGGCCTCGATCGCGAAATGCCGCTGCACCGGCTCGGCCATCGCCGTCTGCAGGGCGCGGATCGCGGTCGCGAGCGGGGCAGGGGTCTGCATCCGCGCGATCCAACTCGCGAACTCCATCCGCAGCCTGTGCATGCGTGTCGCCTGCGTGATGAATCCGGCTGCTGCCAGCGCCGCCTCCCATTCCGCCCGTGCGTAGTCGCGCACATGGGAGGTGTCGCGCAGCACCTCGACCGACTGGATGTATGTGTCGAGGACCGGCACGCCGGGCGACACCACGTCGATGAAGACCCCACGGCCCCCGGGCTTCAGCACGCGGCGGGCTTCCCGGAGCCCCGCCGTCCAGTCGCTCCAGTGATGGGCGCTGAAGCGGGACGCCACCCAGTCGAAGCTGGCATCCGCGAAGGGCAGCGATTCCGCGCCGCCCTGCTCTGTCCGGACATTGCCGAGGCCGCGCTCGGTCGCGGCGCGGGCGACGACCGCCAGCATGTCGCGCGACAGATCATAGGCCACGACCTCGCGGACATGCGGCGCGGCTGTGAAGGCCATGTGACCGCCTCCGCAGCCAAGATCGAGCAGCCGGGCATCCTCGCTTCCCGCAAGCAGGCCCGCGAAGGCCGCCAGATCCGCCCCTTGGGCATGCACGGCGCTCTGCAGATACGCCTCCGCGCGGGGACCGAACTGCGCCGCGACGACCCGCGCCTGATCGGACCCGCTCATGACGCGGCTCCCGAAACCGCAACTGCTCGGTTGGCGGCGCTCAGCACCGCGCGCATCGAAGCCTCGCCGCTGTCTGTGTCGATCCCGACGCCGAAGACCGAGCGCCCGTCGGGGAGAACACATTCCACATAGGCCGCAGCCTGCGTGCCGGAGCCTCGGCCAACCGCGTGCTCGTCATAATTTACGATGTCGAGCGAGACGCCGCAGCCCTTGTGGAGGGCGTCGACGAAGCTCGACAGCGGGCCGTTGCCCTCGCCGGTGATGGTGCGGCTCTGCCCGTCGACCTCGACACGGCCGTTGAAGACGCGGGGGCCGCCGACGCGGTCGGCACCGGACACGGTATAGTCGATGAGGGCGATGTGGGGCGTGCCCTCCAGCCCATAGGTGCGGCGGAACGCCGACACGATGTCGGCGGTGGTGAGTTCCCTGCCGGTGCGGTCGGCGATGTCCTGCACGACCCGGCTGAAGGCGATCTGCAACCGGCGCGGCAGGCGAAGCCCCTGATCCTGCTCCAGCACCCAGGCGACGCCGCCCTTGCCGGACTGGCTGTTGACGCGGATCACCGCCTCATAGGTGCAGCCGATATCGGCGGGGTCGATCGGCAGATAAGGCACTTCCCAGGTCGCGTCGTTCTGGGTCTGGCGCGCCGCGAAGCCCTTCTTGATCGCGTCCTGATGCGAGCCCGAGAAAGCCGTGAAGACCAGTTCGCCCGCATAGGGGTGGCGCGGATGCACCGCGATCTGGTTGCAGTGCTCGACGGTGTGGACGACCTTCCGGATGTCGGAGAAGTCGAGCCCCGGATCGACGCCCTGCGTGTAGAGGTTCAGCGCCATCGTCACGATGTCGACGTTGCCGGTGCGCTCGCCATTGCCGAACAGGCAGCCTTCCACGCGGTCGGCCCCGGCCATGAGCGCGAGTTCCGCCGCCGCGATGCCCGTTCCGCGATCGTTATGAGGATGCACCGATATGATGGCGCTGTCCCGCCGCGTCATGTGCCGGCAGAACCATTCGATCTGGTCGGCGTAGATGTTGGGCGTTGCGACTTCCACGGTCGCCGGCAGGTTGAGGATGATCGGCCGCTCCGGCGTCGGCTGCCACACATCCATCACCGCCTCGCAGACTTCCAGCGCGAACTCGGTCTCGGTGAAGCTGAATGTCTCGGGCGAGTATTCGTAGGTCCAGCGCGTGCCGGGCCGCTCGTCGGTCAGCTGCTTGATGAGCTTCGTCCCCGACACGGCAAGCGCGATCGTGCCCGCGCGATCCTGGTTGAAGACGAGGCGGCGGAACAGCTCCGACGTTGCGTTGTACATATGGACGATGGCGCGATGGACGCCGTCCAGGCTGTCGATGGTGCGGCGGATGAGTTCCTCGCGGGACTGCGTCAGCACCTGGATGTCGACATCCTCGGGGATCAGCCGTCCCTCGATGAGGCTGCGGACGAAGCCGAAATCGGTCTGGGAGGCCGAGGGGAAGGCGACCTCGATCTCCTTGAAGCCGGTTTTCACCAGGAGGTCGAAGAAGCGGCTTTTGCGCTCCCCGTCCATGGGATCGATGAGGGATTGGTTGCCGTCCCGCAGATCGACCGAGCACCAGCGGGGAGGCTGGGTGAGGCGGCGGCTCGGCCATTGTCGGTCGGGCAGGTCGATGGCCGGGAAGGGTCGGTACTTTCCGGCGGGGGCGCTCAGCATCATGGGGGCGCTCGTTTCTTTCTGGTGGTGCGTCAGGCGAGGAGGATGAGTGGTTTCGGCGAGGCTACGGTCGCGCGCTGGCCGTCAGCGGGCGCGACCGCACCGAAGTCGCGTGCCGGACAGCCTCGAAACGGGCGGGAGCGCGCCGGGCGAGGGAAAGCCGGAAATGGGGAGAGCGGGCATGGGACGGGAACTCATCACGGCGCTGTAGGCGATCCGCGCGATGCGCGGGGGCAAGCACGGCCTCTATCAGAGAGCCGCGGTGGTAAGTCGCCCGAGAAGCGCGGAAGCGCTTACTGTGTTGCCATATGCCGTCATGGACGACGAACCTGCCCGGTTCGGCGGCGGGCGGCAACCACGCCGCCGCGCAACCGTCCCATGTCGGGCAAGCAGCCCCCTGGTTTCACTCAGGTCGCGAAGATTTGCCGCATGTCGGCGAAGGCCTTGAACTCCAGCGCGTTGCCCGATGGATCGAGGAAGAACATCGTCGCCTGCTCCCCCGGCTGGCCGCGGAACCGAATGTGGGGCTCGATCACGAAGCTCACTCCACGGCTCTTGAGCCGTTCTGCGAGCGCCTCCCATTGCGGCATCGTCAGGACCACGCCGAAATGCGGCACCGGCACGTCATGCCCGTCGACGGGGTTGTGATGGGCGTCGGCAACCGGGCCGGGCTTATGGTGAGCCACGATCTGGTGTCCGAATAGGTTGAAGTCGATCCATGTTTCGGCGCTGCGGCCTTCCGGGCAGCCGAGGACCGACCCGTAGAATTCACGCGCCGCCGCGAGATCCTGGACCGGGAAGGCGATATGGAACGGCGTTACCATCGCCGAGGTTTCGCTGAGGGGGTTGATATCATCCATCGTCGACATCTCCAGAGGAACTGCGCCTCATCATCGTCCGGCCCGCAGCCGCTCCTTGTCAACGACCATGGCGTGAAAGCCGCCCCTCGGCATTGCGACGGGCACCATGATCGTGAGAACCTCAATCTGCCGCACCGACATCGCCTGGAGCCACGCATATGACAGACGCGCCCGAATATACTCCGCCCAAGGTCTGGACCTGGAACAGGGCGAGCGGCGGCCAGTTCGCCAACATCAACCGCCCGATCGCGGGACCTACCCATGAGAAGGAGCTGCCGGTCGGGCGCCATCCGCTCCAGCTCTATTCGCTCGCGACCCCGAACGGCGTGAAGGTCACGGTGCTGCTCGAGGAGCTGCTGGCGCTCGGCCATACCGGCGCGGAATACGACGCGTGGCTCGTCAAGATCAGCGAGGGCGAGCAGTTCGGCAGCGGCTTCGTCGCGGTCAATCCCAATTCCAAGATTCCGGCGCTCATGGACCGCAGCGGCCCGACGCCGATCCGGGTCTTCGAGTCGGGCGCCATTCTGACGTATCTCGCCGAGAAGTTCGGCGCCTTCCTGCCGACCGAGCCCGGCGCGCGCGCGGAGTGCCTGTCCTGGCTGTTCTGGCAGATGGGAAGCGCGCCTTACCTCGGCGGCGGCTTCGGCCATTTCTACCGCTACGCCCCGGTCAAGATCGAATACGCCATCGACCGGTTCGCTATGGAGGCGAAACGGCAGCTCGATGTGCTCGACCGCCGGCTGGCCGAAAGCACCTATCTCGCCGGCCCCGACTACACCATCGCCGATATCGCGGTCTGGCCCTGGTATGGCGCCGTGGTGAAGGGCTGGACCTATGACGCGGGCGAGTTCCTGTCCGTGCAGGACTACAAGCACGTCTTGCGCTGGGCCGACGCGATTGCCGAGCGGCCCGCGGCGCAGCGCGGGCGGATGGTCAACCGCACCTTCGGCGAGCCGTCGATGCAGTTGCACGAGCGCCACGACGCCCGCGATTTCGAGACGAAGACGCAGGACAAGGTGGAGGCCGCGCCCTAGCCCGCGGACCGCAGCCGCCCTCAGTAGGGCGGCTTGCGGCGCTCGCGCTGCGCTTTCGCGGCTTCCGTCCACCACGACAGATCCTCGGCGAAGCGCCCGAACGACCGGTCGAGCGCCTGGCCCGCCGGACCCGTCGGCTGTCCCGTGGGATCGAGGGTTTCGGTGATCGGGCCCACGGTGAGCGTGCTCGAGATGACGACCATGCCCATTTCCGAGAGGATGCCGTGCCACGCGAAGCCGGCCCGCGCGCCCGCGATCCTGCCCGCCGAATAGCTGGCGATGGCCGCTGGCCGCCAGAACCATTCCTCCAGGAAATGATCGGTGAGGTTTTTCAGCCCCGGCTGGACGCCCCAGTTGTATTCGCCGGTCACGAAGACGAAGGCATCCGCCTCGCGGATCTGGGCGGCGAGCGTCTCCAGCGCCGGAGGTGCCGAGCCGCATGCGTGCTCTTTGTACATCCGGTCGAGCATCGGCAGTTGAATGGCCTTGGCGTCGATCAACTCGGCCTGATCGCCACGCGCCGACAATCCGGCAACGATATACTGAGCGAGCCTTATGCCCGCGCGGTCGGAGCGATAGGAGCCGTAGAACACCAGAATTCGATGAGCCATGGTCGGAGCCTCCTTGTCGTTGCAGCGCGACCTTAACGCGCGGCCGGGGTTGCGCCCATGCTGCCCGGCGGATTACCCCGCCAGCCAGCCGCCATCGACGACGAGATTGGCACCCGTGATGAAGGTCGCGCGGTCGCTCGCGAGGAAGACGGCGGCGTTCGCGATGTCCTGCGGGCGGCCGAGCCTTGGCCAGGGCGTGCGGCGCCGCGCGTTCTCCATCAGCGCCGGGTCCATCGGAAGTCCCGGCTTCCCGGTCACGACCTTGCCCGGGGAGATGGAGTTGCAGATGATGAGGTCCTTCGCGTAGTCGACCGCGATCTGCCGCGTGATGTAGATCGCGCCCGCCTTGCTGACGCCGTAGGCGGTGTCGCGCGGGGAGGTGACGATGCCCTGCTGCGAGCCAAGGTTGATGATGCGGCCACGCGCCTCCGCGCGCGGCTCCTGCGTCAGCATCTGCTGCACCGCGCGTTTGCAGCCGTTGAACACGCCGGTCATGTTGACGCCCATCACCTCCTCCCATTGTTCGGAACTCGTGTCCGCGAGTGCCGTGCCGGAGAAGGTCGCGGCATTGTTCACCATGATGTCCAGGCGGCCGAAGAGTTGCACGACCTCGCTTATCCAGGCATCGACATCCGCCCAGCGCGCGACATCGACAGTGGTGTAGAGCGCCTCGCCGCCGGATTGGCGGATCAGATCGGCGGTCGGGTCGCCGCCTTCCTTCGGTGCCGTCGTGACATCCGAGAGCGCAACGATGGCGCCTTCCGCGGCAAAGCTCATCGCGATGGCACGGCCGATGCCGGAGCTGGCACCCGTGACGGCGGCGACCTTTCCGGTGAGCATCTGGGACATGGGACGTTGATTCCTTGGGCGTCGTGCCGAATGAGGGATCGTCCATTGGCGGCCCGGCATCCGCTCGCTGTCAAGCTCCGCGCGAAGGCCGCCTCGGTTGGCTTTTGCCCCGAACGAACCTATGGTCTGCGGAACAACGAAATCGCCCGCGTTCAGCGGGCCGCTGGGGAAGAAATCGACGATGGCGAACCTCGCCTATCACGCGAACTGCTGGGGGCCGCTCGGCGGCCATCCTGTCGGCGTTACCTCCATCAAGGATCTCTACTACCAGACCTTTGGAGACATGCGCCGGGCCTCTGCGGAGATCGCCGCGGCCGGATACACGGCCATCGAAGTCTTCGACGGCAATCTCATGGAGCGCGCTGGCGACATTGGTGACTTCCGTCGGGAGTTGTCCGATCACGGCCTGCGCCTGCTGGCGGCCTATAGCGGCGCCAACTTCATCTATCCCGACATTCTGGACGACGAGTTCTGGCGCATCGAAAGGGTCGCGGCGCTGGCGGCCGAGGCGGGCGCCGTTCATCTCGTCGTCGGCGGCGGCGCGAAGCGCGCAAGCGGGGTGCGCGATGGCGACTATCAGCGCCTCGGCGCGGCGCTCGACCGCGTTGCCGATCTGGCCGAGAAACACGGCCTCTCCGCACACTACCATCCGCACCTGACGACGATGGCCGAGACGCCGGGGGAGATCGCGCAGGTCTTCGCCCATACGCGCATCGGCTTCTGTCCCGACACGGCGCACCTCGCGGCCGCCGGCGGCGATCCGGCGGCGCTCATCGCCGAGCATTACGACCGCGTGTCCTACGTCCACCTCAAGGGCTGGCAGCGCAGCCCCTTCGCCTTCACACCGCTGGATCGCGGCGATCTCGATCTGCGGCCGACGCTCGACGTTCTGCGTGCGCGAAACTTCGACGGCTGGATCACGGTCGAGCTTGATTCCTGGCCCGATCCCGCTGCCGGCGCGCGTGCCAGCTTCGACTGGCTGAACCGCCAGAACTCATCGGTCTCCTGAGGAGGATCACGCTCATGCAGCGTCTCAATGTCGGCATGATCGGCGGCGGCTTCATGGGCAAGGCGCATGCCTTGGCTTATGCGGCGATGCCGATGTTCTTCTGGCCCGCGCCCGCGATTCCCGTGCGTCACACGGTCGCCGATGTCAGCGACGACCTCGCGACGGATGCCGCCAACCGCCTCGGCTTCGCGCGCGGCGTCGCCGACTGGCGCCGCGTCATCGACGACCCCGAGATCGACATCATCGATATCGTGACGCCGAACAACAGCCATCCGGAAATCGCAATCGCCGCCGCGCAGGCCGGCAAGCATGTGATCTGCGAAAAGCCGCTGGCCCGCACGGCCGCCGAGGCGAAGACGATGCTGGACGCGGTGGAAGCCGCGGGCGTCACGCATATGGTGGCCTTCAACTACCGCCACACGCCGGCGGTGGCACTCGCCCGCCGCTTCATCGAGGAAGGCCGCATCGGCACGATCCTCAACTTTCGTGGCACCTATCTGCAGGATTGGTCGGCGGACCCGAACGGTCCCCTTTCCTGGCGCTTCCAGAAGAAGATCGCGGGATCGGGCGCGGTCGGCGACATAGCGACCCATGTCATCGACATGGCGCGCTACCTCGTGGGCGAAATCGCGGCCGTCAACGCCTTGACGCGTACCTACATCACCGAGCGTCCGATACAGAACAGTTCCACCGACAAGCTTGGCGCCTCCACCAAGCTGAGCGGCGTGCCGACGGCGCCCGTCGATGTCGACGACGAGGTCATCACGCTGCTGCGCTTCCAGGACGGCGCCGTGGGCTCGCTCGAAGCAACACGCAATGCCTACGGCCGCAACAACTACCTGACCTTCGAGATCCACGGCAGCCAGGGGTCCATCCTGTTCAACTACGAACGGCGGGACGAGTTGCAGGTGATGTTCGCGGACGATCCGGCCGATCGGCGCGGCTTCCGCACGATCTATACCGGGCCCGCGCATCCCTTCGGCGAGGGGCTCTGGCCGATCCCGGCGCTCGGCATCGGCTACGGCGAGACCAAGATCATCGAATGCCACCTGTTCGTGAGTGCCATCATGGAGAAGCGTCAGCCATCGCCGAATTTCCGCGATGGATACCTCAACGAGCTCGTGGCCGATGCCATCCTGCATTCGGCGGAACGAAGCGGATGGGTCGACATCGCGGGGTGAGAGCGGGCGCGATTGCTCCCGGCTCTGGCCATCTTCGGGAATTTGAGGTCAGATGGGGCGTGTGTGACAGGACGCCCCGATGGACAGTCGCCTCTCGATCTCCGACACGCCCGACATGGGCGCGGGCACGCTCTCGCTAAGGGAGATGCTGGCGGGCCGGAAGCCCGGTTTCGGCCTGCCGGGAGCCTTCTACACCGACCCCGGCATCTATGCGCAGGACCTCGCCGCGATCTTCGAGCGTGAGTGGATCTTCGCCTGCGCCACATGCGAGATTCCGAAACCCGGGAACTACGTCACCGTCACCATCGGGCAGAGTTCCGTCATCGTGCTCCGCGACCGGGAGGGCGGGGTGCGTGCATTCTACAACACCTGCCGCCATCGCGGCTCCCGGCTTTGCGACGCCTCGCGCGGGCACACGCCGGCGCTCATCTGCCCCTATCACCGCTGGACCTACCGGCTCGACGGCACGCTGGCGCACGCGAAATACATGCCGCCGGACTTCGACGTGAGCGAATTCCCGCTGCTTCCCGTGCATGTGCGGACCGTCGGCGGCACCGTCTATGTGAGCCTCGCCGACGAGCCGCCCGATTTCGCGCCCTATGAGGCCGACCTCGCGGTCCGGCTCGCCCCGCACCGGCTCGAGAGCGCCAAGGTTGCTTTCGAGGCTGACCTCGTCGAGCACGGCAACTGGAAGATGGTCATGGAGAATTCGCGCGAGTGCTACCACTGCGCGACCGGCCACGGCGAGTTGATGCGCACCTTCCTCGACATCTACGACTTCGCCAATCCCTCCGAGGCCGGTCAGATCCAGGCCTATTGGGACAAGTGGAGCGCCGCGGGCTTCAAGTCGACCGTCGCCGAGGGTCCGCACTACCGCGCCGTGCGGCTGCCGCTGACGGGAGAGTCCCGCTCCATCACCATGGATGGCGTGCCCGCCGTCAACCGTCCGCTGGGCGATGCGCCGCCTGATGCCTATGGCTCGCTGCGCTGGGTGCATTACCCCTCGACCTTCAACCACTGCATCAACGACTACACCGTGCTCGTGCGCATGCTGCCGCTCGGGCCCGAGGAGACGCTCGTCACGACGAAGTGGCTGGTGGACGCCGAGGCCGTCGAAGGACAGGACTACGATCTCCAGAACCTGCTCCGCGTCTGGACCGTCACCAACGATCAGGACAAGGCGCTGGTCGAGCGCAACCAGATCGGCGTGCGGTCGCGCGGCTACCGGCCCGGCCCCTATTCGCCCGCACTCGAGGCCGGCGTGCTGAAATTCGTCGACTGGTACTGCGGAAAGATGACGGATCATCTCGACCGTGAGGGGACCTGAGCCGCGGATGGCCGCTTATACCCCCGACCCCAAGTCGATTGCTGGCACAACGCTCAACCTGCATGAGCGGGTCGAGGTTCTCGTTATCGGCGCTGGTCCCGCCGGTCTCGCCGCGGCGATGGAGGCGGCGCGCCTCGGCCGTTCTGTCGTTCTGGTGGACGAAAACCCCATCGCGCCCGAGACGATGGGCGAGAACCTGCCGCTGCACTTCGGCGGCGGCATGACCCAGGCCGTGCGCAACCGCAATGCGATGCTGGAAGCCGTGGTCGCGAGCGCCCCTGAAATCGCGGAAGCTTTCGAGGCCGGGATCGACATCCGGCTCGGCACCGCCTGCTGGGGGCTCTACGCGCCCAGTCCGGCGGTGGGCTGGCTTCCGGGCCCTGTCGCCGGGCTGGTGGACGGCGAACGCACCTGGATGGTGGGCGCCGAGCGGATCATCGTCGCGACGGGGCGGCGCGACATGGGCCTCGCCTTCACGGGTTGGGAAAAGGACGGCGTGATGGGCCTGACGGCCGCACTGCGCCTTGCCCAGCGCTACGCCGCTCTCCGCACCCGGCGCGCCGTGGTGCTCGGCAGCACGGCGGAAACGCTGCAGGGCGCGCTCGCGCTGCGCGCCGCCGGGGTCGAGATCGCAGCCCTGATCGAGACGAACGCCACCTCAGCGGGCCCCGAGGCGCTATTGGCGGAGCTTGAGCGGGGCGGCACGCAACTGTTGTTCGGCCAAGCGCCCAAGCGGGCCGAGGGCGCGGACGCGATCGAGGCTTTGGCGGTCGGCCCCGTCAGCGCGGACGGCGCGCCCATCGCCGGGGCCGAGATGACGATTGCTTGCGACACGGTCCTGCTCGGGATCGGCGCCGTGCCGGTGATCGAACTCCTCGATGCGCTTGGCTGCCGCACGGTCTTCGACACCGCGCGTGGGGGCGTCGTGCCGGTGCTGGACCCAGCCCAGCAGACTACTATCGCGGGCGTCTGCGCGGCCGGCGATTGCGCGGGCATCTGGGCCGAAAAGACGCTCGACACCGAGGTCGCGCGCGCCGAGGGCCGCCGCGCCGCCGGAGGCGCCGAGGCGGCGGTGTCCCCACCGGCCGCGTCCTACGATCTCGGCGCCTACCGTCTAAACTGGGTCCGCGCCGCCGTGCTGGAAACCGACGGCACCGCCCATGTCTGCCAATGCGAGGAGGTCACCGCGCGCGAAATTCTCGAGGTGCGGCCGCCGCGCTACCTCGGCTGGGAGTCCCGGCCGTCCCGCCGCAACAGCCGCGACATCCGCAGCCTTCTCGGCGCGGCGCCACCCAACCCCGATCAGGTGAAGCGCCTGACGCGCGCGGGGATGGGCGTCTGCCAGGGCCGCCGATGCCGCGAACAGGTGACCGCGCTGCTCGCTTTGGCGACGGGCGAGGAATACGGCAGCATCCCCGCCGCCACCTATCGCGCGCCGGTGCGGCCGCTGCCGCTGATGGTCGCCGCCGCGGCGTCTGAGGAATCCCCGGCGATGGCGCAGCATTGGGACACCTGGTTCGGCATGCCGTCCCAGTATCTGCCGCCTTGGGACTTGCCGGAGACCTATACCGCCGCGTCCCGCCCCAAGGGCCATGAGGTCGCCAGCGAATGAGCAGCGACGATGCGATCCGCGGCGCCTCCGTCGTCATCATCGGCGGCGGGGCCACAGGCCTCAGCGCCGGCTGGTGGCTCGCGCGACAGGGCGTCGATGTCATCGTGCTCGACAGCGGCATCGTCGGCTGGGGCGCCTCGGGGCGGAACGGCGGCGGCTGCTCCCACCATTTCAGCCCGCTGTTTGTCGAGGAGCAGCGGCTTTGGCCGCAGATGGACGCGCTGCTCGGCTATCCGACCGAATTCCAGCCGAAGCGCATCCGTCTCGCCTTCGACGAGCATCAGCTGACGCTCTATGGGCAGGCGGTGCGCAACGCCGAGCGGCAGGGCTTCGGCTCGCGCCTGCTCGATGCGCGCCAAGCGAAGGAGCTTGTGCCGCTGGCGGGCGACGAGGTGGTCGGCGGCTACTTCTACGACTTCGGCGGCCACGCCAATCCGCACCGCACCGTGCAGGCCTATGCCTGGGCGATGGAGGATCATGGCGGTCGGTTGATGCAGCATACGCGCGTGGAGGGCTTCCGCCGCGCCGCCGATGGGCGCGTCACGGGCGTCGTCACGGATCGCGGCGAGATCGGCTGCGACGCGGCGGTGATCGCGGCGGGTCCCGCGACGGGGCGGCTCGCGGCGCTGCTCGGCCTCGACGTGCCGATGGTCGCGGCCCGCGCCGAGATGGTGGTGACGGAGCCCTTGCCGCTCATGCCGCTTGGCGGCGTCGACGGCAACGGCCTCTATGGGCGGCAGACGATGCGCGGGAACCTCGCCTATGGCGGCGGGCCGCATGAATGGATCGAGTTCGGCGACCTCGTGGGGCCGCCGCCCGCGACGCCGCTGATGACGCATATCGCCGGGCGTCTCGCGCGGCTGTTTCCGCGCGCCGCCCATGCGCGGATCATCCGCAGCTGGGCCGGCGTCATCGAGAACACGCCGGATGGCCGTCCGATCATCGACAAGCCCGCCGAGCCCGGCAACGTTGTTCTGGCAACGCTCTCCAGCATCGGCTTCGGACTATCGCCCGCGAGCGGCCACGCCATCGCCGAGCTGGTGACCGATGGCGCCTGCAGCTTCGCCGATATCTCGAGCTTCGCGCTATCCCGCTTCCGGGCGCTGGAGTCCGACTGGGCAGCCATCCAGGGTTGGCGCGCAGCGGCTCCGGCCTGATCGCCTTGGGTATCGAGATGCAGACGGCCGATGTGATCGTGCTCGGCCTCGGCGCGGTCGGTAGCGCCACGCTCTATCATCTGGCGAAGCAAGGGGTCCGCGCCATCGGCATCGACCGCCATGACCCGCCGCACAACCTCGGCTCGAGCCATGGCGAAAGCCGGATCACGCGGCTCGCGGTGGGGGAGGGGGACGCCTATATCCCGCTCGTCCGGCGCTCGCACGACCTGTGGCGGATGCTGGAGGCCGAGACCCGCGAGACGCTCATGCTCCAGACCGGCGGACTCCTCATCGGTTCCGAGGTGCCGACGCCGCATCACGGGCGTGAGGACTTTCTCAACCGCGCGATCGGCATCCTATCCCGGCACGGCATCCCGCATGAGGTCTTGGCAAGCGCGGAGATCGGACGGCGCTTCCCGCAGCTTGGTCTTCGCGGCGATGAGCGCGCGCTGTATGAGCCGAGCGCGGGCGTGCTGTTCCCCGAGCGCTGCATCGCGGTCCAGCTCCAGCGGGCTCAGGCGCTCGGCGCGGTGGTGCGGAGGAACGAGCGGGTGACCGGTGTCCGCCGGATCGGCAGCGGCGTCGAGGTCGAGACCGAGTGCGGGCGTCTGCAGGCGGGTCGCGTCGTCATGGCGACCGGGCCGTGGCTGCCGCAGATGGTGGACCCGTCAACCGCCAGGCTGTTGCGCGTCTATCGGCAGAGCCTGCACTGGTTTCCGGCCGATCCGGTGGCCTACGGTCCTGACCGCTTTCCCGTGTTCCTCTGGATGCATGGCGCGTCCGAGGAGGACTACTTCTACGGCTTCCCGGCCCTTGGCGGCAGCGGCGTGATCAAGGTCGCGAGCGAGCGGTATGCCGATGCGACCTCACCCGAGACGGTCTCTCGTGATGTGCCGGCATCGGAATCCGCCGCGATCTTCGCGCGGCACGTGGCGGGGCGGTTGCGCGGCGTCGGCGGCGACGTGACGCGCGCCGCCGCCTGCCTCTATACCGTCACCCCGGATTCCGGCTTTCTCGTCGACCGAATGCCGGACCTCGAAAACGTCATGGTGGTGTCGGCCTGCTCGGGGCACGGCTTCAAGCACTCGGCCGCATTGGGCGAGGCCGTCGCCGCATCCGTCGCGGGTGCCGGGGACGATCTCATCCCCTTCGCCCTGGGGCGCTTTGCCGAACAGAGCCTGCCTCAGACGAAGTAGTCCGGATATTCGCGCCTGAGGCGTTCGAGGTCGGGGATCACCACGCGCAGGTGACGTGTCATTGCTGCCTGCGCCACCGTGGCACTGCCGGTCGCGATTGCATCCCGGATGACGCGATGCTCGGCGATAACCTGCGGCATCCGACCGGGCGCCGGAAGCGTGAGCCGCCGCGTTCGGTCGATCTGCACCTTGACTTGCTTCACCAGCCGCCAAATGCCGCGATGCGTCGAGATCTCGCCGATGATCTCATGAAACCGCTCGTCGGCTTCATGGAAGCCCGCCGTGTCGCCCTGCGCCGCGAGCGAGGCTTGCAGGCCCAGCACGCGGTCGAGCCGGTCGAGATCGGCCGGGACGTGATGTTCGGCCGCGCGTCCCACGGTGACGCTTTCCAGCGCCTCGCGGATGGCCAGAGCCTCGGGGATGGCGTTCGCCTTGATGCGGGAGACGAAGGTTCCCGACTGCGGGAAGATCTCGACCAGATCGTCCTCGGCGAGACGGATCAGCGCCTCACGCACCGGGGTGCGGCTGACCGCGAACTGCGCGCTCAGGATCTTGTCCTGCAGCGCGGCGCCAGGGGGGAGGGCCATGCTGAGGATGAGGGCATGCAGGCGCTTGTAGATGGCGACCGCGCTTGTCACCCGTTCCGGCCGCTGAGCTTCGGCGAGGGCAGTATCCATATCGTGTGACGATCCTCGCCGCTTCCTCTCCCGGAGCGGGAGATGTGACTTGACATACTAATATATCACTTCCAAGGTCCCGCTCGGCAACGAAAAAGATGCGGGGAAACGGAACATCGTGGCGCTTCATCCCGACAGGCTGCTGCCGATCGACCCCGGCGCCCGCGCCATCGCGCGCCGCCTCTACCAGTCCGTGGCGAAGCTGCCTCTGCTCTCGCCGCACGGCCATACCGATCCGCGCTGGTATGCCGAGGATGCGCCGTTCAGCGACCCGGCGACGCTGTTCGTCCAGCCCGACCACTACATCTTCCGCATGCTCTATTCGCAGGGCGTGGCGCTCGAGGCGCTCGGCATACCCCGTCGCGACGGCGGCGCGGTCGAGACCGACACGCGCGCGATCTGGCGCATCTTCGCCCAGCACTACACGCTCTTTCGCGGCACGCCGACGCGCCTCTGGTTCGAGCAGTCGCTCGCGGACCTGTTCGGCATCGAGGAGCGTTTGACGGCGCAAACCGCCGACCGGCTCTATGACCGGATCGCCGAGTGCCTGCCGCGCCCCGAGTTCCGCCCGCGCGCTCTCTATGAGCGCTTCAATCTCGAGGCCATCGCCACCACGGATAGCCCGCTGAGCGATCTCGCGGGTCACGCGACCGTCCGCCGATCTGGCTGGAGTGGGCGCGTGCTGCCCGCCTACCGCCCGGATTTCACGGTCGACCCAGAACGCGAGGGCTTTCGCGGCAATGTCGAGCGTCTGACGGCGCTTGCCGGCACGCCGACGAACTGGGCCGGATACCTGGAAGCTCATCGCATCCGGCGCGCCTTCTTCAAAGGCCTCGGTGCGACATCGACCGATCATGGTCACCCGACCGCCCGCACCGCCGATCTGCCGCTCGCCGAGGCATCCTCGCTGTTCGATACGGTCATGGGCAGTGCCGCGAGCCCCGAACAGGCCGAGCTTTTCCGCGCGCAGATGCTGACCGAGATGGCGCGCATGAGCACCGAGGACGGGCTCGTGATGCAGCTGCATCCAGGCTCGTTCCGTAACCATAACCCTGCGCTGTTCGCGAGGTTCGGCACCGACATGGGCGCCGACATTCCGATGGCGACCGATTATGTGCGCGCGCTCAAGCCGCTGCTCGATGCGGTCGGCAACGATCCACGGCTGACGCTCGTGCTTTTCACGCTCGATGAGACCAGCTATGGCCGTGAGTTGGCGCCTCTCGCGGGTCATTACTCGTGTCTGCGCCTCGGGCCGCCCTGGTGGTTCTTCGACAGCCCGGACGGCATGAAGCGGTTTCGCGAACTCACGACGGAGACGGCAGGTTTCGCCAACACCGTGGGTTTCAACGACGACACCCGCGCGTATCTGTCGATTCCGGCGCGGCATGACATGGCCCGCCGCGTGGACTGCGCCTTCCTCGCGAACCTCGTCGCCGATCATCGGCTCGACGAAGACGAGGCGCATGAGGTCGCGGCCGACCTCGCCTACAATCTCGCCAAGAGAACATACAAGCTTTGAGCCAATAGACGATCAACAACAGAGACGCCGAAGGCGCGATACCGTCCGAAGGCGGCATGAGGGAGAACGACAAGATGATTTTACGGAGAACCGTCATCGGTGGCATGGGCGCGGCGGCAGCCGGCGCTGCCTTGCCGAGCGCCGCGTTCGCGGCCCTGCCGATGCCGAAGCATGCGGTGGAGATTACCATCGTCGATGTCGCCGGCAATCTCGCTCTGACCCAGAAGGCGATCGAATCCTACCGTCAGGCGAAACCGGGCGTGGTGTCCCGCTTCGCCTTCACCAAGGCGCCGGCGCCTGAGCTTCCGGCCAAGATCGGCGCCATGCAGCAGGCCGGCATGATGGGCATCGACCTCGTGCTGACCGGCACGGATGCGCTCTCCGCCGGGTTGAGCCAGCATCTTTGGCTCGATCTCAAGCCTTATATGTCCGATCTGCCGGACCTGCAGCAGATCTACATCCCGCAGGCCTGGAAGATGCAGGCGATCGCGCAGAACCACGGCGTCATCGTCACCTATTACCCGTCCGGGCCGTTGATCGAATACATGCCCGACGCGGTCAAGACGGTGCCGACCACAGCGCAGGAGCTGCTGGACTGGGCGAAGCAGAACAACAACAAGTTCATGTATGCGCGCCCGTCGAATTCCGGGCCCGGCCGCACCTGGCTGATGGGGCTGCCCTACATCCTGGGCGACAAGGACCCGCACGACCCGGTCAATGGCTGGGACAAGACCTGGGGCTATCTCAAGGAGATCGGCCAGCACATCGAATACTATCCGGGCGGCACCACCCAGACGATGCGCGAACTCGGGGAAGGCACGCGCGACATCATCGTGACGACGACGGGTTGGGACATCAATCCGCGCGTGCTCGGCATCGTGCCGAAGCAGGCGGAGGTCGGCAAGCTGGCGAACTTCCGCTGGGTCACCGACGCGCATTACATGGTGATCCCGAAGGGCGTCTCGAAGGACAAGATCGCCGTCCTGATCGACCTCATGAACTTCATGCTGCAGAAGAAGCAGCAGGCCTTCGCCTACGATCAGGGCTATTTCTATCCCGGTCCGGCGGTCGCGGGCGTTACGCTCGACATGGCGCCACAGGACTCGCAGGAGGCCATCAAGACCTATGGCCGGCCCGAATACGACAAGTGGATCGCTGGCTATCCGAAGGAAATCCCGCTCGACGCCCAGAAGATGGTGACTGCCTTCCAGATGTGGGACCAGCGTATCGGTGCCCAGAAGGGTTGACGAAAAGGGCTGACGGGAAGGGTTGAGTTATGACCGACACCCGGGTTCTGCAGCGAAGCGCCTCGGACGGGGCTTTCCTGCCGCGTGGCGGCCCGGCCGGAGGGCCGGGTTCGCCTCAATCGCGCAGCGTGCTCGAACTCGCGGGGCTGCGGCGCGATTTCGGCAGCTTCTCCGCGCTCCGGGGTATCGACCTCACCATCGCCCCCGGCGAGTTCGTGGCGCTGCTCGGGCCGTCCGGCTGCGGCAAGACGACCGCGCTCAACTGCATCGCTGGGCTGATGCCGCTGACCGGCGGCCGCATCAATCTCGGCGAGCGGCGCATCGACGAGTTGCCGCCGGAACAGCGCGGCTTCGGCATGGTGTTCCAGAGCTACGCGCTCTTCCCGCACATGACCGTGCGCAAGAATGTCGGCTTCGGCTTGGCCATGCAGAAGGTGCCGAGGAAGGAGGCCGAGGCGCGGATCGACGAGGCCCTGTCGCTCGTCCGGCTTCATGCCCAGGGCGACAAGCTCCCCGGCCAGATGTCTGGCGGCCAGCAGCAGCGCGTGGCGATCGCGCGCGCCATCGTCATCCGGCCCCCGGTGGTTCTGATGGACGAGCCGCTGTCGAACCTCGACGCCAAGCTGCGGCTCGAGATGCGGGCCGAGATCCGGCGCATTCACGACGCCATCGGCTCGACGACGATCTACGTCACCCATGACCAGGACGAAGCGCTTTCGATGGCCGACCGCATCGTGGTGATGCAGGAGGGCATGATCCGCCAGACCGGCACGCCCGAGGACCTCTACGAGCGCCCGCTGCACGCGGATGTGGCCGAGTTCATGGGCTTTCGCACGCGCATCCATGGCCGTGTCCGGTCGATGCAGGACGGCCGCGTGACGGTCGAGGCGGGCGGCGCGGTGGTGGAGGCCGTGGCGCGCAACCCGGTCTCGGTCGGCCAGACCGTGACCCTGATGATCCGCCCGGAGGATTTCCTCGCGACGGCGGAAAGGACGAGCATCGGCGGCACGGTGCGTACGATCGAGTATCGCGGGCGCGCCTTCTTCGGCACGGCAAGCCTCGCAGACGGCACGGATGTCTTCTTCCGCAGCGAGATGCGGCACTCGGTCGGGCAAGCGGTCGGCCTTTCCACACCGCCGTCCCAGATCCTGGTCTTCGCCGAGGACGGATCGTGAGCGCGACCGCCGCCTCGCCACAGGCCGTAACGCCGGCCAGGATGTCGCTGCGGCAGCGGCTCGCGGCGCGTGGCATCGACAGCATCACCCTGCTCGTGCTGCCCGCGCTGCTCGCGCTGGTGGGGCTGTTCGTCTATCCCTTCATCTACGGGCTGATCGTCTCCTTCGCGCCGAAGGTCGGGCCGTTCTATGAGAACTACCACAAGTTCTTCAGCGACCCGTTCCTGCGGTCGACGATCTGGCACACGCTGGCGCTCGCATTCCCGACGACGCTGTTGAGCATTCTGCTGGCATTGCCAATCGCCTTCCGCGTGCGGCTGATGCGGCGGCAGAGGACGTTGACGACGATCCTGCTGCTGCCGATGACGCTCGGCACCGTTCTGGTGGCGCAAGGTCTGCTGACCTATCTCGGGCCGCACGGCTGGTTCAACCGCGTGCTGATGCTGCTGCACATCTCGGGCAGGCCGCTGGAACTCACCAACAACTACTGGGGCGTCTTCGCCTCGCTGGTGCTGACTGGCTTTCCCTTCACCTTTCTGCTCACGCTCTCCTATGTCAGCGGTATCGATCCGGCGCTGGAGGAAGCGGCGGCGACGCTCGGCGGGGGCGCCTGGAACCGCTTCATGCGCATCTTTCTGCCGTTGCTGGCGCCGGGCCTCGCCGTGACCTTCTGCCTCTCCTTCGTGCAGTCGTTCTCGGTCTTCCCCTCGGCGGTGTTGCTCGGCGCGCCCGCCGGCAGCACGCATGTGATCGCCATCGCGGCGTATCAGGCGGCGTTCGAGCAATACAACTACTCGCTCGGCTCCGCGATCGCGATGATCATGGGCGGGGTCCAGCTTGTCATCGTGATCGCCGTGCTGGCCAGCCGCCAGCTTTTCTACCGGGGTCCGGTCGGGGGCACGAAGGGATGACGCCATGATCCGGGAAGACGGGCTCGCCGGCCGGCTATGGCGCATCGCCATCTGGGCCGCCGTCGTCATCTTCGTGTTGAACGTCCTCGCGGTCATCGCCGTCGTGGTCATCGACTCCGTCGCCGCGCGCTGGTTCGGCACGTGGCTTCCGCCGGCCTTCGTGACGCACTGGTATTCGGACGCCTGGGCGGATTTCCAGCTCTCCGACGTTCTGATCGTGACCTTCGAGATCGTGGCGGCCGTCGTCGTCATCGCGGGGGTGCTCGGCGTCACCGCCGCCTATGCGCTCGCGCGCCGCAACTTCCCGGGCAAGCAGGCGGTCATGCTCATCTTCCTCGCGCCCCTGCTGGTGCCGCCTCTGACCTACGGCATTCCGCTCGCGACGCTGCTCTACAAGTTCGGCTTCGGCGGCACGATGGGCGGCGTCATCCTCGCCAACCTCGTGCCGACCGTGCCCTTCATGGTGCTGGTCATGATCCCCTTCATCGAGCAGATCGACCCGCGGATCGAGGCGGCGGCGCGCGTCTTCGGCGCTTCCACCTTCAGCCTCTTCATCCGCGTGCTGATGCCGCTGCTGCTGCCGGGCATCCTCGCCGGGCTGCTGCTGGTCATGGTGCGCACCATCGCGATGTTCGAGCTGACCTTCCTGACCGCCGGGCCGACCAGCCAGACGCTGGTCGTCGCGCTCTATTACGCGGTCTTCGCCTCAGGTGTGCGCGCGGGGCAGGAGGTCGATGTCATGGCCGTGGTCTACATGGCCTCGACGCTGATCTGGCTGTTGATCGCGCTGCGCTTCGTGAGCCCGACGCAGATCGTCTCGCGCGCCAAGCAGCGCGCCTGACGGTTCAAATCGGCAAGTTCCGAAGCTCTGCGACGGCACTCATGACGCCGCGCAGTTCCGCGAGCCCGCGCAGCCGGCCGATCACCGGGTAGCCCGGATGCGTCTTCTTCCCCACGTCGTCGAGCAGCTCATGGCCATGATCGGCGCGCATCGGGATGCGCCAATGGGCGTCTCCGGCGGCACGGCGCTGGCCAGCGGCCTCCAGCAGCGCCTGGATCACCGGCACCATCGGCACGTCGCCGCCGAGGTGGTCGGCCTCCATGAAGGACCCGTCGGGCTCTTTGGCGACATTGCGGAGATGGGCGAACCATGTGCGGTCGGCGAAGCGGCGCGCGATTTCCGGCACGTCGTTGCCCGCGCCCGCGCCGAGCGAGCCCGTGCAGAGCGTCAGGCCGTTGGCTCGGCTGTCCACGGCGGCCAGCACGCAAGCGATGTCCTCAGCGTTCGAGACGATGCGGCTGAGGCCGAACATCGGGCGCGGCGGATCGTCCGGGTGGATGCAGAGGCGGATGCCGAACTCCTCGGCGGTCGGCACGACCTCGCGCAGGAAGCGCGCCAGGTTTTGCCGCAGCGCGGCCTTGTCGATGCCGTCGTAGCTCGCGAGCATCCGGCGCAGGCTCGGGACGTCATAGCGGTCATAGGCGCCCGGCAGCCCCGCCATGATCGTCGCCAATAGCGCGTCCTGATCCGCGAGGCTCGATGCGTCGAACCATGCGCGCGCCCTCGCCAGCAATCCGGGCTCATACTCGGCCTCGGCGTCGGGGCGGGCGAGCATGAAGCAGTCGAATGCCGCGATCTGGTGCGCGTTGAAGCGGAGCGCGTTGCCGCCGCCCGGCAGCGGCGCCCGCAACTCGGTCCGCGTCCAGTCGAGGATCGGCATGAAGTTGTAGCAGACCGTGCGCAGGCCCCCGGCCGCGAGGTTGCGGAGCGACTGGCGGTAGGCGTCGAACAGCGCGTCGAGGCGACCGGTGCCGCGCTTGATGTCCTCATGGATCGGCAGGCTCTCGACGACGCTCCAGCGGAGACCGAGCGCGGGGTCGGCCTCGATCGAGGCGCGGCGTTCGGCGATCGCCTCCGGCGTCCAGACGACGCCGTAGGGAATGTCGTGCAGCGCCGTCACGATGCCGGTGGCGCCGGTCTGGGCAATGTCGCGCAGTGTCACCGCGTCACCAGGGCCGAACCACCGCCACGTCTGTTCCATGAGCCGCCGCCTCCCCGTGTTCCGGGCGATCCTGCCTGCCCGCGAGAGGGGCGGCAACCACGCGGGCCGCCACCGAGGGGCGAGCTAAGTCGGGGCAGCTTTGACTTGACGAGCTTCACCCGCCTGCCGAAGCTTGCCTCCATCGGCACCAGAAGAAGCGCCGGGTGAGGGAGGATTGCCATGAGAGATCCGCATGCGGCGGTCGAGGCCTGGGTCGCTGACTTCGCGAGAGCGCTGGAAGCGCGGGACATCGACGGCACAGCGGCGCTGTTCGCGGAAGTCTGCTACTGGCGCGACCTTCTCGCCTTCACCTGGAACATCACCACGAGCGAAGGTCGTCCCGCGATCCGTGCCATGCTGGAGGCACGCCTCGCCGACGCGGCGCCCAGCCGCTTCACGGTGGTCGACGACGCGAGCGAGGAGAACGGCGTCGTCAGCGGCTGGTTCACCTTCGAGACGGCGCAGGCGCGGGGCATCGCCCATCTGCGGCTGCGCGACGGCCGGGCCTGGACGCTGCTCACCTCCATGGAGGAATTGAAGGGCCACGAGGAGCAGAAGGGCCGCCGCCGCGCCTTCGGCGCCGAGCATGGCGTGCATCAGGGCCGCACCACATGGCTGGAACGGCGGCTGGAGGAGGAAGAGCAGCTGGGCTTCAGCCGCCAGCCCTACACGGTCATCGTCGGCGGCGGTCAGGGGGGATTGGCGCTCGGCGCTCGGCTGCGGCGGCTCGGCGTGCCGACGATCATTGTCGAGAAGAACGCGCGCGCGGGCGACAGCTGGCGGCGCCGCTACAAATCCCTCTGCCTGCACGATCCGGTCTGGTACGACCACATGCCCTATCTGCCCTTCCCGGACGACTGGCCGGTCTATTCGCCGAAGGACAAGATCGGCGACTGGCTGGAGATGTATGCCCGCGTCATGGAGCTGAACGTCTGGACCTCCAGCGAGGTGACCGGCGCGCGGTATGACGAGGCCTCGGGCAAATGGGAGGTGGTCGTCGACCGCCAGGGCCAGACCGTCACTCTGCATCCGACGCATCTGGTGCTGGCCACCGGCATGTCCGGCATCCCGAACGTGATCGACGTGCCGGGCGCGACCCGCTTCGCCGGCACGCTGCATCATTCGAGCCAGCATCGCGGCGGCGAGGGCTATCGCGGCAAGAACTGCGTCGTCATCGGCTCCAACAACTCGGCCCACGACATCTGCGCCGATCTCTGGGAGCATGGGGCGGCGTCCGTCACCATGGTGCAGCGCTCATCCACCCACGTGTCGAGTTCGGACTCGCTGTTCAAGTTCGGCACCAGCAAGCTCTATTCCGAGGATGCGCTGGAACGCGGCATCGGCACCGCCAAGGCCGATCTGATCAACGCCTCCGTGCCTTACGCGATCATGCACGAATTCCAGAAGCCGGTGACGGATGCGATCCGGAGGCAGGACGCCGATCTCTACGCGCGGCTGGAGAAGGCGGGCTTCCTGCTCGATTTCGGTGACGACGAGTCTGGCCTGTTCATGAAATACGTCCGCCGCGGCTCGGGCTACTACATCGACGTGGGCGCGTCCGAACTTGTGGCGGATGGCCGCATCAAGCTGAAAAGCGGCGTCGGCGTGGACCGCATCACCGAAACCTCGGTGATCCTGAGCGACGGCACGGAACTGCCGGCCGACCTGATCGTCTATGCGACCGGCTACGGCTCCATGAACGGCTGGGCGGCGCGGCTGATCAGCCAGGAGGTCGCCGACAGGGTCGGAAAATGCTGGGGCCTCGGTTCCGACACCACGAAGGATCCGGGTCCGTGGGAGGGCGAGCTGCGGAACATGTGGAAACCGACGCAGCAGCCGGGCCTTTGGTTTCAGGGCGGCAACCTCCACCAGTCCCGCCACTACTCGCAATATCTGGCGTTGCAGCTGAAAGCGCGGATGGAGGGGCTGCCGACGCCTGTCTATGCCCTGGCCCAGTCCCATCACCGGACGTGAGGGCGAGCGGGCTCAGCTCAGCCCGAAATGCTCCTTGAGCGCGGGCAGCTTCTGCTTGCTCACCGGGACCGGCGGTCCCAGCGGCTCCTGCAGGGTGACGAGAAACCCGTCATCGTGCCGGACGATCTCGGTGACGTAGTCGAGATTGACGATATGGCTGCGATGGACGCGCAGGAAGCGCGCGGGGTCGAGCCGGTTCTCGAGCACCGAAAGCGACAGGTTGGAGAGGTAGCGGTCGCCGGTCGCGACGATGTTCGTGTAGTGCCCGTCGCCCTCCAGCCGGCCGATGTCCTTCACGTCCACCAGCACGATGCGGTTATGGCGGTAGACTGGAATGCGGGAGAGCAGCCGGACCGGCTCGGCCGCTAAGGGCTGACCCGCCGGCTGAGGCGCTGAGACCGCCGCCCGCGGCGCGGTCGTGATGTCGGTGAGGTCGTAGAAGATCATGCAGGTGCCGGCGCGGCCCTCGGCGGTCACCATCTGCGAGACCTTGATCATCAGCATCCTGTCGGGGATGTTGATCATCATCGCCTGAGGCGGAGGGGATTTGCCGCCATGCCCGCCCGCGCTGCTCTGGCCGAGCAGGAAGGCCAGCTTCTCGCGGCTTTTGGGCGGGTGGAGCGCCAGCACGTCCTGCCCGAACATCGCATCGAGCGAAATGCCGAGCGAGGGCTCCGCCGCTGGGCGCAGCACCTGGATCGCCACGTCGTTCATGGCGGTCACGCGATAGTCGGTATCGAGCCAGACGATGCCGGGGTTGAACTGCTCGAGCTTGTGCTCGAAGGTCGAGTCCCCCAGCGGCCGGGTGCCGCCGCCCGGCTCCGCACTCCGTCCGCGCCCGGGCTGGGGTCGCTGCAGCAGTTCCTTCACGCCGTCTCCTCCGTCGGCGTGTGTCACAGGGACAGAACCGCCTGCCGCCCCGGCGCTCTACCGTCCGATTGCTTGATCCGCCGGTCCGCCGACGAGGCCAGGGTACGAAGCTTCATGCGGACCCGCAAGGGCTGGCGGGCGCGGAGATGCTTTCGCGCGGAGAATGCTTGGTTTCGTGCTTCCGGTAAGGGGTTTCGGGAAAAACCCGTTGCCGCGCCCGCCGTCTGATGCATAGCCTTCGGCTGTGTCGCCCTCCGCGGCCGGCTCCGTGGAATCAGACCAAAGACAATCGCCCGCCGGGTTCATGGCGGAGCGAAAACAGCCGTGTCCGAGCGGCCAACGACCAATAAGGGAGGATCGATGATCCCGCGTCCGTTCGCCTACCACGCCCCCGAAACCATTCCGGCCGCCATCGCGCTCCTCAGTGATTATGGCGATCTCGCAAAGATTTTGGCCGGTGGTCATAGCCTGCTGCCCATGATGAAGCTGCGATTCGCGGCACCCGAGCATCTCATCGACCTCGGCCGCATCAAGGAGCTGCGCGGCATCGACATGGCTGGCGACGAGATCCGCATCGGCGCGATGACGACGGAGCGGGACATCGTGGCGTCTTCATTGCTTGCCGAGCATCTGCCTCTGCTGGTCGAAACCGCGCGGCAGATCGCCGACCCGCAGGTCCGCAGCAAGGGCACCATCGGCGGCGACGTGGCGCATGGCGATCCCGGCAACGACCACCCTGCGGTGATGCTGGCGCTCGGCGCGCATCTTGTGCTCGTGGGTCCGGGCGGCGAGCGCATCGTGCCGGCGAGCGAGTTCTTCCTCGGCACCTATGCGACCGCGATCGAGCCGGACGAGGTGATGACCCAGATCCGCATCATGCGACCGCCAGCAGGCAGCGGCAGTTGCTACGCAAAGCTCAAGCGCAAGACGGGCGACTACGCGACCGCGGCGGCGGCCGTGGTTTTGCGGATGGAGAACGGGCGCTGCGCCGCCGTCTCTATCGGTCTTACCAATGTCGCGCCGACCGCGATCCGCGCGGAGGCGGCGGAGGCGGCGCTTCTGGGCCGCGCGCTGGACGACGCGGCGATCGCCGAGGCCGGGCGTCTCGCGAGCGAGGGCTGCGAGCCCGCCGCCGATCTGCGCGGCGACGAGGAATACAAGCGCGCGATGGCCGGGCAGATGGTGCAGCGCGCGCTGCGCACC
This sequence comes from Pseudomonadota bacterium, assembly GCA_019351895.1. Taxonomy (GTDB): domain Bacteria; phylum Pseudomonadota; class Alphaproteobacteria; order Acetobacterales; family Acetobacteraceae; genus Acidisoma. Next base: position 28,607 of record JABBOH010000005.1, read on the forward strand.
GCCCTGTCGCGCTGCACCGGCTGAGGGGAGAGACATCATGGCCAAGAAAACGGCGGTCAGCTTCCGGCTGAACCAGACGCCGGTCGATGTGCTGGTCGAGCCGCGCGAGCTGCTCATCCATACGTTGCGCGAGAAGCTCGCGACGACCGGACCCCATATCGGTTGCGAAACCAGTCATTGCGGCGCCTGCACCGTCGATCTCGACGGGATTTCGGTCAAAGCCTGCACGGTGCTGACCGTGCAATGCGAGGATCTCGACGTGTTAACGATCGAGGGCTTCGCCAAGGGCGGCCAGCTGCACGCGCTGCAGGAGGGCTTCATGCAGGAGCACGGCCTGCAATGCGGCTTCTGCACGCCGGGGATGATCACCCGCGCCTACCGCCTGCTGCAGGAGATCCCCGATCCGACCGAGGAGGATATCCGGTATTGGATGTCCGGCAATCTCTGCCGCTGCACGGGCTACCAGAACATCGTCAAGGCGATCCAGTACGCCGCCGCCAAGCTGCGCGGCGAGGCTGTGGCAACGTCCCACCCCCTTATGGAAGAGGTCACGGTCTGATGAACGAGATCTCGCCCGACCTCAGCCGCCTGGAACGGCTCGAAGGCATCGGCTGCGCCCGCAAGCGGCGGGAGGATCCGCGCTTCATCCAGGGGCGTGGAACCTATGTCGACGATATCCATCTGCCGGGCATGCTCTTCGGCGTCATGGTGCGCAGCCCCTATGCCCATGCGCGCATCAAGTCGATCGACACGTCCCGCGCCAAGGCCATGCCGGGTGTCCAGGCGGTCCTCACGGCCGAGGACCTCAAGCCGCTGAAGCTGCATTGGATGCCGACCCTCGCGGGTGACGTGCAGGCGGTGCTCGCCGACGGCAAGGTCGTGTTCCAGAACCAGGAAGTCGCCTTCGTCGTCGCCGATGATCGCTACGTCGCGGCGGACGCGGCTGAACTCGTTGAGGTCGAATACGAGGAGCTGCCGGCGGTCGTGGATCCCTTCAAGGCTATGCAGCCCGGCGCGCCCGTGATCCGCGAGGATCTGGCCGGCAAGGATGTCGGCGCGCATGGGGCCCGCCGGCACCACAACCACATCTTCAACTGGCAGATCGGCGACCGCGACCGCACCGACCGCGCCTTCGACGCCGCGCCCGTCACTGTGAAGCAGGAGATGCTCTATCCGCGCGTGCATCCTTGCCCGCTGGAGACCTGCGGCTGTGTTGCGAGCTACGACGCGGTGCGGGGCGACCTGACCGTCTGGATCACCTCGCAGGCGCCGCATGTGGTGCGGACGGTGGTGGGCCTGCTGTCCTCCATTCCGGAATCGAAAATTCGCATCGTCTCGCCCGATATCGGCGGCGGCTTCGGCAACAAGGTCGGCGTCTATCCCGGCTACGTCACGGCGATCGTCGCCTCCATCGTGCTCGGCCGTCCGGTCAAATGGATCGAAAGCCGCAACGAGAACCTGACGACCACGGCCTTCGCGCGCGACTACTGGATGACGGGCGAACTCGCGGCCGACACCGATGGCCGCATCAAGGCGCTCCGCGTCAACGTCATCGCCGATCATGGCGCCTTCGACGCCTGCGCCGACCCGACCAAGTGGCCCGCCGGCATGTTCCACGTCTGCACTGGCTCGTACGACATCCCGAACGCGCATGTCTCGGTTGACGGTGTGTACACAAACAAGTTTCCGGGCGGCGTCTCCTATCGCTGCTCCTTCCGCGTGACCGAGGCGGTCTATCTCATTGAGCGGATGATCGACGTGCTCGCCCAGAAGCTCGGGATCGACAAGGCCGAGATCCGGCTGCGGAACTTCATCCCGGAGGAGAAGTTTCCGTATCATTCGGCGCTCGGCCTGGACTACGATTCCGGCAACTATGCGCCGGCGTTGCGCAAGGTCTTGAAGGCCGTCGATTATGACGGTCTGCGCGCCGAGCAGGCGGCGAAGCGCGCCGATCCGAACTGCCCGACGCTGATGGGCATCGGCATCACGACCTTCACCGAGATCGTCGGCGCCGGCCCGTCCAAAAGCTGCGACATCCTCGGCATCGGCATGTTCGACAGCTGCGAAATCCGCGTGCATCCCGACGGCTCGGCGATTGCCCGCATGGGCACGATCAGCCAGGGTCAGGGCCACCAGACGACCTATGCGCAGATCATCGCGACGGAAGCCGGCATTCCCGCCTCGCTGATCAATGTCGAGGAAGGCGATACCTCGACCGCGCCGTACGGCCTCGGCACCTATGGTTCGCGCTCGACGCCCGTTGCGGGCGCGGCGGTTGCGCGTGCTTCACACAAAATTCGGGAGAAGGCGCGCAAGATCGCGGCCCATCTGCTGGAGGTGTCGCCCGACGACATGGAGTTCGACCTCGACCAGTTCCGCGTGAAGGGCGATCCGTCGCGCGCGAAAAGCATGAAGGAGATCGCCTGGGCCGCCTACAACAACGTGCCGGAAGGCATGGAGATGGGGCTGGAGGCGGTCGATTATTACGATCCGCCGAACTTCACCTTTCCCTTCGGCTCCTATCTGGCGGTCGTCGACATCCAGAAGGACACAGGCGAGATCAAGGTGCGGCGCTTCTACGCGCTCGATGATTGCGGCACGCGCATCAACCCGATGATCATCGAGGGCCAGATCCACGGCGGGTTGACCGAAGGCTTCGCCGTCGCCTTCGGGCAGGAGCTGCCCTATGACGAGCAGGGCAACGTGCTCGGCGGCACGCTGATGGACTACTTCCTGCCGACCAGCATGGAGACCCCGCATTGGGAGACGGACTTTACCGTGACGCCCTCGCCGCATCATCCGATTGGCGCCAAGGGTGTTGCCGAGTCACCGCATGTCGGCTCCATTCCCTGCTTCAGCAACGCGGTCGTGGATGCCTTCGCGCATCTCGGCGTGACGCATACCGGGATGCCGCACAACGCCTATCGCACCTGGCAGCAGCTGCGCGACCTGAACATCGCCGGGTGAGGAGCGCCACACCATGAAGATCGCCATCGAGAAAAGCCTCGACCTGCCGCTCAGCCCGGCGCTCGCCTGGGACCTGCTGACCGATATCGAGGGCATCGCCGCCTGCCTGCCCGGCGCCAAGATCACCGAGCGCGTGGACGAGACGCATTACAAGGGGACGGTTTCGGTCAAGCTCGGCCCGGCGACGGTCAGCTTCAAGGGCAATATCGAGATCGCCGCGGCCGATCCGGTGGCGCGCACGCTGCATCTCATCGGCACGGGCTCGGATACCGGCGGCACCTCGGGCGCGTCGCTCGATCTCCACGCCCGGGTCGAGGCGACGGCGGATGGCGGGTCGCGGCTGAGCGGCGCGTCGGAGGTCAGCGTGACCGGCAAGGTGGCCGCCTTCGGCGCGCGGCTGATGAACAGCGTGTCGGAAGTGCTGCTGCAGAAGTTCTTCGTCAATCTCGGGGCGCGGGCCGAGGTGTTGCGCGCGGCCCAGCCCGTCGCCGCGCCTGCCGGGTCCACTGCGACAGTCGGGTCCGCCGCGACAATCGCCCCCGCCGTGGCGGCGCCGAAGTCGGCACCTGCTCCGGTCGCCGAGACGAAGCTCAACGCCTTCGCGCTCATCTGGGCGGTGATCAAGGACTTCTTCGGCAACCTCTTCGGCCGCACCAAGGCGACATGACGGAGGCGACCGCCCCGCGAGGGGCAGACCGCATGGCCGCCATCGGGGCCATGCAACGAAGTCTGGAAGCCGCAGGCTACATCTGCGAACGCGACCTCGCGGCGACCCTGCTGCTGATGGCCGATCTCGGCCGTCCGCTGCTGGTCGAAGGGGACCCCGGCGTCGGCAAGACCGAAGTGGCCAAGGCCCTGGCGCGGACGCGGGACACGAGCCTGATCCGGCTGCAATGCTTCGAGGGGCTCGACGTCCACCACGCCCTCTACGAGTGGAACTACCAGCGCCAGCTGCTCGCGATCCGCATGGCGGAGGCGGCGGGTTCGAGTTCGCTGGACGAGGAGTCCCTGTTCTCCGGCGCCTATCTCCTGAAGCGGCCCTTGCTGGAGGCGCTGCTGCATCCGACGCCCGCCGTGCTGTTGATCGACGAGGTCGACCGCGCCGACGAGGCCTTCGAAGCCTTCCTGCTGGAGGTGCTGTCGGACTATCAGGTGAGCATCCCCGAGATGGGCACCATCCGTGCCGTCAGCATCCCGCTCGTTGTCCTGACATCGAACGCGACCCGCGAACTCTCGGACGCGCTGCGCCGGCGGTGTCTCTACCACTATCTCGACAGCCCGAGCTTCGCCAAGGAACTCGCCATCCTGCAGCTTCGCCTGCCCGAGATCGGCGACCGCTTGGGGCGGCAGATCGTGGAGGTCGCGCAGGCGCTCCGGCAGCAGGGGCTGAAGAAGCAGCCCGGCATCGCGGAGACGCTCGATTGGGCGGCGGCCCTGCTTGGCCTCGGCGTGTCGAGCCTGGACGAGGCGGGGGCCGAGCGCATCCAGGAGACGCTCTCGACGCTCCTGAAGACGCATGAGGATGTGCGCGCGATGGAGCCGGTCGTGCTCGAGCGGCTTCTGGCTCTGGCGGGCTAGCCGGCGATGGGCCGCGAGGGCGTCACGCCGGGTGCCGCCGCCACGGCCCGCATCGCGGGCTTCGTCTCCACGTTGCGGGAGAACGGCTTCGTGATCGGCGTGCGCGAGAACGAGGATGCTTTGATCCTGGCCGAGACCGTGGGGCTCGCCGCGAAACAGCCGCTGCGGTGGGGCTGGCGGTCCCTGCTCTGCAATCGCGCCGAGGACTGGGTGCGCTTCGACGACCTTTTCGACAGCTACTGGATGCCGCCGAACCGGCAGGCGCTGGTCGAGACGCGGGCCGGGGGCGCGGGCCTCATCGCCGTCACGGACGAGGCGGGCAGTCAGGCGGGCCGCGCGGGCCCGGTGCTGCAACGCGAGGACGCCGAGGACGATGCCGGCCTCCCCGGTGACGACACGGCGAAAGACGGCGCGAGCGCCGCGCCGACGCTGGAGAGCGCAGACTTCCGCTCGCTCACCGACCGGCTGCAGACCTATGCGATCGAGACGGCCATCCGCAGCTTCGCCCGCCGTCTCAAGCGGCTCAGAACGCGGCGCGAGCAGAGCCGCCCGCATGGCGCGCGCATCGATCTGCGGCGCACGCTGCGCGCCAGCATCGCGACCGGAGGGTCGCCCCAGAAACTCCGGTTCCGCGCGCCGCGCCGGGTGCGGCCGAGGCTCGTGCTGTTGCTGGATGTCAGCCGGTCGATGTCGCTGACGAGTTTCTTCTATCTTCGCGTGGCGCGGGCGCTCGCCATCGCCCTCGGCGACGTGCACGTCTTCCTGTACCACACGCATCTGACGCATGTGTCCGAGGCCTTGAGCGATCCCGATCCCTGGCGCGCGCAGGAGCGTCTGCAGCTGCTCTCCGCAGGCTGGGCGGGCGGCACGCGCATCGGCGAGTGTCTCGCCGCCTTCAACAGCCAGCATGCCGGGCGTCTCGTCCATGCGCGCACCGCCGTCATCATCGCGAGCGACGGCTACGACACGGGGCCCGCCGGGGTGCTCGGCGCGGAGATGACGACGCTCGCGCGGCGGGCGCGGCGCATCGTCTGGTTCAATCCCGCGAAGGCTGATCCGCGCTATCAGCCGCTGGCGCGGGGCATGCGGGAAGCGCTGCCCTTCATCGATCTGCTGACCGCCGGCAATTCGCTCACAGCCCTGGAAGCGGCCCTCTCCGCGATCCTGGAGGTGCTATGACAACCGTCTCCGCCGTCGTGCTCGCCGCCGGCCTCTCCTCCCGGATGGGCGGCCCGCACAAGCTGCTGCTGGATGTGGGCGGCGAGCCGATGCTGCGCCGGGTGGTGCGCTCGGTGCTCGCCGTGCAGCCGGCCGAGGTCGTTGTCGTGACCGGCTACCGGCACGCCGACATCGAGGACGCGCTCGCCGGCTCGCCCGTGCGCTTTGTCCATAATCCGGCCTTCGCCGATGGGCAGCCGGGCTCGGTCGTGGCCGGGGTCGCGGCGCTCACCGCCGCCTGCGACGCGGTGATGATCGTGCTCGGGGACCAGCCGCTGCTGACGCCGGGGGCAGTCGCCCGTCTGATCGAGACTTTCGCCACCCTTGCCGATGGCCGGTCGATCCTGGTGCCGACCAGCGGCGGCGCGCGCGGCAATCCGGTGCTTTTCGCCGCGCGGCATATCCCCGAGATCCGGTCGGGCGACCTGAAGGTCGGCTGCCGCCGCCTGATCGAGACATATCCGGATCGCGTCGCGCTGATCGAGATGGCGGACGACGCCTTCATCCGTGATTGCGACACGCCGGAGGATTACGCGGCCGTGCGGGCTTTGCTGGCGGCGGGGGAGGTCGCGTCGTGATGGTCGCGGCCGAGGTCGGCGACCTCATCGCGGCGATGACCCGCCGGGCGGAGCCTTTCGCGCTCGCGACGGTGGTGCGCACAGTCTCGGCGACGGCCGCGAAGCCGGGTGCGAAGGCCGTGATCCTGCCGGACGGTACCGTGGGTGCCGGCTGGATCGGCGGCGGCTGCGCGCGGGGTGCGGTTCTGCGCGCGGCCCGCGCCGCCATGGCGGACGGGCGGCCACGCCTGATCTCGGTGCAGCCGGAGGATGTGCTCCAGGCGCAATCCGTGGCGGCGGGCGAGGTGCGCGAGGGCATCGAATTCGCCCGCAACGCCTGCGCCAGCCGGGGCACGATGGATGTCTTCGTCGAGCCCGTGCTGCCGCCGCCGCGCCTCGTGGTCTGGGGCGCGTCTCCGGTCGCGGCGGCGCTCAGCAGGCTTGCGCCGGAATTCGGCTTCGCGGTCGCCGCGGGCTCTGTCAGCGAACGGCCCGGAGACTACATTGTCGTGTCGACGCAGGGGCGCGGCGACGCCGAGGCCTTGAAGGCGGCGCTGGCGGCGGAGGCGGGCTATACCGCCTTCGTCGGCTCTACCGCCAAGGTAGCGGCCCTGAAGTCGGCTCTGCTCACGGAGGGCGTTCCGGCCTCCCGGCTGGAGCGGCTGCGTGGTCCCGCCGGGCTCGACATCGGGGCCGTCACCCCGGAGGAGATCGCCTTGTCGATCATCGCCGAGATGGTGCGGGAGCGGCGCCGGCCCGTGTTGCGTGATAGGCTGGCCGGCGAGGGCATGAGCGACTGAATGAGCGTGGGCGACTGAATGAGCGCGAGCGAGGCCGACATCTACAGCAGCACGATCCTGGAGCGCGCGCGCCGCCCGCGCCACCAGCATCGGCTGGAGCCCTTCGATATCGAGGCGCGGGAGGTCAACCGTCTCTGCGGCGACCGCGTCACGCTGCGTCTGCGCTGCGATGAACAGGGCGGGATCGCGGCGGTCGGCTACGAGGCGCGCGCCTGCGCCATCTGCACCGCGTCCGCCGATCTCATGGCCGAGATTGTGCCGGGCATGACCCGGGCGGAGGCGCTGAGCGCCGGGCAGGCGCTCGGCGCGGCGTTGCGGTCGGACGGGACGACCGATTGGAGCCCGGACATCATGCCGCTGCGCCTGTTCGAGCCTTTGCGGGACACGCCCTCCCGGATCGTTTGTGCCACACTGCCCTGGCAGGCATTGGCCCAGGCATTGGCCCAGGGACTGACCCAGATGCCGGCACCGGGCGCCGACGAAGAAGGTTGAGCAGGATGACGGACACGACCCAGGACTCCGAGGATATCCTCGGTCAGGTGCAGGCTTGGCGCGAGGCGGGGGAGCAGGTGGCGCTCGCGACCGTCGTCGCCACCTGGGGCAGCTCGCCCCGGCCCGCCGGAAGCCAGATGGCGGTGACCGGCTCGGGCCGCATCATCGGCTCGGTCAGCGGCGGCTGCGTGGAAAGCGCCGTGACCGCCGCCGCGATGGAGACCCTGTCCCGTCATCGCCCCCAACTGCTCGACTACGGCATCACCAGCGAGCGCGCCTGGGAGGTCGGGCTCGCCTGCGGCGGCCAGCTGCAGGTGTTCGTGGAAGAGGTCGAATGACACCGGAGATCCGGGCGGCGCTGATCCGTGCCAAGGCCGGGCATCACCCCATCGTCCTTGCCACGCGCCTCGCCTCCGGCGATCAGGTCATTCTGCCCGATGCGACCCAGCCCGAGGCTTTGAGGGAGGCCGCCCGCCGCGCTCTCACGGCCGACACCAGCACGACCGTGACGATCGGGGAGGATCGCTGGTTCCTCCAGGTCCAGAACCCCCCCATGCGGTGCTTCGTGATCGGCGCCGTCCATATCGCCCAGGCTCTGGTGCGGCTCGCGGCACCGCTGGGGCTCGGGGTCATCGTGGTCGATCCCCGCCCGGCGCTCGCGACCGAGGAGCGTTTCCCCGGCGTCACGCTAATGCCGGACTGGCCCGACGAGGCGCTCGATCTCGCGGGGCTCGACGGGCGCAGCGCCGTCATCGCCCTCACGCATGATCCGAAGCTCGACGATCCGGCGCTCGACCGGGCGCTGCGCTCTCCGGCCTTCTACATCGGGGCGCTCGGCTCCCGCAGGTCGCATGCGGCGCGGCTCGAGCGTCTGGCGGAGCTTGGACATTCGCCGGAGACGCTGGCCCGCATCCGGGGCCCGGTCGGCCTGCCCATCGCGGCCGTGACGGCCCCCGAGATCGCACTCTCGATCCTGGCCGAACTCGTGGCCACACGCCGGGGCGCAGCCCGCACAGGAGACCGATGATGGAGGCCGAACGCCCGCCGCTGCCGCCCTTCGAGACCGCCGAGGCCGCTGGCCGCAAGGTGCGCCTCGCCGAGGACGCCTGGAACAGCCGCGATCCAGAGCGTGTGTCGCTCGCCTATACGCCGGACAGCGTCTGGCGGAACCGCGCCGAGTTCCTGCACGGGCGCGAGGATATCGTCGCCTTCCTCACCCGGAAGTGGAACCGGGAACTCGACTACCGGCTCATCAAGGAGCTTTGGGCGTTCCGCGGGGACCGCATCGCCGTGCGCTTCGCCTACGAATGGCATGACGACAGCGGCAACTGGTTCCGGTCGTACGGCAACGAGTTGTGGGAGTTCGACGGGCGCGGGCTGATGCGGCGGCGCATCGCCAGCATCAACGACGCGCCGATCGCCGAGGCCGACCGCAAGTATCATTGGCCGAGCGGCCGGCGGCCCGACGATCACCCGTCATTGAGCGACCTCGGGCTTTGATGTCCCCACTTCGCGCTTGATGTCCCCCAGGAGCGCCACCATCCCGCGCGCTTCTATCCCGCATGCTCCGTCACCGTGCGCATCACCGCGCTGAACATCGCCTCCGTCAGCCGCCCGGTGTTCGTGTTGTAGCGCGACACATGGTAGCTGTCGCAGAGCAGCAGCCCGTCCGGCAGTTCATGCACCGCGCCGTGGCGGAAGCGGACATGGCTTTGCCGAATCCCGCAGGCCTTCAGGATCGCCGCATGAGCCAGCACGCCGAGGGCCAGCGCCACGCGCAGGTTCGGCATCGTCTGCAACTCGACCGTCAGGAACCGGTTGCAGGTCGTGGTTTCCGCCGGGGTCGGCAGATTGGCCGGCGGCACGCAGCGCACCGCGTTGACGATGCGGCAGCCCGTCAACTGCAGCCCGTCATCGGGCCGCGCGTCGTATTCGCCGGTCGCGAGCCCGTAGGCGAGCAGCGTCTTGTAGAGCAGAACCCCGGCGTGATCGCCGGTGAACGGGCGGCCGGTGCGGTTCGCGCCGCGCACGCCGGGCGCCATCCCGACCACGATGATCGGCGCATCGATGGGGCCGAAGCTCGGCACCGGGCCGTTGAACCAGTCGGGATTAGCCGCCCGGTTGGCCGCCCGATACTCCGCGAGGCGCGGGCAGAGCGGGCAGTCATGGCCGGGCGTCCCGGCATCATCCCGCGTGGTCATCGCTCTGCAACTCCTGCGTGTATCGCCTTCCGTCTCTTTGGCACAGCTGACCGCGATCAGGAACGGGTATTTGCGCCGTCGCCGCGTCCTGGGCTTGCGCCCGGGCCGGTCCCGGGGCAGGGAGCGCGCATGATCCTCATTGCCATCGGCGCCAATCTGCCGGGACCGGACGGGACGCCGCCGGCGGAGACCTGCGCCCGCGCCGTGGCGGCAATCGCCGACATGGCGGGCCTGACAGTCGAGGCCGTCTCGCCGTTCTATGTCTCGGCGCCGGTGCCGGTCTCGGATCAGCCGCCCTACATCAACGGCGTCCTCCGCGCCCAGGGCGAGATCGACCCTGGGACGCTGCTCGCCGGGCTGTTGGAGATCGAGAGCCGCTTCGGCCGCCGCCGCGCGGGGCTGAACGCCGCCCGCAGCCTCGACCTCGACATCATTGCCATGGGGCCGATGGGCGACCTCGTCCGCGCTGGGCCCGACCCGATCCTGCCGCATCCCCGCGCCCATGAGCGCGCCTTCGTGCTCCGGCCGCTGGCCGATGTGGCGCCCGGATGGCGCCATCCCGGGCTCGGCCTGACCGTCGCCGAGCTGCTCGCGATGCTGCCGCCGCAGGGGATCGAGCGGCTGGCCTGACCGGCCGGATGCCAGCCATGAGCGCCGTCCGGCCCGCGAATCCTTGCTTCGCGCGGTCCGAAGCGCTACTGAGACCATTCACACATCTTTCACGCGGAGATTGAGCGGATGGCGCGTGTCACCGTCGAAGATTGCATCGTACAGGTTCCGAACCGCTTCGAGCTGGTTCTGCTGGCCGCCCAGCGCGCCCGCAACATCGCCCGCGGGGAGGAGCTGACGCTCGATCGCGACAACGACAAGAACCCCGTCGTGGCCTTGCGCGAAGTGGCCGAGCAGCGGGTCGACCTCGACAGGCTCGAGAGCGACCTCGTGCGCTCGCTGTCGCGCGCGCCGGAGCCTGAGCCGGCCGACGAGGAGGTCATGGACCTCATCCCGACCGATCAGAACATCTTCGGTCTGCAGGATGTCTCGGCGGACGAGGAAACGGCCGCGATGGCCGGGCGCGAGGATGGCCCGATCGATCTCGAAGCGGCGATCGAGGCCGAACTCGGCGGCCGCAACCGGCGATAGGGCGGGCATGGTGAGTGGACGACGCGAAACCGCCGTCCATCGCCTGACCACAGCCGCCTACGCACCTGACGGCCGGCCCACCGGGCGCGGCGTCACCCTCGAACCGGATGGCGTCGCCTCCGGTCCCGGCACCCTCACTCTGGAAACGGTGCCCTTCGCTGAGCGTGAGCGGGCGCTCGTGCGCCGCATCCACGCCTACGATCCCCGCGCCGACACCTCGGCGATCGACGCCGCTTATGTCATGGCCGCCGAGGCCCACGCCCGCCAGCAGCGCGACAACGGCGACCCCTATATCGGGCACCCCCTGGCCGTCGCCGAGATCCTCGCGGGCTACCGGCTCGATACCGGCAGCATCATCACCGGCCTCCTGCACGACACCATAGAAGACACCGGCCTCAAGCTGCCGCGGATCGAGCAGCAGTTCGGTCCCGACGTGGCCGGGCTTGTCGACGGCGTCACCAAGCTCACCCGCCTCGAACTGCAGTCCGACCGCACCAAGCAGGCCGAGAACTTCCGCAAGCTCGTCCTCGCGCTGAGCCGCGACATCCGCGTGCTGCTCGTGAAGCTCGCGGACCGGCTGCACAACATGCGGACGCTGCACTTCGTGGCCGAGCAGGGCCGCCGGCAGCGGATCGCGCGCGAGACCATGGAGATCTACGCGCCGCTCGCCGGCCGCATCGGCATGGACGCAATCAAGAGCGAGCTGCAGCTGCTCTCCTTCGCCCAGCTCGAGCCCGAGGCCTATGACAGCATCCAGGCCCGGCTGAACTTCCTGCGCGGCCAGGGCGCGGACATCATCGAGGAGGTCCGCCAGGAACTCATCCGCGTCTGCCGCGCCGCCGGGATCGAGGGCCTCGACGTGACCGGACGCGAAAAATCGCCCTTCTCCATCTGGGAGAAGATGCAGCATCGCAACGTCGCCTATGAGCAGCTGTCCGACATCATGGCCTTCCGCGTCCTCGTGCGCACGCGCGACGACTGCTACATGGCGCTGGGCGCGATCCACTCGGCCTTCCCGGTCATCGCCGGTCGCTTCAAGGACTATATCTCGACGCCGAAGGCGAACGGCTACCAGAGCATCCATACCGGCGTCACGCTGCGGGAGCCGCGCAACCAGAAGATCGAGGTCCAGATCAGGACCTTCGACATGCACGACGTGGCGGAAAACGGCGTCGCCGCGCATTGGCTCTACAAGGACCACGATCCCACGGTCGCGCAGGATCTGCAGCGCTTCCGCTGGGTGCAGGATCTGCTGGAAATCCTCGAGAACAGTCAGGCGGCGGACGAGTTCCTCGAAAACACCAAGCTCGAACTCTATCACGATCAGGTCTTCTGCTTCACGCCGAAGGGCGAGCTGATCCAGCTGCCGCGTGGCGCCACGCCCGTCGATTTCGCCTATGCCGTGCACAGTCAGGTCGGCGACACCTGCGTCGGCGCCAAGATCAACGGCCGGCTGATGCCGCTGCGCTACGAGCTGCAGAACGGCGATCAGGTCGAGATCATGACGGCGCGCGGCGGCACGCCCTCGCCGCAATGGGAACGTTTCGTCGTCACCGGCAAGGCGCGGGCGCGCATCCGGCGGTTCGTGGCCCAGCAGCAGCGCACCATCAACCGCGAGCAGGGCCGGGCGGTGCTCGCCAAAGCCTTCCGCCAGGAAGGGCTCGACGGATCGGAACGCGCGCTCGAGCCCGCGCTCAAGGCGCTCAAACTGCTCACCATCGACGACCTCTACGTGGCGGTCGCGAGCGGCCATCTCGGACCCAAGGACGTGGTGCACGCGGCCTATCCCGAGATGCGGGAGACGGCGCGCGCGCCGCGCATGTTGCCGGGCATGGGCCTGCCGCCGCGGCCCGCGGGCTCGCGGCCCGGCTCCAAGGCCGATGGCAGCCCCGCCGGCGCGCCGATCCGTGGCGTCATCTCGGGCATGGTGGTGAGCTATGCGGGCTGCTGCCATCCGCTGCCGGGCGATCCCATCGTGGGCATTGTCGCGACGGGGCGCGGCGTCACCATCCACACGCGGGACTGCGCCCAGCTGCAGAGCTTCGCCGCCACGCCCGAGCGGTTCCTCGATGTGGAATGGGACGACACGCTGCCGCCCCAGGCGCGCGGCGGACAGGCCTATTCCGGGCGCATCAGCATCATCGCGACCAATGAGCGCGACCTGCTGCCCAACATCTCCAACGCCGTCACGAAGCATGACGGCTCTGTCCTCAATCTGCGCGTCGTCAGCCGGCAGCAGGATTTCTGCGAGATTCTGCTCGATGTCGAGGTGCGCGATCTGCGCCACCTCTCGAACGTCATCGCCGGATTGAGGGCGACCTCCGGCATCACACAGGTGGAGCGGGCCAAAGGCTGATGATCATCGGCATCGGATCGGATCTCTGCGACATCCGCAGGGTGGAGAAGGCGATCGCGCGCCACGGCGACCGCTTTCTCGCCCGCGTCTTTACCGAAGTCGAACGCGCGAAGGCGATGCGCCGCACCGAGAAGCTGCGGGCCGGGACCTTCGCCAAGCGTTTCGCGGCCAAGGAGGCCTGCGCCAAGGCACTCGGCACCGGGTTCAGCGGCGGCGTGTTCATGTCCGATCTCGGCGTCGTCAACCGGCCCTCGGGGCAGCCGACCTTCGCGCTGACGGGCGGCGCGGCGGTGCGGCTCGCGGCCATAACGCCGCCCGGAATGGCCGCGGATGTCGCGCTGACCATGACGGACGAATACCCTTACGCCTTCGCCCAGGTCATCATCTCGGCGGTTCCGCTCTAGTCGAGTAGGTGGTGGAGGTATCGCTCCGCCGCGTCGAAATCGTCGCCGGGGGCGCTCAGCCCGATATAGCCGTCCGGGCGGACCACGAGCAGCCGGGACCTGTCGGGCGACCTGCGCGGCGCGGCTTCCAGCAGCGTGGGGAAGGCCGCGGTCAGGGCCTGTGCCCGGGCGGGGTCGGCGGACGCGAACAGCACGAAGCGCGGCGTGGCTCCGGCGCCGGGCGGCGGCCCGTCATAATGCGCGGGGGCCAGACGCTCCCCGGCCGCCAGCCCGTGCGGCGCGTGGCGCCCGCCGACCGAGAGGGGGCTGTCGCCATAGGCGATGCCCGTCTCGCTCATCTCGCTGGCGAGCTTTTCCCGCATGGCGTGCAGGCCCATGACGAAGCGCATCGCGAGGTTGCGCATCGTCTGCGCGGCGGGGTTGGCGAGCGTCGCCATGTCGGTCAGCCGCGTCGCGTTCCGGAGCACCATGTCGCCGACCGCGCTGCGCTCGGGGCTGTAGCTGTCGAGAAGCGCGGGGCCGCCTGTGCCCTTCGCCGCCATCGCGAGCTTCCAGGCGAGGTTGATGGCGTCCTGCATGCCGGTGTTCATGCCCTGGCCGCCGGCCGGGCTGTGGACATGCGCGGCGTCCCCGGCCAGGAAGACGCGGCCCACCCTGTATTCCTCGACCTTGCGCTCCTGCACGCGGAAGGTCGTGAGCCAGACCGGATCGAGCACGCGGAACCCGCCCGCGGTCCGCCCGTCCGCGAGCGCCTGCACCTCGGCGAGCGTCGGGTCGGGGCGGCGATGGGCAGGATCGGCTTTGCCCACGGTGCCGATCACGCGGGCGCGCCCTCCCGGGATCGGGAAGATGGCGAACAGCCCCTCGCGGTGGAGATAGATCGTGACCTCGTCGGCGGGCGGCGCGCCCTCTCCCTCCAGCCGGACATCGGCGAGGAACCAGTCGTCGCCCTGGGGCTTGCCCCGGAAGGGCAGGTCGAGCTGGTGGCGCACCGTGCTGTGGGCGCCGTCGCAGCCCGCGAGCCAGGTCGCCTGCACGCTCTCCTCCCGCCCATCCGGGTGGCGCAGCACGGCCTCCACGTCGTCATGCCCGGGCAGGAACCCGATGAGCTCGACCTCGCGCTCGACGGCGATGCCGAAGCCTGCGAGGTGCGCGGCCATCAGCCGCTCGGTCTCCCGCTGCGGGATCATGAGCGCGAAGTTATAGGCGCTGGGCACGCTGTCGAGCCGCGTCCGCGCGAGGATCGTGTGGCCATGCCGCATCGAGACGCCGTGCGCGCGGAGCCCGGCGTCGAGGAACGCCGTGGTGCATCCCATACGGTCCATGAGTTCCAGCGTCCGGCTCCAGAGCACCAGCGCCTTGGAGGTCGTGGTGGCGTGGGCCGCCTTGTCGATGATGCGCACCGCGAGGCCGTAGCGGGCGGCTTCGGCCGCCATGGTGAGCCCGACCGGGCCGGCGCCAACCACGAGCACATCGAGCATCGTCGTATTCCTTTGCGGACCCGCATCATCTAGAGCGGGATCGCGCCGGACAGAAGCTATTCCGTCGGCCCGGGCCGGCCGTCACACGGCGTGGCCGAACAGCGCGCCGGCGCCCGCGGTGATCGCCATCGCGAGCGCACCCCAGAAGGCCACGCGCAGCGTCGGCTTCACGATGCCGGCGCCGCCGGTCGTGGCGCCGACCGCGCCCAGAACCGCCAGAACGATCAGGGCGGTGCCGAAGATCGCCCACATGACGAAGCGTTGCGGGGCGAAGACGGCGGCCAGCAGCGGCAGGATCGCGCCCGCCGCGAATGTCGCCGCCGAGGTCAGCGCGGCCTGGATCGGCCGCGCCGTCGAGATCTCCGAGATGCCGAGTTCATCCCGCGCATGGGCGCCGATGGCGTCCTTCGCCATCAGTTGCTCGGCCACCTGTTGGGCCAGTCCGGGCTCCAATCCCCGATCGATATAGATGCGCTTGAGTTCCGCTGTCTCCCCGTCGCGGTCGGTCTTGAGTTCCTGCCGTTCGCGCGCGAGGTCGGCGTTTTCGGTGTCGGATTGCGAACTGACCGACACGTATTCGCCCGCCGCCATCGACATGGCGCCGGCAACCAGCCCGGCGAGCCCTGCCGTCACGATCTGGCCGCTGGAGGTCGTCGCGGCGGCCACGCCCATCATCAGGCTCGCGGTCGATATGATGCCGTCATTGGCGCCGAGAACGGCGGCGCGCAACCAGCCTATGCGGCCGATCAGGTGGTGTTCGGCATGGCGACGCGGCACGGCGCTCTCCTTCCCGCAGGGCAGACAAATCCAGTCTGCACATTAACATGCGGGACCTGACGGTTTGCTGACACCTTCGCTCGGCGGGCATCACGCTGCCGCGACGCGGTTCCGGCCCGCTCTTTTCGCGGAGTAGAGCGCCCCATCGGCGGCGCGGATGAGATCCTCGAAACGGGCGCCCGGCGCCGCCGTGCCCACGCCGATGCTGACGGTGACCGTGGCGGCAGTAGGGCTCGCCATGTGGCCGAGGCCGAGGTCGCGAACCCCCGCGAGCACCCTCTGCGCCAGATGCTGCGTGCCGTCGAGCCCGGTTCCCGGCAGGATCACCGCGAACTCCTCCCCGCCATAGCGCGCGGCGACATCGGTCGGGCGGCGGATCGCGGCCGCGATCGCCTGCGCCACCTGATGCAGGCAGTCGTCGCCCGCCAGATGGCCGTAGTGGTCGTTGAACAGCTTGAAGTGATCGACATCGATCAGCAGCAGGCCGGTCGGTTCCTGACGGCGCGCGGCGTCGCGCAGCGCCACGTGCAGCTGCCGGTTGAAGTGACGGCGGTTGAACAGCTCCGTCGTCACGTCGATGGCCGCCTGCTCGGCCAGCCGCTCGTTCAGGCGGATGACGCGGGCATGGAGAAGCGTCACCTCGCGCAGAAAGACGATGAGCACCGAGACCGCGGATATCACCGAGCCGACGCGCGCCATGTACCAGCCGAGCGAGAAGCGCGCGCCCGCCTTCAGCGTCAGGATCGCGTCGACCGTCGAGGCGAGGACGGCGATGCCGAGGCCGAGGTCGAGGAGGGAGCGGCAGCGGGTGACGCGCAGCACGAGCGCGAGCGCCACGAGGTTCAGCGCCAGCACGATCCGGCCCGGCGCGGAATGCATGAGGTCGGCGTAGCTGCGGCCGTGGATCAGCGGCGGCAGCACGGCCTGGAACCGCGTGACGAGCATCTCGCAGAGGATCGCGAGCGTGATGATGCAGCCGATCATGAAGGCCGCATGGATTCTTTGCGGGCGGATGAAGCGCAGGCGGCCGAGGCGCAGGAAGGGACGTGCGCCGCGTGCCTCGCGCTGGCGCAGGATCATGGCGGCGACGATCAAGGCCGGGAAGCCGCCATGCCAGAGAACCCAGAGCCACACCGCGCTTTGCGGGCCTGCGCCGAAAAGCCCGTGCGAGGCCAGCACGCCCGGGAAGACCGTCAGCTGCCCGATGGCCAGGGCGCTGCTGAACAAATAGGCGCCGCCGAGCCAGAGCAGATCGAACCGCCGGGACAGCGGCGCATGGGCGAACAGCAGATAGGCCGTGATCAATTCGGTCACGATCACGGCGCTGATATAGGCCGGGATGAAGGCCGGCAGCTGGTTGAGCGGGAGGTCGGCCCGGAAGAAGGTGAGCAGGCAGACGGCGCAGAGTCCGGCGGCAATCGCGAAATAGATCAGCCGGTGCCGTGCGGAGGCGATCTCCGTGCCAAAACCCTCACGCATTCTGTCGCGGCCGTCCCGATCACATCTGGCAGTCTGCGGCCGCCGATGCCTCGGTCGGAGGCGGGTCGGCTTGGCCCATTTGTTAGCAAATGGTTAATGTAGCGACTTTATACGCATTGCTTCTCCTTTTCGTCCCCCTTTAACTGTCGGATGCGGTCCTCTCACACCGGGATGTGCGGTCGCGCGCGCGGATGGCATCGATGACCGCCTTGGCCGCTTCGATCGGACCGGCGAGGGTGCCCGTGGCGGGCGCATGCGGCGCGTCCGCGACCAGCGCCTCGTGCAGCGCCTGGAAGGCCGGATGGGCGGCCTCCGCGTCGCCGCCGTGGTGGCGCAGCCGGGGATCGACCAGCATCCCCGCGCCCGGCCGCGTCACAGCGGGCTCAGCGAGACCTATGGCGCGGCGCAGATGGGCGATCATCGCCTCGGGGTGCGCGAACCAGCCGTCATAATCGATGACTGCCGCCACGTCGGTGCCGGTAGCCTCGATCAGCGTGATGGTGTTCGCCGCCCACAGCGCTTCGGCGAAGTCGCGGCCGAGCCGGTTCCGCCGCATCAGGGAACCGGCGACGGCGGCGGGCGCGCGGGCGGCGAGGATCGGGACGGAGGTGAGGCCGAGATCCGCGATGATGGCGCGCCAGAGCGGCAGGAAGCGCAGGCTGCGCGGGTCCTTGAAGCCCCACACGCCGCCCGCGCCGCTGACCTCGCGGTCGACGATGGCGGTCAGCCGCCGCTGCGCGGCCAAGGTCTCGGGCGCGTGCAGCCAGCCCTCGGGCAGCGGCAGCAGGCCGCCGGGGCCATGCCAGACGCGGTCGAAGCCATCGAGCAGCGCCTCCTGGATGGCGACGATCTCGGCCTGCTCCCAGTAGCCGTGACGGTTGTCGGGGGTGCGACGACGGAGCAGGGTCTCCCCGAGCGGCAGCCCTTCGGCCGCGAGCAGCCGCGCCAGCATTGAGGTGCCGCTGCGATGCATCCCGAGGATCAGGACGATCCGGCGATCGCTCATCGCCGGTTGCCGAGCCGCGCGGTCATCGCTCAAGATGGCGTCTCACCAGGAGTGGTCCGCATGACGCTCGTCCCGATCACGCCTATCGACAGCGCCCGGTCGCGGCGTGGCGCGGACGTGCTGCTCGAAATCCTGCGCAGCGAGGGGTGCCGGTATATCTTCGGCAATCCCGGCACGACCGAACTGCCCCTGATGGACGCGCTGACCGGCGCGCGGGACATCGACTATATCTGGGCCCTGCAGGAGGCGAGCGCGGTCGCGATGGCGGACGGCTACGCACAGGCGGCGCGGCGGCCCGGTTTCCTCAACCTGCATACGGCGGGCGGCCTCGGCCACGGCATGGGCAATCTGCTCAACGCCCAGGTGTCGCAGACGCCGCTGGTGGTGACGGCCGGCCAGCAGGACAGCCGCCATACCATTACCGATCCACTGCTGTTCGGCGACCTCATCCAGATTGCCCGGCCGGCGGTGAAATGGGCGCAGGAAGTCGCCCATGCCGACCAGCTGCCGATCCTCGTGCGGCGCGCCTTCCATGACGCGAGCGCCGCACCGGCCGGTCCCGTGTTCCTGTCGCTGCCCATGGACGTGATGGAGGAGATGAGCGCCGTCGGCATCGCCGAGCCTTCCGTGATCGACCGCCGCACGGTCGCGGGCTCGCTCGACGAACTGGCGCGGCGTCTGGCGGGGATCGCGCCGGGCCGGTTGCTGATCATCGCCGGCGACGAGGTCTATTCCAGCGACGCGGCGGCGGAGGTGGCGACGCTCGCCGAGACGCTGGGCGCGCCGGTCTATGGTTCCTCCTGGCCGTCGCGGCTGCCGTTTCCGACGGCGCATCCGCTCTGGGCCGGGAACATGCCGAACAAGGGGCACGACATCTTTGAAAAACTCTCGCATTACGACGCCATTTTCGCCCTTGGTG
Organism: Pseudomonadota bacterium; assembly: GCA_019351895.1. Taxonomy (GTDB): domain Bacteria; phylum Pseudomonadota; class Alphaproteobacteria; order Acetobacterales; family Acetobacteraceae; genus Acidisoma. The sequence continues at coordinate 47,982 of JABBOH010000005.1, forward strand.
GCAAATCGCTCATTACGATTCTTTATTCCGCAGGTCCAATAATTCCCTCTGGTTGCGCGGTCTATCAGATGTCGACGGACGTGCGCGATCTCGGCCGCACCTACTCGACGCTGCTGTCGGTGGTGGGCGATATCAAGGCGTCGCTTGCCGCCATGCAGCCGTTCCTGGACCGGGCGACCGCGCCGCGCGCCGAGGCCTATGCGGCGCTGCGCGAGCAGGCGGAGCGCGACCAGGCGGCCCGGCGTCAGAGCTTGGCCGCGCGCGCCGCGTCGGAATGGGATGCGCCGGTCATCACGCCGCTGGTGGCAGCCCAGGAGGCGGCGCGCGCCATCGGACCCGACATCCACATCGTCGACGAGGCGGTGGCGACCGCGCTCCATCTGCGCGGCTTCCTCAACAGCCGCTCCTCCACGCAGTACTCGTTCCTGCGCGGCGGCGCGCTCGGCTGGGGCATGCCGGCGGCGGTCGGCTGCTCGCTCGGGCTTGGGCGGGAGCCCGTGGTGTCACTCGTGGGCGACGGCGCCGCTCTTTACTCGCCGCAGTCGATGTGGACGGCGGCGCATGAGAAGCTGCCGGTCACCTTCGTGGTCATGAACAACCGCGAATACAACATCCTGAAGAACTTCATGAAGGGGCAGGCGAGCTACCTGTCCACGCGCAGCAACCGCTACATCGCGATGGATATCGTCGAGCCCGCGATCGACTATGTCGGCATGGCGCGGTCGATGGGCCTGCCCGCGCGACGGGTGGAACGGGCGGCGGATGTGGCGCCCGCGATCGAGGCGGGCATCGCCTCCGGGATGCCGAACCTCGTCGAGATCATCATCGCCGCCGAATGATGCGGCCTTGCCAAGGACGGCGACGATAGGGCCGGATCGAGACGAGTTGCCGGCCGGCAACTCGGGCATATCCACTGTCGTTTCGGTCTGGAACCGTTTGAGTTAGTTAAACTAACTTTTTGGACTTGCACTTGACGCTGTCGATGAGGGTCCGATCGATCGTCCTTCGGCCCTATCGCGATTCGAGCTTCGCCTCGCCCGACACCGTAGCCGAGGTCGTCACCACATCCGCCTCCGCGCTTGGCGGCGCCACCTTGGCGGGTGCGGCGGCCATCATCCGCATGACGCCGAGCGGCCTCGGCGCGGCGCCCCCATCCTCGCCGACCGTCACGCTGCGAAAGCCCCGCATCGTCAGATGCAGCAGGCCCGCCACCGTCCGGGCCCGCGCGGTGAGCAGGTCGATGGCTTTGGATATGGCCTGTTCGTATGCCTTTTCGGATTCCTGCGGCGAAAGCTGCCAGCCGAGGCCGCCGACCGCGAGGCCGTCGGTCTGCAAGGCGCCGACGAGCGCCAGCAGGCCGCCGCCGTCATGCGACCGCAGCGCCACGCCCTGGCTCGCGTGCCAGACGTCCTTCGGGTCGGTTTCGTGCCAGACGGAATACTGCGCCGTGCTGGCGGTGACGGCGCTGACCGGCTTGGCGGCCGAGAGGGCGCCCGCCACCAGCCTGTTCACCTGCTGCTGCGCGGCCGCGGCCGTCGGCGCATCAGCACTCGCGGTCAGTTGCGCCACCAACTCGTCCGGCATGGTCGTGACGCTCGCCGTCACCGAGAGGTGCAGCAGCGTGTCGGCGCGGGCCGGCACCGCGGCGAGGAGCGGCGCCCCCAGCACACCGGCGCCGAACAGGGCCGCCAGCCGTTTCATGACGCGGTCAACTCCGCAGCGCGTCGTTCGCCGGGTCGAAGGGGCTGTCGGCGATGACCGTCGCGCGGTGCCGCTCGCCGAGGATCGTGACCTCCAGCGCCTGACCCAGCACGGCGAGGTCCGGCCGCACCATGGCCAGCGCCAGCGATTTCCCGACGCGCCAGCCGTAGCCGCCCGATGTCGTGCGTCCCACCAGCTCGTTCCCGACATAGATCGGCTCGGAGCCGCGTGCATCAGCGTCCGTCACGTCATGCACCTCGAGCGTCACGAAGGCATTGGCGAGCCCACGCTCCTTCCAGGCGAGCAGCGCGTCGCGCCCCCGGAAGTCGCCCTTCTTCATGGAGATGAAGCGGTCGAGCCCGGACTCATGCGCCGAATACTCGATCGACATCTCGCGCGGGATGATCTTGTAGGACTTCTCGAGCCGGAGGCTGTCCATCGTCTTGATGCCGAAGGGCTTGAGGTCGAACTCGGCCCCGGCCTCGAACAGCAGGTCGAACAGGTAGTTCTGCATCTCGATCGGGTGATGCAGTTCCCAGCCGAGTTCGCCCACGTAGTTGACGCGCATGGCAAGCGCCGTCGCCGCACCCACCGAGATCATCCGGCCGGTGAGCCAAGGGAAGGCAGCGTTGGAGAGATCGGCCTCGGTCAGCTTCGCCAGCAGATCGCGCGCGCGCGGCCCGGCGACCACGAAGACGCCGTATTGCGTCGTCACCTTCTGCAAGGTCACGCTGCCGTCCGTCGGCAGCAGCTTCACCAGGTAATCGCTGTCGTGCCGTTCCAGCGCGCCGGCCGAGACAAGGTAGAAGCTCGACGGCCCCATGCCGAAGACCGTGAACTCGGACCGCACGCCGCCGCGGAGCGTCAGCAGGTAGGAGAGGCTGACGCGACCGGGCTTGGGCACCTTGTTGGTCAGGATACTGTCGAGCCAGGCCGCCGCACCCGGCCCCGACACCTCGAACTTGGCGAAGGCGGTCATGTCGAGCAGGCCGACCTTCTCGTGCACGTGGCGCGCCTCGGCGCCCACGAACGCGAAGGCGTTGGAGCGGCGGAAGCTCCACTTCTCGCGGATCTTCCCGTCCGGTCCCGGCTCGGCATGGTTCTCGTTCACCAGCACGTCGGGCTTGGCAAGCTCGGCCTCCGTCAGCGCGTAGCCGGGCGGCGCGAACCAGCCCGGACGCTCCCAGCCATAGACGGTGCCGAACACGGCGCCCTTCGCGGCCATACGGTCGTAGCAGGGCGAACGCTTGAGGCCGCGCGCGGCTCCGCGCTCCTCCTCCGGGTAGTGGACGGTGAAGACCTTGGCATAGGCCTCCTCGGTCTTCTGGCGCAGGTAGCCGCGCCCGGCATAGGGGCCGAAGCGGCGCGGGTCGACGCCCATCATGTCGACCGAGGGCTCGCCCTCGACGATCCATTCGGCAAGCTGCCAGCCGGCGCCGCCGGCCGCCGTGATGCCGAAGCTGTGGCCCTCGTTGAGCCAGAAGTTGCGGAGGTTCCAGGCCGGGCCGACGATGGGGCTGCCGTCCGGCGTATAGGCGATGGCGCCGTTATAGACCTTCTTGACGCCGACCTCGCCGAAGGCCGGCACGCGGGCGATGGCGGTCTCGATATAGGGCGCGAGGCGATCCAGATCCTCCTGGAACAGCTCGTATTCGGATTGGGGCGAGGGGCCGTCCACGTAGCAGCAGGGGGCGCCGACCTCATAGGGGCCGAGCAGCAGGCCGCCGGCTTCTTCCCGCATGTACCAGGAGCTGTCGCTCTCGCGCAGCACGCCCATCTCGGGCAGGCCGCGCGCGCGCCGCTCCATGATGAGCGGGTGTTGTTCGGTCACGATATACTGGTGCTCGACCGGGATCACGGGGATGTCGAGGCCGACCATCTCGCCGGTCTTGCGGGCGAAGTTGCCGGTGGCGGAGACGACGTGCTCGCAGGTGATCTCGCCCTTGTCGGTGGTGACGAGCCACTCGCCGTTGGGCTTCTGGGTGATGCCGGTGACGGTGGTGTTGCGGTAGATCTCGGCCCCCCGGTTGCGCGCGCCGCGGGCCATGGCCTGCGTCAGGTCGGCCGGCTGGATGTAGCCGTCTTCCTTGTGCTGGATGGCGCCGATGATGCCGTCCGTCTCCATCAGCGGCCAGATCTCCTTCACCTCGGCGGGTGTCAGGAAGTCGACGGCAACGCCGATGGTGCGCGCGATGCCGGCGTAATACTTGTACTCGTCCATCCGGTCCTGCGTGCGGGCGAGACGGATGTTGGAGACGGTGCTGAGCCCGGCATTAAGGCCGGTCTCCTCCTCCAGCGAGCGGTAGAGGTTGACCGAATACTTGTGCAGCTGGCCGACCGAGTAGCTGAGGTTGAACAGCGGCAGCAGCCCGGCGGCATGCCAGGTGGAGCCCGAGGTCAGTTCGCGCCGTTCGATGAGGACGACATCGCTCCAGCCCTTCTTCGCCAAGTGGTAGAGCGTGCCGACGCCGACTGCGCCTCCGCCGATGACGACAACGCGCGCCTGGGTCTTCATGCGGATACCTTATCGGGCCGTGGGATGGTGGCCGCAGGATAGGGAGTGGGGGGCCTGAGGCAACAGAAGCTTTTCGCCGGGCGATTTGAAGGTTTGCGCCCTTGGTGACCGGACCATCCCGGCCAATGTGACGGGCTCCGGCCTTAGCGGGCCAATAGTCACGGGGCCACACGGCCGTTGAAGGTGAACAGCATGCTTAAGTCGCTTCTGATGGGGTTGGTCGGCGGACAGCGGTCCATGACGCCTCTGGCCGTGGTTTCCGTCGCGGCCGCGCGTGGCCGCCTGCCCGCGAGGGACGGGGCGACCGGTATCCTGGGCCATCCGGCGGTCGTTGCCGCGGCCTTGGCCCTGGCGGCCGGGGAATTGGCGGGCGACAAGATGAAGTCGGCGCCCGACCGCATCATCCCCATCGGGCTCGCGGCGCGTGCCGTGACCTCCGGCATCGCCGGCGCGGCGCTTGCGCCATCCGACCGGCGCTGGCTCGGCGCGGCGGTGGGGAGCGCGACGGCGGTCGCCGCTTCGTTCATCGGCTGGCGCGCCCGGGCGGCTTCCATGCCGCGCTATGGTCAGACGCGCACGGGCCTCATCGAGGACGCGATCGTGATCGCGAGCGCCATTGCCATCATGCGCGGGTCCAACTCCACGCGGTAGCCACAGCCCTTGTGTCCGCACGAGGATGTTTTGATCGAGCAACTCATCACGCTAACCTTATCCCTGGAAGTTGCCACGCGGGTTGTTCGAGGCTTTCTCAGCGCGACATGGGGAGCGGGGCGTTGCCCGCGCTTGCCATCCGGAGATGATCCGGGACGGAACCGGTTGCCGCCTCGCGAACCGGCTCGCGCGTCCGGACGGCATCCTTTTCCATTCCGATCGATCGATTGAGGGCGCCTTGGAACTTCCATAGGAAGAAGGAGAGAAGTCGATGAAGTCCTTGTATCTTGCCGGTGCGGCGCTCCTTCTCACCGTAGGGGTCGCCACCGCGCAGACGCCCGCCACCACCGATCACGCGCATGGCGGGAACGGAAGCAGCGGCACCGCGAGCGCGGCGCGCGCCGAGGGGCAGGTTCACATGAGCGAAGGCGACATCAAGACCATTCTGAAGAACGAAGGCTATTCCGGCGTCAGCCACATCCGGAAGAAGAACAACGACTACATCGCCGATGCGAAACGCTACGGGAGCCAGGTGAAAAACCTGAAGATCTCGCAGACGACAGGGATGATCGAGAACCAGCGCAAGCTGTCGCACAGCCAGGTCGAGTCTCTGCTCAAAAAGAACGGCTACTCGGACATCCGCGACATCACGACGAACGGTAACACGATCACCGCCAAGGCCAGGTGGAACCACCATCAGCGGACTGTTCACATCCAGGCCAGGACGGCGAGCATCGTGGCCGATACCGGCCAGTGAACTGGGGGAGTACCTTCCACGCTCCGCTGGCGCATCGCCCGGAGGCCAGCGTCCAGTCCAGCCCGCATGACTTGGCCGGAGACACTCCTGCTTTCCCTCTGGGTCAAGTGTTTGCGCAGGACCGGCCGGCAGGGCAGCTTAAGGGCGAGGGCTAGGCGGACGCGCGGCGAAACCTTCGGTGCAGGCTAGTCCGCCCACAAAGGCGGGCGCCGCTCCGGCCAGCGCGTGGCGCGGTCATAGGCGTGGCCGATCTGCAGACAGCTCAACTCGTCCTGCGGCCGCCCGATGATCTGCATGCCCATCGGCAAGCCGGCGTCTCCGAACCCCACCGGGACGTTGAGCGACGGCAGTTGCGCCATCGTCGCCGGCAGCACGACCTCCATCCAGCGGTGATAGGTGTCCATCCTGCGGCCCGCGATCTCGCGCGGCCAGTGCAGATCGGCGGCGAAGGGAAAAACCTGGGCGGTCGGCAGCACCAGATGGTCGAACCGCTCGAACAGCCCCAGCATGTGCAGATACCAGCGTGTCCGCACGGCTTGCGCCGCCGCGATCTCCGCGCCGGAGACGGCCACTCCGCGTGCGATCTCCCACTGCGCCTCGGGCTTCAGCAGCGCCCGCCTTGCCGGGTCGGCATAGACCTCGCCGAGCGCCGTCGCGACACCCCAGCTTCGCAACTGCGTCCAGGCGTCCCAAAGCTCGGGCATGGGAAAGCCGATCGCGACCGGCTCGACCTCCACGCCCAACGCCGCCATCACCCTGAGCGCGCTCTCGCAAAGCGGCAGGATGCCGGGCTCGATTGCGAGGTGGCCGCCCATATCGCCGAGCCAGCCGATGCGCCTGCCCGCGACCGGCACGTCGAGCGGCGCGGTGACGCTCGCGGCGGTCTGCCGGATCGAGAGCGGCGCGCGAGGATCGGGGCCCGCCTGCACCGAGAGCAGCAAAGCGAGATCCTCGACGCTCCGCGCCATCGGCCCGAGCACGCCGAGGCTGGCGGCGAAGACATCCGGCGCCTCGGCCGGCACGCGCCCGAAGCTCGGCCTGAAGCCGAAGACGTTGTTGAAGGCTGCCGGATTGCGCAAGGACCCGGCATGGTCGGAGCCGTCGGCCAGCGGCAGCATCCGGGTCGCGAGCGCGACCGCCGCGCCGCCGCTGCTGCCACCCGACGTGCGGCTGCGGTCATAGGCGTTAAGCGTCGTGCCGAAGACCGGATTGTAGGTCTGCGAGCCGAAGCCGAATTCCGGCACGTTGGTCTTGCCGATGATGATGGCCCCGGCGGCGCGGAGGCGCGCGACCATGATCGAATCCGCCTCTGCCACATGGTCGCGGAACAGCGGTGAGCCCTGCGTGAAGGGCAGGCCGGCCACGGCCTCCAGATCCTTCACCGCCATGGGCAGGCCGTGCAGCGGACCCATGGAGGGCCGGGCGTCGTATGCCGCCGCCTGGGCCAGAGAAGCGGCGCGATCGACCCGCGACACGATGGCGTTGACCTGCGGGTTGACGGCGTCGATGCGGTCGAGGAAGGCGGTCATCACCGCGACGCAGGAGATGTCCCGGCGCGCGATGCGCCCTGCGAGGTCGGTGGCGGAGAGCGTCGTCGGGTCGGTCATCGGTCAGCCAGCCTGCGGCACGTGTCTGTGGAAAGCGCAGGCGAGCTTGTGGCCGTCGGGATCGCGGACGTAGGCGACGAAGAAGCTCGGCTCGTAATAGGGCCGGGTGCCGGGCAGACCCTCGCTCGTGCCGCCATGGGCGACCGCCGCGTCGTGGAAGGCGATCACCTGGGCATCGCTATCGGCGCGGAGTGCCACCATGCTGCCGTTTCCGGCGCTCATCGGCCGACCGTCGAAGGGCTTGCAGATCCAGAAGCTCACGCCGCCGTCGTAGTCGGGGCCCCAGCCGATGAAGGCGGCGGTGGAGTCCGGGCTGCGGGCGACGCCGAGGGCCGCGAAGACCGCGTCATAGAAGGCCGCGCTGCGGACGAGGTCGCTGACGCCGAGCGTCGTGTAGAGGATCAGGGTCACGCAGGCTGCCCGCTATGAACCGTTCTTGGTCAGCCGGTCATAGGCCTGCAGCCGCGCCAGCACCGCTCGCATCTCGGCGAGCGGGATCATGTTCGGCCCGTCCGATGGCGCGCGGTCGGGGTCCGGATGCGTCTCCATGAAGATCGCCGCACAGCCGACGGCAAGGGCCGCGCGCGCGAGAATGGGCGCGTATTCGCGCTGCCCGCCCGAGGAGCCGCCCTGGCCGCCGGGCTGCTGCACGGAATGGGTGGCGTCGAAGACCACGGGGTAGCCGGTGCGCGCCATCTCCGGCAGGCCCCGGAAATCGGTGACGAGCGTGTTGTAGCCGAAGCTCGTGCCGCGCTCGGTCAGGAGGATGCGGGTATTGCCGGTGCTCGCGATCTTGGCCGCGACATGCTTCATGTCCCAGGGCGCCAGGAACTGGCCCTTCTTCACGTTCACCGCCGCACCCGTCTCACCGGCCGCGATCAGCAGATCGGTCTGGCGGCAGAGGAAGGCCGGGATCTGGATCACGTCCACGGCCTCGGCGGCGGCACGGCACTGGGCCGCGTCATGCACGTCGGTCAGCGTCGGCACGCCGAAGCGCCGTCCGACCTCGGCCAGGATCGCGAGGCCCTTCTCCATGCCGACGCCGCGCTGGGCGTTGCCCGAGGTGCGGTTCGCCTTGTCGTAGCTCGACTTGTAGATCAGCGGGATGCCGAGGCTGCGGCAGATGCCCGAGAGTTCCTCGGCGACTTCCATGGCATGCGCCTCGGACTCGATCTGGCAGGGCCCGCCGATGAGGACGAAGGGCAGATCGTTGCCGATCGTCACCGAGCCGATCTTGACGACTGCCATCACACCAACCTTGCTTGACGCACGCATGCGCCGATGAACCCGCGGAACAACGGGTGAGGCTCGAAAGGCTTCGACTTCAGTTCCGGATGATACTGTACCCCAATGAACCAGGGATGGTCAGGATATTCGATGATCTCGGGCAATATGCCGTCGGGCGAGAGGCCGGAGAAGCGCAGGCCGGTCCGCTCCAGCGCTTCGCGGTAATGGATGTTGACCTCGTAACGATGGCGATGCCGCTCCTCGATCAAGGCCGTGTCGCCATAGACCTGCCGCACCAGGGAGCCGGGGGCGAGGCTCGCGGGATAGGCGCCGAGGCGCATGGTGCCGCCGAGATCGCCACCCGCCTCGCGCCGCACCAGCTCGTTGCCCTGCGCCCATTCGGTGAGCAGACCCACGACCGGGGTCTCTGAGGGGCCGAATTCGGTCGAGGAGGCATACGGCATCCCGGCGAGGTTCCGCGCCGCCTCGATCACCGCCATCTGCATGCCGAAGCAGATGCCGAGGAAGGGCACCCGCCGCTCCCGGGCGAAGCGCACCGCCTCTATCTTGCCTTCGGAGCCGCGCTCGCCGAAGCCGCCCGGCACCAGGATGCCATGCACATCCTCAAGCCGCTGGACCGTGTCCGGCTGCTCGAAGATCTGGCTGTCGACCCATTCCAGCCGCACCCGCACGCGGTGGCTGATGCCGCCATGGGCCAGCGCCTCGGCGAGCGACTTATAGCTGTCGAGCAGGTTGGTGTATTTGCCGACGACCGCGACCCGCACCTCGCCCTCGGGCGAGCGGACGGCGCTCATGATCCGGTCCCAGCGCCGCATGTCGGGCTCGGGTTCGGTGGGCAGGCCGAAATGGCGCAGCACCTCGCGGTCCATCCCCTCGGCGTGATAGCGCGCGGGCACGGCGTAGATGCTGTCGACATCGAGCGCGGGGATCACCGCCTCGGGACGGACGTTGCAGAACAGCGCGATCTTGCGGCGCTCGTTCTCGGGGATCGGGCGGTCGCAGCGGCAGAGCAGCATCTGCGGCTGGATGCCGACGTTGAGCAGTTCCTTGACCGAATGCTGCGTCGGCTTGGTCTTCAACTCGCCCGCCGAGGCGATGTAGGGCACCAGCGTGAGATGCACGAACATCGACCGCTCGTGACCGAGTTCGTTGCCAAGCTGGCGGATCGCTTCGAGGAAGGGCAGGCTTTCGATGTCGCCGACCGTGCCGCCGATCTCGATGAGGACGAAGTCGAGCCCCTCGGTCTCGTTCAGCACCATCTCCTTGATGGCGTCGGTGATGTGCGGAATGACCTGAACGGTGCCGCCGAGATAGTCGCCGCGCCGCTCACGCGCGATGACATCGGAATAGATGCGCCCTGTGGTCGCGTTATCCGCGCGGGTCGCGTGGACGCCTGTGAAGCGCTCGTAATGGCCGAGGTCGAGGTCGGTCTCCGCCCCGTCGTCGGTTACGAAGACCTCGCCGTGCTGGTAGGGGCTCATCGTCCCCGGATCGACGTTGAGGTAGGGGTCGAGCTTGCGGAGCCGCACCGAATAGCCGCGGGCCTGGAGCAGAGCGCCCAGGGCGGCGGCGGCGAGGCCCTTGCCGAGGGAGGAGACCACGCCGCCCGTCACGAAGATGAATCGCGTCATGGACGTTCCTCATACAGGGTCAGCCCCGGCCGGGGGAACCCCAGCCGGGCGAATTGGCTCGGATGCGAGAAGATCAAGGCGTCGCGGGAACGGCAGGCTTGGCCGGGGCGGCGGGCTTGAGAGTGGCGCCCGGCGCCGTCAGCGGTGTCCCGGCGGGCACGGACGGCGCGGTCTTGGACGTGCCCGGCGTGGGCTGTCCAGACGCGGGCTGTCCAGACGCGGGAAGCCCGGTGGCGGGCGCCGCGACCGGCGCGGGCGGGTTGAAGATGGCGCTCGTATTGCCCGAGCTGTTGCGCGTCATCAGGGCGAGGACCAGCGACAAAGCGAGGAACACGGTCGCGAGGATGGCGGTGGTCCGGGTGAGCAGGTTCGCCGTGCCGCGCCCCGTCATGAAGCTCCCCATGCCCTGGGCGCCGCCGATGCCCAAGCCGCCGCCTTCGCTCCGCTGGATGAGGACGACGCCGATCAGCGTGAGGGTGACGAGAACGTGGATGACGAGCAGGACGGTGAACATGTTCAGCCTTTATGCGGGGCCTTTGGAACGCGGATGGCCCGCGCGCCTTCTACCGAAGGCGGGCCCGGATGCAAAGCGTGGCAGCCTTGCGCCCTGGTCCCGAGGCAGGGCTCCGCTCAGTCGTCCCGGTGCACCCGCTCCATCCGCTCGTGGCGCTCCTGCGCCTCGATCGAGAGCGTCGCGATCGGCCGCGCCTCCAGCCGGCGGAGACCGATGGGCTCGCCGGTATCCTCGCAGAAGCCGTAGGTCCCGTTCTCGACGCGCTGCAGGGCCTGATCGATCTTGGCGATGAGCTTGCGCGCGCGGTCCCGCGTCCGCAACTCAAGGGCACGGTCGGTCTCGACGCTCGCCCGGTCGGTGATATCGGCTTCCATGATGCCACCCTCCGAGAGGCTGGCGAGCGTCCCGTTCGCTTCCCTGAGCAACTCATCCTGCCAGCGGAGCAGCTTGCGCCGGAAATACTCCACCTGCAGAGGGTTCATGAACTCCTCGTCCTCGCTCGGACGATAGTCGTGAGGCAGCGTAATCATCATGCGGCAAGGCTCTCCGCTATCGCGTAACGCGACCCGCACCAGGGGCAGGCGGGGCAATTCGCCCGGCTTATAGCGTCCGCCCCCCGAGACGCCAAGCAGATTGCAGCAAGTTCAAGGTTCTGAAACCTAAGCGCAGATTGACATTCGCCGCGAAGGCTTAAACCGCGCGTTCCGCCATGAACGCCGCGAGCCGCGCGCGCGTTGGCATGGCATCCATGCCCCCCGGAGCGGTCGCCGTGATGGCCCCGGCGGCGCAGGCGAAGCGGCCGATAGCCTCGAGGTTGCCGGGGTCGAGATCCATGTCGCTGTCGAGCAGGCCGGTGAGGAAGGCGGCCATGAAGCTGTCGCCGCAACCCGTTGTGTCAACAACCTTGACGGCCACGCCGGGCAGGCTGACGCGGGCGGCCGGTGTCACGATTGTCGCACCCGCGGCCCCGCGCGTGATGGCGGCGACGCGCAGCCCCTCATGCCAGACCGAGTGGAGCGCCGCCTCGACATCCGCGATGCCCGTGATGATCTGCAACTCGTCCTCGCCGATCTTGAGGATGTTCGCGACCGCCACGACCTCGCGCGCGGCGGCGATCATGGCCTCCCGGCTCTCCCACAGCAGCGGGCGGAGGTTGGGATCGACCGAGATCAGGATGCCCGCGCGCTGGGCGAGCCCGATCGCGTGGCGCTGGGCGCTGGCCGAGACGGGGCTCGCCATGACGAGGCTGTTGACGTGGAGGATGCGCGCGCTCCCGATCAGATCGGCGCGGACCTCGTCCGGGGCGTAGTTCACGTCGGCGCAGTCCTGCCGGTAGAAAAGGAAGTCGCGGTCGCCCTCGGCATCGAGGGTCACGACGGCGACACCGGTCAGATGCTCCTTCGAGACGATGATCGCCTCGGTCGACGCGCCGGAGGCCGCGATGGTGCCGGTGAGCAGCCGGCCGAAGGCGTCGTCGCCGACCTTGCTGAGCATGGCGACCGAACGACCGAGCTTGGCGAGCCCCACGGCGGAATTGCCCGGCGCGCCGCCGGGTTTGGCGGCGAAGTTCAACTCGCCTTCGGGTGCCGGGAGCGGCACCATGTCGATCAGCAGCTCGCCCAGCGAGACGACATCGTAGGCCATTTGCGCGTCCACCTCATTGCCCGTTGCGGTGCCCATTCCGATTGCACAGTGTCGGTGCAGGCGGGCGCGCTTTTCTCACGCCTTCGCGGCCGATGCCATCCGCCTTCGCGGGTGATGCCAGGGCGTGGGGCCCCGCTGTCCCCTTGGATACGGCGACCGCCCCGGATCACCCCGGATCACGCCAGATCACGCCGGGGCGCGGGCGGCCCTGAAGCCCGCGAGGGCAAGGAGTGCGAGGCGCTGCGGACGCGGGCGGCCCCACAGGCCACGCCGCAACAGGGGCCAAGCGCTCGCGGGCTTGCCCCGCCGCAGGAACTCCCGCCCCATGGTCCAGGCTAGTTCCTGCTCGGTCCGCCGCAGGAGTGCCGCGAAGCGAGGCGCCCCAAACCGCGCGCCCAGAGCCTCGTTGGCAGCGATGGCCGCCAGGACCGGGCGGTAGGATTCGGCCCGCGTCGCACCGCCATGCATGATGCTGCCGGTGCGGCGGCGGACGAACAGGACGGGCCTGCCGCCGATGCCGACGAACGGCCCCTGCAGCGCCAGCCGCAACCAGTATTCCCAGTCCTCGGCGAACAGCAGATCGGGGCGGAACGGTCCCGAACGTTCCCACGCCTCGGCGCGGACCAGGACGTGGCCGCCATTGGCGAAAAGATTGCCGCGCATGAGGCGCGCGAGGAGATCGCCCGCGCTGGACGCCAGCCGGCAGTCCAGCGGCCCGGGTTCATCCGGCCGCGCTTCCATTCGGACATAGGCGAAGGGGCCGTGAGCCGCGACGGCGGCCGGCGTCGCCTCCAGCGCCCCTACCAGCCGGGCAAGCGCATCAGGCGCGAGCCAGTCGTCGCCATCGAGGAAAAGGAAGGCGTCGGCGGGGTCCGCTTCCATGACGCCACGGTTGCGACCACCGGCGACGCCGATGCCGGTCTCACGAAAAAGGCTGAGACGGTTGTCCGGGAAACCGGCCGCGATCGCCGCCGTGTCGTCGCGCGAACCATCATCGACGACCGTCAGCGACAGGTCCTGATGGGTCTGGGCGAGGACGGACTGGACAGCGACCGCGATATAGGGCGCCACGTCACGGGCCGCGATGACAACCGCGACCCGCATCTGGCGATCGTGGAGGCTAGGCGGCGACGGAGTGGGTTATTCCGTTCTCGCTGAACAAGGTGGCAAGCTCGCCCGTCTGGTACATCTCGGTGATGATATCGCAGCCGCCGACGAACTCGCCCTTCACATACAGCTGCGGCACGGTGGGCCAGTTGGAGAAGCGCTTCACGCCCTCGCGCAGCTCCATGTCCTCGAGCACATTGGCGGTCTTGAAGGGCACGTTCATGTGGCTGAGGATCTGCACCACGCGGGCGGAGAAACCGCACTGCGGGAACATCGCGGTGCCCTTCATATACAGCATGACCGGATTCTCGGTGATGTCCTTGGTGATACGCTCGGCGACGAGGTCTTGAGACATTGAGGTTCTCCTTAATCCGGCGCCGAGGTCTGAAGGGCGAGGGCGTGAAGCTCGCCACCCATACGTCCCTGAAGCGCCGCATAGATCATTTGATGTTGTTTCAGTCGGGACAAGCCGCGGAACTGCTCACTAACCACTGTAGCAGCATAGTGATCACCGTCACCGGCCAAATCCTCGACCGTCACCCGCGCGTCGGGAATAGCGGTGCGGATCAGGCTCTCGATCGCGCCGGCGGACATAGCCATGCCGTCTTTCTCCCCAGATTGGCCAGCTGAACAGAGGCGTCAGGACATCCAGGCGGCGAAGAAGCGCTCATGGGCCTCTCGCAGCTCTTTTAAGGATATCGAAACTCCCCCCGCCCATGTCAATTCATTCCCGCCGGTGCGACCCAGCAGCCGGGCGGCCACGCCCGCTCTCCTTGCCGCCGCCAGCAGATCGGTCGCGTCGGCCGCCGCCAGAACGTAGCGGGCCTGATCCTCGCCAAACCAGAAGCCGATGTCAGAGACGCCGTCCGGCGCGTCGTTCAGGGCGAAGCCGGTGTTGCCGGCCAGCGCCATCTCCGCGAGCGCCACCAGCAGCCCGCCATCGGACACGTCATGGCAGGCATGGACGCCGCCCGCCGCGATCTGGTGGCGGACGAAATCGCCATGGCGTCGCTCCGCGACCAGATTGACCGGCGGCGGCGCGCCCTGCTCGCGGCCCGCGATCTCGCGCAGCCAGAGCGACTGGCCCAGCCAGCCTTCGGTCGCGCCGATCAGCACGAGGTCGAGATGGGGAGCGATCGCGATGCCCCGCGCTTGGCTCGCCTCCTCGATCACGCCGAGGCCGCCGATTGCGGGGGTGGGCAGGATGCCACGCCCCTCGGTCTCGTTGTAGAGGCTGACATTGCCGGAGACGACCGGGAAGTCGAGGGCGTTGCAGGCCGCCGCCATGCCCTGAATGGCGGCGGCGAACTGGCCCATGATCTCGGGCTTCTCGGGATTGCCGAAGTTCATGTTGTCGGTGATGGCGAGCGGACGCGCGCCGGTCGCGGTGATGTTGCGCCAGGCCTCGGCCACCGCCTGCATCCCGCCCATCCGGGGGTCCGCCTGGCAGTAGCGCGGCGTGCAGTCGGTCGTCAGTGCCAGCGCCCGGCGCGAGCCGTCGATCTTGACGATGGCGGCGTCCGCGGCGCCCGGCCGCTTCACCGTCTGGCCACCGACCGCCGCGTCGTACTGGTTCCAGATCCAGGCGCGCGAGCAGAGATCCGGGCTCGCGATCAGCCGCAGCAGGGCCTGCTCGACCGGCACGTCGCTCGTGATCGCCGCGTCGTCGAGCGGCGCGGGCGGCGTCGGCCACTCGATCGGGCGGCGGTAGAGCGGCGCCTCGTCCGAGAGCGGCTGCAGCGGGATATCGGCCTCCAGCACGCCCTTGTGGCGGACGACGATGCGGCCCGTGTCGGTGATATGGCCGATCACAGCGAAATCCAGGTCCCACTTGTCGAAGATCGCGCGAGAGAGGTCCTCCGCGCCGGGACGGAGCACGATGAGCATGCGCTCCTGGCTCTCGGACAGCATCATCTCGTAGGCGGTCATGGCCGTCTCGCGCTGAGGCACGGCGTCGAGGTCGAGCACGATGCCGACGCCGCCCTTGCCCGCCATCTCGACCGAGGAAGAGGTGAGGCCGGCCGCCCCCATGTCCTGGATGGCGACGATCGCGTCCGTCGCCATGAGTTCGAGGCAGGCCTCGATGAGCAGCTTCTCGGTGAAGGGATCGCCGACCTGGACCGTCGGGCGCTTCTCCTCGGAGTTCGCGTCGAACTCGGCCGAGGCCATGGTGGCACCGTGGATGCCGTCCCGCCCGGTCTTGGAGCCGACATAGACCACGGGGTTGCCGATGCCCGCCGCGGCCGAGAGGAAGATGCGGTCTCTGGGCGCGATCCCGACCGTCATCGCATTGACCAGCGGATTGCCGTCATAGGCCGCGTGGAAGTTGACCTCGCCGCCGACCGTCGGCACGCCGACGCAGTTGCCGTAGCCGCCGATGCCGCGCACGACGCCATCCACCACGCGCTTGGTGCGAGGGTTCTCGGGGCGGCCGAAGCGGAGCGCGTTGAGGTTCGCGATCGGGCGCGCGCCCATCGTGAAAACATCGCGCAGGATGCCGCCGACGCCCGTCGCCGCGCCCTGGTAGGGCTCGATGAAGCTCGGGTGGTTGTGGCTCTCCATCTTGAAGATGGCGGTCAGCCCGTCGCCGATATCGACCACGCCGGCATTCTCGCCCGGGCCATGCACGACCCAGTCGGCCTTCGTGGGAAGCTCCTTCAGCCAGACGCGGGAGGATTTGTAGGAGCAGTGCTCGGACCACATGACCGAGAAGATGCCGAGTTCGGTGAGGCTCGGGGTGCGGCCCATGATGGCGAGCACGCGGCCGTATTCCTCGGCGTTGAGGCCGAATTCCCGGGCGAGCTTCTCGTCGACGGGACGCGGGGCAGCGACAGGGGCGCTCATGCCGCGAGGGCCCCCACCAGACCTTCGAACATCGGCAGGCCGTCCTCTCCGCCCATCAGCGGGTCCACATAATCCTCGGGGTGGGGCATCAGACCCAGAACGCGGCGATTGGCCGAGGTGACGCCCGCGATCGACCGCGCGCTGCCGTTGGGGTTGGCCTCCGGCGTGACCGCGCCATCCGGCCCGCAATAGCGGAAGGCGACGCGGCCTTCGCCCTCCAGCCGGTCGAGCGTCGCCTCATCGGCGAAATAATTGCCGTCGCCGTGCGCGAGCACGACGCGCAGCACCTCACCCTCGGCGTAGCCTCGGGTGAAGACAGTGTCGGTGCGCTCGACGCGCAGGTGATGGTCCTGGGCGAGAAACCGCAGCCCGGCGTTGCGCAGCAGGGCACCGGGCAGCATCCCCGCCTCGGCCAGGATCTGGAAGCCGTTGCAGACGCCGAGCACGTAGCCGCCGCTCGCAGCGAAGTCACGCACCGCGCGCATGATGGGCGACTGGGCAGCCATCGCGCCGCAGCGCAGGTAGTCGCCGTGGCTGAACCCACCCGGCAGCACGACGAGGTCGAGCGGCGGGAGGTCGGTATCCTTGTGCCAGATCATGGCGGGCGACCGGCCGCCGGTGACGCGGGCGAGGGCGATCGCCATGTCGCGTTCCCGGTTGGTGCCGGGGAAGATAACGATGCCGGCCCGCAAGCTCATGTCAGACCACCTCGACGCGGTAACTTTCGATCACCGTATTCGCGAGCAGCTTCGCCGCCATCGCCTCCGCCGCCGCCCTGGCGCGGGCCGTATCCGTTTCGGCCAGCTCGAGTTCGATGATTTTGCCCGCGCGCACCTCCCCCACGCCCTCGAAACCGAGCGTCTCCAGCGCGTGTCCGATGGCGCGGCCCTGAGGGTCGAGCACGCCGGGCTTCAGCATGACGGTGACGATTGCCTTCATTGCATCATCTCCGGCCCCTTGAGGTCGTGGTTGCCGGCCTCGGGCAGGATGCCGAGCCGTTTGGCCACCTCCTGATAGGCTTCCTCGACCTTCCCGAGGTCCCGCCGGAAGCGGTCCTTGTCCATCTTCTCGTTGGTCTTGCTGTCCCAGAGGCGGCAGTTGTCGGGGCTGATCTCGTCCGCGAGGACGATCCGCATCTCGTCGTTCTCCCACAGCCGGCCGAATTCCAGCTTGAAGTCGACGAGGGTGATGCCGACGCCGAGGAAGAGCCCGGTCAGGAAGTCGTTGATCCGGAGCGTGAGCGAGACGATGTCGTCCATGTCGGGCGGCGAGGCCCAGCCGAAGGCGGTGATGTGCTCCTCGGCCACCATCGGATCGTTCAGCCCGTCGTTCTTGTAATAGTATTCGAGGATCGAGCGCGGCAGGCGGGTGCCCTCGGGGATGCCAAGGCGGGTCGAGAGGCTGCCGGCCGCCACGTTCCGCACCACCACCTCGAGCGGGATGATCTCGACCTCGCGGATGAGCTGCTCGCGCATGTTCAGGCGGCGGACGAAATGGGTCGGGATGCCGATCTCGCCCAGGCGCACCATCAGGAACTCGCTGATGCGGTTGTTCAGGACGCCCTTGCCGGTGATGACGCCCTTCTTCTGGGCGTTGAAGGCGGTCGCGTCGTCCTTGAAGTACTGGACGAGGGTCCCGGGCTCGGGTCCCTCGAACAGGATCTTCGCTTTTCCCTCATAAAGCTGTCTGCGACGGGCCATGGCGCGATCCTTGGGGTCTCTGCTGAAACGGGGACGCGAGACGGCCCCGCCAGGAAGCGGACTATATTGCGCTGCGCTATAGCAGCGGCATGTGCCGGTAGGTAGGGCGGATCGGCTGAGCGTCACCTGCATGGGCGGCAAGCCGCCTCGCCGGACCGCCCCGTCAAGCCGCGCGGATGATCGCCAGGAAGTCCTCGGCCACGAGGCTCGCCCCGCCGACCAGAGCGCCGCCGACCTCGGGCAGCGCCAGGATTTCCGCCGCGTTGCCGGGCTTCACCGACCCACCATAGAGAATGCGGGTCTCGGCCCCGGCCGGCTGGGCGCGCACCAGCTCGGTGCGGATGAAGGCGTGCATCGCGGCGATGTCCGCGCTCGTCGGCACGCGGCCGGTGCCGATGGCCCAGATCGGTTCGTAGGCGACGACCCCCTTGAACTCGGCCCCGAGGCTGCCGGCCAGATGGCGGCCCACGACCGCCTCCTGCCTGCCGGCCTCGCGGTCGGCCGCGGATTCGCCCACGCAGACAATCGGGATCAGCCGCGCCGCCACCGCCGCCTCGACCTTTGCGGCGACCAGAGCATCCGTCTCGCCCTGCTCGGCCCGGCGCTCGGAATGGCCGAGGATGACGTAGCGCGCGCCCGCATCGCGCAGCATCGCGGCCGAAATCTCGCCGGTATGGGCCCCATGACGCTTGGTGTGGCAGTCCTGGCCGCCGGCCAGTATGCCGCTGCCGTCGAGAATGGCGGCCACCGCCGCGAGCTGCGTCGCGGGCGGGCAGATCAGGACCTCGGGCGCGAGGTCTCCCAAGCCGCTCCGGATCGCGCGCGCCAAATTGGCGGAATCCTCGGTGAGTCCGTTCATTTTCCAGTTGCCGGCGATCAATGGCCGCATCGTCATCTCCCTCGGCGGATCAAGGCGCGCAGTTACGCCTGCGGATGGGAACTGGCAAACCGAGGTGACAAACGGCGGGTGGCAAAGCGCGGGCCGTCTGCCTATGGTGCGGCCCCTTCATTGATCAGGTTCCTCGGCACCGATGCTCGCTATCTTTCGCCGCTCGCTCAACACCTGGCCTGCCCGCATCCTCTTCGTCCTGCTGATCGCGGCCTTCGGCGCCTGGGGCATCGGCAATGTCCTGCCCGATATTCTGGGGAGCGATCACTCGGCGGCGAGGGTCGGGGGCGCCGCGATCAGCCCGCAGGACGTGCAGACCGCCTTCCGCCAGGAATTGCAGCAGACGGCGCAGCAGCTCGGCGGCGCCGATCAAGTGACGCCGCAGATGCGCATGATGGTCGCCGAGCAGGCCGCCGCGCGCCTCGTCGCGCAGACCGCCATCGACCAGATGGCGAACCGCATGGGCCTCGTCGCCCCGAATGCCGACGTCCAGCGCGAGGCTTTCGCCATGCCCGCCTTCCAGGACGCCAGCCACCATTTCAGCCGCACGCAGTTCGACCAGCTCCTGCACGCAAATGGCCTCAGCGAGACCGAGTTCCTGCACCTCATGCAGGCGCAGATCATCCGCAACCAGCTGCTCGATTCGGTGCGCGCCTCGGTCACCGCGCCCGGCGTCATGGTAAAGGCCGTCTATGCCTATGAGAACCAGACGCGCACCGCGCAGCTGGTGCAGCTGCCCTTCGCGGCCGCCACCCCGCCGAGCCCGCCCGCGGCGGAGGTGCTGCAACGGTGGTACAAGAACCACCCGAAGGAATTCAGCGCCCCGGAATACCGCCGGATCACGCTTGTGGTCCTCAGCCCAGATGTGCTGGCGCGCGACGTGAAGGTGCCCGAGGCCGATATCAAGGCGGCCTACCAGCGCATGGTCGAGAACGCGCCGCAGACCGCCGAGAAGCGCTCCGTCGATGTCGTCATAGCCAAAACCCAGGCGGCGGCGCAGGCCATCGCGAAGCAGTGGACCGGCGGCGCCGACTGGGCGGCGGTGCAGAAGGCGGCCTCGGCCGCGGACGCGACCGCACTCGAACTGCCGAATATCACCGCCTCCGATCTCCCGAGCGCCGCCCTGGCGCAGGCCGTCTTCAAGGCGCCGGCCAATACCGTCACCGGTCCGATCAGCAACGGCGCCGCCGGATGGGCCGTGCTCGACGTGACGGCCGTGACCCCGGGCGGCGCCGCCGAGACCTACGCCCAGGCGGCGCCGAAGCTGCGGGACGCCATCGCCCGCCAACGCGCGGTCGCGCTCGTGAACCAGCGGGTGAACGCGCTGCAGGATGCGCTGGCCGGACGCACGCCGCTGGAGCGTCTGCCGGGCGACCTCGGCCTCGCGGCACTCAAGGGCTCGATCGACGAGAGCGGCATGACGGAGCAGGGCCAGCCAGCGCCGATCCCCGGCACGTCCGCCGTGCGACAGGCCGTGGTGACCCAGGCCTTCAAGCAGGGCGTGCACCAGCCGGCCTCGCTCATCAACGGCCCCGACAACACCTACTTCGCGCTGACCGTCGATGGCATCACGCCGGCCACCATCAAGCCTTATGATGCCGTGCAGCAGCAGGTGCTGGCGTCCTGGACACAGGCGCAGGTCCAGCGCGAGCAGGAGATCGCGGCGACGCACATGCTGGACGCGATGAAGGGCGGCCGCACCCTGCAGGGCGTGGCCGACCCGCTCGGCCTCCAAGTCACGACCACGCCGCCGGTGACGCGCGACGGGCAGCCGCCGGCCGGCGTGCCGCAGAACCTCATCGGCCCCCTGTTCGGTCTCAAGCAGGGCGAGAGCACGATGATCGAGACGCCGGATGGCTTCGTCGTGGCGCAGCTGAGCGGGATCGACACGCCGAAGCCGGGCTCCGATCCCGTCGGCTACCAGCAGCTCCGCGCCTCGCTCGCCAGCAGCCTCGCCGACGACATGCAGGCCGTGTTCGCCGGGGTGGTGACGGCACGCGCTAATCCGCGCATCAATCAGGCCGTGATCCAGCAGATCGCCCAACCGTGACGGCGACCGCCGCCGCCAAACGAAAGACGAACGACCGATGACCGCCGACGGACCGAGCCGCACCTTCCGCGCCGCCTATGAGGCAGGGCAGGGCGCGCTGGTCTGGCGGGACAGCCCGGCGGATCTGGAGACGCCCGTCGGCGCCTTCCTCAAGGTCGCGCACGGGCAGCCCTTCTCCTTTCTGCTCGAAAGCATCGAGGGTGGCGCGTCCCGCGGGCGCTACTCCATCATCGGCATGGCGCCGGATCTCATCTGGCGCTGCGAGGCCGGGCGCGCCGCCCTCAACCTCCAGGCGCTGACCGCGCCCGAGGCCTTCACGCCCGAGGAGGCGCCGCCGCTCGACAGCCTGCGCGCGCTGCTCGCCCGCAACCGTCTCGATCTGCCGCCGGGGCTGCCGCCGATGGCGGGTGGCCTCGTCGGCTACCTCGGCTACGACATGGTGCGGCTGATGGAGCGGCTGCCCGACAAGAACAAGGACGCCCTCGGCGTGCCCGAGGCGATCCTGATGCGCCCCACGGTCTTCATCATCTTCGACAATGTGAAGGACGTGCTGACGCTCGCCGCCCCCGCCTATCCAAGGCCCGGCGTCTCGGCCGAGGACGCCCATCAGATCGCGCTCGACCGCCTCGACCGGGTGGAGACGGCGCTGCTCCAGCCGCTGCCCCTGCCGACCGCGCCGATCGAGCCCATCCAGCTCGGCGAGCCGCAGTCCAACATGCCCAAGGGCTACTTCCTGGAGATGGTCGAGCGGATGAAGGAGTACATCGCCGCCGGCGATGCTTTCCAGGTGGTGCCGAGCCAGCGCTTCTCGGTGCCGTTCCCGCTGCCGCCCTTCGCCCTCTATCGGGCGCTCAGGCGGATCAACCCGGCGCCCTTCCTGTTCTTTCTCGATTTCGGCGGCTTCGCGGTCGTCGGCAGCAGCCCGGAAATCCTGGTCCGGCTGCGCGACGGCATGGTGACGATCCGCCCGCTCGCCGGCACCCGCCCGCGTAATGCCGACCCAGTGGAGGACGCGCGGCTCGAAGCCGAACTGCTCGCCGATCCCAAGGAACGGGCGGAGCACCTCATGCTGCTCGACCTCGGCCGCAACGATGTCGGGCGGGTGGCGGAACTCGGCTCGGTGCGGGTCGTGGAGAGCTTCGCGATCGAGCGCTTCAGCCACGTCATGCACATATCCTCGACCGTCCAGGGCAAGCTGCGATCAGGGCTGACGGCACTCGACGCGTTGAGCGCGGGCTTTCCGGCGGGCACGCTGTCGGGCGCGCCGAAAGTGCGGGCGATGCAGATCATCGAGGAGCTGGAGCCGACGCGGCGCGGCATCTATGGCGGCTGCATCGGCTATTTCGCGCCGGACGGCACGATGGATACCTGCATCGGCCTGCGGACCGCCGTGGTGAAGGACGGCGTGATGCATGTGCAGGCCGGCGGCGGCGTGGTGGCGGACAGCGTGCCGGAGCTGGAATACGAGGAGAGCCGCCACAAGGCGCGGGCGCTGTTCCGGGCGGCCGAGGAGGCCGTGCGTTTCGCCGCCGCACCCAGGCGGAACCGCCTGAGCTAGCGTCGGGCGGCATTTGCCCGATCCTTGCATGGGCGTCCTGCGCCGATGCGAGACGGCCTCGCTTTACAGGAGCGGAACGAGCGCCATATGCGGGCCTGCCCTGACGCTATGGGAACCTGGCGGTAGCCGAACCGCCGCGACGGAAAGAGAGCATCATGCTGATCAGGATCGGCTACGACATCGCCTTCGAGGTTCCGCAGCCGACGCCCATGGTTCTGATGCTGAACGTGCGGCCCGAACGGTCGCCCGATCTGCTGGCGCCGGACATCATCAACACCACGCCCTATCTGCCGATCTACCAGTATTACGACAGTTTCGGGAACCTCTGCAGCCGGGTGATGGCGCCCGCGGGGCTTGTGACCTTCAGCGCCAATACGGTGATCCGCGATCCCGGCGTGCTCGACGACTACGCGCCGGACGCGATGCAGCACGCGATCGAGGATCTGCCGCCGGAAACGTTGATGTATCTGCTGGGCAGCCGCTATTGCGAGACGGAGAAGCTGCTGGATGTCGCTTGGCAGCAGTTCGGACACCTGCCGGACGGCTGGTCCAAGGTCCAGGCGATCGTGGAATACACCCACAACCGCATCAGGTTCGACTATCAGGCGGCGCGGAGCACGCGCACGGCCTTCGACGGCTGGCAGGAGCAGGTCGGCGTCTGCCGCGATTTCGCCCATCTGGCGCTCACCTTGTGCCGCTGCATGAACATCCCGGCGCGCTACTGCACGGGCTATCTCGGCGACATCGGCGTGCCGCCGGATACGGCGCCCATGGATTTCAGCGGCTGGTTCCAGGCCTATCTCGGCGGGCGCTGGTACACCTTCGACGCGCGGCACAACAAGCGCCGCATCGGCCGCGTGCTGATCGCGATCGGGCGCGACGCCGCCGACGTTGCCATATCGACGATCTTCGGCCCGAGCATCCTCAAGACCTTCCGCGTCATCACCGACGAGGAGAAGGAATACGCCTGAGGGCGCGGCTTTCGGGGCAGGGGGCGGGCAAAGGGAGCGGGCGACGCCCCGCCCGCATGGCCGCCGAACCCGCCATGCTGCGGTTGGTGCTTCGCTTAACCGGCGCCCCACGATAATATGCCGGGATGGTTGCAGACCTCTATCGCGGCAGGCTGGCTGAAGACGGCAAGACCGCTGGCCTGCGGGCGCGCCCGCCGCTCTCCGTCGGCTTCATCCTGGCCGACAACTTCACGCTCTCCGCCTTCTCGCTTTTCATCGACTTCCTGCGGCTCGCCGCCGACGAGGGCGACCGCAGCCGCCGCATCCTCTGCCGCTGGACGGTCATGTCGAGCCGACAGACGCCGGCGCGGGCCAGTTGCGGGGTGCAGATCAACCGGGACAGCGGTTTCCTCGACCCGCGGAACTTCGACTACATCGTGGTCGTCGGCGGCCTGCTGCACGCCGGACCGCAGATCGACGACGAGACCAACGCCTATCTCGCCGCCGCCGCCCGCGACGGGGTGACGCTGGTGGGCCTCTGTACCGGCGGCTTCATCCTCTGCCGCGCCGGGCTGATGAAGGGCCGCCGCGTCTGCGTGAGTTGGTACTGCTACCAGGACTTCCTATCGGAATTCCCGGACCACCGCGTGATCGCCGACCGCATGTTCTTCGTCGACGGCAACCGCATCACCTGCTCGGGCGGGGCGGGCACCGCCGACCTCGCGAGCTTCCTGATCGAGCGTCATCTCGGGCGCGCAATCGCCCAGAAGGCGCGGCACATCCTGCTGCTCGACCGCGTGCGGGCGGGTAGCGAGGCCCAGCCCCATCCACCCGCCGCCGACGAGGTCGTGGGCGACGAGCGGGTGCGCCGCGCCCTGCTGCTGATGGAGCAGCACGTGGCCGATCCGTTGCCGATCGCCGACCTCGCGGACCGGCTCTCGATCTCGCCGCGCCAGCTCGAGCGGCTGTTCCAGAGCGTGATGGGCGTGCGCCCGGCGCAGCATTACCGGCTGCTGCGGCTGCGCTACGCGCGCTGGCTGCTGGACCATACGGACCTGTCGATCACCGAGATCGCGCTCGATTCCGGCTTCGCGGACTGCGCCCACTTCTCGCGGAAGTTCAAGGCGCTGCACGGCTTCACGCCGACCGACGCGCGCAACCGCGAGCGCGTCCCGCCGCCCGAGGAACTGCCGTCCACGCTCGCGATGGATCAGTCCGCCCCGCTTCGCCAGCCCGCGCCGCCCGACGCGCATCTGGCCGCCATGCGGATCTTCGAGTAGCGCGCGGCGCGCGGATTCAGGCAAAGCGCGTGTCGCATCGGCGCAAAGGCCGCGGGCCGGAGGCGAACAGGATGCGCGGCCGGTAACCGGACCATCGGATGGCCGGGCTCAAACGGGAGATCGGGGACATGACGACCCTGGGACAGACAGGCTTGACCGGCGACACCGTGGCCGCTCTGCGGTCCCTGATCGCGCGGCGCCAGCCGGGCTACAGCCTGGACGCGCCCTTCTATACGAGCCCGGAGATCTTCCAGGCCGATATGGAGCTGATCTTCGGCCGAACCTGGATCTATGTCTGCGTCGAACCCGAGGTGCCGGAGCCCGGCGACTACGTGACGGTATCGCTCGGCCGTAACTCCATCGTCATCCTGCGCGACGACGACATGGGCCTGCGGGCCTACCACAATGTCTGCCGCCATCGCGGCGCCAAACTCGTGCATGAGGAAAGCGGTGCGGTCGGCAACATCGTCTGCCGCTACCACCAGTGGACCTACAACCTCGACGGCCGCCTCATCTATGCCGAGCACATGGGGGCGGACTTCGACACCAGCTGCTTCGGTCTGAAGCCCGTGCATGTCCGCTCGGTCGCCGGTCTTGTCTTCATCTGCCTCGCGGCCGAGCCGCCCGCCGATATCGACGCGATGGCGGCGGCCATGACGCCCTATCTCGCGCCGCACGATCTGCGGAACTGCAAGGTGGCGGCGACGGCCGACCTCATCGAGCGCGGCAACTGGAAGCTCACGATGGAGAACAACCGGGAATGCTATCATTGCTCCGGCAACCATCCGGAGCTGACCATCCCGCTGTTCGCTTACGGCTTCGGTTTCGCGCCCGGGCAGATGGACGAGACCGAGCTGCAGCAGGCCGCGCGCTATGAGGATCTGGTCGTGTCGTCGACCGCGCGCTGGGAGAGTTGCGGCATCCCCTCCGCCGAGGTCGATCACCTCGACGACCGCATCACCGGCTTCCGCACCCAGCGCCTGCCGATCGACCAGACCGGCGAAAGCCAGACGCTCGACACGCGCGTCGCGTCCAAGAAGCTGCTCGGCGGCCTGACCGACAGCAAGCTCGGCGGCCTCTCCTTCTGGACGCAGCCGAACTCGTGGCACCATTTCATGAGCGATCACATCGTGACCTTCACGGCGATCCCGATCGACGCGGAGAACACCCTCGTGCGGACCAAGTGGCTGGTTCACAAGGATGCGCGCGAGGGGATCGACTACGATGTCGAAAACCTCACCAGCGTCTGGAACGCCACCAACGCGCAGGATGCGGCGCTGGTCGAGATGGCGCAGGCGGGGGCGCGGACGCCGGCCTACGAGCCCGGTCCCTACTCGCCCTACACCGAGATGCTCGTCGAGAAATTCCAGAAATGGTATCTCGATCGCCTGTCGGCCGGTCTTGCCTCAGGCGGTCTTGCCTCAGGCGATCTTGCCTCGGGCGATCTTGCTTCAGGCGGTCTCGCGGCAGGCGGCCCAGCCTCAGGCGGCCCAGCCGCGGGCGGCCGAGCCTGATGTCGGCGTCGCCCGCCGCAGAGACGCCGCGCGTCCTCTCCGCCCGCCGGCTTCTGGCCGGACCTGAACTCGGCGACGGACTGCCCGAATGGAATGCCGAGGAGGACGACGTGCTCGTCTGCCGCGCCGTGCGGCAGGAGACGCATGACGTGCGCACCTTCGTCTTTTCGGGCCGGTCGCCGCGGCGGCACAGCTACAAGCCGGGCCAGTTCATCACGCTCGACCTCACCATCAACGGTCAGGCGATCAACCGCTGCTACACGCTGTCATCGACGCCGACGCGGCCGCATCTCATCTCGATCACGACGAAACGCTTCGCGAGCGGGATCGTCAGCCCCTGGCTGCACGACACGCTGAAGCCGGGCGTCGAGGTGCGGGCGATGGGTCCCATGGGCGAGTTCAACTGCGTCGACCACGCATCGCCGAACGGCAAGTATCTGCTGCTCTCGGCGGGCAGCGGCATCACGCCGCTGATGTCGATGGCGCGCAGCTTCCACGACCTCGCGCTGGAGACGGACGTGCTGTTCCTGCACAGCGCGCGGAGCCCGGCCGACATCATCTTCCGCGACGAACTCGCCATCATGGCGCGCTCGCCCGGTTTCCGCGCGGTGCCCATCTGCGAGCAGGACAGCCCCTTCGAGAGCTGGACCGGGCTGCGCGGACGCATCAATCAGCCGATGCTGGAGGCGGTGGCGCCCGACTTCCTGGAGCGCGAGGTTTTCGCCTGTGGGCCGGCGCCCTACATGGCGGGCGTGCGCGCCATGCTGCGGCAGGCGGGTTTCGACATGGCCCGCTACCACGAGGAAAGCTTCAACTTCGACGATCTGGCGCCGGCCGATGCGGGGGTGGCGCCTCCCGCCAACACGGATGCGGTGCCGGTCTACAAGGTGGAGTTCACGAAAAGCCGCCGGGTGATCGAGGTGCCGGCCGATACGCATGTTCTGGCGGCGGCGCGGGCGGCGGGCATGCGCCTGCCGTCATCCTGCACGCGCGGCCTCTGCGGAACCTGCAAGAGCAAGCTCGTGTCGGGCGAGGTCTCGATGCAGCATCAGGGCGGCATCCGCCAGCGGGAGATCGACCAGGGCATGGTGCTGATCTGCTGCTCCAAGCCGCTGAGCGATCTGGTGATCGACCGGTAGCAGGGGCGACTTACGGCCAGAGAGGATTTGGCCGGCCGCGCCTGCGCGCCTACATGAAGGCCTCGGCAGCAATCACCCGAGGAGCACGTTCATGGAGATCACCCGTCCCGGCTCTCAGCCTTCCGGCCGCGGCCCGGCCGACTGGTTCACGGGGACTGTCCGCATCGATCCGCTGATGAGCCCGCCCGAGCCCGCGCGCGTGGCCGGCGCCCTCGTCACCTTCGAGCCCGGAGCCCGCACCGCGTGGCATACGCACCCGCTCGGCCAGACGCTCGTCGTCACCGCAGGCTGCGGCTGGGTGCAGCGGGAGGGTGGCCCGGTGGAGGAGATCCATCCTGGTGACGTCGTGTGGTTCGGGCCCGGCGAGAAGCACTGGCACGGCGCCAGCCCGACGACCGGCATGAGCCACATCGCCATCCAGGAGCGTCAGGACGGCAAGGCCGTCGACTGGATGGAGCATGTCACCGACGCCCAGTATCGGCGGTAGGCGGCGCGAAAGGGCAGGGCCCGCGCCCTGCCCGAACGCCATTCAGGTTTTCGGGAAATCCGCGCCAAGCCCGACCTCGCGCCATGCCTCGACCTCGGCGAGCCGCTCGCGCAGCTTGTTCGTGACCGCGTTCACGCCGAAGCCGCCGAGCACGAGGTGGCGGGGCGGGTTCTCCTCCTGCGTCACGCGGATCATCGCCTCGCCCGCGCGGACCGGATCGCCCGCCTGCGTGCCGCTGATCTCCGACGTGGACTTCATGCGCGCCGCCGCCGTCTCGGCGTAGTCGGCAATCCTGCTCGGCGTCTGCTTCAGCGACCGGCCCGCCCAATCGGTGCGGAAAGGGCCCGGCTCGACACAGGTCACCTTGATCCCGAGCGGCTTGACTTCGGCCGCCAGCGAATCCGAGAAGCCCTCGACCGCATGCTTGCTCGCCGCGTAGTAGCCCGAGCCGGGGAAGCCGATGAAGCCCGCGACCGAGGTGATGTTGAGGATATGCCCGTGGCGGCGCGCCCGCATGCCGGGCAGCACCGCGCGGGTCAGCGCGAAGAGCCCGAAGACGTTGGCGTCGAACTGCGCGCGGATCTCGGCTTCCTCGCCTTCCTCGATCGCCGACTGGTAGCCGTAGCCGGCGTTGTTCACGAGCACGTCGATGCGGCCGAACCGCGCCTCGGCGGCCTCGACCGCCGCCTTGACCTGGGCCGCGTCCGTCACGTCGAGGTCGAGCGCGAGCGCCCGGTCCTCGGCGCCCGTGACGAGATCGGCGACCCGCGACTTGTCCCGCGCGGTCACCACGGCACGCCAGCCGCGCCCGAGCACGAGTTTGGCGAGTTCGAGCCCGAAGCCGGTGGAGCAGCCGGTGATGAACCAGACGGGAGAGGTTTCGGATGGCATGAGGCGTCCTTTCAAACCGTGATGAATGCGCCGACCCTTACCGCCCGGGGGGTCAGCCCGCCGCGTGACAAAAGCGTGTGCCGAGCGGTGGCGGCGCAGGTTGGACCATCGCACCCGGCATGGCTATCCAGGGTGGCCCGCCTCTAGGGCATAGCCGCCGAAGGTCCGCATGCTCACCACCTTTTTCGTCGTCCTGCCCATCTTCGCCCTGATCTTCGTGGGCTTTGGCTGCCGCCGCTCGGAGGTGCTCGGCCCGAACTCGACGACGGAACTCAACCGCTTCGTCGTCTATCTCGCGCTGCCCGCGCTGCTGTTCGACATCATGGCCCATGCCAGCTGGGCGACGCTGGACCAGCCGGCTTTCGCCGCCGTCTTCACCCTCAGCTGCTTCATCGTTTTCGGGCTGACGATCCTGCTGCGGCTGCGCGGCCCCCGCCACCTCGCCGATGTCAGCATCGACGGGCTGAACGCAGGATACGGCAACACCGGCTTCATCGGTTTCCCGCTCAGCCTGATCGTCTTCGGCCGGGGGAGCCTCGGGCTCACCACGATCGCGGCCATCATCACGGTCTGCCTGCTGTTCGCGGTCGCCATCGTCATCATCGAGATCGGCTTGCAGACCGAGCTTCGCCCGGCGCACCTCTTTTTCAAGGTCGGCGGTTCCCTCATCCGCAACCCGCTGCTGGTCGCGCCGGTTCTGGGCAGCTGCTGGGCCGCCACAGGGATCGCCAT
Organism: Pseudomonadota bacterium; assembly: GCA_019351895.1. Classification (GTDB taxonomy): domain Bacteria; phylum Pseudomonadota; class Alphaproteobacteria; order Acetobacterales; family Acetobacteraceae; genus Acidisoma. The sequence continues at coordinate 77,391 of JABBOH010000005.1, forward strand.
GCCCGCCAGCGGCGAGACCTTCCTCCATCTCCTGGGCGACGCTGCCTCCCCCTGCGCGCTGGTGGCGCTCGGGCTGTTCCTCGGTGAGCGGCGGGGGGCGGTTCCGGTCGAGGACCGGGCGTCCGGCCTCTCCGGCACCGTGCTGGTGGTGGCGCTCAAGCTGATCCTGCAGCCGGTGCTGGCATGGGTGCTGGCGACCCAGGTCTTCCGGCTGTCCCCGGGTCTGACCCATCTGGTGGTGGTGCTGGCAGCGCTTCCGACCGGGACGGGCCCGTTCATGCTGGCGGAATTCTATGGCCGGGAGGCAACGGTGACCGCCCGCTCCATCCTGTTCTCGACGGTCGGATCTCTGGTGACCGTCTCGGCCTATCTCGCCTGGGTGCGCTGACCATGCCGGTGCCGAAGGGACAGCCGCGCGCCGGGCGCACCGCGCTCTCGCAGATTGTTGAGGCATCCCATCGGTCCCGGGGTGTAATCTTCCTGTCAAGGCCTTGGCGGGACTCGGTGGGCGCGCAAGGCCAGGCGGGGAGGGCGGTATCATGCCCAGGACCTTTGCGCTTGCGTTCTGTTTGTTTCTGAGTGCCGCCGGGGGCGCTGCGGCGCAGGAGAGCCCGGTCGATTCCGGGCCGATGGGCACGCCCATAACCCCGGCCCAGATCGGCGCCTGGATCTTCGCGCCCGCCATCAGCAAGACCGAGGCGGAGCGTGATGCGCGGGCCCAGGGGTTCGGGCACATCAGCCGGATGCACCGCGACGACTACGGCAACTGGATCGGCGATAGCGGCAAGGGCGGCTTGATCGTGTTCCCGGACGGCCGCGCCTACGGGCGGTGACGCCCGCAGACGGCAAGGCGCCGGCCGAGCGGGACCTGCAGACGGTCACGTCATGCGCGGGCGGCTGGCGGCGCAGATTGCCGGTGCATCACGAGGCGACTAGTCTTCCCTCCGGCGGCTGCGACGCCATTGCAATTCGCGGCGGGACCGACGCCCATGACCGCAGACTCCCGCGATTCTTTTCTGCTCCTCATTCCGCCGCCGGTTCAGTACGCCGCGGGCTTCGGCTTCGGCCTCCTCGCGGAGTGGCTGGTGCCGTGGCGCCCCGCCTGGATGCAGAGCGATGTCGTGCGCGGAGTGGGCGGAGCACTCGTCGCCGGCGCGATCATCCTGGCCGGGGCGAGCGTCGGTCTGTTCTTGTCGCGCAGGACCACCGTCATCCCGCATGGCCGGCCGAGCACGCTTGTGACGGACGGCCCTTTCGCGGTCACGCGCAATCCGATGTACGTGGCGATGACGGTCGCCTATTGCGGAGCCGCGCTGATGATCGGCCGGGTCTGGCCGCTGGTCTTCATCGTCTGCCCGCTGACTGTCCTGCAGTTCGCGATCATCCCATCGGAGGAGCGCCGCCTGAGGCGCCTCTTCGGCCGTGCGTACGAGGATTATTGCCAGCGGGTGCGGCGGTGGCTTTGACGTGCCTCCCCGGGGACCGGCGAGCCAGACCAGGTCATGCGGATATGAGGTGGTGTTCGCGGCGGGATTCGAACCCACGGCCCCAGGATTCATACCACTTCGACTTGCGCCGCCGCCCGCCGGCAGATCCGCCGGCACGCGTTCGTGGTCTGGACTGTCCCTTCACCCTAGGCCCCGGAAGAGGCCCTTAGGCGCCACCCATCCAGTCTCTACACCTTCCGGCCCTGATGCGAGCCGGCTTGGCTCGGGATTGGCACGGGTCCCAGACGGACACCGAGCTTTCCCCGAATTTGAGCGGTTCCGCCGCGCCGTTTCCCTGCGCGACGCCCAGTTCTGACAACAAGGAATCCTGTGCTCTATCCTGCTGAGCTACGCGAACACACGCGGACCCTCATACTGAAGCCGCCACCCGCCGGCAAGCACTGCCCAAACCCAGCGCCGCTCGGCTAAATACGGCGCTGTCCGCAACGCACCCGGAGAAGCCCCCGCCCATGTGCCTGAAATGCGACTTCACCATTCACGCCGCGCAGCACCACTTCGGCTGGGACAACAGCTTCAAGCCCGTGCTGCGCGCGTCGCCCGGCAGCACCATCGCCTTCGAATGCAACGACGCCTCGGCGGGACAGCTGACCGCCGCCAGCACGGTGGGCGATGTGGCGACACTCGACTTCGGCCTCATCAATCCCGTGACGGGTCCGGTTTATGTCGAAGGGGCCGAGCCCGGCGACATCCTCAAGGTCTCGATCCACGGCTTCACCCCGTCCGGCTTCGGATGGACCGCCAACATCCCGGGCTTCGGCCTGCTCGCGGATGCCTTCACCGAGCCCGCGCTGAAGCTCTGGTCGTATGACGCGGACAGCCTCGCGCCCGCGCTTTTTTCCGACATCGCCCGCGTGCCTCTGAAGCCTTTCGCCGGCACGATCGGCGTCGCCCTCGCCGAGCCGGGTCTTCATTCGATCGTCCCGCCGCGCCGGGTCGGCGGCAATATGGACATCCGCGATCTCGCCGCCGGGACGGAACTCTATCTGCCGGTTGAGGTGGCGGGCGCGCTGTTCTCGATCGGCGATACCCATGCCGCGCAAGGCGACGGCGAGGTTTGCGGCACGGCCATCGAGAGCCCGATGAACCTCACCCTGACGCTCGACCTCATCAAGCAGACGCCTCTGGAGACGCCGCGCTTCACGACGCCGGGGCCCGTGACCCGGCATCTCGACGGGGCGGGCTATGAGGTCACCACCGGGATCGGGCCGGATCTGATGGAGGGCGCGCGCGCGGCGGTCTCGCGCATGATCGATCTTCTCTGCGCCCAGCACGGCCTGTCGGCGACCGACGCTTACATGCTGTGTTCGGTCGCGGGCGACCTGCGTATCAGCTGCATCGTCGACAAGCCGAACTGGCTGATGTCCTTCTACTTCCCGCGCATCGTCTTCGAATAAGCCCGCGCCCGAGCTGTCAGGCGTGGGCCTCGGCCATGGACTTGGTCAGTGCGCGCAGAGCCGCGAGCGCGTCCCGCGGCTCCGTCCGCTCATAGGAGACGGGCGAGACATTCGCCATGCGGATGATGCCGTTGGGGTCGATCAGGAATTCCGAGGCGCGGGGTAGCATCCACCCGCCGGCATCGTTCTCGTCCGGGATGCTGCAGCCGAGCTTGTCGAAGATTTGGCGGGTCATGGGCTGGGCTTGCCCAAGCACGCCGTATTCCGCCGCCACGCGGTTTCCGCAATCCACCAGAATGGGAAAGCTGACGCCGTTCAACTCCCGCACGAGGGCCGCGCGCGTTGCCTTCTGCGGCGAGATGGCGAGCAGCGACCCGCCCGCGCGGACCACGTCCGGCGCGATCTCCTCGTAGGCGCGCAACGTCAGGGTGCAGTAGGGGCACCAGCCGCCGCGAAAGAACACGACCAGCACCGGACCGCGGGCCAGATAATCGGTGAGACGATGCGGGCGACGTTCAGAATCGTTGAGAACGAATTTTGGCGCTTCGGCACCGAGCCTGAGGGGGTTGGCAGCCGCCGCATCGGCACGATATTCGGCCTCCGCCTCAAGCAGAGCACGGGTCAGATCCTCGTCAGCACGCTCTAAAACGGACGTTTTGAAAGCCCGGAGCTGGGCGTTCAGCGATTTCATGGCAGTCCCCCGGTAACGATCCGAACAATACCGACCCAATGAATTTATCGCAGGGCAGGCGCCGGAATGTCCACGCCTCCTAAAGGTAGGTGGGTCTCAAAAGGTAGATGGTTCATGCTCTGATTATTTGTAATACAGTTCGTTCTGATATCATTCATGCGGTTAGGTATGTCTCCATGGACTTGCTTGCGGCGTTCCGCTGCTTCGTGCGCGTAGCTGAAACGGGGTCGTTCTCCGCGGTTGCGAGGGAGGTCGGTTCGACGCAGCCGGCCATTTCCCGCCAGATCGCGGCTTTGGAAGCCCATTTCGAGGTGCGGCTGATCCAGCGCACCACCCGTAGCCTTACCTTCACCCAAGACGGCACCGACCTTCTGGCCCATGCCCGCCGCGTTCTCGACACTGTGGACGAGACCGAGGAAATTCTGGGTAAACGCCGCGCTTCCCCATCCGGCACCGTCCGCATCGCCTCATCGACCTCGATGGCGCGGCTGCAGATCATCCCCCGCATTCCCCGCCTGCTGCAGCGCTACCCGCAGCTCGAGGTCGAGGTCAGCATTTCCGAGCAGGCGCAGGATCTGGTCGCGGAGAACCTCGATGTGGCGATCCGCGCCGGGGCCATTGCGGACTCCTCGCTCGTGGCGCGGCATCTCGGCTCGACCGGGCGGGGCGTCCTCGCGGCCACGGAATATCTCGAGAAACACGGGGAGCCGCAGAACCCGCAGGAGCTGATGGAGCATTCCTGCCTCGTCTACACGGGCACCTTCGGCCGCAGCACGGCCCATGTCTGGGAGTTCGACGGGCCGGACGGCAAGTCGACGGTCGAGGTGCATGGCCGGTTCCGCTGCGACAGCATCGAGGGCATCAGCGACGCCATCCGGGCGGGGCTCGGGGTCAGCCGGCTGCCGACATGGATGTTCAACGACGACATCGCCCAGGGGCGGGTGCGGCCGATCCTGCAGGACTGGCAGCCGCCGCGCGTGCCGATCCACGCCATCTACCCGTCCCGCCGCCATCTGGCCCCCCGCGTCCGCGCCGTCATCGACTTCTTCATCAATGAATTCCGGCTCGATCCTGTTGTCTCGGATTACGCAGCGATCTGAGCCCGCTCCGTGGCCGGCTGTGAATGGATGGCTGCGGCGGCCCCGCGCGCGTGCTATAAGGAGGTTTCGCGCTGCGCCGGGGGCAGCGGTCCAGAATAATCCGGTCCGGGGGAAAGTGGCCGACGAAGGCGCAAAAGCCCATGAACATGCTGGCCTTTTCACGTGCACCGCTGTCGATCGAGATCGTCTACGATCTTGTGTGCCCCTGGTGCTTCATCGGCACGCGCCGGTTGGCGCGGGCTTTGCGGCGCCGGCCCGAGATCGGCATGAACCTGCAGTGGCGGCCGTTTCTGCTCAATCCCGACATGCCGCGCGGAGGCATGGCCCGTAGCGACTACGTGGTGCGGAAGTTCGGCGCCGAGGACCGGGCGCGCCGCCTGTTCTCGTCCATCGCCGACATCGGCCGCGGCGAGGGCATCCAGTTCCGCTTCGACCGCATCCGCCGCGCGCCGAGCAGCGTCGATGCGCATCGTCTGGTGCGCCTCGCGGCTGACATGGGCCGGGCGGATGTCGTGGCGGACGCTCTGTTCACCGCCTATTTCACCGACGGCCTCGATATCGGCAATATGGAAGTGCTGGTGGCAATCGGCCGCCAGTGCGGGCTCGCACCCGCCGAGACGCGCCCGTTCCTCATGAGCGACGAGGCGACCGAGCTTGTCCATGCCGATAATCTGCGGGCGCACCGGTTGGGGATCAACGGCGCGCCGTGCTTCATCGTGGGGCGGCGTCACGCGATCGCCGGGGCGCAGGAGCCCGAGGTGCTGGAATGCCTGCTGAACGTCGCGGCGCTCGATCTCGCCGACGGCTGACGACCCGCCCCGAGGGGTAGGCTTCAGGCCGAAGCGTCACTATCGGCGGGCCTCAGCCGGCTGGCCAGCAGGTCGCCCTTGCTCTCCAGAACCGGATAGGCCGCCGCCGAGACGAGGTGCGCGTTGACGCGCTTGAGGTCGCGCAGAGCGTCGAGATGCAGCGAACTGGTCTCGGCCGTATCCACCCGCCCGGCGCGGAGCCGCGCGAAGTGGGAGGCAGTGGCCGCCGTCTCCAGGGCGCGGAAGGCCTCCTTCTCGGCGGCGAGCATGCGCGCGGCGCGCTCGTCCGAGGTCATGAACAGGGACGCCGCCGTCCGGGCGTTGGCGATCAGCCGGTCGATGATCTCCAGCAACTCGGCCTCGCCCTGACGGGAGAAGGCCAGACCCCGGCGGAGCTTCTTCGCGGCGAGGCTGAGCAGGCTTTTGTCCACGATGTCGCCGGCCTGCTCCATATGCGTCGCGAATGACAGGATCTCGGCCACACGCACATGATCGGCTTCGGTCAGGCCGTCGGGGTCGAGCGCGGTCAGGTAGGCCTTGATGGCCGAATTCAGCCTGTCCATCACGTCGTCGAGCCGCTTGGTCTCGCCGATCTGCCGCCGGTCGCCGCGCGAGAAGGCGTCCCGCAGCCCCAGCAGCATGGTTTCCAGCACATCCGCGAGGCGCAACGCCTCCCGCGCGGCGGCGCCGATCGCGATGACCGGAACCTCGCTCGCGAAGGCCGACAGGTAGATCGGCTGTCCGGGGTCGGCGGGGTCGACCCGCGCCGGCAGCAGGCGGCGCAACAGGGCCGCGTAGGGCTTCAGCAGCGGGAAGAACAGGCAGGCGAGGAACAGGTTGAAGGCGGTGTGGAAGTCCGCGACCGCGCGGGAGGTGTCCGGTTCGATGGCGACAAGCCAAGCGCCCGCATAGGGCAGGACGATCAGCCCGATGAGCACGCCAACCGCGCGGTTGAGCAGATTGCCGAGCGGCAGGCGGCGCCCGGCGGGGTCGCCGCCGGTGGCGCCCTCCAGCACCGGATTGATGGCGGTGCCGAGGTTGGCGCCGAGCACGAGCGCGAAGGCGGCGTCGGGCGGCACCACGGTGTTGCCGCCGAAGGACATGATGAGGAGGACGACGGCGACGCTGGAATGGGCGGCCCAGGTCAGCCCCGCCGCGAGTATCACGTCGACGAGCGGCTGGTTGGCGACGGCGCCGAGGAACATCTTGATGCTGGGCACATCCTCGTAAGGCGTGACGATCCCGACGAACTGGCCGAGCGCCATGAGCACGAGGCCGAGGCCGATGAGAACGCGGCCGAAGTCCCGTGTGCCGGCAGTCGCGCGGCGGAACATCAGGACACCGACCAGGATCAGCACCGGCGCGAAGTCGGTCACGTTGAAGGACAGCAGCTGGACGATGAGCGTGGTGCCGACATTGGCGCCGAGCATGACGGCGAGGGCCGGCACCAGCTCGACGAGCCCCCCCGCGGCGAAGCCCGTGACCATGAGGCCCGTCGCGGTGCTGCTCTGCAGGATGGCGGTCACGCCGATGCCGGCCAGGAAGGCCTGCAGCCGGTTGCGTAGCGCACTGCCGAGGAAGCTGCGGAGCCGGGCGCCGAAGGCGCGCTGCACGCCGGTCTGGACCATGTGGACGCCCCAGAGCAGCAACGCCACGTAGCCGGCCAGCTGCAGCAGGGTCATCGACAGGGTCACGCGCATGCTCCTTCACGGACCGGGGCGCGAACCGGGACGCGGCGGGGGCGCCGCACGCGCCCCGGCACGGTTGCCTCGGCGATCAGGTGGATTTCGATTTGAGGGGCTTGTGGGCGCGGTCCAGCAGGCGCGAGATGAACCCGGCGGGCTTCGCCGGCGCTGGCGGAACCTTCGCCGTGGTGACCTGCTGCCTTTCGCGCTCCTTGGATTTGAGCCACTTCTCCAGGCTCATTCCGGCCTTGTCAGCACGTTTCTGCTCGTAGGCGCGCTGCGAGTCGCTCATCTTCCGGTCCATGCGGGGCCTCCTCGTGACGGCGCTCATCTGGCATTCACCGGGTCGCGAGTCGAGAGACCGGCCGAAGGAAAGAGGGACTAAACATGGAACCGCGCGTCAAGGCGCAACTCTGGGTGCAGATGGCCCTGCGTCTTGGGGACAAGGATGGCCGGCCGGGCATGGTGCTGCGCCGCGGAGACGCGGATGCCGGCGGGGTGCTGGTGGTTCTGCGTGACCGGGATGCCGGGGTCTGCGTGCTCTCCCAAACGCGCAGCGAAGGCGGGGAGCTCGCCTGGCTGCGGGCGACGGGCGCGGCGCCGGTCGATCAGGAGAAGGCCGACGCCTACGTGGCCCGGCAGGTGAAGTTCGACCCCGACCTCTGGGTGATCGAATTCGACACGCCGGACATGCTGCCGCCCTTCGAGGGGAAAATCCTCTAGCGTCAGGGCCAGCGGGCTTCGGGCGGCAGGCTCATCAGAATCGCCTCGATGTTCCCGCCGGTCTTGAGACCGAAAAGCGTGCCCCGGTCGTGCAGCAGGTTGAACTCGACGTAGCGGCCGCGGCGGACGAGCTGATGGTCGCGCTCGTCCGGTGTCCAGGCGGTCACCATGCGCCGCCGGACGATGGCGGGATAGGCTTCCAGGAAGGCGAGCCCGACATCGCGGGTGAAGGCGAAGTCGTCCTCCGCGTCGCCGGTGCTGTGTTGGTCGTAGAAGATGCCGCCCAAACCGCGCGGCTCGCCGCGATGCGGCAGGTAGAAGTAATCGTCGCACCACTTCTTGAAGCGGGCGTAGAAGTCCGCCCCGTGGGCATCGCAGGCGCGCTGGAGCGCCGCATGGAAGACCGCCGCATCCTCCAGCGCCTCGGGCGCATCCTGGCGCATCGGCGTGATATCTGCGCCACCCGCGAACCAGCCGTGCCGCGTGATCAGCATGCGCGTGTTCATGTGAACGGCGGGCACCAGCGGGCTCTGCATATGGGCGACGAGGCTGATGCCGGAGGCCCAGAAGCGCGGATCCTCGGCCGCGCCCGGAACCATCGTGCGGAACTCGGGGCTGAACTCGCCCCAGACGGTTGAGACGTTGACGCCGACCTTCTCGAAGACGCGGCCATGCATGACGCTCATCACGCCGCCGCCGCCCTCGGCGCCTTCGGGCGTCGGGCGCGTCCAGCTGCGCCGCTCGAACCGGCCGGCGGGCCGGTCGGCGAGCGGCCCCGTCTGTTCGGCCTCGATCGCCTCGAAGCTGTCGCAGATGCGGTCGCGCAAGGTCTCGAACCAGGCCTGCGCCCGGGGACGGAGCGCCGCATGCGCGGTCTCGGTCGTGGAGACGGCGGCGTCGCGTCCTCGGTCGGAGCTCATGGACATGGCGACGTTATCCTTTCGCGGGTGGCGGTCAGCCGGTTGGCAGCGCGGCCTCCGCTTGTTGCCAGGGATCGGCACAGCCTGCCAGCCCGTGCCCGCGCCCTTCCTTGACGGCAGCAAGCCGGCCGTGGCTCTGATGGGCGTCAGGGTGTGACGCTGCCGCGGCAGCGGATCAGGGGAGTTCCGCCGCATGGCTGAAGCTGCATCGGATATCACGGTCGAGCCTCTGCTCGGCATCATCGGCGGCTCCGGCCTCTACGACATCCAGGGGCTGGAGGAGAAGGAGTGGCGGCGGGTGGAGACGCCCTGGGGCCCGCCTTCCGACGAGTTGCTGTTCGGAAGGCTGCACGGGCTGCGCTGCGTCTTCCTGCCGCGTCATGGCCGTGGCCATGTCGTCTCGCCGACGGACCTCAACTACCGCGCCAATATCGACGCGATGAAACGCGTCGGCGCGACCGACGTGATCTCGCTCTCCGCCGTGGGCAGCCTGAAGGAGGAGTTACCCCCGGGCCATTTCGTGATCGTCGACCAGTTCATCGACCGCACCTTCGCCCGCGAGAAAAGCTTCTTCGGGCAGGGCTGCGTCGCCCATGTCTCGGTGGCGAACCCGGTCTGCAGCCGGCTCGGTGACGCGCTCGAGGGAGCGGCCCGGGGCCTCGGCCTGCCGGTGACGCGCGGCGGCACCTACCTCACGATGGAGGGGCCGCAGTTCTCGACCTACGCCGAGAGCGTGCTGTACCGCTCCTGGGGCTGCAGCGTGATCGGCATGACCAACATGCCGGAGGCGAAGCTCGCCCGCGAGGCGGAGCTTTGCTACGCGACGGTCGCGATGGTCACCGACTACGATTGCTGGCGCGAGGGCCACGACGCGGTGACGGTGGATCAGGTCGTGAAGACCCTGTTCGCCAACGCGGACCATGCGCGGGCCCTGGTGCGCGCGGTGCTGCCCGCGGTGGGGCAGCCACGCGGCCTCTGCTCCTCGGGCTGCGACCGGGCGCTCACGCACAGTCTCATCACGGCCCCGTCGCATCGCGACCCGGCGATCCTCGCCAAGCTCGACGCTGTCGCCGGCCGGGTGCTCCACGGTTAGAGACCGATCGGATCAGGAGCCAATCATGGCGAAGCGCAGTCTCCGCGCGGCGATCGAGGCCGGCGAGTTCATCATGGCGCCCGGCATCCACGATATGATCGCGGCGGTCGTCAGCAACGAGATCGGCTTCGATTTCGTCTATGGCACGGGCTACTGGCTGACCGCCTCCGCCCTCGGTCTGCCGGATGCCGGCATGGCCAGCTACACGCAGATGCTGGACCGGATGGCGACCCTCACCCGCACGGTGAATGCGAGCGTCATCGCCGACGCCGACACCGGCTATGGCGGGCTGCTCAACGTCCACCACACGGTGCGCGGCTACGAGGCGGCGGGCGTCGCGGCGATCCAGATCGAGGATCAGGAGTTTCCCAAGAAGTGCGGCCACACCCCGTTCCGGCGGGTCGTGCCGATGATCGACATGGTCGAGAAGATCAAGGTCGCCTGCGAGGCCCGGCTCGATCCGCGCGAGACGCTCATCATCGCCCGGACGGATGCGCGGCAGAGCGAGGGTTTCGAGGGCGCGCTCAAGCGCGGGATCGCTTACGGCGAGGCGGGAGCGGACATCGTCTTTCTCGAGGCGCTGGAAAGCGAGGAGGAGATGCGGCTCGCCGGCCAGCGTGTCGCCAAGCCGCTGATGGCCAACATGGCCGACGGCGGCCGGACGCCGATCCGCTCGGGGGAGGCGCTTCAGGCGCTGGGCTATCGCCTCGCGATCTATCCCTCGATGACGGGGCTGGCGGCCGCGCGGGCGGTGCATACGGCGCTATCCGAGTTCAAGCGGCTCGGCACCAGCGACGCGCCCTCGATCCCGCTCTTCTCCTTTCAGGCCTTCAACAGCCTCATCGGCTTCGAGGCGGTCTGGGACTTCGAGCGGCGTTGGAGCCGCAAGCCTTAGACTGGCGAAAAGCTGCGGCGGCGCGAGGCGGGAATACTCTACCCTGCGGCCGCAATGCGCTAAGCCTCGCAAATGCATCTGACGACGACGATTCTCCTGCTGCTGCTGATCACGGCCGCGACCAACCTCATCGTCACGGTGGTCAGGGTTCCGCTCCCGTTGCTGCAGATCGGGGTGGGGGCGCTCTGCGACCTGCTCGGCTTTCACGTCTCGTTCGATCCGTCGCTCTTCCTGCTGCTGTTCATCCCGCCGCTGCTTTTCGCCGACGCGTACCGCATCCCGAAACGGGAGCTGAGCGAGGTCGGCGTGCCGGTGATGGCGCTGGCCTTCGGGCTCGTGCTGTTCACCGTTTTCGGCGTCGGCTATTTCGTGCACCGCCTGCTGCCCTTCGTGCCCCTCGGCGCGGCCTTCGCCCTGGCGGCGGTGCTCTCCCCGACCGACGCCGTCGCCCTCGGCGGCATCATGCGCGGCCGCCGGATGCCGCGGCGTTTCCTGCACATCCTGCAGGGCGAGGCCCTGCTGAACGACGCCTCCGGCCTCGTCTCCTTCAACTTCGCCGTCACCGCCGTCGTTGCCGGCACGTTCTCCCTGTCCCACGCCGCCCTGACCTTCGTGATGGTCGCGATCGGCGGACTAGGCATCGGCGGGGCCTTCGGCTGGGCCTTCTTCCAACTCGACCGGCGGGTGCTCGCGCGCCGCCCCGACGAGACGTCCACCTACATCGTGCTCGTGCTGCTGCTGCCTTTCGCCGCCTACCTCGCCGCCGATGCGCTGGAAGCGTCGGGGATCCTGGCGGCCGTCGCGGCCGGGCTCACCCTCAACATCAAAGACCCCTTCGGCGGCAGCCACGGCAACACCCGGCGGCGCACCATCGCCATCTGGAGCCTGCTCGAATTCGCCTTCAACGGTCTGATCTTCCTGCTGCTCGGCCTCCAGCTGCCGGCGATCCTGACCCAGGGCGTGCGCATCACGATGCGCGCCGGCTACAGCCCCTGGGCGCTCCTGCTGCTCATGGTCACCGTTCTCGCGGCCCTCGTGCTGTTGCGCTTCATCTGGGTCGTGCTCGCCTCGCTCCTCCGCTCGGGGGTCACGCGTGTGCGCGGGCGGCCCCAGCCGTTTCCGGGCTTCATGGCGCTCACCGCCGCCTCGGTCGCCGGGGTGCGCGGCGCGGTCACGCTGGCCGGCATTCTCTCCCTGCCGCTGTTCATGCCCGACGGCCGAGGCTTCCCCAATCGCGATTTGCTCATCTCGGTGGCCGCCGGCGTCATCATCCTGTCGCTGCTGCTCGCGGTCATCGCCCTTCCGCCGCTCGCCCGGAGATTGCCGACGCCCGAGATCGACCGCGTCGCGATCGAGATCGCAGCCGCCCGCCGCCGCATGGCCGAGGGCGCGATGCGCGAGATCGAAACCCGTGTGCCGATCGGGCTGAGCCGCCGCCAGGGCATCGCCCGCATCGCCTATGAGGAGGCGGCGAGCCGCGTGCTCGCCGACTACCGGCTGAAGCTCCAGGGGCGGGACAACGACAGCGAGAACCAGGTCCAGGCGCAGGAGGATCAGCGCGCGGAGGTGGCGCTCCGCCTGCGCGCTCTCCGGGCCGAGCGGGCGGAGATGCAGACGCTGCGGCAGCACCACGCCATCAACGACGAGGCGGTGCAGATTCTCATCGAGGAGCTCGACATCGAGGAGGAGGCGCTCAGCCATATGGCGCGCGCCTTGCCGCAGAAGTCGGCAGCCTGAGGCCGGGGCAGCGCGTTCCGCCCGTGACCCGCTCCTCCGCCGAGCAAATGGTCGAGCCCCGAGCATGGCACGGGTCCCGACGCATTGAGAACCCTCAATCCTCCAACGCCAGGGAGGCGGCGCTTCAGGGCTGACCTCGGAGACATGCGGCCTTAGCCTCGGCCACATGGATGCGCATCAGGAGGCCGCGCGGGAGCTCCCGCCCAACTATAGCCATGCCCAGATTCTGCGCGTCATCAGCGGCATCGTGCTCTGCATGCTCCTGGCGGCTCTCGATCAGACCGTCGTCATCCCGGCGGTGCCGGCGATCGCGCGCGATCTGCACAGCTACCAGCACCTCGCCTGGATCGTCACCGCGTACCTCCTGACCTCGACGGCGGCGACGCCGATCTTCGGCAAGCTGTCGGACACGTACGGCCGCCGCGCGCTGATGACGCCGGCCATCGCTATCTTCATCCTGGCCTCGGTCCTCTGCGCGATCGCGGGCTCGCTGCCGCAACTCATCCTGTTCCGCGGCCTGCAGGGCATCGGCGGCGGGGGCCTGTTCGCGATGGCCCAGTCGTCGATCGCGGATGTCGTCTCGCCGAGGGAGCGGGGCCGCTACCAGGGCTATCTCGCCGGCACCTGGGCGGTCGCCTCCATCGCCGGACCCGTCATCGGCGGCTATGTCACCCAGGATCTGAGCTGGCGCTGGGTCTTCTGGTTCAACCTGCCGCTCGGGCTGCTCGCCATCTATCTCTGCGACCGCGCGCTGCGCCTCATCGTCGTCGTGCCGAGGCAGAGCCGGATCGACGGCATCGGCGCGCTGCTGATGACCGGCGGCATCAGCGCGCTGCTGCTGCTGCTGAGCTGGGGCGGCTCGACCTTCGCGTGGCTGTCATTTCCGGAGATCGGACTGGCCGCGCTCGGCTGCGCGCTTCTCGCCGGCTTGGCGGTGCAGGAACGACGAGCGCGAGATCCGCTGCTGCCGCCGAGGCTCTTCGTCAACGATATCTTCCTGCGCGGGGTGGCGGTCGCCTTCTTCGCGGCCTTCGGCCTGTTCGTCGCAACCTTCCTCCTGCCGCTCGATTTCCAGCTTCTGCACGGCTTCGGGGCGGAGGCCTCGGGCCTGCTGGTCATGCCCTTTCTGGTGTCGAGCACGATCGGCGCCTATTCCGCAGGCTCGCTCGCCCGCCGCTTCGGACGCGCGAAATTCATCATCCTCAGCGGTCTGACGGCCGCGTCCACCGGATTTCTGCTGCTGATGACGACCGGGGCAGCAAGCTCGGCGCTGACGATCATGGCCGAGAGCGTGGTGCTCGGCACCGGCCTCGGCCTCTGCATGCCGACCTCAATCGTCGTGGTGCAGAATTCGGTCGAGCGGCGGGACATCGGCGCCGCGACGGGCGCCCTGCTGCTGCTGCGCTCCATGGGGGGCGCCTTCGGGAGCACGATTGCAGGCTCGCTGCTCATCCTGCGCTTCCACCATGCGCTGCGCGCGGCGGGCATCCACGATATGGTCAATCTCGGATCGCTGAGCCAAGGTGCCTCGGCCTTCTCGGGGATGCCGCCGGGGGCGCGTCCCGTGGCGGTGGCGGGGTTGGTCGGGGGCTTCAGCCTCGCCTTCCTGGTCTGCGCGGCGGTGCTGGCGGTCGCGATCCTGGTCGCGCTCAGTCTCCGGGATCTGGCGCTCCGAACCACGCCTGCCGGCGACGCGCCCACGATCGGGCATTGAGCGACGGTTTCTGAAGGAGACGAGCGATGGACCTGATCACCTATCTGACGCGCATCCAGTTCGGCGCGGCCGCACTCGCTTGCCTGCCGGCGGAGCTGGCACTTCTCGGCGCGAGAAAGCCCCTGCTCATCACCGATCGCGGCATCGTCGCGGCCGGTCTCGCCGCGCGCGTGACGGCGCTGCTGCCGGGCGAGACGCCGATTTTCGACGAGACGCCGGGCAATCCGACCGAGGCCGCGACGCGCGACGCGGCGGCGCAATATCGGAAGGCTGGCTGCGACGGCATCATCGCCATCGGCGGCGGGTCCTCGATCGACCTCGCGAAAGCCACGGCGCTGATGGTCAGCCACCCCGAGCCGCTGGCGCAATACGCGGCGATCCTCGGCGGCGTCGCCCGCATCACCGGCGCCATGCCGCCGGTCGTGGCCATTCCGACGACGGCGGGCACGGGAAGCGAGGTCGGACGAGCGGCGCTCATCACGCTCGACGACGGACGCAAGCTCGGCTTCATCTCGCCGCACCTCATCCCCAACCTCGCCATCTGCGACCCGGAGCTGACGCTCGGCCTGCCGCCCGCACTGACGGCGGCCACGGGCATGGATGCGATCAGCCATTGCATCGAGACCTTCCTGAGCCCGCGCTTCAATCCGCCGGCGGATGCGATCGCGCTCGACGGGCTGGCCCGCGCCGTCCGTTTTCTGCCGCAGGCCGTGGCGGATGGCGCGGACCTCGGGGCGCGATCCGAGATGATGATGGCCGCTCTGCAGGGCGGGATGTGTTTCCAGAAGGGCCTCGGCGCGGTCCATGCCATGTCCCACCCGCTCGGCGGGCTGGAGCAGCCGCGGCTGCATCACGGGACGCTCAACGCTGTCATCATGCCGGCGGTGCTGCGCTACAATGCGGGCCACGCGGCCGAGAAATACGACCGCCTGCGTGCGGCGCTCGGCCTGCCGCCGGGAGCGGATCTCGCGGCCTTCGTCGAGGATCTCAACAGCCGTCTGGGTCTGCCTGCGAGCCTCGCCGAGATGGGCGTGCCGGTCGCCTGCCTGCCGCGCATGATCGAGGGCGCGGTGCAGGACCATTCATCGGCGACCAATCCGCGGCCGATGACGGCGGCCGACTACGCGGCGCTGTTCGACGAAGCGATGACGGGCAGGCGTGGCCCTCAGTAGCGTTTGTAGGGCAGGAACTTGCCGCTCAGCGTGATCTTGACGCGGTCGCCCTTCTGGTCGGGCTCACGCTCCAGCGCCATGTCGAAGTCGATCGCGCTCATGATGCCGTCGCCGAACTCCTCGTGGATCAGCTCCTTCCAGGTCGTGCCGTAGACCTGGAGCAACTCGTAGAAGCGGTAGATGAGCGGGTCGGTCGGCACCGCGGTCGGCAGCGAGCCTCGATACGGGATCTCCTGCAGGGTCGCGGTCTCATCGGCGTCGAGGTCCAGCAGCCGCGCGGCTTTCGCGGCGGTCTCGGACGTCATGGACATCTGGCCGAGGCAGGCGGCGCAGGTCCAGACGGGCGAGTGGCCGAGCGCCGTGGCGACAGCCTCCCAGGTCAGGCCCTTCCGCTTCTTGATGGCCAGGATCTTCTGGCCGAGCGCGGCCTTGGCGTCGTTCATCGGGAGGCCTCCTTGCCGGTGGCGTCACGCACGGCGCGGGGTGCCTGTCATGAAGCGCGCATCGCACCAGCGCAGCCCCCAGCCGATGAGATAGAGGATCGGCGCGAGCACCGCGCAGAGAATGGCGATGTCCTCGAAGACGAGGATCGCGGGATCGGCGAAGACGAGGTCGACGACGACCCAGGCGACGGCGAGCCACATCAGCGTCAGCGCCGCGGTGATGATCCCGCGGGAGAGATAGCGCAGCATGAAGCGGCCTTTCGATTGCCGTGGGACGGACGCTCATCGGTCACGAGCACGCGCGGCATACGAACAGTGGGACCGGGCCGCCGCAAGCCCTTTTCGCGCCTCGCCGCGCCGGAATCACGCTGAACCTATGCTGGACCTACGCTGTCCCGGGCGGCAGGTCCTGGGTTGTCTCGCTCTGCGAGTGGTTGGCGTAGGTCTTCCAATCGGGCTGGTAGTCGAGCGACTGGTTGCCCCAGACCGTCCAACCGGCGCGCGGGCCACGGGCGAAGAGTTCGAGGTAGGGTCCTGTGCTGCACGCCTCGATCAGCGGGTATTGCTCGTCGGGCTTGCGGCTGTGCTCGCGCTTCCGCGTGGCGAGGAAGTTCACCTGGGTGCGTCCGGCGACGGCGGTGCGGGCATTCGGTCCGCGCACGCCGAACAGCAGCAGCTCAGTGACGTTGCGGAAATAAAAGCCGACGCCGCGGCCGTCGGGGCCGCCGTCGCGGCGAATCTTGTGCCAGACGATGTTGGATTTATAGGCGAACCCCCAGGCCTTCAGCACCGCGAGGCCCTCGGGCAGCAGCGCGTTCGGAACCCAGAGGTACAGGTGAGCCGTAGGCGCCGCATGCGCGGCCACGGGCAAGCCCGCGATCGCCGGGAGGTCGAGCGTGCCATAGCGGCTGAGGCGCGCATGTTCCGGCGCCACCTTGCCGGTGCGGTTGACGAACTGCCAGGGAGGATCGGCGAGGATCGTTCCGAACCGCTGCCCACCAAGATCGGCGGCCAGCGCCGCGCCCGGTTCCAGGGAAGGTTCGGGTGTTCGCGGAAGCAACTGCTAGACCGGCTCGAACGCGCCATCCGCATTGAGGCGTGACAGCATGCCGCTGCGGATATCGAAGGATGCGCCGTGCAGATGCAGACGCCCGTCATTGACCCGCGCGGCCACCCAGGGAAACGTCATGAGGTTGCGCAAGGACAACTTGATCGCCTCGAATTCGCACATCTGCTGGCGCTTTTCCTCGACGGGCTCGCAGGCCAGCACGCGATCGCGCGCCTCCGCGGCGATCTCGACCCAGGAGGACATGAAGTCGAGGCGCTCCGCCGAGGCCGGATGCAGCAGGGCATGGATGCCGCCGCACATGGCATGACCCATGACGATCACATCCTTCACCCCGAGCACGCGCACGGCGAACTCGATCGCGGCGCTGGTGCCGTGGAAGGCGGTGTCGTCCTCGAAGGGGGGCACGAGATTGGCGACGTTTCGCACGATGAATATTTCGCCCGGACCAACATCGAAGACCATCGCGGGATCGACACGACTATCCGAACAGGCGATGACGAGCGTCTCCGGCTGCTGGCCGCGCTGAGCCAGTGCCTCGAACCGCTCGCGGCGGCCCGGCCAGACGGTGTGACGAAAACGCCGGTATCCGCTGAGTAGGTTTTCCACGGTGACAAATTACGGCGAGGCGCGCGCGTCGGCAATATCCTCCGGCATGAAACAGTTGTGGCGAAAACCGGCGACCGGTCCAACATGGCCCGTGGATCAGCGGAGGATCAGCAGATGGATGTGGGTGTCATCGGGATGGGACCGATGGGGGGTGCCATGGCGCGCAGCCTGCTGCGGGCCGGGCATAAGGTAACCGTGTTCAACCGCACCCGCGCGCGCGCCGAGGCGCTGCAGGCGGACGGCGCGACGGTGGCGCCCTCGGCGGCGGAAGCCGCGGCGCGGGACGCGGTCATCACCATGCTGGCGACCGACGAGGCGGTCGAGAACATGGTGTTCGGCGCGGACGGCGTGCTCGCCGGACTCGCGAAGGGCGGGATCCATATCTCGGGCAGCACGATCTCGCTCGATCTCGCGAAGCGGCTGGAGGAGGCGCATGGCGGTCTCGGGCAGGGCTTCATCGCGGCCCCGGTGCTCGGCCGTCCCCCGGCGGCGGAAGCCGGCAAGCTGTTCGTCATGGCGGGTGGCGACGCCGCGCTCATCGAGCGGGTGAGGCCGGTGCTGGAGGCGCTGGGTCAGCGGCTGTTCGTCGTGGGCGACCGGCCGTACAAGGCCAGCCTCGTGAAGCTCTCGTGCAATTTCATGATCTTTTCGACGATCGAGCAGATGGCCGAGATCTTCGCCCTCAACCAGAAGGGCGGCGTGGACCGCGCGACCCTCTACGAGGTGCTGACGGAATCCCTCTTCGGCGCCCCGGTCCACAAGAACTACGGCCGTATCATCTTGGACGAGGCCTATGATCCGCCGGGCGCCCTTCTGGGTCTCGGAGCCAAGGACAACCGGCTAATCCTGGAAGCCGGGGAGGGGCTGGCCGTGCCGCTGCCCTTCGCCTCGATCCTGCGCGACCGCTTCCTGGCGAGCGAGGCCGTGGGCGACGGCGGGCTTGATTTCTGCGCGATCGCGAAGCGCGCGGCGGCGGATGCCGGGCTCTGAGGCATCGCTAGGGTTCGAAGCGGTGGGCCACCGTCAGGTGATCCATCGCGAATCCGTGGCGGGCCTGGAGCATCTCGCCCACGCGGCGGCGATGGCAGATGCAGGGATCGGCCTCGTAGCAGAGGAGACAGCTGAGCGAGGCTGACGCGGTTTCTGCGGCTTCCTGCAGAGCCGCCTGCGCCTCGGGCCGCGCGAGGCTGGTCTCGACGATCTGCCAGAACAGCGGCCACTGCCGGCGGCGGTTGGCTTCCCGTCCCGCGGCCGGTGTGCCAAGGGCCCGCAGATGCAGATAGCCGATCCCGGCTTCCGCCAACCCGGCCTGCAACTGGCGTTTCGAGAAACCGGCCCGGCGCGACAGCGGGAGGTCGCGCACGTCGATCACGGTCGCGACGCGCGCTGTCTGGAGCGTCGCGATGAAATCGGCGAAACCCGCCTTCTCGTAGCCGATCGAGAGAAGCCTCGGGCCCATCGCGTCACTCCCGGCCATTTTGCGGCCCCGCGTCGGGGTATGCTTGATTAGAATGACGTGGGTCTAGAGGCGGCACCGCCGACCGCCGACCGCCCACCGCCTGTCCTGAGCCAGCAGAAGGAAGCCGCAGCCTATGACGCCAGCCAAGCTCAGCCTGACCGCAATCCTTTGCTGCCTGCTTCTGCTCGCGGCGCCGGGGGCGAAGGCCGCGGAACTGGCCGCCCACCGCGCGTTCTACCGGCTGACCCTCGATTCGACGGAGAACAGCGGCGTCACCAACGCGTCGGGCGCGATGGAGTACGAGGTGATCGATGGCTGCACGGGCTGGGCCACTCAGCAGCGGCTGGACATGACGGTCCTCGACCGGGATGGCGGCGATACGCACACCGTCTCGGACTATTCCACCTGGGAGTCCAAGGACGGCGAGCACTTCCGATTCCGAATCACGCAGAACACGGACGACGACCGCGAGGTGAGGGCCGGCTGGGCGGAGCTTCCGCCGGGGAAGCCGGGTTTCGCCGTCTATACGCAGCCCGACAAGAAGCGGATCAGCTTGCCCGCCGGCACCGTGTTTCCGATGGCGCAGACGCGGGCCGTGCTGGCCGCGGCGCGAAAGGGCGACATGTTCCTGTCGCTGCCGGTCTTCGACGGGACCGCGAGCAGCGGTGCCGAGAACACCTTCACGGTCATCACCGCCCACGACCAGCTGGTGAAGAGCGCCTTCACGCCCCTGAGCAGCCTGCCGAGCATTTTCGTCCACATGGGCTATTTCAACGCCGACCGTCGGCAGATGCTCCCCGATACGCTCATTTCCATGCGTTACTGGGACAATGGCGTCGCGGACTCGCTGCGCATGGACTTCGGGAATTTCAGGATGGCCGGCAAGCTCGCGGAGTTCAAACTGCTGCCGCACCGCTGTTGAGGCTCAGCTGCCCGTGCGCCATGCGGGCGTGGCGGCTTGGACCAGCGGAGGCGACGCGCCGGGCGAGACCGCGTTGCCGGGCCCGCTCAGGATGAAGCCGTAGGTGGGATAGACGGTGCTGCCCCAGCCGTTGATCGGCGGCCACCAAACGCGCACCGCCGTCCAGTTGTTCGCGGGTGATACATCGAGCACCGGCTGATTGCTGGTGATGCGATAGGGCAGCCAGTTCGCCTGTGTCACCAGCGCGCGCCGCGCCGAGAGGACGGAGGAGATCACGGCGAGATGGCCGCTCGGTAATTGGCCGGTGCGGCGGAAGACGAGCACGGCTCCCGGCGCGGGCACATCCGTCTCGATGAAGCGGCCGCGGGCCGCATCCCACCAGGACGCCGCGTTCCCGCTGATCGGAAGGCCGGTGACGGCGCGCGCATAGGGCACGCAGGTCATGGAGGTCGATGGTCCATAGGCCGCGTAGCCGCCGCCGCATCCGGCAAGCAGAACCGGCACGGGAAGGCTCATCCACAGCGCCAGACCGCGCCGCGCGCGCAAACGACTGAGGCGTTTCCGGATGGTCATTGCGGAGAATCCTGCCGGGGAGCGTAACGAGGAGAGATCCTAATGCAGAATATGATGAAAATCGTACAAATTGATGACGCCATGCGGATCAGGCAGGGAGGAATCGGCTGGCGCGAGGAGCTGCCCCCGTTATGTTCCCGCCGCCGTTAATAAAGCGTTCTTGTTCTGATCTCGTACTACGCAGCGCCGCGCGTTGCTCACCTTGCGGGGCGCGTCGGGTTGGTGCTTTGGATGCGGGCATGGAGTCTTCTGCAACCGCCGACGCGCCGGAAACCGATCCCGATTTCAGCGAGGACGAGATCCAGCGCTATTCGCGCCACATCCTGCTGCCCGAGATAGGGGGTATCGGCCAGGCGGCGCTGCGCCGTGCCCGCGTCCTCGTGATCGGCGCGGGCGGGCTCGGCAGCCCGCTGTTGCTTTATCTGGCGGCGGGCGGCGTCGGCACCATCGGGATCGTCGACGACGACACCGTCGACCTCTCCAACCTCCAGCGCCAGATCGCGCACGGAACAGCGGACCTCGGGAGCGCGAAGACGCAGTCGGCGGCGGCCGCGGCGCGCGCGATCAACCCGCTGGCCGACGTCGTGGAGCACAGGCTCCGGCTGACCGCGGCGGAGGCCGAGGCGCTGGTTCCGGCCTACGACATCGTCTGCGACGGCTCGGACAATTTCGCCACGCGCTATCTCGTCGCCGACGCCTGCGTGCGGGCGCGGCGCACGTTGGTCTCGGCGGCCGTGCTACGGTTCGAGGGCCAGCTCAGCGTCTTCAAGCCGCACCGCGACCCGCTCGGCCCCTGTTACCGCTGCCTCTATCCGGAGGCGCCGCCGCCGGGCTTCGCGCCATCCTGCGCCGAGGCGGGCGTGCTGGGCGCCGTGACCGGCGTCATGGGAACGCTGCAGGCGACCGAGACGATCAAGGAGATCCTGGGCATCGGCGAGAGCATGTCCGGCCGCCTCCTGCTGTGGGACGCGCTGGCCACCCGCTTCCGCACGATCCGGGTGCCGCGCGATCCGCATTGCCCTGTCTGCTCCGTTCGATGACGGCCGACGACCGCCTCAGCGTTCTGCTGCTGTCGGGCACCCATGATCGCGCCCATTATGCCTTCGTGGTTGCGGCCGGCGCGGCCGCCCTCGGCCGGCGGGTACAGCTTTTCGCGAGCAATGCCGGCTGTCATGCGCTCCTCGACGACTGGTCGGGCCTGGAAGGCGCCGCGCGGGACGCCGTGCTGCGCGCGCGGGGCGTCGGAGGGCTGGCAGAACTGCGGGATGCCTGCGTCGAGCTTGGGGTCACGCTGCTCGCCTGCGAGGCTGGTTTGCGCGCCGAGGCCATTGACCCGGCGGGACTGATGCAAGGTGTCGCGGTCGCCGGAGTGGCACGGTTCCTCGATGACGCCGGGCACGGCCAGATCATCAGCCTGTAGCTGCTTGACCTCGGCGCTCCGGCTTGGCACGCAGGCTCCATGAGTACAAGGATCAGAACACGCGCCGTCTGCATCCGGGCCGGCGTCCTGGCCGCCAGCCTTGCTCTCGTGTCCCTGGCGTCCCCGCCCGCGCATGCGGCGCAGCCCCAGGGTGCGGACCAGAGCGCGGACCGAAGCCAGGCAGCGGCCGCTGCCAAGAAGAAGGCGGTCGACAACCCCAATATCGGTTCATCCACCGGGCTTCCGCTGCCGCGCTTCGTCTCGCTGCGGGCCGACGCGGTCAATCTCCGCGTGGGGCCGGGGGACCAGTATCCCATCAAGTGGGTTTATCACCGCGTCGGCCTGCCGGTGGAGGTGCTGCGCGAATTCGATGTCTGGCGCCTCGTCGTCGATTCGGACGGCAACAAGGGCTGGATGCATGAGGCGACGCTCATCGACACCCGCCACTTCGTGATACCCGGGCAATCCCCGGTCACGCTCTATCGCAGCGCGAACGAGGCGTCGCGCGCGGCAGCCCAGCTCATGCCCGGCGTGGTGGGCCTGATCCAGCGGTGCAACGCAGGCTCCGACTGGTGCCACGTGCGCGTTGATCACAAGGGCGGCTGGCTGGAGCGGAGCCAGTTCTGGGGCAGCTTCCCGGGCGAGAAGATCCCTGCCAAGTAGCGCGCGAAGCGGCGCCGATGTCATCATCCTCGCGACCTCCAGCCCCGGCGAGGTGCGCGCCCTCGCGCTCGACGACCGGGGGGCGGTGGATTGCGCGATCGAGCGTCCGGGTGGTCCCCTGGACGTGGGGGACCGCGTCATCGGCCGCATCGGCAGCCGGGTGGCGGCCATGGCGGGCGCCTTCGTGGTGCTCCCAGGCGGTTCGGCGGACGGGTTTCTGCCCGACACCGCGGGAGGCCGCGGTCTCTCAGACGGCGCGCATGTCGCGCTCCGCGTGACGCGTGGGTCGCAAGGCGGAAAAGGACCCCGGCTCTCGGCGCTCGCTGAACCCGCCGAAGGGCCGGTGCGGCTTCTGGCTCGGGGCCCGGGCGCGATCGAGCGCCTCGCCCGCCTGCATCCCGAAGCGCCGATCAGTGTCGATCGTCCGGCGGTCGCGGCCGTTTTGCCTCCAGGGCTGCGGGCGCGGTCGACCGTAGGGCTCGGTGACTGGCGGGAGAGCGCGGTCGCGGCCTGGGCGGAATTGGCCGAGGGCATGGTCGACCTTCCCGGCGGTGCGCGCATGACGATCACGCCGACGCCCGCGCTCACTGCCATCGACGTCGATGCCGGATCGGCCACCGCCGAAAAGCGCGGGAAGAAGGAGGCGCAACTCGCGCTCAACCGTGCGCTCGCGCCCGCTATCGCCCGGCAGATCCGGCTGCGGCATCTTGCTGGCGCAATTTTGATCGATCCGGCGGGG
Source organism: Pseudomonadota bacterium (assembly GCA_019351895.1). GTDB lineage: Bacteria > Pseudomonadota > Alphaproteobacteria > Acetobacterales > Acetobacteraceae > Acidisoma. The sequence goes on from JABBOH010000005.1 coordinate 100,726, forward strand.
GTCGCCACACACGATCGTCAACAGCTCGCGGCGGCCTTCGGGGCGGCGCTCGCGGAGGATCCGCTGTCTTGCCGGTTCCTCGGTTTCACAGCCCTCGGCCTCGGGGAAATCCTTAGGCCGCGGCTCTATCCGCCGGTCCATGAACTGCTCGCAGGCAGCCACGCCCAGGCGCTGTCGGCCCTGGGCGCCCTCTGTGCCGCCTGGGAATCCCGCGCAGGTTCCACGGAGTTCATCCTGGCTGCGCCCGACATACTGGGGGCGATTGCCTCCGACGCCGCGGCTATCGAGCAGTTTCGTGATCGCACGGGGCGCAGTCCCGCCCTACATGCGCATAGCGACGACAGCAGCCTGCACCGGCGTTGGCGTCTGGTCACGAATTTGTAACGCTGGTAAGGCAGGTGTCGGATTGTAGGCCCGGCCTGTTCGCGGGGATGGGGAACGTCAAACAGGCTTCAAACGGGGCCGTTCAGAGAGATCATGCAAGTTTCCGAGACGCACAGGCCGCATTCGGCCATGGACAAGGCAGCCGTTCAGGCCGCCTACCGCCGCTGGGCGGGCATCTACGACGGAGCGTTCGGGGCGATATCCCGACCGGCCCGCCACCGAACCGTGAGCCGCATCAACGCCTTGCCCGGCCGGGATGTGCTGGAAGTCGGGGTCGGCACAGGGCTCGCGCTGCCGCTGTACGATCCGGGCAAGCGCGTGACGGGCATCGACCTGTCGGCCGAGATGCTGGCGCGCGCCCGGACCCGCACGGACAGGCTGCGACTCGGCCATGTCGCCGGGCTGCACGAGATGGACGCCGAGGCGACCGGATTCCCCGACCAGAGCTTCGATATAGCGGTGGCAATGTTCGTGGCATCGGTGGTGCCGCATCCGCGGCGGCTGATGGCCGAAATGCGGCGTTTGGTCCGCCCGTCGGGCCATCTGCTGTTCGTTAACCATTTCATCGCCAGAGGCGGCCCCCGCCGCTGGGTGGAGCGGGGCATGGCGCCCGCGTCCCACGCGCTTGGCTGGCACCCGGATTTCGCAGTGGAGGCGTTGCTGGACCCGGCGGATGCCGCTCGGGCGGAATTCGTCTCAACCCGTCCTTTCGGCATCTTCACCCTCGTGCATCTGCCGATGACCGAGGGTGCGGAAGACTGAGGCTTCGCATCGTGTTCCGCCCTGCCTCAGCGGCGGGCCGGGATATTGCCGGTTTCATCGGGGCCTCCATCTCCAAGGCGTCGTTCTCGCCCTCTGCCATGTGTGCTACCGGACCTTGTTATTGAAGGTTCAGAAATTGGCGAACTTCTGGGGGTAGGGTGCGACCGCGACGGAGTGGGAGCGACCGTCTTCGCAGTCGGGCCCAGCCTTCGAGGAGCTACCCCAGTTCCACTCGCGGAGGTGGGGTTTTCGGCGACGGGACTGGAAAGACGAAGGCCTGATGACGGACAAGCCTACCATCGCGATCCTGCCCGCCCGCACATTCCGCGAGGGCGGCATTCTTGCTGGCCCCCGGCTCGAAGACTGGATTGCCCTCCTCAAGCCGCGGGTGATGAGCCTGGTGGTCTTCACCGGTGCGATCGCCGTGCTGGTGGCGCCGGGGCACCTCAACCCGGTTCTCGCCGTGGTCGCCGTGATCTGCATTGCGGCGGGCGCGGGTGCGGCTGGCGCCATCAACATGTGGTACGACCGCGACATCGACGCGATCATGCGGAGAACGGCGAAACGCCCGATACCGGCCGGGCGAATGGCGCCGGGGGCGGCGCTTTCCTTCGGCATCGGACTGGCTTGCGCGTCGGTCCTGGCGATGGCGGCCGCGACCAACGTCGTTGCCGCCGGCATGCTGGCGCTCTCCATTGCCTTCTACGTGTTCATCTACACGATGTGGCTGAAGCGGCGGACGCCCCAGAACATCGTTATCGGCGGCGCCGCCGGTGCTTTCCCTCCGATCATCGGCTGGGCCGCCGTCACGGGACGCATCGAACTCGTGCCCGTCTTGATGTTCGCGATCATCTTCTTCTGGACGCCCCCGCATTTTTGGGCGCTGTCGCTGTTCGCAAGCGCGGATTACGAGCGGGCGGGCGTGCCCATGCTGCCGGTGGTATCGGGGCCGCGCATCACGCGGGCGAATATCGCGGCCTACACCATGGTGCTGATGCCGGTGGCGGCGAGCCCCTGGGCCGTCGGCTTCGTCGGCTGGCCGTATCTTGCGGCGAGCCTGATCCTGACGGGCATCTTCCTCTACTACGCGGTCCTCGTCCTGCGCGACGGTGGCGGCCCCGGTGGTGAGAGCCTGACGAACAACGCGCCCGCACGGAAAGCCTTCCGCTACTCGCTCCTCTATCTCTTCCTGCTGTTTGGCGCCCTTGCCATCTGTCGCCTGACCGGCGTCTGAGCGAGGCGGCGGCCCCGGCCGTCGAAGCCGTTCCTTCAAGATGGATGGCCTCATGAGCGCTTATGACCGGCTCTGCGCACGCTTCGCGCGTATCGCCACCGTGGGCGAGGCGGCTGCGATTCTCGGCTGGGACGCTTCCGTCATGATGCCGCCGGGCGGCGCGGCAGCACGGGGCGACCAGCTGGCGGTGCTTTCGGGCTTGATCCATGAGATGACGACGGCGCCGGCGATGGCGGAGGATCTGGCCGATGCCGAGCAGGCCATGACCGGAGACGTCCCAGCCGCCGACCCCTGGGCCGCCGCCAATCTACAACTCATGCGCCACCGCTATCTGCAGTCCGTGGCGCTGCCGTCGGATCTGGTGGAGGCACGCAGCCGGGCCAACTCCGCCTGCGAGGCCGTGTGGCGGGGGGCGCGCCTCGCATCCGACTTCTCCGCCGCGTGTCCCTATCTGGAGGACGTCGTGCGGCTGGCGCGCGAGGCTTCGGTCGCGCTGGGCGAGACCTTTGCCATGGCCCCTTACGATGCCCTGATGGACGGCTTTCAGCGCGGCATCCGGGCGGCGGATGTCGAACCGGTTTTCACCGAATACGAAGCGTTCCTGGAGGACGCGCTGCCGCGGGCGGAGGCGATCCAGGCGCGCGGGGGCGCGGCCAAGCCGCTGCCGGGACCCTTTCCGGTGGGCGTTCAGGAGGCGTTGTGCCAGCGCCTGTCGGCGGCGGCGGGGCTGGATTACAACCGCGCGCGGCTCGACCGCTCGGCCCATCCGTTCAGCGGCGGCATCCCGACCGATATCCGGATCACCAGCCGCTACAACGAGAATGAGTGCTTCCAGAGCATCATGGGCGTGATGCATGAGACGGGGCATGCGCTGTATGAGGCGGGGCTGCCGACGGCCTATGCGCGGCAACCCGTCGGCGAGGCCTCGGGCATGGCGGCGCATGAGAGCCAGTCGCTGCTCATCGAACTGCAGGTCTGCCGGAGCGACGCGTATCTTTCGTGGCTCGGACCTCGGCTTCATGCGGAGTTCGGCGGCGATGCGGCGCTTTACACGGCGGTCAATCTCGGGCGCCTGCTGCGGCATGTGGAGCGCGGCTTCATCCGCGTGGAAGCGAACGAGCTCACCTATCCCGCCCATGTCATCCTGCGCTTCCGGCTGGAGCGCGCGCTGATCGCGGGCGATCTCATGGTTGCCGATCTGCCCGGTGCCTGGAACGAGGGCATGCAAGGGCTGCTCGGCATCACGCCGCCGGACGACCGGCGCGGCTGCCTGCAGGACATCCATTGGTACGACGGTGCCTTCGGCTATTTCCCGAGCTATACGCTGGGTGCCATGGCGGCGGCCCAGCTGATGGCGGCGATCCGCACCGATGTGCCCGATGTCGACGCGGCGATGGCCGAGGGCGATCTGTCGCCGCTGCTTGGCTGGGTGCGGCGTGAGGTGCACGGCAGGGGCAACCTGCTCGGCTTCAACGATCTGATGCGCGCGGCGACCGGCAAGCCACTCGATGCCCGCGCCTTCGAGGCGCATCTCACAGCGCGCTACCTGACAGACCCGAGCGCCCGATGACCTGAGGCTAGCGCGCGGTATCGGGCGCGGCTGCCGGTTCACCGGACGTCAACGGCACCGGCGCTTCGGTCGCCGGGATGAAGGGCGGCGGATGCGGCGCCGAGGGCGCCAGGAGACCATCGGCCGGTGGCGGTTGCCCAGCCATCTGCGACACCAGATTGAAGTCGGTCTGCAACCGGGGAGAGGCGCTGCCCGATCGCGCCAGCGGCGCCAGAAGCGAGCGTGCCTCAGCCGCCTGTCCCGTCAGCGCCAGGGACAGCGCCAGATTCACCAGCGGCGCCTGCATGTTGGGCGAAATTCCGAGAGCCTTTCGGTAGGAGGTCTGGGCTTGGCTGTGGTGGCCCTGAAGATCCTGCGCGATGCCGAGGTCGTTGAGCGCGACGGGGTCGCGCGGCCGCTCCGCCAGAACCTCCAGGAACAGCAACTCGGCCTGCGTGGGGCCGTCGACCAGTTCGAGACGGCCGAGGCCCATCCGAGCATCGACCGAGCCCGGGCGGAGGATGAGCACCCGGCGGAACGCTGCCTCGGCCGCCAAGCGATCGCCGAGCAGCGTGTCGGCCTCGCCCTGCAGCAGAAGGGCCGATACGTCATCCGGGGCGGTCACCAGCCGCTCCTGCGTGATGCGGAGCGCGATGTCGGGGGAGCCGCTGGCCAAGGCCGCCCGCGCGATATCGAGGCCTGGCGTCTGCGCCACCGGCGCGCCGCCGGCGCAGCCGGCGAGGACGCAGAGGATAGCCAAGCAGGCGGTGCGCATTGCGACTCCGGGACCTAGTGATGAAACGCCTTCCCGATTTGCAAGACGGCCGGTCCGCCGACAATGATGAAAACGCAGGGGAGTATGAAGATGATCATGGGTATCGTCAGCATGACGGGCAGGCGTGCCGCCTTTTCCTCGTAGCGCGTCAGCGCCTCCTGCCGCATTTCGCCGGCGAGGCTGCGCAGCGCCTCCGCCAGCGGCGTGCCGTATTGCGTCGACTGCACCAGCGTCCGCGCCACGCGCTTGAAGCCGTCGAGATCGGTCCGCGTGCCGAGGGCGACCAACGCCGCCGCGCTGTCGACCGCGATCTGCAACTCGCTGACGGTCTCTGCGAGTTCGCGCGCGACATGCGGATGGGCATAGCCGATTTCGCTCGCGACGCGGTGCATGGTCGCGGTCAGGCCGAGGCCCGCCTGAGTGCAGATCACCATAAGGTCGAGCGCGTCCGGCACGCCCTGCTCCAACGCGTTGCGGTAGCGCGTGCGAACCGTGCTGAGGATCTTGTCAGGCAACAGCAACCCCACGATCCCGGCCAGGAAAGGTGCAAGCCGCCCGATGGCGGAGGACATGGCCAGTTCCCGCGTGACCAGCAGCGCGGCGAGCGGGCAGGCGATCAGCAGGACGATCTTCGCGCCGATGAACACGCTGAGCCAACTGCCGTCCCGCAATCCCGCGCGGGTCAGCGACAGCTGCAACTCGGCCACGGTGCTCGCTGGGAGAATGCCGCTCCGCGAGATCCCGCGCCCGATCGCGCCCACCATGCGAACCGGCAGCGCCGCGCCTTGCGACCGCCGCTCGGTCTCCGTGAACGGTGTTTCCCCCCGCGCGAGAATGACGCGGCGGCGGAACCGCCGGTCGCGCCGCGCGCCGACGATCAGCGTGACGCAGGCCATGACTGCGATGACGGCAAAAAGCGTGGCGCCGGCCAGGATCATCATGGTCTGGCGGATCGATGACTAGGCAAGGGTCGAGCGGATCATCTTGCGCATGATGAAGATGCCGGTGAGCAGCATCATGATGCCGACCGTCATCATCTTGCGACCGGCCGCTTCATTGAACATCACCATCAGGTAAGGCGGGTTGAGCACGAACAGCATGCCGGCGATGAGGAAAGGCATGGCGCAGAGCACAAGCGTGCTGGTGCGTCCCTCCGAGGTGAGGGCATAGCCGCGCGCCTTGAGCGCCACCCGCCTGCGGATGACATCGGCCAGCATGTCGAGCGATTCTGACAGTGTGCCGCCGGCCTGTGCCTGCAGCGTCAGGGCGGTTGCGAAGAAGCGATACTCCGGCAGCTTGGTGCGCGCGGCGCTGTCCCGCAATGCGGCATCGAGCGGCGTGCCGATGGCGATGGCGTCGGCGAGGCGCGCGAATTCCGGGCCGGTCGGATCGGGAGCCTCGCGCGCCACGATGCGGATGGCCTCCGTCACCGGCACGCCCACCCGCACGCCGCGCACCACCATGCCAAGCGCATCCGGAAACTGCTTCAGCAGAACGTCCCGTTGTTTGCCTTCCCAATGCGAGAAGGCGCTGCGGCTGACCAGGACAGATACGATCGGCCAGAGGAGGTAGCTCAACGCGCCCAACATGGACCCGGACAGGGCGACGGCGATGCGGCCGGCGATGCAGCCCGCCAGAATAACCGCCCACCAGGAGACCGGGTAGATTTCGCGGCGATCATAGTCGCAGCCGAACACCATCAGGATGCGGGCAAGGCGGGAGACCTCGCGCGGACTGGCGGCGCGCGCGATCGGCAGAGGATCGGGCGCGATCACGACGCGATCCGTCTCCATCAGGCCCGCGACCCGCGCGGCGAACCGCGTCTGACGTTGCTGCGCGCTGGCAATCAGCAGCCCCGCCCAGCCGAGACCCATGAAGAGCGCGAGCGACACCAGCAGCAGGATGTGAAGCAGGCCGGGCGTCATGGCCGGCTCAGCACTTCCATCCAGGCCGTGTCGAGCCCGAAATAGGCAAGACGCTCCTGCGCGGCCGGGCGCGCGCGATTGACGGCGTAACGGGTGCGCATCTTGCCATCCGGCTCCTCGCCCAGCATTTCGAGCTGGAAGATGTCATTGAGGATGACGACATCGCCCTCCATGCCGCAGACCTCCGTCACTTGCTGTACGCGCCTGCCGCCGTCGCGCTGGCGCGCCACCTGCACGATGAGATTGACGGCCCCCACGATCTGGGTGCGGATGGCGCGGGAGGGCAGACCCATATTGCCCATCTGCACCATGTTCTCGATGCGCGTCAGTGCATCCCGGGTGGTGTTGGCGTGGATCGTCGACATGCTGCCGTCATGACCGGTGTTCATCGCCTGCAGCATGTCGAAGGCTTCACCCGCCCGGACCTCGCCAATGATGATGCGGTCGGGGCGCATCCGGAGCGCGTTGCGGACAAGGTCTCGCTGAGTGACCTCGCCCTTGCCCTCAAGGCTCGGAGGGCGGGTTTCGAGACGAACGACATGCGGCTGTTGCAACTGCAACTCGGCGGCATCCTCGACTGTCACGATGCGTTCGCCGGGATCGATGAGCTGCGACATCGCGTTCATCAGCGTCGTCTTGCCCGAGCCGGTGCCACCCGAGATCACCACGTTGAAACGCGCGCGCGCCGCGAGCTTGAGAATATCAGCGATTTGGTCAGTCATCGCGCCGAAGCCGACCAGCCGGTCGAAGCCGATCGCCTTCTTGCCGAACTTGCGGATGGAGATGTAAGGCCCGTCCAGCGCCAGCGGCATGAAGACGATGTTGACGCGCGAGCCGTCCTTGAGCCGCGCATCAACCATGGGGCTCGCCTCATCCACCCGCCGGCCGACAGCGGTCGCGATGCGCTGGCAAATGCCGGCAAGATGGGCTGTGTCGCGAAACCGGACGTTTGCCTGCTCGACCCGGCCTCGCCGCTCGACGAAGATGCGGTCGGGCCCGTTCACCATGATGTCGGCAATGCTGTCATCGGCAAGCAACGGCTCCAGAGGTCCGAGCCCCAGCATGTCATGAACGAGTTCACCGGCGAGGTGACGTTGCTCCCGGCCGTTGAGCTGCATCCGCCGCTCGGTCGCGATCTCGCCGATCAGACGCTCGACCTCGGCCATCAGACGGTCGGGCGGCAGGGCGGCGACGGCTGCGGGTTCCAGCCGCGCGAGGCAGAGCGCGCGGAGCGTCGCCATCGCTTCGGCGGTACCGGCCTGGACCGGCTGGTGCGGAGCCTCCGGCACGACCGGCGCGACGGGGTCCGGCGCGCCATCCTGCGGCGTCTGGCGGCGGCCGAAGACCGGCCGCTGCAAGGCTGCGCTCATCGCGCGCGGCCGAAGATCTGGCCGAAGCCGCCAAGCCTCGGCTTCAGCGCACGTTGCGCGGCGCTGTCCGCGGCGCCCACCTGCCGCGCGAGGTCCTGGATCGCGTGGCGAAACGCGCCGGTCTGCGCCGCGCCGAGATCGCCCATGGTGACAGCGTTGCCGATCTGGCGCGGCAGATCCGGAATGACGACATCGACCTTGGCCTTGAGCGCGTCCTCGACCTGTGCGCGCTTGAGACCGCCCTGCAGCCCCGCCCGGTTGAGCACGATCGTCGCCCGCTGCTGGCCGCCACCGCCCGCGATCATGCGCAGCCCGTCACGCACCGAGGCGAGCGTCGGCGCCATGACCAGAACGCGGTGCTGCGCGCCCGCCAGAAGCTCGCGGCAGAAGGGCGTCGGCTGCCAGCGCAGGTCGCCGATGATGAAGTTGTAGCGGCGGCTCAGCGCCTCCAGAAGCTGCGCCGCCGCGCCCCGGGTGTAGAGGATCTCCTGAGTCAGCTTCTCCTGCCCCGAGAGCACGTGCAGCCGGTCCGCGACCGGCGTTGCCGCGCGCTCGGCGAGCAGGGAGTCGATGCGTTCGGGCGCTTCGATCGCGGCGCGGAGACCCGGACCCGGCTGGGTGTTGAGCATGAAGGCAGCCGTGCCGAGGTGGAGGTCGCCGTCGAGCAGCACGGTATGGCGCCGGAGTGTGAGGCCGAGATGCCAGGCGACGCTGGCGGCCACGACGCTGGCGCCGACGCCGCCGCGCACGCCGGTGAAGGTGATGAAGCGGCCGCCACGCGCCATGGAGGCTTCCGGCGCTTGCCCCCGCGCCAGCGGCGCGAAATGCTGCGCGACCAGATCGCGCGTCAGCGGCTTCGGCAGGTATTCGGCAGCACCCAGGCCGCGCGTGATCTCGCGATAGGTCGCGAGGTCGGTCGCGTCACCCACCACCAGCACGCAGGTATCGGGCTCCACGACCTCAGAGAGCCGCGTGAGCGCCATCAGCGGCTGATCCTCGCCGCTCACATCGACCACCAGCACGCGCGGCGTGGGCGCCTTCTGCTGGGCTGCGATGGCGGCGCGGATGCCGCCCCGGCGAATGTCGATCGGCTCGGACAGCGCTTCGGCGAAGCCCTCGCGGATGGCGCCTTCGCTGCCGGCGTCGCCGACGAACGCCATCGCCTCCGGCCGGTTCGGGCGGATGAAGTCCGTGGTGCTATCCAAAGGCCGCCCGGGCGCGCGGCGCGATTGATCGTCGGGCATCAGCTGCCCCCGGACGGCTGCGGGGCCGCGCCGTTCCCGTTGCCGGCTCCCGCTGAATCGGTGTTCGTCAGCAAAGCCTTGGGATGGTCCGCCCACAGAACCTGCACGGCGTGGCCGCCATATTCCACCGCCTCGGAGGGACCATGCCCGACGACGAGATCATGCGGGTCGGCGACCATCGCCGCCATGTCGCCCTGGACCGCGCCGTCAGGCCGCCAGACGCCGGCGCGCTCGTAAGGGTCGGTCGCGGCGCAGCCTGCCAGCGCCATCAGGGCAAGCGCACCGAGGAGGCGGAGAGCCATCACTGCACCATGAACCCGGCCTGCCCCGGCACGCGCATGCCGACCGTCGTCGGTGCCTGCCCCATCTGGCGCAGCAGCAGCACGCGTCCGATGTCGTTGGGGGAGGGCGTGTCGCCGCCCGGCACCGTCAGCGCCGAAGGATCGTTCACCGGGCGCACGATGTAGGGGGTGATGAGGATTACGAGCTCGGTTTCCGACCGGTTGAGGCTGTTCGAGCGGAACAGCGCGCCGAGCACCGGCACATCGCCCAGCACGGGCGTGCCACTGCCGGTGTTCGTGTCGCTGTCCTGCAGCAGACCGGCGATGGCGAAGCTCTGGCCGCTGCCGAGTTCGACCGTGGTCTCGGCTCGGCGCACGAGGAGCGCGGGCACGGAGAATGTCGAGTTCCCGGAGCCCAGCTGCACCGCGCCTGTATTGGTCAACTCGCTGACCTCGGGCCGCACATGCAGGTTGATGCGCCCGGAGGACAGGACAGTGGGCACGAAATCGAGGCTCACGCCGTAGCGCTTGAACTCGATCGTGACCGTGTTGTTCTGCTGGCCGACAGGGATCGGGAATTCGCCGCCGACGAAAAAGCTTGCCGGTTGGCCGCTCATCACCGTCAGGTTCGGCTCGGCGAGAATCTTCGCGAGGCTGTCCTGGGCGAGCGCGTCGATGACGACATTGGCGTTGGGGGAGCCGTAGGAGAGCGTGGAGAGATTGTTCGCCGTCGCCGAGAGCGGGTTGAGCGCGGCGAAGGCGAGGGTGGAGCTGCCGATGGCCGCGACCGCGGACCAGTTGACGCCGAGTTGACGTGCGACGGTGCGCGACATCTCCGCGATCCGCACCTGCAGTGTCACCTGCGTCGCCGCCGTGACGCCGATCTCGTTGCGCAAGGTCTGGCCCGAGCTGAGAAAGCCGTCGACGATATCGATGACGCGGGCCTGCTGTTCCGGCGTCTCGACCTGTCCCGTCGCGGTGAGGCCGCCGGGCTGCGGATGGATCTTCACGTCGAGCCCGGGCATCTCGCGGAGCACGGCCGCCTGCGCTTCGGACGCGGTGAAGTCGGACGGAAAGACGCTCACGTCGTACTGGCCGAGCGGATGGCCGTCGGCCGCGAGTGCGGCCACCGTCGTGCGGCCGGGCGCCAAGCCGAAGACGAAGAGCGTGTTGGGGCTGGCCGGGCGAACCTCCGCAACTTTCGGGTCGGCCACGAAGACGTTCGTCGCTGGGCCGCTGAGCGTCAGCACCCGGCCCCCACCAGTCGAGAGCGTGACCGCGGTGACGGCGCCGTGCCCATGGAGCGCGCCCACATGCGGCAGCAGATGCGACTGTCCGAATGCCGCGGTTGGTCCCGGGACAACAGCGGCCAAGGCCAGCAGGCAAAGGTGGCGCGGCCTCGTCACAGCCATCAGAATCGAAAATCCTCTTCCCCCGCCGCGCCCTGATAGACGTGCAGCGTATTCGTTTGCGGCTTTTTCAGCGGAACGTCAGCCATCGCGTGCGACACATCCTGGGCGAAGACCGTCTCGTTGCCGCGGTTCGGCTGCAGCGCGGCCACCTGCGTCGCGCAGACGGCGAGAGACAATTCGCCGATACGTGTCGCCACCTGCACACGCTCCGCCTGTCGTGGCGTCACTTCCAGCGTCACGGTATGGGCCGTGTGCGACGTGGCGCTGCCGGGTGTCGCGCCCTGCACCAGCTCCTGATCGATGGCGATGACGCGGGCCGCATGCAGCACGGGCTCCGCCGAGATGCGCTTGCCTAAAGGCACCGATGGATCGTCGATGAGCTGTGTCATGATGACATCGACGTTGTCACCGGGCCAGATGAGACCGGCCGCGCCGGTTACGGCATCGACGGCGACGGTGATGGCGATCATGCCGGGCTGCAGAACGGCGGCAAGAAAGCCGTGGTCGCCCGGCAGCATCACGTCGGCGGGCAGAATGGCCTCGCCGCTGCTCAGCGCGTGGCGCACCATGCCGCCGAGGACCGCGCGCCGCGCGTCCGGCGTGTCGGCGGTGGCGCCGGCCGGAATATCGGCGGTCAGAAATTCCTTCGTGCCGAGATCATCGGCCTTCAACAATGTGCCGGCCTGGACGTCATGCGCGACGACGAGCACGCTCGTCTCGACCGGCACGACCTTCTTCGCCGTAGGGGGATGCGGCGGATGGGCTGAAACCCATGCGACCGTGCCGAAACCGGCAAGCCCCAGCGCCATCATCGCGAACATGAGGAGCCGGAGGATCACGGCATGCTTCCGAGAAGAACGAGCGAGCAACCGGCGGCGATGCCGACGCCATAGGGCAGGGGGCCGCCGCGCCGGATGCGGCGAAGCTCGACGCGGCAGATGCGCGCGAGCCTGCGGCGGGGCCGGGGGCCGGGCCTCGGCGCCACACGCCGCAGCAGGATATAGGTCAACGCCAGCGCGCCACCGGCGATGCCGACGAAGAAGATCGCGCTCGGCACGAGTGCTGGAGGCACCAGCAGAACCGATGCACTCAGAAGCTTCACATCGCCGCCGCCGATCCAGCCATGGAGACAGAAGAGCATGAGGATCGCGAAGATGACCGATGCCGCAGCGATCGAATGAAGCAGGCGTCCGTCGGCGAGTCTGAGCAGAAGCCCGACAACGGCTAGGGTCGCGCAAATCTCGTCCGGGATTATGCGGGCGGCGATATCATAGAGCGAGGCGAGAACAAGGAGCAGAATGGCGACTGCCACCAGAACGGGCGCGATCAGGGAAAGGGGCGCGATGAGCGGAGCCAGATGCGCCATTGTTCGTCCAGCAAAAAATGGTGTGATAGCGCAATGGCGCTATCACACCGAGGTGGAACTGAGCGCGACCTGACTAGAAGGCAAGACCGCCAAGATAGGCTTTCAGGTTCCCCGTCAGCGCTGTGAACGCAACAGCAACGCCTGCAACCAGCGCGCCCGCCACCAGCGCATACTCCACGGCGGTGACGCCGCGGCGGTCGCTCTTCAGGACCATCACAGCAAACTTGACATGCTCGAGCATTCTACACTCCATGATTTCGGGTAAGTGTTCAGGATAAGATGACAATGAAGGGCAGGAAGGAACCGAAGCTCTCAAAAAGCGCCGGTCGTCTGGCGAACCTTTTGGCCGAGCGCTTGTCGCGGCTTCGCGGTGTCTAACGCCTTGGACGAAGGCACCATGGAGTAGAACACCGCAAGCTCCCGTCTCTAGAGGTCCGGATCGTCGGGCGCCGCTGGCTGCCTCCTTTCCGGAATGGCGGGAATAGACAGGAAAACTCACTCAGAAAAGTTTCAGCCGCTACACTTTTGGCAAGAGCCCTTGCCCGTTCGGGGGGTCAACCGCCCGACACCGGTTCCATCGGTACTATAATATGGGGCAAGCCAAGCGGCGCCTTCTGGCCCGGCACGATCTCGGCCGCTGTGGATTGCGGCGTCCACACCGTCATGCCGAAGCGCTGCTCGGGCGGCTCGACACCGTGCCATAGAGACAGGACATGGTCCTTGTAAGGAGCGCCGAGAGCCGGGGCTTGGGAATGATAGGCCGCAACGGCGGCGGCCCAGCTTCCGAGCCGGTGATAGAGCCCTGCCAGGAACCGCGCGGCGTACTCCGCGTTCGCATCCGGGTCGAAAGCGTCTGCAAGAGTTGGAAACGCATCGGGATGGTAGGCGAGGTCGATCTGAAAGCAGCCGACGTCGATCAAACCCACCCGCTGGCTGATGAGCGCGTCGAGTTTCCGGGTGGCTGCCGTGGCGTCGGGCAGGTAGAGGCCGTTGCCGGCAGCATCGATGGTCCAGGGCCAGGGTGTGACGCGACCTGAAACGGGATCGCGCCGTCCGCTCTCGGCCTCTCCGATCGCCGCAAGGAGTCCGCTCGGAATATCATATTGCCGCTCGGCATTCGCGGCGGCGGCGAGGCACCCCTCCGCGCGCGCCGACGCGCGGCCGAAAGCCACAACCATCAAGACAGCAACGAGCAGGATGAAAGGTCGCATGCGATCCACGGGGCCTTATCCACTCTTGCATGGTCATCTCGCAAGAGTTACTTATTGCGCATTGGGCGTCTCGCGAAACATGACTGGCAAGGCGTTGCGTGCAAAACCACTCCCGTTCGCCGACGACAGCGTCGTGGCTGGATCGCCTCCGCGGCAAGTCCCGCGCTGGGTCAGTGACCGTATGGGTCGCGCTCTCGCTCATCCCCACTCTGATGCTTCTCGCGGTCGCGCTTGACGAAGGCGAGGGAAGCCTCTCCAAGATCGAGCTGCAGCGCACCGCTGATATCGCCGCCATTGCGGGCGGACTGCGTGCGGCAAGTTCAGCGAGCGGCGTGCCCCCGAGTTGCGCCAGCATGACCCATGCGCTCGCTTGCGCGCAGACGAACGCGGCGGCGGATGCGGCCGAAGTCAACGTGCCCGCAGGCGCCGGAACACGGAGTTGGACGGACAGCGCAGAAACGCTGAGTGACAACCTGATCCAGGCGGCCATCGTCCCCGGAGTGCAGAAGGCGAGCGACACCGCGGTCAAAGTCAGCGTCTCCCGCCCGCTTCCCGCCATTCTGGGCTTCGCGGTCGATGGCGGCTCATCGTTCCTGGTCAAGGCGACCGCGACCGCCGAGGTGGTGCCGGGTGGCACCAGTGGCACGCAGCCCTGCATGACCGCGCTCGACGGCAGCGGGAGCGGGGTGACGACCAACCTCGACATATCGATTTCCGGCAACGCCAATCTCACGATGAACGGCTGCTCGCTGCGGTCGGACGGCAGGATCGCGCTGAGCGGCAACGTGAACCTCGTGGCGGCAGGCATCTATGCCGGAAGTACGATCTCCTCGAGCGGCAATGCGAATATGACCGGCACGCAGTATCCCGACTCAGGGCAGATTTCGGACCCTTACGCCTCGGATACGCAGCTCCAGAACGCGTTCTCGAAGCTCACCACACAGACGACGAACAGCTTCTCGGGCGGGGGCAGCCCGTCGCCGGGCACCTATTCCACCATGAATATCACCAGCAACACGACCCTCGCACCCGGCCTCTACGTCGTCACCGGCAACTTCTCGGTGGGCGCGAACTCGGCCGTGAACGGCAGCGGTGTCACCATCATTGCCGGGGGTTCCGTCAGCATTAGCGGGAACGCGAACTTCAACGTCACGGCTCCCGGCACGAGTGCGGCCGGTGGCGCCATTCCCGGCGTGCTCCTCGCCGATAACGGAACGTCGGGGGGCAGCATAAGCGGCAACGCGTCGAGCGCCGTGTCCGGCGTGATCTACTTTCCGAATTCGACACTTACCTTCAGCGGCAATGGCGCCACCAACGGACAGTCGAATTGCTTGGAGGTGATCGCGGGCAGTGTGTCGATCAGCGGCAACACCAACATGGGCGGCAATTGCTCCCAGCTTGGCGCGCTATCCTTCGGCAGCGTGCAGACGACGCCGTTGGTGGAGCTTGTGCAATGAGCGCGCTCGCCCATCCTCGCTCGCGGCGCGGCGTCGCCACCCTGGAATTCGCGCTGGCGGCACCGCTTCTGCTGCTCATGCTCGCAGCCGTCTCCGATCTCGGCTTCGCTCTGCTGGATAAGATGAAGCTTGCAAGTGGCGTCGCCAACGCCGCGCGCTACGCGGTGCTGACGCAAGGGGCGGCGACTGCGACAACTTTGTCCGCGATCATAGGGGATGCGTCGAGCTTGTCGGGCGTGCAGACCACAGTCTCGGCGACCGGCTGTTTCTGCCCAAGCGGCAGCCCTGCCGCGCTGGCAGCGGCCACCTGCGGTAACACCTGCAGCAATGGCGCGATGGCGGGCACCTACCAGACGATCACGGCAACTTACTCGTATTCGCCCGTGATGCCGGGCTACAGCCTCCTTGCCAGCAACGCTTTGAGCGAGGCGGCCACCGTGCAGGTTAAATGAGCCGTCACCTTAGAAGCGAGGCGGGGGTGGTGTCCGTCGAGTTCGCGTTGCTTGCCGGCCTGCTCGTGACATTGCTCGCGGGCACGCTCAGCGTCGCCCTGCTGATCCTGACGCAATCCGCTCTGCAATCGGTGTCGACGGAGACAGCGCGTTGTGCGGCCATCGGCAGTTCGCTCTGCACCTCACCCGCGCAATATGCGGTGAATCTCGCGACCCAGCGTCTCTTTCCAGGCATCATCTCGGCAGCGAACGTCGCAGTGAGCAACGCCGCCAGTTGCCGCGGCGCCCCGGGGCAATACGCCACCGTCACCATCAGAAGCAGCTATTGGGGCGGCGGGCTGCTTGCGCCCGTCTTCAATGGCATTCAGCTCACCGCGAGCGCTTGCTACCCCTCCCACAGCTGAGCCGCGGATCTAGAGCAGGATGTGCTCGCTTGCGCGCACGCATCCCGCTCTCCGACGTCGTTCTACTGCGAGATGCAGACCTTCGGCGACTTCGCCTCTGGGCAGCAAGCTTCAGTCTCCAGCGGCGACGGCGAGAGCCGGCTCAGCCATGTCGCTCACCCGGCGGCGCGGAGCGCTCGATACCGCTTCGGCGGGTGGATCGATCTCAAGCTTGAAGCCGTGGCCCCAGACGTTCCGGATCATATTGCCGCAGCCGTGGGCTGCAAGCTTCTTCCGCAGTCGCCAAACGAGCACGTCGATCGCCTTGAGGTCGGGCTCATCCTTGCCGGTATAGAGATAGGCGAGGCAGGTTTCGCGTGGCACCGCCATACCGTGACGACGTACGAGAAGCTCGATCAACTGATACTCGGTCGGGCTGAGGCGCAGCGTCTCGCCGCTCACCGTGACCTGACGCCGCTCCATCAGGACTTGGATCGGGCCGAAGGTGAGCGTGGAACTCATATGGTTCTCCAGCCGGCGCAGCACCGCGCGCACGCGCGCCAGCAACTCGTCGATCGGGCATAGGCTGGTCATCACGTCGTCCGCGCCGAGATCGAGGATTTTAATCTTGAAGCGCAGGTCGCGGTTGGTCGTGAAGGCGAAGATCGGGACCTGCGGCTTGATCTGCCGGATGCTCCGGACGAGGTCTTCACCGGGATTTTCCGTAAGATCGAGATCGACGAACACAATGTCGTAAGGCCCCATACGAAGATAGGCCTCTGCGTCTTGCCTGTTCGCGACAAGTGTTCTCTTTATACCGCGGCGCGCGAGAACGTCCCCATCGTCGGTTCGCCGGAAAGGCTTATCGCCAACCTGAAGCAGCAGCACTTATCCCTCGTCCAGCCAGAGGCAACTGAGACCTGGGCACCGAGCCTGCGTCCGCAGACGCCTTCGGGCCAAGGCAACACCTTCACGTCAACCGCGTTCGCAGTCTCACCGGCAGCCTGAAGGAACTTTCGCCAGGGCTGAAAGCTGAGCCGAACCAGTTGTCGGGATCTAACACAAAAGGGTGGCATGAGTAGCCTTGTTTAGGGCGACGCTACTCCTTTAGGTGCGTTTTTTATTGTGATCGCGGTGTGTTGGCATCGGTTCGCAGCGTTTTAGCGTTGAAACACGCTCGTGCGATGCCACTTCCGCGGCGGCGAAATTGCCGCGTCCGGCTGGGCTGTCAGGCGCGTCTTCGTCTGTGATTGGCATGAGGCCATCCAGAATAGGGGAGGGGGTTGCCTTGAGCTCATCATCACCACAGAAAAACTACACGCTCTATCTGGTGATCATCGCTCTGGCCGGATGGGCGCTCGCCTCCTACGACGTGAACCTGCTTGTCCTCGCATTGCCCGCCATCGCCCGAGATCTTCACATTTCACAGACGGGTGTCGGGATCCTGGGCTTCTTCGTCTACGCCGCCCAGTTCTGCATCACCATCTTCGCCGGCTATGGCATGGACCGATTTGGGCGGCGCCGCGTCTGGATGTTCTGCCTCGCCGGCACCGCGATCTTCACCGGCCTCACCTACTTCGTCCAGGATTACTGGCAGCTTGTGTTCGTGCGCGCCGTCGCGTCCGGTCTCGCCTATTCCGAACTGGCCGTGTCCATCACCATCGTCAACGAGCAGCTACCGGCCCGGGGACGCGGGCTGCTCTATTCGATCGTTCAGGGCGGATGGCCGCTCGGGCTCTTTCTCGCGTCCGGCGTCTACCTGGGGTTCGGCCAATTCGGGTGGCGGGTCGTTTTCCTGCTGGGCATCATCCCGATCATTGCAGTGATCGTCGGGCGTTTCTTCGTCCGCGAGTCCGGGCGCTACGAACATGTCCAGGAGGTGAAGCGCGCCCGGCGCGCTGGCGATGAGGCGCGTGTCCGGAAACTGCTCGATCAACAGGGCGTCGCTGTCGAGGAACTGGATCGCGTGACGGTCGGTCAACTCTTCGCGGCTGAAGGCTATATCCGCCGGCAACTCATCTGGCTCTCGATCACCTGGGTCATCTACGGCACCAGCTACGTCGCGAGCAATTTCTACATCACCTACTGGCTGACCAAGTTCAAAGGCTTCTCATCATCCGGTGCCAGCGTGTTGCTGCTGGTGTCGGGGGGCATCGGTTTCTTCTTCTATATACTGGGCGGATGGCTCGGCGAACGATATGGGCGGCGCGAAGTGATTATCGTGACCGGGGCGCTGGTGGCGCCGCTCAGCCTGCTGTTTCTCATCGTGCAGCAGTCATGGCTCGTGGCCGTCATCTACTTCCTGCTTTACCAGGCGACGAACGGCACCTGGTCCGGGGCCGGCTACGCCTATCAGGGAGAGAGCTTCCCGACGCGGGTCCGCGGCACCGCGATCGGCTTTCTGAGCGCGATGCAGGTGCTCGGCTTCATCATCGGCACGCTCATCTGGACGGCCCTGAGCAAGACCAGCACGCCGTCGATCACCTGGCTTGTGCTCGCTGTCTTCGTCTCGCTCGGCCTATGGACGACGGTGCTCCTCCGTCGCATCCCGCCCCACCAGGAACTTGAGGAGATCAGCCAGTAGCGCCGGCGCCTCCGGCGCGATTAAAGGCGAATTAACTCTCTTGCGACAGGCGACAAAACCGCGTAAGGCAATTTTAAGCAAACGTTTTCACAATAAATCGCGGTCTCAACCGCGTCTGGCGTTCTGGTGGGAGGAAGCGCATGTCGGTCACCCGTACGCAGGCTCCCGCGCGCCGTGGCAGGCCGCGAAAGGAACCGCAGCCACCGCTTGCGCCGGTCGAGGCTCGAACGAGCCTCTCCCGCGCCACCCGTCGCCCTGCGACCATGCGTGACGTGGCCGCACTCGCCGGAGTGTCGATTTCCACCATCTCGCACATTCTCAACGGGACGCGCGCGGTGCCCGAGCCCACCCGCATACGGGTTGCGGAGGCGGTTGTCGCAGCGGGTTACACGCCGAACTCGCTCGCCCGGTCGCTCAAGCGCGCCGAGACACGGACGATCGGCATTGCCATTGGCGACATCACAAATCCGCACTTCACCGCCGTGGTCGATGCGGCGGAGGCGGCCGCCCGCGCGCGCGGTTATTCGGTCGTGCTGGTCGGCATCAGCGAGAGCGCCGAGCGGGAGCATGAGGGGCTGACCACGCTCATGGAGCGCAGGGTCGACGGATTGATCGTGTCGCCCTCGGCCGACGGCGGGTGCGGGGCGCTGGACCGGTTGCGCTGGCAGAAGCCTGCGATCGTGCAGATCGACAGGCTCGCCAATCCGGCCTGCGACGCGGTCGTCGTCGAGAACGCCGACGGCGCACGACAGCTTGTCCGCCACCTCGCGGTCTGTGGACACCGGCGCATCGGAATGCTTACCGGGCTGCCCGGCCTGAGTTCCACTCGCGAACGCATCGAAGGCTACCGGGCCGGCTTGAAGGATGCCGGTCTCCCATTCGATATGCGGCTGCTCGCATGCGGCGAGTATAGCGCCGAGCCCGCGCGTCACGCGACGGCCATACTTCTCGCGGAGGCAGATCCGCCGACGGCGATCTTCGCGTCGAACAACCTGATGACCTTGGGTGCGATGCAGGCGCTGGCCGAGCGCGATCTCGCCATCCCCGACGACGTGGCCCTGGTCGCTTTCGACGACTTCACCTGGGCCGACCAGTTCAAGCCGCATCTGACGACGGTTGCACAGCCGTGCCGCGCCATCGGCGAGGCGGCCGTGCGGTTGCTGATCGAACGGCTTGCGAACCCCGACCTGCCGCCGCGATTGGTTCGCCTACCGGTGGAATTCCGGCATCGCGATTCCTGTGGATGTAGCGCGCCCGCAGCGAAGTTCGGGCGAACGGCAGGAGAGAGCCCCTACCGCGTATCATGCAAGGAGACGCCATGACAGGACCACCCCGCGGCACCGCGGTACCCGCAATCATTCTGCAGAAAAACTGACAGTCCAGGAGCGAAACATGACCAAGAAGACCCTTCTCGCCACCGTTGCCGCAGCAAGCCTCGTCGGCCTCGGCGCGATTGCCGCAAGCGCCCCGGCGCAGGCCGCCCCTATTCAAGCCTGCCTGATCACCAAGACGGATTCGAACCCCTACTTCGTCACGATGCGCAAGGGCGCCGTGAGCGAGGCCAAGAAGCTTGGGGTCGACCTCAAGACCTATGCGGGCAAATACGACGGCGACAACCAGACCCAGGTCTCGGCAATCGAGAGCTGCATCGCTTCCGGCGCCAAGGGCATCCTGATCACGCCCTCTGACACTCAGGCGATCGTGCCGACGGTCGAGAAGGCGCGTCAGGCTGGGCTGCTCGTGATCGCGCTCGACACGGCATT
>JABBOH010000005.1:120887-156933 GCA_019351895.1 Pseudomonadota bacterium
CTCGGCCGCCGACATGACGTTCGCCACCGACAATTTCCAAGCCGGCGAACTCATTGGCGAGTGGGCGAAGGCTCATCTCGGCGACAAGGCGAAGGACGCGAAGATCGCGATGCTCGACCTCTCGGTCGCGCATCCGACCGTCGATGTCGAGCGCGATCACGGCTTCCTCACAGGCTTCGGCATCAAGATCGATAATCCGGACCAGTTCAACGTTCCCGACCCGCGGATCGTCGGCCATGCCGAGACCATGGGCGCCGAGGAAGGCGGCCAGAAGGGCATGGAATCGCTGCTCGCGCGCAACCCGAACATCAACCTCGTCTATACAATCAATGAACCGGCTGCTTTCGGCGCCTATCAGGCGCTGAAGTCCGTCGGCAAGACAGGTGACGTAACAATCGTCTCGATCGACGGCAGTTGCACCGGCGTGCAGGGCGTCAAGGCCGGCATCATCGCGGCGGACTCGCAGCAGTATCCGCTGAAGATGGCGGCGCTCGGCGTGAAGGCGATCGCCGATTTCGCCAAGACCGGGAAGAAGCCACAGGCGAGCGCTGGCAAGGACTTTCTGAACACGGGGACGAAGCTGATCACAGCGGATCCCGCGCCGGGCGTGCCGTCGATCACGCCGGCCGAAGGCGCCAAGCTGTGCTGGGGCAAGTGATCCGAGCCACTTGACGACAACCCGCGTTGGGCGGCGAGGTTCGCCGCCCGACCACTTCAAGAGCCGCGTCGCACGGGCGCGGGTCGGAGGGATCGATGTCTAGCAAGAACGAGAGCCAGACCGGGTTCGAGGTTGCTGTTTCGGCCAAGGGAAGCGAGTCCGTGGCCGAGTTCGTCCACCACAAGTCGCCGCTCGAACGATTGCAGCACGCCCTGCACGAAACGCCTGCGCTCGCGCCGCTTCTGGTTCTCGTCGCGTCGCTGATCGGCTTCGGCATCCTCGTCGGCTCACGGTTCTTTACGGCCTACGCGCTGACGCTGATCCTCCAGCAGGTAATGATCACCGGCATCGTCGGCGTCGCGCAGTCCCTGGTGATCCTGACCGCCGGCATCGATCTTTCCGTCGGCGCCATCATGGTTCTGTCGACGGTGATGATGGGGCAATGCGCCTTCAACTACGGGTTTCCCGCGTGGCTCGCAATTCTCTGCGGCTTCGGGCTCGGCACGGCCGTCGGCGCCGCCAACGGCGCTCTGGTGGCACTGATGCGGCTGCCACCCTTCATCGTCACCTTGGGCACCTGGCAGATCGCGCTCGCCGCCAACTATCTCTACTCGCAAAATCAGACGATCGGCGCGGCGCAGATCGAGATGCAGGCGCCGCTGCTGCAGTACCTGGGCAACACCTTCAGGGTCGGCGGGCATGATGGCGCGACCTTCACCTATGGCGTCGTCCTGATGCTGCTGCTCGTGCTGCTGTTCGCCTACATCCTGCGTCATACGGCCTGGGGCCGGCATGTGTATGCGGTCGGGGACGATCCGGACGCGGCGGCGCTTGCCGGCGTGCGGGTGACGCGGATGCTGATCAGCGTCTATGTGCTGTCGGGCATGATCTGCGGCTTCGCCGGCTGGGCGCTGATCGGCCGCATCGGCGCGGTATCGCCGAACTCCGGGCAGTTCGAGAACATCAACTCGATTACAGCCACGGTGATCGGCGGCATCTCCCTGTTCGGCGGACGCGGATCGATCATCGGCATGATCTTCGGCGCGCTGATCGTCGGAGTCTTCACCCTCGGCCTCAATATGTATGGAACCGATCCGCAATGGACCTACCTGCTGATCGGAGCGCTGATCATCATCGCGGTGGCGGTGGATCAATGGATCAGAAAGGCAGCGGTGTAATGGAACCGATCCTCTCGGCCAAACGGCTGGTCAAGCGCTACGGCCGCGTGACGGCCCTCGACCACTGTGACTTTGACCTGATGCCGGGCGAGATCCTCGCCGTCATCGGTGACAACGGCGCGGGCAAGTCCTCGCTCATCAAGGCGCTGTCAGGCGCGGTGCAGGCGGACGAAGGCGAGATCTTTCTGGAGGGGAAGCGGGTGCACTTCTCCTCGCCTCTCGACGCGCGGGCGGCCGGGATCGAGACCGTCTATCAGACGCTTGCGATGTCGCCCGGGCTCTCGATCGCGGACAACATGTTCATGGGGCGGGAGCTGCGCAAACCCGGCTTTCTGGGCACGATCTTCCGCAAGCTCGACCACGCCGAAATGCAGCGTGTCGCGCGCGAGAAGCTCAACGACCTCGGTCTTATGACGATCCAGAACATCAACCAGGCGGTGGAGACGCTGTCAGGCGGACAACGGCAAGGTGTCGCGGTCGCGCGGGCGGCGGCCTTCGGCTCGAAAGTCATCATTCTCGACGAGCCGACAGCGGCGCTTGGTGTAAAAGAGTCCCGCCGCGTGCTGGAACTCATCCTCGATGTGAAGTCGCGCGGCATCCCGATCATCCTGATCAGCCACAACATGCCGCATGTGTTCGAGGTCGCCGATCGTGTTCACATCCACCGCCTCGGGCGGCGGCTCTGCGTGATCGACCCGAAGCAGCACAGCATGTCGGATGCGGTGGCCTTCATGACCGGCGCCCGCGTGCCGGACGAGGCGCTCGCCGCCGCCTGACCGGCCGGTGCGACCACGCTGGAGGTGCGGCACGCGGTGGAGGCCGAGACCGCCGCGATCCGTGCGGAACGGGCGGGCCGATCTGCCCTGCGGCGCGGCGGGGAGAGCAACCGCCCGCGCCTGACGCGCCGCCGGGCCTTGGCCAGGCCCCGGTCATGCCGCCGATCTACCAGACGTCGCTGTTCACCTTCCGCCGTTGCCCTGCTGCTCCCGATCCCGCTCGTTGCGGCCATCGCCCGACGACGCAGTCGCCGAGCCACACGATCTTCCCTGTCGACCTGCTGACCTTCGTCGCGTTGGCAGGCTAACTGGCCGCGGGCCTCAGCGCCGGCACCGCGAAAGGCCGAGGCGGAAGCTGCTCCGATGGGGGCGGCGCGTACAAATGTGCAATCGTATCGAAACGCTAACAAATTGGAGTTGAGGGACGCGTCCACGACGATGTGAGGCGCTGCATGTGACCCGTGCTTGACAAGCCGATAACGCCCGCCTCTTCTACACGGAACAGCGGGAAGGAATTGAAAGTTGGCAGTTAAGCGCTTAACCTCAACAAATCTGTAGGATTTCGGTGCCGACGCTTTCGGATGTCGCGCAGCGCGCCGGCGTCACGACCGCCACCGTCTCGAACGTGATTCGCGGGAAAGGCTCTGTTGGTCCCGCGACGGCAGAACGGGTCCGTGCGATTATTGCCGATATCGGATACCGACCCAATCTCACGGCACGGGCATTGGCCGAAGGGCGTGCGCCGACCCTCGCGCTACTCGTCTCCAGCATCGCCAATCCCTTCTATCCCGAATTCGCCCGTGCGGCGGAACAGGCGGCGCGGCGGGAAGGGCACTTCCTGCTCGTCTGCCACACCGAGACCGATGCCGATATCGGGCTGGCCTATCTGGACCGCGTGTCTTCCGGATTGTCGGAAGGCGTCCTCGCGATGGCCGGCAATCTCCGGCCGCAGGATCTCGTGGCCGTCGCCGACCGGGGCGTCCCCGTGGTTCTAGTGATGTGGGAGCAAACGCGGGAAGCGCTCCCGATGCATTCCCTGACTGTCGATTTCCATACCGCCGGACGTCTGGCGGCAGAGCATTTGCTGGCGCTCGGTCATCGCTCCATCGGCTTGGTATCCGCCAAGACGGCGGAGGGATGTCTCGTGCATGTGCAGCGCCACTGCGGTTTCCTGGCGACCCTGGCTGAAGCTGGCGTGAGCCTCCCCGACACGAGCATCGAGTATGACAGAGACACGATCGGCGGCGGCTTCCGGGCAGCTTTGGATCTGCTGAGCCGCGCGAATGGGCTGACAGCCGTCTTTGCCACCAACGATCTGCTCGCCATTGGCGCCATGCAGGCGGCGGCCGCGCTCGGCCGTCGTGTGCCGCAGGATCTTTCGGTCATGGGCGTGACGGACATCGAGCTCGCGGCGCAGATGCGCCCGGCTTTGACGACGGTCGCCATCGGCACGGTCGCGGTGGCCGAATCCTCGATCCGGCTTCTGCTCGACAAGATCAGACTGGGTTCAGTTCACAACGAGCAATACAGCACACCGCCCCCGGTCCTGATCCGGCGCGGATCGACCGCGCCGCCACCCAGGTGAGCACCGGCTGACAGTACAGGATTCCGGAGCAACCGGAACCAATACAGGAGGAGAGAACGCATGACGCTTCCCCACAATTCGCTGGCGGGCGGTATCGGCCGCCGCAGTTTGATGGCCGGCGCTGGCCTCGGCGTGCTTGGTGCTGCGGCGCCCGTCGTGCGGCGCGCCGCCGCCGCCGATCCCCTCACCTTGACCGTGTGGTCGTGGGTTCCGAACATGCAGAAGGAGACAGCGCTCTACGAGCAGGCCAATCCCGGCGTCACCGTCAATGTCGTCGATGTGGGGCAGGGCTTCCCGCATTACGCTAAGATCGAGGATGCGCTGCGCGCAGGCAGCGGCGGTCCCGATGTCGCGCAGATCGAATTCGACATGATCGCGACCTTCCTCCAGCTCAAGGCTTTTGCCGATCTCGCCCCCTATGGGGCCAGCAAGTTCAGCCGGGACTATGTGCCCTGGGCCTGGCAGCAGGTGACCCGTGGGGACCATGTCTATGCGCTGCCGTGGGATAGCGGGCCGATTGGCCAAGTCTATCGCAAAGACATCCTCGATGCACACGGCATGCAGCCGGCCGGCACATGGGGCGAGTTTGCCGATCAGGCCCTGAAGATGCACAAGGATACGCCGAACACACTGCTGACGAACGCAACCTTCGATCAAGGCGCCTGGACGACTGCGCTGCTTTGGCAGGCGGGCTGGAAGCCCTTCACGGTCGATGGCGACACAATCGGCATCGACGTGAGCAACGCTGTCAGCAGCCGTTTCGCTGCCTATTGGCAGAAGCTGCTCGACGCCGGGGCGGTGGATGCCAAGCCGGGCTTCGTCACGGAGTGGTACGAGGCTTTCGACAAAGGGCGTTACGCCATCTGGATCGTTGGCGCCTGGGGGCCGGTGTTCCTGCAGCAGTTCGCGAAGAGCAGTTCCGGGAAATGGCGTGCGGCCCCCATTCCGCAACTCGCAGCCGGCGGCCATGTCTGTGCCAACTGGGGCGGATCGACCCTCGCTGTGCTCAAGCAGAGCCAGCACCGCTCCGAAGCCGCGAAGCTCGCCACATGGCTGCTGCACAACCCGACCTCCACCCGGATGTTCGCGACCGACCAGTATCTGTTCCCGACCAGCCTCGCTCTCCTGAACGATAAGGCCTTCCTGGAGACGCCCTACCCCTTCTACGGCAACCAGCCGGTCAACGAAGTCTTCGCCGCCGCTGCGCATGACGTGAACACGTCGTTCCAGTGGAGCCCCTTCCAGGGCTACGTGCAGTCGCAGATGGGGATCGAGCTTGATGCTGCCGCAAACGGGCGCGGCACCTTGCAGCAGGCTTTCGACCGGCTGCAGAAGAAGTTCGTGAAATACGCCAACGAGCAAGGCTTCACCGTGAAGACCTGACAGCGACGATAGGTTCACGCCAAGGCCGGACGTCCGTTCCCACAGGGTCCGGCCGAACAAAGGACGCCATGTCCATGTTCGACTTTGTCACCGCGACACCAACCCAGGCGCCGCCACGCCATCGCGGACACCGGCTGCGCCGCAGGCTCGTCCCTTACCTGTTCCTGCTACCGTTCATGGTACTGTTCGTGCTTGTGCTGATCGTGCCGCTGCTGCTTGCCCTCGACCTCAGCCTCTATCGCGATACGCTGGCGCGCGGGCAGATCTTCGTGGGTCTGGCCAACTATTTCAGTATCCTGGATGACAGCAGCCTTTGGGACGGGCTTGCCCATGTGGTGGCTTTCGGCGTCGTCCAGGTGCCGATCATGTTGGCTTTCGCGCTCGGTCTCGCCGTTCTGCTCGACAGCGGCGTGCTTTGGGGACGACGCCTGTTCCGCATCGCCTTCTTCCTGCCCTACGCCGTGCCGAGCGTGATCGGCGCTCTCATCTGGGCCTATATGTATGGGCCATCCTTCGGCCTGTTCAGCTCGATCGCGCATGCGGCCGGTGTCAGGGCCCCCGATTTCCTCTCTGGCCGCATGATGCTGGTCTCCCTCGGCAATGTGGTGACCTGGGAATATACTGGCTACAACATGATCATTCTCTACGCGGCCCTGCAGGCGGTGCCGCGCGACGTGGTCGAGGCGTCCTGGATCTGCGGTGCCACGCCATGGCAGACGGCGCTCCGCATCCGCATTCCCCTTATCGGGCAGGCGCTGGTGCTGACGGCAGTTTTCTCGATCATCGGCACGCTGCAGCTGTTCAACGAGCCAGAGATGTTCAAGGCGATCGCACCCGATGTCATCGGGGATCATTACACCCCGAACCTCTACGCCTATACCCTGGCCTTCACAGATCAGCAGGTGAATGCCTCGGCCGCACTCTCCTTCGTGCTGGGCGCGATCGTTGCCGTGGTTTCCTACATCTTCATGCTGGCGACAAGCAGACGTGCGGCAGGTGCAGGATGAGCGTCGCGACGCTGCAACGCCCAGCGACATCGCTCCGTCGCACGAAGCTGCTCACGACCGCATTGCTGGCGGTGTTCCTAATCTACACGCTGGTTCCGCTGGTCTACTTGCTGATCGCCGCGACGAAGGACGACGAAGGCTTGTTCAACAGCTTCGGCCTGTGGTTCGCGCCTCAGTTCCATCTGTTCGGCAATATCCGGGCGCTCTTCACCTTCCAAGGCGGCATCTTCACGCGCTGGCTCATCAATACCGCCTTCTACTCGGTCACCTCCGCGGTCGGTGCCACGCTGCTCGCCAGCGCCGCAGGCTACGCCTTCGCCAAATTCCGCTTCCTGGGGCGGGACTTTCTGTTCGCGCTCACGCTCGGCGCGGTGATGATCCCGCAGACGGCGCTCGCGATCCCGCTGTTCCTGCTGATGAGCAAGGTCGGGCTCGTCAATACTCCCTGGGCCGTCATCCTGCCGTCGCTCGTCAACCCGCTCGGCGTCTACCTCATGCGCGTCTATGCCGAGCAGTCCGTCCCTGACGAACTCATCGACGCCGCGCGCATCGACGGCGCGGGAGAGGGACGCATCTTCGCGACGATCGCCCTCCGTATTCTCTCGCCCGCCGTCATCACCGTGCTGCTGCTGTCCTTCGTCGCGACCTGGAACAACTACTTTCTGCCGCTCGTCATGCTCGAATCCTCGCACCTCTTCCCCCTCACGATCGGTCTCGCCGATTGGTACGAAGTGTCGAGCGCTGGCGGCGGCGGACAGGCCTTGTTCCCGCTCGTGCTCACTGGCTCGCTCGTCTCGATCCTGCCGATCTGCGCGCTGTTTCTGGCGATGCAGCGCTTCTGGCAGAGCGGGCTTGCCACCGGGAGCGTCAAGTGAACCTCACCACGCATGAACGCCCACGGACGGGTTCACGCTTGCAAAGGATGACATCCATGACCGATGGCGTTTTACGATTTGGCGCCGACTACTACCCCGAACATTGGCCGGAGACCCGGTGGACGACGGATGCGCGGCTGATGCGCGAAGCGAGCTTCAACGTCGTCCGTCTCGCCGAGTTCGCGTGGTCGAAGCTAGAGCCGCGCGAAGGCGAATTCGACTTCTCCTGGCTCGATCGCGCGATTGCCGTCCTGCATGACCAGGGCATCGACGTGGTGCTCGGGACGCCCACGGCGTCGCCGCCGATGTGGGTGATGAAGAAGCATCCGGATGCCTACCGCGTGCTTGAGGATGGGCGGCGCCTCACCTTCGGTCATAGGCGGCACTATTGCCCCAACCATGAAGGATTTCGCGAGAGCACGCGCTCGATCGTGGCCGCCATGGCCGAGCATTATGCGGCGAACAAGGCGGTCATCGGCTGGCAGACGGACAACGAGTTTGGCGATCGCTGCTATTGCGGGAGCTGCGGGCGTGCCTTTGCGCGATGGCTGGCCAAGCGTCACGGGTCGATCGACACCCTCAACGAGCGGTGGGGCACCGTGTTCTGGAGCCAGGAATACGAGAACTGGGACGATATCCAGCTTCCGTCACGCATCGCGCGTGCGCCCAATCCCGGCCTGCAGCTCGATTATTTTCGATTCTCGTCCGATTCATATGTCGACTACCAGAACATCCACATCGACATTTTGCGCCGTCTCTGTCCCGATCAGTGGATCACCCATAATCTCATGGGGTTCAAATACGACCAGATAGATTACTTTGATCTCGCCGCACCTCTCGACTTCGTCTCATGGGACAACTACCCGCGACTTGCCTGGGCGATGGTGCCCGAGGTCGACGTGCCGGCAGTCGCGTTGGCGAGCGACACCATGCGCGGCCTTAAGCGCAAGGGCTTCTGGGTGATGGAGGCGCAGAGCGGCTCCGGCGGCTGGGAGGATATCTCTGTCGCTCCCCGCCCTGGTGAAATCCGGCTCTGGGCGTGGCAGGCGATTGCTCATGGAGCGGACGGCATCATCTTCTTCCGCTGGCGTACGGCGCGGGTCGGCGCGGAACAGTATTGGCATGGCATCCTCGATCATCACGGTGAGGTCGGACGGCGCTACGAGGAGGTGCGGCGGATGGGCGCCGAACTTGCCCGCGTCGGGGGCAAGATTTTGCCGACGCAGCCCCGTGCCGAGGTTGCGCTGATGCTTTCCTATGACAGCCGCTTCGCCTTCCAGGCACAGGGCAACAACCCGGCCTTCTCCTATCCGGGACACCTCAGGGATATCTACGCTGCCTTTCACCGGCTTAACGTCATGGTCGATGTCGTCTCACCCGAGGCCGATCTTGCCGGCTATCGGATCGTGCTCGCGCCCGCTTTGCATGTATTGCCTGCGGCGACTGCCGATAGGCTCCGCGCCTATGTGGAGGCCGGAGGCGTGCTGCTCGGCACCGCGCGCACCGGCGTCAAGGGCATCCACAACGAGGTCGTGGATGCCCATCTGCCGGGTCTGCTCCGCGATGTCTTCGGCGTGCGGGTCGAGGAGTATGATTCGCCCGCGCTCGGCGTCGCGACGCAGCTCCGTGCCGAAGGTGCCGGTCAAAACCTGACAGGGGATGCCACTGCCAACGGCTGGTGCGACATCCTGGCGCCCGAGGGCGCGACGCCGCTGATGGTCTACGAGGCGCAGCACTACCTAGGGCGCGCTGCGGTGACCGAGCATCGCTTTGGGCAAGGCCTCGCCCTCTACGCCGGCACCTTCGGCAATGCCGCGTTGCACGATCATCTGGCCTCACGGCTTCTGGATGCCGCGGGTCTGGCGGAGGCGATGCGGCCCGCGCCGGAGGGCATCGAACTCTGCTGGCGGCAGGGCGACGACGGAACACGCCTGCTTTTTGTGCTCAACCACGGAGTGGAGCCCCGCAGCGTCGTGCTGACGGAGGCCTTCGTCAGCCTGATCGACGGTCTGCCCGTGCGGGGCGAGACCGTTGTCGGCGCACACGATGTGCTGCTGCTGCGGACGGGCGGAAACCTTATTTGACACGGCTGGAGAAACGCGATGCTCGGTGTCTGCTACTATCCCGAACACTGGCCCGAACCCTGGTGGGCGGAGGACGCCGCGGCAATGCGCGACCTCGGCATCACCTATGTCCGCATTGGGGAATTCGCCTGGAGCCGGATGGAGCCCGCGTCCGGTACCTATGAATGGGGCTGGCTAGACCGCGCCATCGACGTGCTTGGCGCCGCGGGCCTCAAGGTCGTGCTCTGCACACCGACCGCGACCCCGCCGCAATGGCTGATCGACACCTATCCCGGCATCCTGCCGGTCGATCGGAACGGCCGTACCCGCGGGTTCGGCTCGCGCCGGCACTACAGCACATCCTCGCCCGACTGGCTGCGCGAGACGCGCCGCATCGTCACCCTGATGGCGGAGCGCTACGGCGCGCACCCGGCGGTTGCCGGCTGGCAGACCGACAATGAATTCGGCTGCCACGACACGACGGTCTCCTACGGGCCCCACGACCTTGCAGCGTTCCGCGACTGGCTGCGCCGCCGCTACCAAACTCCCGAGGCGCTGAACGAAGCGTGGGGCAACGTCTTCTGGTCCATGGAGGCGAGTGGGTTCGACAGCGTGCCGCTTCCCGTGGGAGCGGTGACCGAGACCAATCCGGCGGCGAGGCTCGACTACCAGCGCTTCGCCTCGGCGCAAATGGCGGCCTACAACCGGCTGCAGGTTGAGATCATCCGCCGTCACTCGCCGGGCCGATTCGTGACCCACAATTTCATGGCCTTCTTCCAGGCCTTCGACCATTTCGCGGTCGCCGAACCATTGGATTTCGCGTCGTGGGATTCCTATCCGCTCGGGGCGCTCGAGGTGTCGAGCCTGCCGGAGACGGAGCGGCTACGCTGGGCGGAAACGTCGCATCCTGACATTCCGGCGTTCAATCATGACCTTTATCGCGCCGTCGGTCGGGGGCGGTTCTGGCTGATGGAGCATCAGCCAGGGCCGGTGAACTGGGCGCCCTGGAACCCTGTGCCCGCGGCAGGAGTGGTACGGCTATGGAGCTGGCAATGCTTTGCCCATGGCGCCGAGGTGTTGAGCTATTTCCGCTGGCGGCAGGCGCCCTTCGCTCAGGAGCAGATGCATGCTGGCCTCCATCTGCCCGACCGGAGCCGGTCGCCCGGCGGCGAGGAGGCGGCGCAGGTGGCGCGCGAACTTGCGGCGCTCGGGCCATTGCCGCCCATGACCCAGGCTCCGGTCGCGATCGTCATCGATTACGAAGCCGCCTGGATCGCGCAGATCCAGCCACAGGGGCGGGATTTTCGCTACTTCGACCTTGTGTTTCAATGGTATGGCGCGCTTCGCCGCTTGGGGGTCGATGTCGACATTGTCCAATCCGGCGCTGTGCTCGACGGCTACAGGCTGATCGCCGTGCCGACGTTGCCCTATGTGAGCGACGCGGCGCTCGCGGCTCTGCGGGAGGCTGACGGCTTCATACTCTTTGGCCCGAGGACCGGCTCCAAGACGCGGGATTTTGAAATACCGTCGTCGCTGCCGCCGGGGCCCGTGCAGGAGCTGCTGCCGCTTCGTATCCGGCAGGTCGGGTCCCTGCGGCCCGGTCTCACCCACGCCATCATCGGTGAGGGCGTGGCGGGCGAGGCGGTGCGGTGGCGCGAGTGGCTGGAGACCGAGCTGCCGGCCGGCCTGACCTTCGGCGACGGCACCAAAGCCTTGGTGGGCGATGGCAGGCAACATTACCTGGCCGCCTGGACGGATGATGGCCTGCTCATCGAGGTTATGGCGCGGCTGCTCGGCCAAGCAGGTTTGCCAGTGATGCGGCTTCCCGAGGGGGTGCGTCTGCAGCGCCGCGGGCGGCTCACCTTCGCATTCAACTTCAGTGGCGAGGCGTGGGAGGCGCCCTGCGTAGAGACTGCACACTTTCGCATCGGAGGACGGACGGTTCCACCACGAGGCGTGAGTTGCTGGGATTAGGGACGGACGGAGCGCCCGGATGGTCAGAACTGCCAGAGCTTCTGCAGAAGATGCTTCGGATCGCTTGTCGGATAGATAAACTTCAGACCCGGTTTAAGTTTCGTTAATCTAATGAAGTACCCAAAGAATTACCCACACCCAGACCGGAATCATGACGGCAAGCCCTACCGCAACCCCCCGAAAGAAGGATTTCTTGGGCTCGTCGCTGTCTTGCGCTATGTCTGCCGGCGGTTCAGCAACGCTGACATAAGGGCCTAGTCCTGACCAGGAGAACGCGCCTCTCTTGTCGATGGCGGGCTGAGGCTCTGGCGGAGTGCGCTCATTCATGGCTTCAGACCTCACCGGCACCACTGATGTCGGCATGTCAGCCGCGACCTTTCATGGGTGTTGTAGTCATTCTTATCTTGTTAATTTCCCAACGGCAATTGTCCGTCCGAGGTATGGGGCCGGGTGGTACGCAACCCCCGTCTGCTAAGATCGCGTAACACCTCATGCCTCAGACAGCCGTTACGAGCATCGCAGAGGCCGGTCCGATACGCAGCCCGATAGAGCCGTTGTGTATTTTTACGGTGCCGGGCGCGCGGGGGGACCACGTGCCGTCATTCCGGACCGGTGCACCGCTCAACAACATCCCGCTTACGCTATTGAGGGTGGGAGCGGAGAGGCTGGTGAGCCGCGCGCCTCCCACCCGCTTTCCAGGCCAAATGGTAACATCCACGCTGGACGCTGGCTCCTTGTTGACGAGTATGATCTGGGTGCCCGTGCTACTGGCGACTGCATGGGCCGAAACGGCGAGCGTCGACGCCGATTGTACCGTGCTGAGAAGTCGCCCAGGGCCCATCAACGAAAAAAGCAAAATCCCATAATATTCGGGGCGTATTCCAACGACTTCACGTCCGTTGTCGGCAATCGGCGTATAGCCAGGCGCGTCACCCCCACCATGGAAGTTGACGCCGCTCGATCCTAAGCGTGCGTTGGCAAATAGAAAATCGATTGTCCAAAGCGCCGTTCCGAAGGTGTTGCTGATATGGGGCGCGCCGCCGTCATAGAACGAGTTCGCCTCAGTCAGACGATAGCCGTCCCTAATATGGGCGGCCGTGCTTGCTCGCCTGAGGGGAGCGAGCAGGCCCGGCAGCGCCGGATCGCCCGCCAGCAATAGTTCGAGCGTCGACTGTGGGGACAGTCCATTGGCACGGTAGTAGTGCTGCGTGAGAAGAATGATGCGGTGCCCCTCATCCCGTGCAAACGGGACTGTCCAGTTCGTTTCGTGCCACGCACTGGCCGGGCCAGTCAGCCCGGCACCCGGCACCGCCTGACTTACGGCGGAAGCGAAGGCATTCCACTCAATGAGAAACTGGGCATAGGAGTAGGACGGCGGCCTAAGATGATTGATGGAGTAGGCATCGGGCTCGTTCCCGATTTCAAAGCCGTAGAGGTGGCGGCCGAGCGTCCTCGCGGCATACGCAGCCTCATTGGCCGCAGCGGCAGGCGTGTTCGTCGCCATATTAAGGCCGTACAGGACGCTCCAGCCAGTCGCGTGGAGAAATGTTGACAAGGCATCGACGTTGCTCGGCGTTACGGGCCCGCCGGTCTGTCTGGATGAGGATGTTTGCCACCCCGTGCGGTCGACGGTATTTCCGCCCAGCCGAAGAAGTCCGGTGCCAAGGCGGCGAAAGAGCCGAACGAGAGGTAGGTTCGATGCCGCGAAGAAGCCCGTGATCAAGCTGTTCTTCTCGTAGCTGAAGCCAGCATACCCCGTGGCGATCGACGGCCCGGGGTCTTGCTGATCGATCACAACCGTCAGCGCGGCGGGCTTGTCGTCGGCAGGGGAAGCGGCGGCCTTTGCGGCATTAGGGTGGAGGCCCGCGCATGCCGAAAGTGACGGCAGGATCAGGCTGCTGGCGAGGCAGCCGAAGATATCGCGCCGGCTCGCGCCTTGTTCAGCTATGCCGCTGCCCCGTCTGTCTCGTTCTTCTGTCACGATTGCATTACCTTGAAGCGATGGCCAAGCGCTGGAACGTACGCATACAATGGCCATGTGGCCAATCCTCAACACAGGCGGAGAAAGCGGCTTGGACGATTCTGCGACCGTGAGCTTGTCAGGCTCGGATCAATCCGTGGCCTCAGGTCCTCGCGTTGCCATCTACCGTACCCAGATCCTTCCGTTCTCCGAGACCTTCGTCCGGGATCAGGCCTTGGCTTTGCGTCGTTGGCGCCCGATTCTTGTGGGCGAGCGGGAGATAAAGGCGCTGCCGGTCGAGGGTCTCCCCGTGCAGACGGCCTTTGTGGGCGGGGCCACGCTCAAGCAGCGCGCCACGGGCATGCTGGGGCGGAAGCTTGGCCTGCCCCCTCCGCGCATGACAGGTGTCGTCCGACATGTGGCACCCCGACTGATCCACGCGCATTTCGGCTTCGACGGGGTGGAGGCTTGGCCGATCGCGCGAAGGTTGCGCTTGCCCCTGCTCGTGACCCTGCACGGGTCTGACATCACGACCCGGATGGAGTGGTTCGCGCAGGGGCGGGCGGGTCGCCGGTGGCAAGGCTATCCGGCGCGGTTGGCTCGCATGGCCCGAGACCAAGCTGTGACCTTCATAGCGATCTCCGAGAACATCCGGCGCGCCGCGATCGCGAGCGGCCTCCCGGAAAGCAGGGTCATCGTCCAGCTGATCGGGATCAATATCAGCCGCTTCTCGCCCACTGGCGCGGCCATCGCTGAGCGGCGGCCAAAGATCCTGTTTCTGGGTCGGCTCGTCGAGAAGAAGGGCTGTTTGTATCTGCTGGAAGCTTTCGAGCGGATCCGCGCGCGGATGCCGCAGGCGGAGCTGATCATCGGCGGCGACGGACCTGAGCGTGCGATGCTTACCCAGCGTGCGAGCTCGATCAGCGGCGTGCGCTTCGTCGGAACCTTCACGCGGGAACTGGCAACGACGCTTCTGGCCGAGGCGCGGGTCTTCTGCCTGCCAAGCGTGACGGCCGAAAGTGGCGACGCGGAAGGTCTGCCATTGGTTATTCTTGAGGCACAGGCGAGCGGCGTGCCGGTCGTCACGTCGGCGCGCGGTGGTGCGACTGAGGGCATCCGTGATGGAGAAACCGGCTTTTCCTTTGCCGAGCGCGATGTCGACGCTCTGACCGAGCGACTGATGGCCTTGCTGATCGACGATGGGCTGGCCACGCGCTTTTCGGCGGCGGCTCCGGGCTTTATCGCCGAGAACCATGACCTCTTTCAGCGGACGGCGCAGCTGGAGCTGCTTTATGACCGTGCCGCAGGAATCAGAACGTGACGGAGCGTGCGGAGCCGACCGCGACGGTGATCATCGCGGCTTACAACTGCGAGACTTTCCTCGGTCGCGCGATCGCTTCGGTGACCGCGCAGACCCTGCCGCCGAAAGAAATTCTGATCGTCGACGATTGCTCGACGGATTCCACGCGGGAGGTGATCCGGGCTGCCGCGGAGACGGATCCGCGGGTTCGTATGATCGCGCTTCCGAGGAATGGGGGTCCTTCCGCTGCTCGGAACGCCGGGCTCGACGAAGCGGAGGGCGATTGGATCGCGGTTCTGGATGCCGACGACGCTTTCGCTCCTGAGCGGCTGGCCCAGCTCATTCCCTTCGGCGTCGCGACGGGCGCCGACCTCGTGGCGGACGATGTGGCCTATTATGATGCGTCCGCGGGTCGCGTTACCGGGCGTGGGCTCGGGCCAGAAGCGCAGTTCTCAGATGTCGATATCACGTTGCGAGACTATTTTCGCCATAATCTGGCCACAGGGACTAGCTTTGACTGGGGCTTGTTGAAACCGATATTTCGGCGCAACGCGCTGTCCGGCCATGCCGTCCGGTATCGCGCAGGGCTTCGCCATGGCGAAGATTTTCAGTTGGTCGCTGAGCTTCTTTTGAACGGAGCTTCGTTTCGTGTGCTCAACCAACCTTTGTATCTCTACACTCAGCGGTTCGGGGCCATCAGCAATCGCTCGTCCGGGATGACGCGAACGACGATCGCGTATGGTGCTTTACGCGATGCCACACTCGCACTTTGCGCGAATGCGGCAATAGCGTCGGATCATGAGTTGGTGGAGTTGCTTCGCCGTCGCGCGGCGGGCCTTGGCCGGCTTGACGACGCGCATTTCATCTCGACGGCTACGCGGGAAATGGCGTTTGGCGCCATCGTCGCGCGAATTAGGAAAAATCCTTTTTTAGTGTCAACGATGATGCGGCAGTTCAGCGCCGCGCTTGTTCGGAGGCTATCCCGCTCGTAGCGTAGTTAACTCTGCCCATTCCGGATCTCAATGCGCACGCATGAGCGTGTCGTTAGCAAATGCCCGTATGGATTTCAGACTCATGAGCACGATCGGTGGAGCGACCAGGCGCAAGCCAAGTTCCACCCGCTGTCTCACCGAATATCCTTTGTGGGCGAGGTAGGTCGTGGGCAACATGTTGCTCGTGGTGCTTTGAGCCCGCCCATTGGTGTAGAAATAGGCGGTCACGGATCGCCTTTTCCGGCCGTCCCGTATTGGCCGTGGATGCCCGTGCGCCGAGATCTGCGACTGCTCCAGGATGACGGTCCTGCCGAAGACCGGCGTAACGCTTGCGGCGCAGCGCGGCGGCTTTGTGTGCCATAGTTCCAGATTCCCGCCGTCAGTCGGCAGCCAGTTGTCATTGAGGTAGGTGATGACGACGAGCCGGTTGTCGAGAAAGGTCCTGGGATGCCGTTCGAAATCCAGATGAATTTCAAACGCGCCACCTTCCTCAACCTCATGCATGCCCCCGCCATGCAGAGCTGGATCCGGAATGAGGTTATTGATCCCCGTGATTTCCGAGAGGAACCGTATGAAGGGCCCTGAATTGAGCGTGTTGAAATAATCCTGAACAAACGGCGGCAGCGGCGAATCGGGCGGGGTGGCACGTTTCCGCTGGAGCCCGGACTTGATGTCCCGCCACGTGGCGGCAGGCGCCGTGTCGAAATCGGCAGAGACCGCCAGCAGCCGTTCCGCGGGGAACAAGCCATCGATCACAAGATGAGGGAAAGGCTCCGCAGAAGCGTATTCGGACCGGAGCCTGTCCCGTTGCGCTGAGCTCATCGCCTCGAATCCTGGCGGACTGCAATTCCAGTGGGATGGATCGCTGCGCATGATCGACCTAATCCTCGCCAGCTCTGTACAAAAGATCTGCCTTAGCCATTAGTCACTGACCTCCTGACCGAACGGAGTATGCACCTATCCGAAAAACGTCGGAAAGTGCTACCTGAAAATTTCGCCCCTGCCCAAAATCGACTGGTGGCAGAATTTATGGTGCCACTCCGCAATAGTATTGATACCGCATCGATTACGCAGATCAAGACTTATTTACCGAGCGACGGGTGCCTTCTAGTTAGTTGAGAACGCTTGAGAGTTTGTGTCAGCATCGGCGGACTGGGCGCAATTATGATGCAATGCAGCAAAAGCCATTGACGCCCAGAAGGCTTATTCTTAAGTTGAGGTTCGTTTTCGAGAGTCGGCGGTCGTCGGGTTGCGGTGCGGATGCTTATGTTGCAGAAGCAAGCGCCGCTGCATTTACTTGGCATAGGACCAAGTCTTTCGTCTTTGTGACCTGCTATGGGGAGCTATTTTGGTGAACCAAGTGCTACGCTCGGTCCAGGACGTCGCGGTTGGATTTCGTCTGAAAGTTCGTGAATCACGAGACAGGGCATGCATCTCGATAAAGGCAAAGACTTAGTTCTCGAGATCCCGGACGGCTCCGCCAACGCTGCGGTCGATCTCGGTGATATAGCTGTCAGCTCCGTCCGTAGTGCTCCGCGCGCCATCGACGGTAAGCCAATTGTCGCGTCCGTGACCTGGTTTGCCGAAGTTGCGGCAGTATTTGTCGCGACTTTTTCTGTCGCATCCGCGAATCATCCTGTACTCGTCAGTCACCAGCATGATTTTGCAGTTGCAGGCTTTGTGACGGTTCTCACTTTCTGCCTTCTCCACCGCCGCAGTGGCGTCGCAAGGTCGGCGTCAAAGGGCGGTTTTCGCCGGCAGATGAGGCGGGCGGCTTCTCTCTCGCCCGCGCTGCTCGGCGCTGCGATGGCTGGCGCTTGCGTTCTGGTGTTGTTGGGCTTCGCCTTGCCGAAGCTGATAGCGCCAGTTTCGCTCTGGTTGGCCACGAGCCTTGTCGCGGTAACCGCCGTCGGCGGGATTGCTGCCTATGTATTGGCGCATCCTTTCGTCGCCCATCGTATGGCTCGTAAGGTGGCAGTCATAGGTCACGACGGAAATGCGTCGCGGGTGGCCGACCTCTGCGCCGGCCGCGCGCGTGAGCCTGTCCAATTTCTTGGGATTTTCAGCGATGAGCCGGCTCGACCCGGTGGGCCATCCGTCGCGGGTTCAGTCGACGAGCTGATCGATTTGAGCCGCGAAATGTCCATCGACGACATCGTTATAGCGGTCCCACCCGACGCTGACGCGCTTGAGACCGTGGCGCAGCTGCGCTGGCGTTTGCGAGGTGTTGCTGTGGAGGTTTACATCTTGCCGCACCTCGCGCAGGGCGAGGATGTCGTGCTTCCGGTGGAGATGTTCGGGCCGCTTCCGCTGGTGGTTGTTCAGCGTCGTCCGCTTAGTCATGCGCAGGCCCTCTGCAAGCGCCTTTTGGATTTAGCTTTCGGCTTGATACTGCTTGTTCTTCTGCTCCCGGTTCTTGTGGCGGTGGCCGTGGCGGTCAAGCTCGATTCCCCTGGCCCGATCCTTTTTCGCCAGCCGCGCCTGGGGTTCAACGACCGGCCGTTCACGGTGCTGAAGTTCCGCTCGATGCATGCCAGCGCATCGGATCTGATGGCTAGCCGCCAAACCTCTCGGCGTGACCCGCGCGTGACGCGGGTAGGGCGGTGGCTGCGAAAACTGAGCCTCGACGAGCTTCCCCAGTTGTTCAATGTGCTGTCCGGCGACATGTCCCTCGTGGGCCCAAGGCCTCACGCTCCGCATACGCGGGCGGGAGGACGGCTATTGAAAGATGCGATGGCTGAATATGTCATCCGGCATCAGGTGAAACCCGGCATCACCGGCTGGGCGCAGGTGAACGGCGCCAGGGGTGAATTGGTCACCATGGATGACCTGCGGAGGAGGGTGACTTTCGATCTCGAGTATATCCAGAAGTGGTCCGTGTGGTTGGATATCCGGATCATCTCGATGACGGTCCTTCGGGAGGTCTTCAGCAAGCATGCATTCTGACGCTGACGTGGTGGTGGAGCGCGTCCGCTCGAGCCAGGGCACTCCGCCCGCTGATCGTGACGCGCTGATGGGTGCGGAAGCCTTCGAGGTGATGGGGCTGCGTCTGCAGAACATCCACCGCGCTGCTATTGCGGAGCGCGTTGTCGAGGCTGTCGAAGAGAAGAGCGGGCTCCTTGTGGTGAATGCGAACGCGCATTGCGTGACGCTTTCGCAAAAGGAATCATGGATGCGGGGCTTTTTTGCGCAGGCTGACATCGCGTTCTGCGATGGCGCCGGGGTGCAACTTGCCACCAAAATTCTCAAGGGCTTCACGCCGCATCGGACCACGCCGCCGGAATGGATTGGGGCCGCTCTTGAGCGGCTCGGTCCGAAGGCTCGGGTCTTCTGGCTTGGCGGCGCCCCCGATGTTGCCTTGGCGGCTGCCGCAGCCTTTGAGGCTCGATACGATGTCGTCACCGTAGGCGTCCAGCACGGCTATTTCGATCCGACGCCGGGATCGGATGAGTCACAGGCAATTGTCGCTCGCATCAACGAGAGCCAGCCTACGGTTCTCCTCGTGAACATGGGCATGCCACGGCAGGAGAGGTGGCTCTGGGATCATTCGCGGGAACTGCGGCCACTGGTTGCAATCACCGCGGGTGCGCTGGTTGATCACGCCGCTGGCCGCGTCAGCCGACCGCCGCGCTGGGTTGCAAATCTTGGTATCGAGTGGCTGGTACGTCTGCTCCGCGAGCCAAGGCGGCTCTGGCGCCGCTACCTGTTGGGCTTACCGGTTTTTGGCATCTACCTCGTCAGCTACGCCATCAGGGCCGGTATCCCGCGACGCGGCCGGGCAGAATCAAAGACATCCGCATGAATTCAATGAATAGTCACCTTCCGGTCATTGGGGTAATGCAGCCCAATGGCGCATATGCGGCGAAGCGCCTATTGCGCGTCTGGCGCCGGCACCTTGGTCTTTTTCTGGGCGTCTTCGTAGTTCTCGCAGCGATCGGCGTAGCGGTCGTCTTTAGCCTGAAGCCCACCTACACGGCCACGGCGACCGTCGTGCTGACGACCCAGAATGCGGATCCCCTGGCGGCTATGGGGCAGCAGCCCATGGACGTAGTGGGCGACGACCGAGCAGCTACCGAGGCGGCGCGGCTGCAGTCGCGCGATGTGGCGGCGGCAGTACTTCACGAATTTCCGCCTCCGCCTGCGGCACCGAGGTTCCAGATCCGCAACTGGCTCTGCACCAACCACCTGACGTTCCTCTGCAAAAAGCCGCCACCGTCGTCGCCAGGATCGCAGCAGGAGGGCGAGATAAACGCGTTCCTCTCGAAGTTGACGGTGTCGCCGGAGCTACATTCGCGCGTCCTCGACGTGAGCGTGACCGCGAATGACGGCCAGCGGGCCGCCACGCTGGCAAACGCGGTGGTGACGAACTACCAGACGCTGGCCCTGCAGCAGCAGACCGCGGATGTGAACCGCGTCGCGTCCTGGCTGGATGCGCGGACGGAGGAGCTGCGGCAGCGCTGGCTCGACGCTGTCAACAAGGCCAATGCCTTCGACGTAGCGCAGGGCTTGACGAACACCGGCAATGGGCAGGCGAGCGATCCGCTCGTCAACAGCCAGATCGCCGAGACGGCGGTCAACCTCAGCGCGGCGCAGGCCAAGCTCGCGGCCGCGCAAGCGCGCGCGGATGCGCTGCAGGCAGCCGCTCATGGTGGCAGGCCCGGAAGCCTCCTGGAGGCGGCGCAGCAGCCCATCGTTGTCGCATCGGCCAATGCTCTGAGCCAGCTCGAGAGCGAGCGGCGGCAACAGGAAGCTGAGTTCGGCCGGAATTATCCGGGCGTTCGCGCCCTGAACCAGCAGATTGCATCGACACGTGCGAGCTTGAGATCGGCGACCAGCGAGGCGCTTGGAAACATCCGTGAAAATCTCGTGGCGGCGCGTGCGGAGGTCAAGCAGCTCACCAGCTACCTCAACTCGCTCCGGGACCAGGCGGGCCGCCAGAGCGCCCCGCAGGCCCAGTTCCGAAGCCTCAGTCAGGAGGCGCAGAGCGCCCAGACCGTCTATCAGACCTTCCTTGACCACTCCAAGGAGGTGGTCGACCGCGCGGCGTTGCTGCAGCCTCCGGTCGCGTTTGTGTCCCACGCCGCGGTACCGGGAAGCCCGACCTTTCCGAACCACGGCAAGCTGCTGGCCGGCGTCGCGATCGTCTCCATCGTTCTGGCGCTCGCCGCCGTATTGCTGGCCGATTACCTATCGGTCGGCTTCGGGGACGTGGATGATCTTCGTGGAGCCGTGCAGTTGCCGCTCCTCACCGCTATTCCGTTCGTCTCAGCGAGTGGGCGGCGGCTGATCGCCCGCCATGTTCTGGACGATCCCTTCTCACGGGCCAGCGAAGCCGTACGCGGATTGGCGGCGCAACTTTCTCTGATGGTGCGGGACGGTGATCGCCCTAGATCGGTTCTCGTCACGTCGGCGAGTGCGGAGGAGGGCAAGACGACATTGGTCGTGTGGCTCGCGCTGACGGTGCGCATGGGCGGGCAGCGTGTGATCGTCGTGGACGGTGATCATCGGCGCGGCTCCCTCAACCGACACATGTCGGGGTCGACAAAGCTCGGCCTCACGGATTTGCTTGCCGGTCACGCGACGCTGGCCGAAGTCATTCAGACCGACCCTGATACCGACGTGGACTTCATCGGTGCAGGCAGGCCGATGACCAACTCCTTTGGCACGCGCGACATCATGAATTTGCGCGCCATCATGACCGCGTTGAAGACCTCGTATGGTCTCGTCATTGTCGACAGCCCACCGCTGCTGGCCATGACGGATGGTCTTGTTCACGCGAGCATTGTCGACCAGACCATTTTCATCTGCCGGTGGCAGTCGACTTCGCGCCGGGCTGTCGTCGGATGCATCGAACGTCTTCGGGCTTATGGAGCGCAGATTCCCGGTATCGTGGTCTCGATGGTCGATCAGAAATCCACCTTGGCCCTGGGCGACGACTACAGCCGCCGAGAAATGAAGCTCATCAACAAGCTCTACGGCTCTTGAGGGGCGGGACTTGAAGGTCGTCCACGTCGTCCGCCAGTTCAGCCCTTCGGTAGGCGGACTGGAGGACACCGTCCTCAGTTTGACGCGCGCCCAGCGGGATCGTCTCAACATTGACGCAAGTGTCTTGACCCTCGACCGTCTGTTTACCGGCTCTGAGGTTCTGCCCGCCCAGGATATTGTTGAAGGTGTGCCCGTCCGGCGTATGCGGTGGCTGGGATCCAGCAGGTATCCTGTGGCTCCTTCTGTTCTGCGCCATCTGAAAGGCGCGGATGTTGTTCATGTTCATGCCATCGATTTCTTTTTCGACTACCTCGCGCTGACGCGCCCCTTGCACAGGCGGCGGATGATCGCGACGACCCATGGCGGCTTCTTCCACACGGGGGCGTTCAAAAGCGCCAAGAAGCTGTGGTTCCAGACGCTCACTCGCGCGTCCATTTCCGCTTACGACCGGATCGTCGCCTGTAGCCAGAGCGATGCCGAGATGTTCAAGGCAAACGCTGGAAAGCGATTGGTTCTCATCGAAAACGGCATCAACCAAGCGAAGTTCCACAACGCTGCATCGCACGTGCCGCGGAAGACTATCCTGAGTTTCGGACGGTTCGCTCGCCACAAACAAACTGACAGGTTGCTGGCGGCGCTCAAGGAACTTGTTGCCCGCGACCCCGAATGGCGGCTCATCATCGCTGGCCGGGAAGCCGATCAGACGGTTTCGGAACTTCGCGATCTGGCGCGTCGACTGGGAGTTGTCGACGCTGTTCGGTTTGTTCTGAACCCGACAGACGCCGACCTGCGCGGCCTGATGGGCGAAGCGAGTTTCTTCGCGAGTATGTCTGCGTATGAGGGTTTCGGGCTGGCAGCCGTCGAGGCGATGTCAGCCGGGCTCATTCCCATTCTGAGCGGAATTCCAGCCTTTCGCCGCCTTGTCACGAGGGCCGGGATCGGCTTGATCGTCGATGCGGATGACGCTCCCAGTGTTGCGGCGGCGATCGTCACGCTCCCGGTAGCTGATGCCGATCTTCTGGCGGCATGGCGGCATCGGGCACTGGCGGTGGCCGCGAACTACGATTGGCAAGAGGTTGCACGACAGTATTCGCTCGTCTACGAGAACGCCGCCAACATCGGGCCCGCTATACGGCAGGCAGTTGGTTCGGAGAGGCTGATTGACTGAAAAAGGGTTCTCTAAGAACCTCCTCCATCAACGCTTTTAGCACGTTGCTGCCGCTTCTGACCTCAGGAGGCGAACTGCCTCTCTGCATCGTCTTGTGGTTGCAGGTGCAAGCTGCTTCTTTTCGATGATCCTGTTGATGCGGTCTGTGGTGTTTGCGGTCGCTCTTGCCCGCGCCCTGTTCTCGAATCCGAGGACGTCACCCGCGAGGCAGGCCATGTCGCGGGCGTTCGGTTTCGTGATGATCTACGCGCCCGGGTAGCTCGTGATGTTCGGGACGATGCCCCTGATCATCAACTGCGGCTTACTCCTTTTGCTCAGTGGTTGCTTCAACCGGGAGTGTGGCGCCTAGCATTCCCCCCGCTGCTAATGAGTATGGCCCTGGTAGTCGGACGGCTTTTGCCCATGGCCACGGCGAGAGCGTGTTGCTTGGCGGTTCCGTTTGGGCTCTGCTTCGCTCTCCTGTCATTGCGCTCGTCCGTTGCTTCGCGAGATTGTTCTTGCGACGGCGCGGCGGATCGGTATTCTCCCGCATCCCGCGTGTCTGAAAGCGATACCCTTTTCTGATGGCCTTCCTGTGCTGATTGGTAGAACCACCTGGGGTAACGAGTTTGGGCGCGCTCTCGCTCTGTGCGGCGTTGCGGCGGCGGTAAGCGTTCTCTCGGCCAGCAAAGCCCAAGCCCAGCTGGTGCAGGAGTATTTTCCCGGACTGATACCCGGGTACCAAGCCAATCTCAGTGGCTCGGTTATCAATCG
Organism: Pseudomonadota bacterium; assembly: GCA_019351895.1. Classification (GTDB taxonomy): domain Bacteria; phylum Pseudomonadota; class Alphaproteobacteria; order Acetobacterales; family Acetobacteraceae; genus Acidisoma. The sequence continues at coordinate 144,545 of JABBOH010000005.1, forward strand.
CATTTACAGCCTGGATGCTCCGACCGGAGTCGAGGTCGGCGATTTTGTCATCCGGCCTCAAGCGACGGAATCGGCTGGCTACAACTCGAGCGTCCTGGGTGTGCCGGGGACAGCCAGCCCGTCTCTCAGCACCAGCGCGGGCGTCAAGGTGAATTCGGATTGGAGTCGGGACGCGATCGGCGCCTCAGCCGACGTGAGCGAAAACCAGTTCTTTAACACTCCCATCGCGAACTACACCTCCTGGGGCGCCGCATTGGGCGGCACGCTAACGCTCGGCAACGACGCCGCCAGCGCCGGCTACTCTCATCGAAACCAATATCTGTCCGCCGAGGATCTGGGCGTCATCGGTGTCGTCAGCCCGGTGCCGTATTCGGTGGATGATGTGCGGGTCTCGTACTACAAGCTTTTTAGCCGCTTCAGCATCACACCCTCGTTTGAATATGAGAACTTCACCTTCGGCCAAGCTCAGGGTGCCGAGACAATCTCCTACAGCGGGCTCAACCATCGGACCGAGATCGGCGCTTTGACAGGGGAATACGCGATCTCGCCCGGTAACGCCGTGGTCGCCATCCTGCGCGGGACCGCCGCGCAGTTCAACCCGGTCGCCGGCGCGACTTCGAACAACTACAGCGATGCCGCGGGCTTCCTAGGTTTCGACTACGAGAGCGGGAGCCTCTTGCAATACCGGGCGTTGATCGGGGCAGAGAGCCGCACCTTCACCTCGAGCAACCTGTCAACCGTTACCACGCCTGTGTTCGAACTTGATGCCATGTGGGAGCCGACCGAGGTCGATACGGTCACTGGCGTCGTAAGCCGAGAGCTCAATGACCCGGCATCGCCGTTTGCAAGCAACCAGACAATCAGTCTTGCCCGGTTGCAACTCGACCATCAGCTGCGTGACAACCTTTTTTTACGAGGCTCCCTTCAATACGGCAAAAGCGTTTCCCCCGCGAACACAGCCGGTTTTTCGACCTTGAACGAGACGCAGGTGAGTTTCGGCGCGAGGCTGCTTTGGAAAATATCCCGTCATCTCGATGCCAGTGTGAGCTACGGCTTTAGCAACGGGCAAAGCTCTGGTGGCAGTAGCGTCCCTTTGCCCAACAATGGCGGCAGCAACTTTACGAGCAATAGCGTCCTGTTGGGGGTCAGTATTTTTGACTAAAGTGACCGACCTCTGCTGATTGACGCATGAGAATTGTGGGGGACCTGCGGCTTGCTTGGGTATCCATCGATGTCGATGCAAGCTTGTTTGCTTAGACTGCCTTTTGTCCGGAGTTCAGATGACGCGCACAAAGATGAATAAGACGGTGAGAAGCGCCGGGCACGGCATTCGGTTCTGGGGGCCGGCTCTCCTTCTCGGTATAGGTACAACCCTGTCAGGTTGCTCGCCTGGCGGCGACCTGCCGATGTTGGCGCAGCCGGCGAGCACGACCTATCAGCTCGGAGCGGGCGACCAAGTTCGGATCATCACCTTCGATGTCCCGCAGCTGACGAATACGTTCACGGTGGGAGACGACGGGACGATTTCCTTCCCCCTGATCGGCGTGGTGAAGGCGGCGGGCCTCACGTCGAAAGGGCTTGCATCGGAAATCTCGTCGGAACTGATTCACGACAGCCTGATGCCCCACCCCAGCGTTTCGGCGGAAATCGTTCAATATCGACCGATCTCCGTGCTCGGCGAGGTAAATCACCCAGGCCAGTACCCGTATCAGCCCGGACTGACCATGCTTGGAGCAGTGGCGCTCGCCGGCGGCTTCACCTATCGCGCGGTCACCTCCCATGCGACCGATGTTCGGACTGAAGGTCCGCACGGCAGCGATGTTGTAAAAGGTCGAATCAGCCCCGAGTCTCGTCTTCAGCCGGGCGACGTCGTTACCATTCTTGAGCGCTACTTCTGAAGTTTGAGGCGAGCGCCGGGCGGGCCAGCCTGCGGACCGTCTCGGGCTGCAGGCCGGCCAGCGGGAGTTCGAAACTTCGAGCCGCGTTGGTGGTGCCATAGAGAAACCATAGAAGCGCGGCGGTCTTGATCGTGAACATATTGGCGCCGATGCAGAGCGATGTCGCCATGTACACGGCAATCATGGCCTTCATGGAAACCGCCTCAGGCGTGTTAGGCTTGTGAAAGGCAAAGACCATCAGGAGAAACGTCGCCAGCGGAAGGCTCAGATTATTGATCACGTAGGCATAGCCTGTATCTGCTGTATAAACCTGCGACGGAGCGAGACCGAGCCACTGTGCCGGGGCCCAATAGTTCAGCAAGCGGCCGGAAAAGAGCAGCCGACCCGAAAAGTCATCTTCCAAGATGGATGGCCGCACGCCCGGCAATTCATGGATGGAGCCGGCCATCGCCAGCCCGACAACGGCCGCGATCGGCAAGCAGAACACAACGAAGCGTGAGCGGTAGAAGGGCGTGCAGCGGAACAGGATCATCATCAGCCAGCAGCCGGAGGCGAAGCGGGAGTCGCCCAAAACGAAACAGGCGGCTGCGAGCATGTAGAGCAGCGCCTTCATTCTCGGCCGGTCGATCCGGGTGCTGATGCACCAAGCGAAGATCAGAACCGAGAAATTGCCCATCGATACGGGCTCTAGGAAGACCGAGGAAACCCGGTGGGGTCCGAGTAGCGACGGCAGGAAGGTGCGGCTTAGTTCCCCAGCACGCTGGCCGCTGATGAAAAAGCCGGTGTCGCTGTAGTTTACGGTCGACGCGGAGATGACGCCCTTGTCGACGTAGTAGGTCCATTCGTCAAAGAAGCTGACGAATATACTGGGGAGAAGTAACTCGAAGAGACCCATCACGATAACGATGATCATTGCCCACCAGACAAGCCGGTTTCCCTCCTGCAAGCTGGACATCATCCCGAGTTCGTAGAAGATGTACATGACCCCGATGTCATGAATGATCTTCAGATCGAGACCTGGATTGATCAGTTTCAAGCCAATCAGAAAGACGCACATGACGCCGGTGATCTCGACGGCTTGTCGGCTTATCCGGTGGCGGATCACGAACAACCCCAGCGCGAGGATGCTCAACTCCACCGCGATCACCACTGCATTCGACATGTGGAGACCCGCGCGGGTCGTGACCAGGCACAGTACCATGTTGAAGATCAACGCCACGAGTACGAGACGTGGCCCAGCGGGGCTGAGGACGGCGGACCCGGTGATGGATGTGCTTTGCATCATGATGACAATGCGGGCCCTGAGCGCTGTAATCGAACGACACGGACTATATAGCATAGGTCGCGAGATAAGTTGAACTCGTTGTGCGTGGCCTGGATGGCGCTCGCACAAAGGGGCATGACGAGCAGACATCAAGTTGGCTTTTCTTGTATGACCAGTGTGTCTCGGCTAAGAGATCATCTTGAAGAAATAGCTCATTGTCGGTTCTCACTCGATTGCGCGGTGGCCAACGGCCAACGGCATTTTTGGAGGCGGCAGTTGGGCGCATCGTTACCTGGGGAGGGCACGACGCGTCATATTTCACCCCGACCGATCGACGGAAGGGACTAACCGCGGGATATCTTCGTGAAGGCTCTGTTCGTTTCGGTTCATGATTTCCGCAGCCTTCGCCGGGCAAGCGTTCACTTCATCGCGGCCGAGATGGCGCGACGGTGCCAGACGCGGTTTTTTTCCGTCGGCCTTTCACGCATGTCGCAGCACCGTGGCGATACCCGCACGAGCCTCGCCGCCCAGGCCAACCGAGTTGAGACTCATCAGGGGGTGGAATGCTACCTGTGGAAGACCCCGTGGCATCCGTTCAACATGCGGAACCCGAGGCTCAAGCCTGTGGAGACAGCGCTGTTCCGCGCTTACCGCACGATGGTGCCGAAGGTTCCCAAAGAATGGTTGCAGGAGTCGGATGTCGTTTTCGTCGAATCCGGTATGGCGGTGATTTTCATAGCGGACATCAAGAGACTGAACCCCAGGGCGCGCGTGATCTATCTCGCCTCGGACGAGTTGGATGTGATCGATTGCGCCTCGACGATCAAGCGTGACTTCGTCGCTCACTTCGACAAGATCGATACGGTCAGATTGCCGTCACGTTACATGGTGCCGAGCCTTCCACACAGCCGCACGTCGATCCTGGTCCCGCATGGGGTGGATCGATCAATGGCAGCGAAGGCGTATCCCAATCCGTACGGCGGCCAAACTTCCTGCATCGCCGTTGGATCCATGCTGTTCGATGCAAGCTTCTTCAGAATCGCCGCGGATGCGTTCCCGCACGTAAATTTCCACATCATCGGTGCAGGTAAAGGTGCAACCGAGTTGCATGGGGGGAACATTATCGTGCACCCGGAAATGGCTTTCGTCGAAACGCTGGCCTATCTTCAGCATGCGGCCTTCGGTGTCGCGGCTTATCGCGACGAGAGAAGCCCGCGCTATCTCATCGATACCTCCCTCAAGCTCAAACAGTTCGGCTTGTTCTCGATACCTGCTGTCTGCCCATATTTCGCGTTGGGCGATGCGCCCGGCCGGTTTGGCTATACACCGGGAGACGCCGCTTCCATCAAGGCCGCCATCGCCGCGGCCTTGGACAACCAGTTGCCGATTGTCGATACATCGCATAGTTGGGAGGCAGTGGTTGATCGCCTTCTCAGGCCTTCAGACTACCCCGATACGGCAATTTGATCGCATACGGCAGGAAGGGGCAGCATGATACGCATTAGACGGCGCTGCGGGGATGTCGCCCGTAGGGTCCTTGGGTGTGTGATCGCTTTGGCATGTTTCGGTCAAGGTCCAGCCGCGATGGCTGCTGCCGCGACACGTTCACCCATCCTTTGGGGGGTGGCCGAAAGCGGGCTCGAGCTTGGCCATGGCATGAAGGCCGGTACAAACTATCTGATCCCAGATCCCAGCTACTACCTCAGCCACGGCGTGCGGTTGATAAGGCTACCCTTCAAGATGAGCCGAATGCAGCCTCAGGCTCAAGGTCCGCTTGACCCAGCGTTCATCGCCTCGATCAAGAAGATCGTTCATGAGGATGAGCGCCATGGCGCGCTCACCGTCATCGATCCCCACGGCTACGGCTTCTACGACATAGATGGCAAACCTTCTGACATCCTCCAGGATCCCCTGGCTGCGGCCGATTATCTCGACCTCATGCGCCGGATAGGTACTGCCTTCGCACATGATGACGTGGCGATCGGCTTGATGAACGAGCCCCATACAGGCTCCGACGTTGCCTATTCGAATATCTGGAACCAGGCGATCGCTGCAATCCGCGCCGCGGGATTTCGCGGCACGATCGTCGTCCCGCATGCGCACTGGAGCAATGCTGCCGACATCAGCCCAAAGAGCCCCTTCACGGGACATATCGTCGATCCCCTTCATAATTGGGTTCTGGAGGTTCATCTTTATCTGGATCCAAACGGCACTGGCACTTATCGACAGCCGATCGCAGATGCCGATGTCGGGCGCGACAGGTTGTCGGGCGCCATTGCGTGGTCTCGGCAGAGCGGGGTTAAGCTTTTTCTCGGCGAAACAGGTGCGCCACCCGACAGCATGGGGATGAGCGCTTTGCATGTGGTCCTGAACGAAGTTGCGGCGGCGCCGGACGTGTTCTGGGGGATCGCATTATGGGGCGCCGGCGCCTGGTGGAAGCCAAACTATCCGATGCGCCTCGATCCCATCGACGGAGTGGCTCGGCCGCAGTTCGTCGCACTCGAAGATACATTTGCGCCAGAGATGCTATATTTGGCCAAACCGCCCGGAGGGCCTGATGTCCGGGTCACGGTGTATCTGGACGGCCAACCGGTTGATCCCGATCTCGCTATAACTGCCGATGTGACGGGTCAACCTCAGTCGGTTCCTATAGAAGCGATGCTGGCTCCCGGCTCCCACCACGTTCATGTCAGTCCTCTGGACGCGCCCGGTAACCAGAAAGCCTATCTTCTTGCTTCGACGTGGCACGGTGTTCCCGATAGTCAAGATGCCTTCGGTGTCATCGACCGTGGCGGTTACACATTTACCATTCAGGTTCCGCACGGCAGCGCTCGCTGAACCCTGCCGGACCTTGCTTACGGCTCACGCGCCTCGGAGCCGTCGTTTGAGCAGGCGTGCGGACTGGTAGGCCAAGTCCGCCACGCGCAGGTGCGGCGGTAGTCTCACAACAGAACCCTCATAGGTCGTGTAGTGGTTCTTAAAGAGGGTCCTGTGCGCGTCGCCGGGGACGATGCTGTAGTCCAGCGCGAGCGCCGCCTCGTTCGCAACGACGGTACAGGGATATTGCGAGATGAGCGGGGCAATCGTCAGCGTATAGATGATTGGCCCCGTCAGCCGGATCACGCCCACTTTCCCAGTGCCATGGCGCCACGGCTGATAGCGCTCGATCCCGTCGAACACGGCGACCAACACGGCGTGAAGGAACGGGTGTCCGGGAGAGGCGATCACGTGCCATTGCTGGAACTCGCCGCCTGGGATGTGGGCGACCTCCGGCTTCAGACCATAGCCTTCATAGCGTTCCCCTGGGCCGTTGCTCCATTGTGACAGGATGAAAGACTCGTCGCCCCGCAGCACCTCATCGATGGGGCGCAGGAAGCGGCTTTTGATGTCGAGGTAGACGCCGCCAAGCTTGTAAATGACGAGATAGCGGAAAAGATCGGCACGGGCAGCGCCATAGCGTGGATTGATACGCTGATAGAGCGCGTGTATGGCGGGATCGTAATGCGCGATCAGAAAGGCGTCGATCGCAGCGTCGTCGTAGAAGCGATAATCCCAGCCTGAGTTGTTCGCTTTGAGTTCGTCCACGTTGCGCTGTAGAGCCCCGGGCAGTTCGCGACTGCCATAAGTTTGGTGAATGATCTTCGGAACACGTGCGACAGTTTGGGGCGCATCCAGCGGGAGAGGAGGCTTGCGGATCATGGGTGGCGGAAGTCCTTCGTCGTGACGGGAGGTTGTGTGATGGCGGACCCGTGATTGGATGACGTGGCTCGGGATTTGATCGACATCCAGTTGATGCGCCGCAACGCAGCTTCCTTCTTTCTGAAGGCCGTAATCATCTTAGTCGGAGAACGACCAGCAACGAATGGCACTCTCCCGCTACGCGGATAGTTGCCGGCGGATCATCGTCGTTTCTCCGCTGGCGATAGACTTACCGCTACAGATGGCAACTGGCCAAGCATTTCAAAGTCTCCGGCGTCTCGCCTGCGGAGCGGTCGTTGCCGACGTGCCACGCCGATAGTAACTCACGCGCCACCATGATATCAGGTGTCGCGCCGTCCCCGGCGACTTGCAAGACCGCGCGGCCATCCTGGTTCCGGTGTCGAGCAAGCCACTCAGCATCATTGATGCGCATAATCAAGGTCCGGCGACCTGCATGCCGTTCTCTCTGCATCTCCACATCATGCACTTCGTGACGGCCTTTGCGGACGAGGCTCTTCTGTTGCCGCTTGCGGCCTCGGTGGTTTTCGGTTTCGCGACATCGGGATGGCGCCGCGGCGCTGCTGGTTGGGGAGGCGCGGTCGCTTTGACCCTCGCCGTGATGCTCGGGCTGAAACTGGCGCTCATTCCCTGCGGGCATCTTCTGCTCCCCGGGTTGCGAAGCCCGAGCGGCCACACCGCGGCGGCGGCGGCCATCTACGGCAGTCTCATCGGGATTTGGACGCGGCACAGGGGGCGGAGTTCTCTCTGGACAGCCCCCGTCGCCCTCGGTGTCGCCGTGGTCATCGCCGTGTCGCGACTCGCGCTCCACGTGCATTCACCGATCGAGGTGCTGGTGGGAGGCGGGGTCGGAATAACTGGGGCGATGCTGGCAGTGGTTCTGGCGGGGCCGCCGCCCGCTGGCCTCCGTCTGCGATCAATAGCCGTCGCCATGGTTGTGGTGATCGTGGTTTTTCACGGCTTCCAGTTGCCGGCCGAAGCCGAGATTCGCAGGCTGTCTTTCACGATCTGGCCATTTTCCGCATGTCGGTAGCCAAAGAGGTTTTCAGCTGGAGTCGGGCAGGACGCTCGATGCACGAGCGCAGAAATTCGTGGTCCATGCTCAACGGTCCCGGCGTTACCGGCCCGTGCTGATTTCCACGACGCGATCCATCCGACCACCTCAACCGCCCGCTCGCCAAATGCGCTCAAACTAGACCACGATCGATCATCCCGATCACGCGGACGGGAAAGCCGGTTCGTCAGGCGTCGATGGCTGCAGCTTCGGACGTCGGCGATGTTGAGCGATCATGTGACGTGGCTTTTGGCCGCCGACGTTGAAGTTCCGCGCGAACTTCGCTGATGCGTTCGGGCCTTATTGCGGATCCGAACGCATCATTTTTCCGAACAAGCGCCTCGAGTCTAGCCAGGGCGCCTCTTTTGGTCCAGGGAAGACGCAGAAGTTCTTCGACGAGTTCAGGTTCGTTCCATGGAACGTCCTCGACCGGAAGGGCTTGTCTAGCCCCGCCGCCGTCTCCAAATCTCAGACACTGCGGGAAAAAAGCGACTGCCCTGGGGTGATCTGGGCGGCTGCCCGGTGCGGCGGATGCGGCTCCGGCCGCGCGGCACAATCGCGTTGCAAGATCAGCACCCCGGACCCGGATATGGCCCAGCTGCGTGGCCCTTGGGTTCATCTCGATCAGTAGGCATCGTCCCGTCGCTTCTTCGACGATGAAGTCGAGGCCGAAGAAGCCTGAAAGCCCAAGATGCTCTGCCGTGACTGCTGCGGCGGCTTCGATTTGCGGGTTGTCCGTCAATTGCAACAGCGTGGATGCCCCGACCCGGCCCTGAGTGGAAATTACCTCGGCCGTCACGCTTCCAACAAGGCGGCCCTGCCAAGCTGCCGCCATGCAGGTTACCTGGATTCCCTCCGCGTGGGCTTGAGCCATCACATTCCTTTTCTGCCGGTGGAAGAAGCGCGTTACCGTAAAGGGGTCGCGATCGACCAGAAGAAGCCGGAGAGCCTTGTGCAGGGGAAGTGGGGAAGACAAATCCTGGAATGCCTCAGCGGCCTCGCCAACCGTGCTCACGATCCGGACCCCGGAGCCGCCCCAACTTCCTTCTGCTTTAATGACCCAGGGCGGCGCGTGAGCTGCACACCACGTCCTCACGTCTTCGAGAGTGCGCAACTCGGCGCCAAGAGGCACCGCGACGCCTCTTGTCCTCATTGTCTCGAGGAAGGCATGGCGGGTCCCGCTCACACCGTAACTTGCTGGTTGGCCAAGCGAGCGCTCGATCAAGGCCTGGATGATGGGGCCCTCCGTTCCACTGAAGCTCGCGGCTCGGCGATAGAGGGAATGGATGTGGCTGACCGCTCGGTCATCCGTCGGAATGATGAGGTCGGGGCGAAAATCGCTGATGGCCCGAACCAAAGATCCGTGTGGATCCCGGGCCGAGTATGTCTGAGCGCCTCTCGAGAACGTGAGCTTGCGCACTGGATTGCCGATTGGACTAAGACTGTATAGGTTCGCGCCGGCGTCGGCGAAGGCAATCGCTAAATAGGCTGCCGACGGCCACCAAGTGGTTGTAGCAATGAGAACTTTGAGTGGTGCCATGCCGCAGTCATTGTTCTTGTCAAAATCGGGGGCGACGACACCGTGCGTCGTGTGTGGTGCTTTAACAGAAGGCATTGATACTCGGCTAACACGAGGGCCGGAAATGTTCAAATTTTGCAAGGGCACGGACGATCGACAGAATGACACCTTGGATAGACTATGCAATTGTCGGGGCAGGTCCTTATGGCCTCTCTTTGGGAGCCCACCTGGCTGCGCGAGGCGCGGATTTCAGGATATTTGGGTCTCCGATGGCAGTGTGGCGCAGCCATATGCCGAGTGGCATGTATCTCAAGTCGGAAGGGTTTGCGTCCGACATATTTGATCCACGCGGGCAGCACACACTTCGGGACTTCTGTGAACGACACGGCTATGCCTACGCGGATGTGGGCGTTCCGATACCGGTAGAGGTGTTCTACGCCTACGGCCGCGAATTCCAGGAGCGCCTGCTTCCTGATCTTGATACGCGCCACATAGCCGGCATCACGAGCGAGACGGGCGGGTTTCTGCTCCGCCTCGACGATGGGCAGGCCGTGCGCGCTCGCCGTGTCATTGTCGCCGTCGGTATCGCCCACTACGCCTTTGTCCCGCACGAACTACAGGCGCTACCGCCACAATTCGTATCGCATACATCTCAGCAGCGCTCGATGACAGACTTCTCCGGCAAGAAAGTCCTGGTCCTCGGGGCAGGATCCTCTGCGGTAGACACAGCCGGCTTGCTGCATCAAGCTGGCGCTGACACTGAGATTGCTACCCGGCGACCCAAGATCTGGTTCAACCATCCCCCCGACAACAAGCGTGGGCTGGAATTGGCATATGCGAGGCTTCTGAAGCCGCGCTCCGGTCTCGGACTCGGCTGGCGGTCGCGAATGGCCTCGGATCTCCCAACAATATTTCACGGGATGCCGGAGCGTTTTCGTCTGCGGGTCACCCGCGGACATCTGGGTCCCTCGGCCGGGTGGGTCAGCCGGCAGATGGTCGAGGGCAAGGTGCCTATCCGAACCGATATGACGCTGCGGCAAGCGGCGGTGAAGGGCGACAGGGTCGTCGTGACATTCGACAAACCAGACGGGGCGCAAGAGCAGGTGGTCGTGGATCACCTTGTGGCGGGGACGGGATATAAAGTCGATCTAGACCGCCTCGAGTTCTTGGATGAGCCGATGCGTGCACAAATTTCGCGCGTCCACAATACCCCAAGGCTTTCGCGCTTCTTCGAATCCTCCGTGCCTAATCTGTATTTTGTCGGGCCTTCGGCTGCCAATAGCTTCGGCCCCCTGCTGCGGTTCGCCTGGGGTGCGAAATTTACGTCGCGTCATTTATCGAGGCATCTCACGCGGTAGAACCTATCCGGCTTCGCGGACGGCCCGTGCTCAATCTCTGGTCTAGAAGTTCGAGATGATCGGGCAGGTCTAAGATCTCCGGCACGGACCTGATGGCTGCATCCTTAAACCGGGCGCTCCTTCGTCCGCGCCGGCAGGTGCGGTCGGCGGAGCGGAGTGACGGCTTCCCATACCTCGAGACAAAGTCTGCCAGAGCAACCCCCAGGATCGCATCCTTGAGGAGGCCCTTGCCTCCAAATGTCCAAAAGTTGCTCTCGCTATAGGCTCCGTGCCTCCACAGCCGGATAAAAGACGATATGCGCCTGGGAAGCCGGGCAGAGGATACCTCGGCGCGATCGGCGTAAGTCGGACCTAGCTTCTGCCAAGCTATGGCCGCCTCAGCGGCACGTACGCACAAGTCTGACGACAACGTCGTTAGCATCGATGCCGAATCAAATAGGCACGCGTTCATCATGGCAACGTGAGATAGACGCTGGTAGACGGCTGAGCGGTTTTCCAATCGATACTGCCAGCGCTCCACGAGGGTCACGCGCGTGCGCTTTCCCGACCCCATCGTGTTGCGCCCGTGCTGGCGATAGTCAGCGAGTTCGTCATTCACGTAGCAAACGCTTCCAAGTCCCGAGGCGAGCAGAAAAAAGAATACCCCGTGGCCCATTTCCGTGTCCTGCTGGAAATAGTCCTTGACCGTTCGCCAAAGCGCAGCTGCGGGGAGAAGACTGCTGCGGAACGTCTGCGTAAAGCCATAGGATGCCGACCATGCAGGCAACGTCAGTCTCGGAGACAGCTCCGGAGCAGGAGGGTCCGCAAAGAACGTTGAGATCGGGCGGAGGAATTCGTCGACGACCCGGGCGTTGTGAAAGGCCAGGAGCACGTCGGGGTCAGCAAAACAGTCCGCAACCCTCAGAAGATTGTCGGGATGCCATACATCGTCTTGATCGCAAAACGAAACAAGATCGCTCTGACAACGTTCGGCCGTGCGGATGAAGTTTTCCCGAAAGCCCAGGCGGGTAGGGTTCCTTACAACCAGGACGGGGAAAGGCGCCTTGCTTGCGAAGCGCTCCAAAATCTCAAGCGTCGCGTCTTCGGAGCCATCGTCGCCCACGACCAACTCCGACGGCAAATGCCGCTGGCTTGCGAGGCTGTCGAGTTGCTCCTCAAGGTAGGCTGCGCCGTTGAACGTCGTCATCGCGACGGACACGGTCAGTCGATGGCCTACGCTCGTCATCAAAGCAACTCCGAAGTAAGCCTATTGATCTGGCAGAACGAGCGTATTCAACTGCCTGGGCGGTCGTTCGGCAAGTCCGGATTGCTTCCGCACGAGAGGTTTACCCACCCGATCGACCATGCAGTGCCCGGACGCTAGCCCTCATTCAAGGCCGGCGCGAAGGCGATGGCGTGCAGGAGAAAGTGCATTCCGTCCCACACGTTGCGCACAAACGCGAACACTGCCCCCCAAGCTGGCTGGGAGCATGCACGTCGCAAGGCAGCAGCCGAGCGGTTCAGTGCCCGGTTCTTTGGACACAGGGTTGGGGTTAAGCGGCGGCGCTGAGCATCGCGTGGTTCCAGGTTGCTCGGGCGT
>JABBOH010000116.1:0-377 GCA_019351895.1 Pseudomonadota bacterium
GTGGTGGTACTGGAAGGTGGCGCGGCCGCGCTCGCGATCGTGCTTCCTGTATGGGCCGCCTCCATCATCGTCGGTCTGCTGATCGTGGCCGTCGGCGGCCTCGTCGCGCGCGCCGGTCTCGCCAAACTCTCGCTCAGAACCCTCACGCCCAATCGGACGATCGCAAGTCTTGAGAAAGATGCGCGCGTCGTGAAGGAGAATACCTGATGTCCGACAGCTCAACGTCCACCGGTTCAAGTTCCGCCGGCATCGAGCGTGATCTCGACGAAACGCGGTCCCGGCTCGGCGCCCATATCAACGAGTTGCAGGATCGGCTGTCGCCGGGCCAGGTTCTCGACGACCTGATGGGTTATTTCCGCGGCAGCGAGGGCGCCGTC
>JABBOH010000116.1:387-4601 GCA_019351895.1 Pseudomonadota bacterium
ACTGGCATCGAGCGTGCGGTAGATGGCTTCGCTGCGGGCGCCGTCTTCGGCGAGAACCTGATGGGAAACATTCGCCAGAACCCGATGCCGGCGGCGGTGACAGCCATCGGTCTGGCGTGGCTGATGGCGTCCAATCCGCGCGGCGGCTCCGCGAGCACTGCAGGGACCAGTGCGGACCGGCATCATTATGGTCGGGACGATCATGTCGCGACGGTCAGGCGCATCGAGGAGGCCGAACATGGGGTTCAGCGGACCTCGGGCGAGGCTGAGCACGCATACAGCGCGCGTCTGGACGAAGCGCGCGGCCGAGCGATGGGTCTGGCGCAGCATGCGCAGGAGACGACGGAATCCTTCCGCAGCCGCGTCAGCGACGCCATCGACTCAGCGAAACGAGCCGTGGCAGGGACGGCTCACGACGCACGCGATCAGGCGTCCGGTGCCGCCGCCTCGGTCAAGAGCAGCCTGGGTGCGATCGGCTCCTCCGCCCGCGACGCGGCCGCGTCAGCCGGCGACCGGGCGGGGCACCCATTCTCCCAGACCGGCAGATCGGCCGGGGCGATGGCGAGCGACTCGATGTCAGGACTGACGGAAAGTCCCGTGCTGCTCGGAGCCCTGGGGCTGGCGGCGGGCGCGCTTCTCGGTGCCCTGATCCCGCGCTCCGAACAGGAGGACGCCGCTCTCGGCGGTGTCGCCCGGCAGGCGCGCGATGCGGCCGGTCAGTTGGCGGCTCAGGGCAGAGAGAGTGGGAGGCATGTCGCCGATGCCGTCGCCGGCAAGGCCCGCGAAAGCGCAGAGGCTCACGGGCTGGGCGGCGGCAAGACAGCGGGCGAGCTTGCGGATGACGCTCTCAGCGGAAAGCTTGCCGAAGGTGCGTCGCAGGTTGCGAAAGACGCGCTTCGCACCGGCCACGAGGCGGTGCGGGATGAGATGGATCGTTCGGACGGCAGTTCCGCACGGCCAGACGACGCGCTCCGATAACACAACAGATGCATCGCGAAGGATCATCGAATGGGACTTCTGGATCAGGCTATCGGTCGGTTCGCCGGAAGCGGGGAGGCGTCGGAAATAGAGTGCGCGCTAACGAACATGCTGGGAGGCGAGGCGAACGGAGGCTCGGGCGCTTCCGGCAAGGGAAGTGACGGCGCGGGCGGTAGCCTCGATGGGCTGATGGCGAAGTTCCGGAGCGCCGGCTTGGGCCACATCATTCAGTCATGGGTGAGCGATGGGCCGAACAAGTCGGTGACCTCGGAGCAACTCCATTCCGTACTGGGCGACGACAAGGTGCAGAGCATAGCCGGCCAAGCCGGGATGGAGCCGCGGACTTCCTGTCGAAGCTCAGCCAGTACTTTCCCGATGTCATCAACGAGAAGACCTCGAGCGGTGGAGACGCGATCGACCAAACCGTGTCGGTGTAGACACGGCGCCTTGTCGCTGGCCGGTTGTTTCGGTTTCTGCCGTAGCGTCGTCCAGAATTTCTGGATGGAGGAGGAAGCGTTCACTCGAGCAGGCCGGCCGGCAGGTCGCCTCCATCACCTCGAATGCGGCACAGGTTTTGTGGACGGCGATCGCGTCCCCTGGGCAGGCCGCCCGGATTACCGCGCGTAATGCGGCCGGATATGTTCTCGGGCTGGTGCATACGCACCTTGTCGGCAGATCATGCCGCGCTCGGCCCGCTTGCCTACCAGCAGGATAGTGTCTGGTCCTTCAATACGCCCTGACCGTCTCCGGTCTGCGTCAGTACGGGGAACACGCCGTTGCACTGCGTGGGACTGCAGCCACCCTGGACACTGCACGCGGCTCTCGCCTTGGAAGGCTGCCCGAATTCATCGCAGGCACGCAGCGGCAGCCGGACATCCGTCCTGCCCGTACACCTCGCGCCGACCGGCTACAGGCTTGGTCAGCGGGCGTCCTTCCGTTCATTGGTCACCGGCTTTGGGCTTGGAGGCAGATGGCTTAGCGAAAAGCCTCCGCGTGCGGCGGCCATTACTGCCGACCGCGTCGACAGCCTCGCGCTGCATGATCTGCGTACGGGCGGCGGCCCAGCCTCGCTACTGTTCAAGCGCGAAGATGACGGGGTCCAGGTCGATGGCATGGCGAGCAGCGGTCTGACTGTTGTAGTCGAATAGTCGACGACCCGATCCCTCGGCCGCATGGCGACCAGAGCGGTAGGACGTTGAAAAGGGTCCGACGGTCAGCCTCTGTTGCCGTCACTTCAGGCCTCGTAGCGCGCGGCATCTGGCGCCTTCAGTTCGAGGCCAAGTCCGTCCCGGCTGAGGTCCGGCCGGATACGACCATCTTGGGGGACGGGCGCACCGTCGAACAGCATGTGCTCGATGCGGACGTGATCGTGGAACCATTCGAGATGCCGGAAGCGCGGGACGGCGCAGGCTGCGTGAAGATGAAGCGACGGTGCGCAATGGCCGGATAGATCCGTGTGATGTGCCGCACAGAGCGCCGCCGCCTCGACAAACCCGCTGATCCCGCAGCAGCGGCTTGCATCTACCTGCTGCACGTCGACCGCGCCCGCTTAGAGCATTCGTCGCACGTAATCGAGATCGTAGGCATACTCCCCGGCCGCAACCTCCATCGGCGCTGGCACCAATCGCCGTATCAGCTGAAGGCTCTCGAGGTCGTCACTGCTAACCGGCTCCTCGAACCACAGTACACCCAACTCCACGTATTGCCGCGCCAGGTCTACTGCGGCCTTCCGAGCATAGGCGCCGTTGGCATCGACAAAGAGCCCCGCGTCGCCGATGGCGGACCGCGCGACCTTCACCCGCTCGGGATCTCGATCCGGGTGGCTGCCCACCTTCATTTTGACCCACTGGCAGCCGTCGCGCTCTACCCAGGCGGCAAGTTGCTCGGCAAGCTTCTCGTCGCTGTAGCTGGTAAAGCCTCCGCTTCCGTAGACGAGCACCTCGGTCCGCCGCATGCCGAGCAGTTTCGCGAGCGGCAAGCCGAGGAGTTTCGCCTTCAGGTCCCACAGCGCCGCGTCCACTGCCGAAATTGCCGTGGCGGCCAAGCCGTCGCGGCCAAGATTGCGGATGTGGAGTCGCATCTGCTGCAGACAGGCGCCGATATCGAAGGCATCAAGGCCCTTGATGGCGCTCGCGAGCTTGCCCGATATGAGCGACGCGTTGGTTTTATCGGCATAAGTATAGCCGATACCCTCCAGGCCGCCCGCCGCTACAGTTGCCAGAACAAGCGTCGTCTCCGTCCAAGACAGGGTACCGTCGGCTTCCGGGGCGTCCGTCGGGACGGTAAAGGCCGACGCACGAACGTCCGTGATCGGGGCTTCTCCGCTCCAGCCCGCCCTCACGACCGGTGCCCCGGCAGCACGCTACTCAGCACCTCCTTCGCGGCGTTCACGAGAACGCTCCCCACCTCTGGATCGCCCTTCAACAGCGTCAAGGTGAATTTTTTCTCCTGTTCCCTAGTTATACGCGGCGGCAGCGGTGGCACGTTGGGGCCGGTCTTCACTTCCAGCACGAGCGGAACTTCCGAGGCCAAGGCTTCATCCCAGGCCGATGCCTTGAAGGCGCTTTGGGGATCCAATTCCTGCGGGTAGTGTCCTTCCACCGCGTTGCGCGACTGCTGGCCCGCAATCGCCAAGAGAGGCATGTGGTCCATCCGTGCGTCGTACATGCCGGTGATGAGGTGCGTGCCGCCGGGTCCCAACGTCGCGAGGCAGCCGCGGAGGTCGCCGGTAAACTTTGCGTAGGCTGACGCCATGAAGGCGGCCATCTCCATCTCCTCGTGGCGAACCTGGACGAACTTGTTCTTCTCGGGTCCGAAGCGGTTCATGCCGCCAAGAAGGCCGCTTATCTCATCTCCTGAATATCCGAAGACGACGGGCGCCCCCCACTGGTGGAGGCGCTCCAGAAGAAGTCCGAGACCAACTCGGCCATGTTGTTCCGCTCCCGCAAGTGCCCTGCCGGTACAAGTGACGCCGCCCGGGATAGGACACAAAGCATGTTCTGCCCAGGTTGCCCCCAACTGCGCGGTGCTCCATGTGGATAGGCGTGGAATAGGGACCCCGTTAGCGGGGTGATCGGCGTCCAATAGGGACCCCTCTGACGATGGGGTTCACGGTGGCTCCCGTGTTCTACACGGGGGCCTGATTGTTAGTGCATCATCCCTTCTGTAAATTGTTGCCCTATTTGTGCTGCGCCGCAGGACAGCCCATCGGCGGCGATCGCCCAGCGGAGGATATC
>JABBOH010000006.1:0-123275 GCA_019351895.1 Pseudomonadota bacterium
TGCCGTGCTGGCTTTGCTGGACACCCGCATCGAGGCATAGGAACGTCAGCACGTGACGAGCCCGGACATGATCTACACGCGCGAGCATCTGGCGCACTTCGTCGATACAGCCGGCTTCGACATCGGGGAGCATAGCTACGGCAACCCCCGGCTGCACTGGTGGGGCGAGCCGTCCATCCTGAAGATCGGCCGATACTGCTCGATTGCCGAAGGGGTCGAGATCTTCCTGGGCGGCAATCATCGTACCGACTGGATCACGACCTATCCGTTCAGCGCTCTGGATGCTTGGCCGGAGGCCCATTCCATCGAGGGCCACCCCGCGACGAAGGGCAATGTCGTCGTTGGCAACGATGTCTGGCTTGGCCATAGCAGCGTCGTTCTGTCAGGCGTGACAATCGGTGACGGCGCCGTGGTGGGCGCCCGGGCGGTGGTGACGCGCGATGTGCCGCCATACGCTATCGTCGCCGGAAATCCGGCCCGCGTCCTCCGCTACCGTTTCCCGGATGAAGTCATTGCCCAGTTGCTCGCCGTCGAATGGTGGGATTGGCCCGACGAGCGGGTGAGGGCGGAGATACCACGCCTTCTGAGCAGTGATGTCGCAGACTTCCTTGCCTCGTCTGAGCGTGCTCCGGCGGCCAAGCCCGGTATCGCAAGGCGGCTCGCCCGGCTGCGGTCACGCCTTCTGCGTCAGCAGCCCTGATGCGGTGACGATCGCGTTCGACCGGTCCATCGCCGCCTTCACCGCCAGCGCCGCGTGCAACGCGCGGCGGCCGGCAGCCGCGTCCACCACGACCGCGGCGCCGTCGAGGATCGAGGCGACGAAAGCCGCGTGCTCGGCGGCCAGCGCGTCGTGGTCCTCCCACGACATCTCCTGCACGGCGAACTCGGGCATGCCCGGAACCGGCAGGCCCTTCCCCTGGCCGCGGGCGATCGCCGTCAGCTTCCGGTTGGCGAAGTCGACCGCCAGATAGCCGCTCTGTGCGAAGATGCGCATCCGCCGCTCGGTCTTGAGCGAAATGCGGCTCGCGGTGATCGTCGCGACGCAGCCGTTGGTAAAGCGCACCCGGGCGTTGGCTATGTCCTCATGCGCACTCGCGACGGCGGCACCCACCGCGTCCACGCTCTCGATCGGCGCATCCACGAGCGCCAGAACGAGGTCGAGGTCGTGGATCATGAGGTCGAGGATGACGGAAACATCGGTTCCCCGCGGCTTGAAAGGGGCCACGCGCACAGCCTCGATATAGAGCGGCTGGCCCATCCGGGTCGCGACCGCGCCGTGCGCGGCCGAGAAGCGCTCCAGATGCCCGATCTGCAGCACCACATCCTGCTCCACCGCCAGGGCCGCCAGGGCATCGGCCTCGGCGAGGGTCGAGGCGATCGGCTTCTCGATCAGCACATGCCGACCTGCGCGCATGGCGGCCATGGCAAGCCCGAAATGCGCTTCGGCCGGGGCCGCGACGATGACGGCGTCGGACGCGGCTATGAGTTCGTCCAGCGGCAGGGCGGGGGCGCCTGCCTCCCACCCCACGGTCCGCGCCCGCTCGGGATTCAGGTCATATACGCCAACGAGTTGAGCGCGAGAGGAGGCCGCGGCCTTGAGAGCATGATACCGCCCGAAATGGCCAACTCCGGCCACGCCAAGCTTAAGGGTTTCCATAGCGAGCGATGTTCCACCGACCGAAGGCGCAGCAGATGGGCCTGCGACGCGCGCGGCAGCGTTAACAGGTGATGAGGATACGTCAACATAGGCGGCCCTTGGCGGCTGCTTGCCGGCCGTCGGTCGCCCGCCACTTGCCATGCTCCCGCCTCGCCGCCATACCTCCGCGCCAAACCTAGAACAAGACACTTCGAATAAACGGGGGCCTTCCGCCGCTATGCTCTATTTCAGCCGGCTCAAGGCCGCCAGCGTGATCGGGGCCTGCCTGCTCGGTCTGCTGCTGTGCCTTCCGAACTTCTGGGCCGCCCCCAATGGCTGGGTGCCCTGGCGCCAGATCCGACTCGGCCTCGACCTCCGCGGCGGAAGCTACCTGCTGATGCAGGTCGACATGGGCGCGGTCGCCAAGGAAAAGCTCGGCAGCACGGTCGATCAGGTGCGGCAGGACTTCCGCAAGGCCAATATCGGCTACACTCGGCTCGTCTCCGACACGACGGCGGACGAGGTGCAGATCGATCTGCTCGACGCCTCGCAGCGGCAGGCGGCCATCTCGGCACTGAGCGACCTTCTGACGCCGCCGGATGGCGCCGGCAGCCTGCCCGACTTCACCGCCGGCGGTCAGGGCACCAACCTGATCCTCAACCTCTCCAAGCCGGCCATGGCGGCGCGCGCGACTGCCGCCGTCAGCCAGTCAATCGAGATCATCCGCCGCCGCATCGACAGCACCGGCATCGTCGATCCGCAGATCGCGCAACAGGGCCAGAACCGCATCATGGTTCAGCTGCCCGGCATCTCGGACCCGCAGCGCATCAAGAAGCTGCTCGGCGAGACCGCGCACATGACCTTCCATCTCGTCGACGAGACCGTGAATCCGGACGCGGGCGGGCCTCCGCCGGTCGGCGACGTGTTCCTGCCCCTGCAGGGGCATCCCGGCCAGAAGATCGCGGTCGAGCAGCAGGTCATGGTCGACGGCGCCGACCTCACCAACGCCCAGGCCGGTCAGGACCCGCAGACCGGGGGCTGGGTCGTCAACATCACCTTCGACAGCCTCGGCTCGCGCGAATTCGCGGATGTCACCAGCGCCAATGTCGGCCACCCCTTCGCGATCGTGCTCGACAACGTCGTCATCAGCGATCCGGTCATCCGCGAGGCCATCACCGGCGGCCGGGCGCAGATCAGCGGCAGCCCCTCGGCCCAGGCGGCGACCGACCTCGCCTTGCTGCTGCGCGCGGGCGCGCTGCCGGCGCCGCTCACCGTCATCGAGGAGCAGAGCGTCGGACCCGAACTCGGCGCGGACTCCATCCGGGCCGGCGCCATCTCGCTCGCGGTCGGCTTCGTCCTCGTCATCTTCTTCATGGCGGCGTTCTACGGGCTGTTCGGCTGGTTCGCGAACATCGCCCTCATCGCCAACCTCATCATGATGATGGGCATCCTCTCGCTGCTCGGCGCCACGCTGACGCTGCCCGGTATGGCCGGCATCCTGTTGACCCTCGGCATGGCGGTGGATGCGAACATCCTCATCAACGAGCGCGTGCGGGAGGAGGTGCGCAACGGCCGCACGCCCCTTGCGGCGCTTGAAGCCGGCTACAAGCGCGCCTATGGCACGATCATCGACAGCAACGTCACGGCGCTGCTGGCGCATGTGATGCTGTTCATCTTCGGCTCCGGCCCGGTACGCGGCTTCGCCGTGACGATCACCGTCGGCATCGTGACGACGCTGTTCACGGCGACGGTCTTCGCCCGTCTGCTCACCTCGCGCTGGTACGTGGCCAGGCGCCCGACCGCCCTGCCGGTTTAAGGATCAGGCCATGCGCTTCTTCTATAAGCCGCTGTTCCGCATCGTCCGCGACGGGACCCACATCCGCTTCATGCGCGGGCGCTTCGCCGGCCTGATCGTTTCCGCCGTGCTGTCGCTCGCCTCGCTGGGCTTGTTCTTCTATCCCGGACTCCGTCTCGGCATCGACTTCAAGGGCGGCGTGGTGATGGAGGTCCGCACCCCGCAGCCGGCGAGCTTCCCGGCGCTCCGGTCCTCGCTCGCCTCCCACGACCTTCCCGATGCGGGGCTGCAGAGGCTGGGCGGCCACAACGAAATCATGATCCGGCTGGAGAGCCGGGCCAACGCGCAGGCGACCGATCAGGCCGTCGCGCGCGTCCATGCGGCGCTCGATCAGGTGGCGCCGGGCAACACCGTGCTCAGCACCAGCGCGGTCGGTGCATCGGTCTCGGCCCAGCTGTTCCGGCAGGGCCTGCTCGCGCTCGGCCTCAGCCTGCTGATGATCCTCGTCTATATATGGTTCCGCTTCGAGTGGCAGTTTGCCGTCGGCGCCGTCGTGACGCTGATCCTCGACATCACCAAGACCATCGGCTTCCTGGTGCTGACGCGCATCCAGTTTGATCTCGTCATGGTGGCGGCCATCCTCACCATCCTCGGCTACTCCACCAACGACAAGGTGGTGGTCTATGACCGGATGCGGGAGAACCTGCGCAAGTACAAGTCCATGCCGCTGCGGGAACTGATCGACATGTCGATCAACGAGACGCTGAACCGGACGCTCGGCACGTCGATGACGGTGTTCCTCGCGGCCTTGCCACTGGCGATCTTCGGCGGCTCCTCGATCTCGGGCTTCGCCATCGTCATGCTGTTCGGCATCGTCGTCGGCACGTCGTCCTCCATCTTCATCGCCGCCCCCATCCTCCTGTTCCTCGGCGAGAAGCGGCTGCGGCGGGACACGCGCCCGGCCACGCCCGAGAGCCCGAAGAAGGTTCAGGCGCGCGCCCGCTGAACCTTAACCATAACGTCTTCGCAACGGAATGATCTTCGGCTAGGCTGCCGCGATGCAGCTCCTGTCCGACATCCAGGTCGAAGATCGAGACGCGCAGCTTGCCCGAGGCGGCCAGCTCGCGGTCATGCATGCCTCGGCGGGACCCCCATCCGCGGCGCCTCTGGCAGCGGCGGCGGCGCAGCCGATGGTCGCAATGCCGCTGAACCTCATGCTCGGCATCGCGACCCGCGCCGAGGAAGCGGGCCGTCTCGATGAGGCGGAGCCGATCGCAGCCCATCTCCTGAAGGCAATGCCGGAAGACGCCCGTGTGCTGCATCTGGCGGGCATCGTCGCGTTCCGCACCGAACGGCGGAGCTTGGCGGCCAACCTGCTCGAGCGGGCGGTCGCGAAGGAGCCACGCAACGGCCTCTATCTTCGCAACATCAGCGAGATGTATCGTGTCCTCGGCCGGCTGGACGATGCGCTGGCCGCCGCCCGCCGGGCCGTCGCCCTGCAGCCGGGCGATGCGGCGGCGCTGCACAATGAGGCGGTGATCCATCATGAGCGCGGGGAGATCGAAGCCGGCCTCGCCTGTTCGCGCCGCGCGGCTTTGCTGAAGCCGGACATGCCGGGGGCGCATTTCGCGATTGCCGAGGCCCAGCTTCTGCGCGGCGAGTATGCCGAGGGCTGGGAAGAGTACGAGTGGCGCTTCCGCATGCCGGGCGTGCCGCCACTGATGCCGTTGGTCCTGCAGCGCAGCCGCCCGCAATGGGGTGGGCGCACATTGGGAGAGGGGCGGCTGTTGCTGATCGGCGACCAGGGTTTCGGCGACGTGATCCAGTTCAGCCGCTACATCCCCTGGGTGATCGCGAAGGGGCAGAAGGCCATGCTGGCGACCAGCAATGAGATGGAGCCGCTGATGCGCCGCATGTTTCCTGCGCTCCCGATCGCCACCAACTGGGACGAGTGCACGAGTTTCGCCGCCTATTGCCCGCTCTCCGGTCTGCCGCGGCTGCACGGCACGCGGATCGACACCATCCCGCCGCCGCTGCCCTTCCCGGTCGACGCGGATCGCGCCGCGATGTGGCGAACGAAGCTCGATCTCGCCGTGCCGGAGGGGCTGCGCCGGGTCGGCATCGTCTGGGCGGGGCGGCGCTCGCATCGCAACGACCGCAATCGCTCGATGGCGCTCGCAACGCTGGCGCCGCCGCTGGCGCAGGTGCCCGGCATCGCCCTTATCAGCCTGCAAAAGGGGGACGCCGCCGCCGAGGTGGCATCCTACGAGGGCCGCGCCCCGCTGGTGGACGCAGCCCGCGCGATCACCGATTACGAGGATACGGTCGCCATCATCGCGGCGCTGGATCTGGTGGTGACGGTCGACACCTCGGTCGCGCATATCGCCGGCGCTATGGGCCGGCCCGCCTGGGTCCTGCTGCCCTTCACGAGCGACTGGCGCTGGCTGCGCGACCGCGCCGATTCGCCCTGGTACCCGTCGCTGCGGCTGTTCCGGCAGGTGGCGCCCGCCCGATGGGACGAGCCACTGGCCGCCGCCGCCGCCGCGCTGGAGGCATTGCCGGCGGGCGCCTAGCCGGCATTGCAGCGGGCGCCTAGCTGGGCGGCTCGCCCGAGGCCTCCGCGTGAGCCGCGAAGACCGCCTCGGCCGTCAGCAGAGCGTTCGTGGCGGCCGGAAAGCCGCAGTAGCAGATCATCTGCGTGATGACTTCCACGACTTCGGCGCGGGTGGCGCCCACGCGCAGCGCCGCGTCGATGTGCAGCTTGAGCTGCGGCAGCGCGAAGCCCTGCACGGTCAGCGCCGCCACGGTGCAAAGCTCCCGCGTCTTGAGGTCGAGCACGTTGCGCGGGTAGATCTCGCCGAACGGGAAGGTCACGTTCACCCAGGCGAATTCGGGCGCGATTGCCTTGAGCCGCTGGATGTAGGTGTCGGCCATCGCGCCGAACTGGCTGTGCAACTCCGCCATGCCGCGCCGATAGGCGGCGGAGCTTTCGTCATGCGGATCGGGCGGGACCGGCTCCTCCGACGCCACCGGGGGTCAGCCGCGCCCGATGAAGGGCATGTGCGTCGCCATCACCGTCATGAACTGCACGTTCGCGTCGGCCGGCATCCCGGCCATGAACAGCACGCTGCGGCCGACATCGGCCACGTCCATGCGGGGCTCCGGCGCCATGCGGCCATCGGCCTGCGGCACCCCCTCGGTCATGCGCGTCGTCATCGGCGTGGCGGCGTTGCCGATGTCGAGCTGCCCGCAGGCAATGCCGAAACGCCGCCCGTCGAGCGCGATCGACTTGGTCAGCCCTGTCACGGCGTGCTTGCTTGCGGTGTAGGGCGCCGAGCCGGGGCGCGGCGAGTGCGCCGAGATCGAGCCGTTGTTGATGATCCGGCCGCCCTGCGGCGACTGGTCGCGCATCATGTGGAAGGCGGCGCTCGCGCAGAGGAACATGCCGTCGAGATTGACCGAGAGCACGGATCGCCACTGGTCCCAGGTCAAGTCGCCGAAATTGGTCGGCGGCGTGTTGCCGCCGGCATTGTTGAACAGCACGTCGAGGCGGCCGTGGCCCGCGGCGATGCGCGCGAACAGCGCGTCCACGCTTGCGGGGTCGGTCACATCCGCCTGCACGGGGATGGCCGTGCCGCGCCCGGCCTGCCCGGCCGCCGTCTCCTCCAGGGCCGCGAGGCGGCGGCCGGCGAGATAGACGGTGTCGCCATCGCCCAGCAGCGCGTGGGCCGCGGCACGTCCGACGCCGCTGCCGGCGCCGGTGACAAGCACGATACGCTTCATAGGCTCAACTCCACGCAAAAAAAGTCGAAGTTATCTAGGCCAATTCAGATCAGTGCGGGCTTGGACATATGGAAAATGAGATAGAGCACCACCACCGTTAATATAATCATCGTTATCGGAACTACATAGTCACTGAGGAAAATCTTGAAAGTTAGGACCGAGGCTTCGAAGCGTGTAATCTCCGGATGTTCATGTCTCCGCTCAAGCCGTACACGATCATAATCAATATCCTCATGATTAATGCTATATTTCTGTAACGCAACGTTATAATGAGCCAAAAATTGGGATACGTCTGCAGCACTTCCAGCGAATTCCAGCTCTCGCCGAATCTCATTAATCTCGAGTGCGCACCGATGGTGTTGCTCTGCAGTGACGCCATTCTGACTAGCAAATTGTAAAAGCGAACTCACAAGTATTATTATTGAAAGTGCAACTGTCAGAAAATCAGATAGGCTTTTTGTCGAATCTGTGTAGGTCAGATAGTTCGGAGCTACAGTGATTATCACGACATAGGAGGAGGCAAGTGCCGTTAACCAAGTCAGCTTCCGATCGAGTGATTGAAGCCTTTTGTGTGCCTTGAATCTTGATCGCGTCGTTTCCTTCATCGCCCTAATCAAGGTGTCATAGAGCGCTACGTGTATCGATGTGGGAGGAGAGGTGCCGACCGACATCAGATCCTCAACTCCACGCAGACGGGGACATGATCGGACGTTTGGGTCCAGCCCCGCGCGTCTTTCAGGATGGTATGGCGCGACAGCGCCCCCTTCAGATCATGCGTGACCCAGACATGATCCAGCCTACGCCCGCGATCCGCCGCCGCCCAGTCCCGCGCGCGGTAGGACCACCACGTATAAAGCTTTTCCTCGGGCGGCACGAAATGCCGCAGCCCGTCGGTGAAGCAGGTCTCCTGCCACGCCGTGTGCAGCGCCACCTCGGCCGGCGTATGGGAGACGATCTTGAGCAGCTGCTTGTGGCTCCAGACGTCGTGTTCCAGCGGCGCGATGTTGAGGTCGCCGACGAGGATGCTGCGGCGGAGGTCAGGCGTGGCCGCGAAATGGTCCCGCGCGGCGGCCACGAAATCGAGCTTATGGGCGAATTTGGGGTTGAGCGCGGGGTCAGGGATATCGCCGCCCGCGGGGACGTAGAAGTTATGGATCACCAGCGGGCCGCCGGGCGCGTCCACCTCCACGGCCAGATGGCGGCAATCCTCGCGCCCGACCCAGTCCTGCGTCGTCTCGTGCCGCCGGATCGGCCGTTTGGAGAAAGTTGCGACGCCGTTATAACCCTTCATGCCGCGGAACAGCACGTGCTTGAAGCCGAGCACCGCGGGCAGTTCGAGCGGGAAGAACTCGTCCGGGCACTTGGTTTCCTGCAGGCAGATCACATCGGGGTCGAGCGCGGCGACGACATCGCGCAGCAGCACCTGCCGCAGCCTGATCGAGTTGATGTTCCAGGTGACGACGCGGAAAGGCTTGGGCATCCGACGCGGTCTAGCCCGCGATTCGCGTCTTCACCGGGGGCAGGCCGGACACGAGCCCTTCCAGCTCATCCCCGGGCTTCACCGCGGCGACACCTTCCGGCGTGCCGGTGAAGATGAGGTCGCCGGGCGCCAGCCGCACGAGGCGCGACAGCGCGGCGATGACCTCCGGGATGCTCCAGATCATGTCGGCGATGTCGCCTTCCTGGCGCTCCTCGCCGTTGACGTTAAGGACTATGTGCCCGTCCGAGCCATACTTGCGGCCCAGATCCGCCGCCGCCACCAGATCGCCGATGGGGGCGGAAAAGTCGAAGCCCTTGCCCATGTCCCAAGGCCGCCCGAGCTTCTTGGCCTCGCCCTGAAGGTCGCGCCGCGTCATGTCGAGCCCGGCGGCGTAGCCCCAGACGAGCGCCTTCGCATCCGCCACATCGACGTTCGCTCCGCCTGAGCCGAGCGCCACGACAAGCTCGACCTCGTGGTGCAGGTCCTGCGTGGCCGCCGGGTAGGGCATCTCGGCGCCACCGGTCAGGATCGCATCCGCGGGCTTGGTGAAGAAGAAGGGCGGATCGCGGTCGGGGTCGTGGCCCATTTCGCGCGCGTGGGCCGCGTAGTTGCGCCCGACGCAGAAGATGCGGCGCACCGGAAACAGGCCGCCGCCGCGCACGGGCACCGCTGGGACGGGCGGCGGGGTGATCACGTAATCGACCATCAGCCGCCCACCTTCGCGTCGAGAGCTTTGACGCCCGGAAGCGTTTTGCCTTCGAGCCATTCGAGGAAGGCGCCGCCGGCCGAGGAGACGTACGTCAACTCGTCCAGAACGCCTGCCTGCCGCAGAGCCGAGACCGTGTCGCCACCGCCGGCGACGCTCCGGAGGCGGCCTTCGGCGGTGAGGTCGGCGACCGCCTTGGCGACGAGCATCGTCGAGGCGTCGAAAGGCGGGGTCTCGAAAGCGCCGAGCGGCCCATTCCAAACCAGCGTCTTGACGGTTCCCAGCCGCGCGATGATCAGCCGCGCCGTGTCCGGGCCCACGTCGAGAGACATGCCGTCATGCGCGGCGTCCACCGGCAGGGTCTGCGTCGCCGCATGCGCCTTGAACTCCTGCGCGATGGTGCCGTCCACCGGCAGCACGATTTCGCAGCTGCTGCCTTTAGCGCGCTCCATGATCTCGCGCGCCGTCTCGTGCAGGTCCTTTTCCTGCAGCGAGCGCCCGACCGGCAGGCCTTTCGCGGCAAGGAAGGTATTGGCCATGGCGCCGACGATCACCAGCACGTCCACGCGCTCCAGGAGATTGCCGAGAAGGTCGAGCTTGGTCGAAACCTTGGACCCGCCGACGATCGCCATGACCGGCCGCTCCGGTTTGGCGAGCGCCGATTCCAACGCCTCCAGTTCGGCCTGCATCAGCCGGCCCGCGTAGCTCGGCAGGTGGTGGGCGACCCCCTCGGTGCTGGCATGGGCCCGGTGCGCGGCCGAAAAGGCGTCGTTCACGTAGACATCGCCGAGCTTCGCCAGCGCGGCGGCAAACTCCGGGTCGTTCGCCTCCTCGCCCTTGTGGAAGCGGGTGTTCTCCAGCAGCAGCACGTCCCCGTCCTGCAGCTTCGCGACGGCGGCCTCGGCTTCCGGCCCGACGCAGTCATTGGCGAAAGCGACCGGGCGGCGCAGCACCTCCGAGATCGCCTCGCTCAGCGGCCCGAGCGACATCTCGGGCACACGGCGGCCCTTCGGACGCTCGAAATGCGAGAGGATGACCACCCGGCCGCCCTTTTCGGCGAGTTCCCGGATCGTCGGCACGACGCGCTCGACGCGCGTCATGTCGCTGATATGGCCGTCCCGCATCGGCACGTTGAGGTCGGCGCGCACCAGCACGCGCTTCCCCCGGACGTCCAGGTCGTCGAGCGTCTTGAAGCTCATGGCGCGTTCCCTCGTCGCTTTTTTTTGGTCTTAAAGGGCGCCGAAGGCAGCGGCCGTGTCGGCCATCCGGTTCGAGAAGCCCCACTCGTTGTCGTACCAGCCCATCACGCGGACCAGCTCGCCGTCCACCACCGCCGTCTGCGTGGCATCGAAGGTGCAGGAGGCCGGGACGTGGTTGAAGTCCGAACTCACGAGCGGCTCGGTGTTGTAGGCGAGGATACCCTTCAGCGCGCCCTCGGACGCAGCCTTCATCGCGGCGTTGACTTCGTCCTTTGTCGCCTTGTCGCGCAGGTTCACGTCGAGCGAGACGAGCGAGACGTTCGGCGTCGGCACGCGGATGGCCGTGCCGTCCAACTTGCCCTTCAGCTCCGGCAGCACGAGGCCGACGGCGCGCGCGGCGCCGGTTGAGGTCGGGATCATCGAGACGGCGGCGGCGCGGGCGCGGTGCAGATCCTTGTGCAGCGTATCCACCGTCTTCTGATCGCCGGTGTAGGAGTGGATGGTCACCATGTAGCCGCGCAGGATGCCGAAGCTGTCGTTCAGGACCTTGGCCATCGGCGCAAGGCAGTTCGTGGTGCAGGAGGCGTTGGAGATGACGGTCATCTCGCGCGTCAGCGTCTTGTCGTTGACGCCGAAAACGATCGTGGCATCCACGCCGTCGGCCGGGGCCGAGACCAGCACCTTGCGCGCGCCGGCCTCGAGCAGCTTGGACGCGGACTCCTTGCTGGTGAAGATGCCGGTGCATTCCAGCGCCACATCGACGCCCTGCATCGGGACCTTGGTGGGATCGCGCTCGGCGGAGACGCGGATCGGCTTATAGGTGCGGCCGTTATAGGTGATGACGATCGAGTTGCCGTCGACCTTGACCTCTCCGGGGAAGCGGCCGTGGACGCTGTCGTAGCGGAACAGGTGAGCATTCGCCTCGACGCTGCCGAGGTCATTGATCAGCACCGGCTCCAGATCCGTGCGTCCGCTCTCGATGAGGGCGCGGAGGAACAGACGCCCGATGCGGCCGAAGCCATTGATCGCCACCGTCACTGCCATAGTCAGCTTCTCCTGTTGTTGGCGTGCCCTCGCGGACACCGACCTCTAAAGCTTCTTTCTCACCGCGATCACGAGTGCTTCCGCCGTGACCCTGAAATACTCGCCCGGCCGCGCCGCCATCGCGCCGAGGCTGGCCGCGCCGATGAATTGCCCCTGCGCGCCCAGCCAGCGGCCCCAGCCGAAATCGGAACCGGCTTCCACGCCAAGGCGGGGCGCGTCGCCCAATACGTCAGCCCGATACGCCTCATTTTGGTTCGCGAACAGAGACCAGCAGGGCAGTGAAACGACCGCCACGGAAATTCCCGCATCGGCCAGCAGCGACCGGGCCTCCAGCGCCACGGGCAGTTCGGCGCCGCTTGCGATCAAAGTCGCGGCGCGCGCGTCATACAAGCCCGCCGCGACATAGCCGCCCCGCGCGCAGGCGTTTTCCGTGCCCTCCTCGCGCCACCGCTGCATCGGCAGGGCAGACTGGATCAGCACGCTCGGCCCGTCGTCCCGCTGCAGCGCCAACTCCCAGCATTCGGCGGTCTCCACCGCGCAGGCGGGCCGGAAGACGTGCAGGTTCGGGATCGCGCGGAGGGAGGCGAGGGGGAGTGCCGCTGCGGCGGCGGGGTCGCTGTGCTGCTCCACCAATACGTGGACGATCCGCCGGCCATCACGGGCGAGCGGACGGAGCGTCTGCGGCAGGCAATCGGCACCGGCCGCGCTCGTTTCGGCGACGACGGTCAAGCCGCCATGGCTGCAGACCCCCGCCACGACGCCCGCCAGCGCCGTTTCGGCGGCGCCGAAGGCGATATGCCGGCCGCTGTAGTCGCCTGCATCGATGGGTATTGCGCCCTGCAGCGGCGCGGTGGCGGGCTTGCCCTGTGGCGAGGGCGCGCCGCCGACGAGATCGGGCAAGGCCGCCGCCATGGCCTCCACGAAGCGATGCCCGGCGACGAGCGGCGACAAGGCTTCGTCCGTCTCGGCGAGGCGCATCCGCTCGGCGCGCGCGATGTCGCGCCAGCCATCGGGCAGCCGGCTGTTTATCGCGCGGTCGAAATCCGCGACCTGCGCGTGCCGCGCGAGGCGCTTGAGCCAGCCGCGTCGGGCCGTCGTGTTGCGTGCGCCGGCGGCTCTCCAGGCCTCGCGCAGATCCTCGGCAATCGCGCGCTCGGCAGGTCTCAACGCCGACAGCGGGGCTGCCTGGGGCTTGCGGCACGCGATGAGCAGGGGCTTGCGCGCCCGGAGTGCGATGGTGAAGGCCGCGCTGATCGCGGCCGGATCTTGCGCGCCGACGCGTTTCGTCGCCCAGCCCCAGGAGGCGAAGCGTTCCAGCATCTCGTCCGAGGACGCGTGGCCTTGGGTCGGCGTATCGTCGACGATGATCGCGAGCTTCGCGAGCTTGAACACGCCCGCGAGGCTCGCCGCCTCATAGCTCAGCCCGCCCGCGATATCGGCCGGGGTCGCGATGACCCAGGTGCGGTGGTCGACGAGGCTTTTGCCGAAGCGCGCCGCCATCATCCGCTCCGCGATCGCGCTGCCGACCGCGAAGGCGAGCGCTTGGCCCGGCGGCCCGAAGACCGGATCGAGCCCAGGCAGCCCGAGTGCGAGATGCGCCTGTTCGACGCCCGTCAGTTCCAGCACCGCCCTCAGCAGGCGGCCGTGCTCGTGCTGGGCGATGACGACACGGTCGCGATCCGCCCAGGCCGGGTCGGCGGCGTCGAAGCGCAGCACGCGGGTCCATAGGGTCGTCGCGACCTCGATCAGCGGACTGAGCGTCAGCTCCGCATGGGCGTGCCCATTGGCGTGACCGTTTTTGAGCGGGGCGGCGGCGCCGTTCCGATAGTCGGCCAGCAGGCCGCGCAGCGCCTCCGCCATCCTCTGCTGCCGCTCCGGCTGACGCGCCTGGGCGAGCGGGGTCGTATCGACCGCCGGTGGAGCCTTGCGGGTGAAGATGTCCGCTAGACGGGTCACCAGATCTCCTTGTTCGGGTGCGTCAGTCGCGTCGAAGTGCGCCTTGTGAACTGCTGCCCCTGGATGGGCAACCCCCAGGCCCATATAGGGCGCGGCTGCCGCGACCCGCCGCGCTGTCACGGCGAGTTGTCTTTCCTCCTGCCTGACCGGGCCAATCTAAGGCGTCATACCTGTGTGTCCACGACATGCAATTTCATGACAGGAGACCGAATATGAGAAACCGTTGGTTGCTTTCCACGGCGTGCGGCCTGAGCCTCCTCGCCGGCACGGCGACCGCAGCGCTCGCCCAGAACGTCCCGTCGGAGAATGCAGCGGCGCCGACGGCGAGTGGAGCGAACCCGCAGGTCATCACGTTGAAGCCTGGCCAGGAGGCCGGCACGCATACGGTTATGCCCGAAGATACGGCTGGCGGCACCAGCACCGCGCAGATGGGCAACAGCCAAATGGGCGACGGGCAGATGGGCAACGGGCAGATGGGCAACGGGCAGATGGGCAACGGGCAGATGGGCAACGGGCAGATGGATAGTGCGCCCATGGCCAACGGGCAGATGGGCGGCATGCTGCATATGACCGACGCGCAATTCGTGCAGCGCGCATCGGCCGGCGGCATGGGCGAGGTGATGCTGGGCCAGCTGGCAATGCAGCGCGGCCAGACGCGGACCGAGCGGCACTTTGGTCACATGCTGGTCACTGATCACACCAAGGCCAACAACGAGTTGACGGGCATCGTCCAGAACCTCGGGATGACGCCGGCCTCGGGTCCGAATTCCATGCAGCAGGCGATCTATCAGCGGCTGCAGTCGGTTCCCGCGGATCAGTTCGACACGATGTTCAACCATGTCCAGGTCCGCGTCCACCGGCACGTGATCGCTCTGTTTCGCGCGGAAGCGCATTCCGGGCAGAACCCCCAGCTGCGCAAGTTCGCAATGAACACGCTGCCGGTGCTGTACAAGCACCTGCGTATGGCCGAGCAGCTTTCGCCGGGTGACACGTCCACGGGCGGGATGAGCATGATGAACGGCAACGGGGGCATGAACGGCAACGGGGGCATGTCGAACGGCGGTATGGGCATGAACGGCAACGGTGGCGGCGCCATCAATGCTCCCGTCAACGGCAACCCGGACGATTCTGCCAATCAGCTCAATGCGCGTGAGCTGCACAGCATCAACCACTCCTGATCTGCGACCGCAGCTGATCGCCGGCACCCGTCCGTCCGTCGGGCGGTCGGCGATTACGGACCGAGCAGGCGGGCAAGCCCGTCGAACTCCGCGATGTTCAGGGTTTCGGCCCTGCGCGTCGGCTCGATTCCGGCGCGGCGAAGCAAATCCTCGCCACCAAGCGGCTTGAGGGCAGCACGCAACATTTTGCGTCGCTGCCCGAAAGCATGTTGGGTGAGCCGTTCCATCGCCGCGAAAAGCGCCGGATCGGGCTGCTGCGGCCGGGGAATGAGCCGAACCACTGCCGAGTGCACCTTCGGCGGCGGCGTGAAGGCCTCGGGAGGGATGCGCAGCGCGAGCGCTGCCGTGCAGGTCCACTGCGTCAGCACCGACAGCCGGCCATAAGCCGAAGTTCCGGGCGCGGCGGCGATCCTCTGTGCCACCTCCTCCTGGAACATCAGCGTCAGCCGTTCGAACGCGGCGGCCTGCCG
Organism: Pseudomonadota bacterium; assembly: GCA_019351895.1. Classification (GTDB taxonomy): domain Bacteria; phylum Pseudomonadota; class Alphaproteobacteria; order Acetobacterales; family Acetobacteraceae; genus Acidisoma. Next base: position 15,248 of record JABBOH010000006.1, read on the forward strand.
CAACCATCCAACGAGGAGCGGTGTCCCGACGTTGTAGGGAAGGTTCGCCACGATCTGGCGTGGCGCGGGCACCAGTGCCGCGACATCCACCTTCAGGGCATCGGCCGCCACGACCGCGAGCCGTCCGGGATGAGCCGCCGCGAGCTCGTCCATCGCGGCGACGCCGCGCGGGTCGATCTCGATGGCGGTCACGCTTGCGGCTGAAGTCGCGAGTAGAGCGCGGGTGAGGCCGCCCGGGCCCGGGCCCACCTCGATCACGTGCCGCCCATCGAGGTCGCCCGCGATGGCCGCGATCCGCGCCGTCAGGTTGAGGTCGAGCAGAAAATGCTGCCCGAGGGCGTGCTTTGCCCGGAAGCCATGCCGCGCGATCACATCCCGGATCGGCGGCAGAGCCTTCGCGGCCTGGGCGTGCGTCAAGACGCCGCGGTCACTGCATGATCTTGATCGTCGCCTGACGATGCAGCTGGTCCAGCGTCTGCTCGGCGGCGAGGCCGATGCGGTTGCTGAACAGCTGCTCGGCGATTTGCTGGCGCGTCGGCAATCCAGCGGCCTGCGTGCTGCGGCTGCAGACCATGACCAGCGTGGCGCCGTTTTCGGCGATCAGGGGCGGGCTGGGCTTGTTCACCGGCAGCCGCGTCAGAAGCGCCTTGAACTGCGGAGGCGTCACCTGCGCGAGATTCACCGGGCCGGGGTTCGCGGGCTTCGGGGAGCCGTTCGCCTTGTTGGCCGCCTCCATCTCGTCGCAATTGTGGACCGAGTCCGAAATGGAGTGCAGCTTCACCATCGTCTGACGCTGCTGAGCAGTCGGGTTCTGCGCGTTCAGCGGCGTGCTGAAGGGCAGGAAAACCTGACGCACGCTCAAGATCGTGTCCGCGCCTCCGCTCTGCCCCGCATCCTGGCGCCCGCGCAGCTGCACGATGACGAGCCCGCCCGCCACCGGGACCGGGTCGCTGATCGCGCCGATCGGCATCTGGGTGACAAGCTGCGCCACCGCCGGGTCAAGCTGATCGGCGCCGACCCAGCCGAGAGCGCCGCCCTGCAAGGCGGTCGAGCCCTGGCTGAACTGTGCGGCGATGATCGGGAAGGGCGCGCCCGCCCGCAGCTCCGTGATGACGGTGTTCGCGAACTTTTCGGCGCCGGCCTCGTCGGAGGGGCTGTTAACCGGGATGAAGATCTCGCCCACGTCGTATTGCGGCTGTGCGCCCTGCTTCTTCATCAGAGTGAGCTGGCGGTCGATCTCGGCGGGCGTCGGCCGGCCCATCTCGCCCACCACCTGACGTAGCACCTGGGTCCAACCCAGCTGCGTCCGCACCTGGGAGATCAGCGTGTCCGGATCGATGCCGAGCGTCTGCAACCTCGCCCGCAACTGGCCCGGGGCCATGTTGTTGTTGTGCTCGATCTCGCCGATCGCGGCCGCCACTTGCTTGCCGGTGATGACGATCCCGCGCTTTTGCGCCTCCTGCATCTCCAGCCGCTCGTTGATGAGCTGCTGCAGAATTTGCGGCTTCAGCCGCTGCAGCACATCCGGCGACAGCGGCTGCGCGGTCGCGAGCGCGAAGAAGCGGGCGCGCGCGTTCACGTCGTCATTGGTGATGACATCCCCGTTGACGACGGCGGCGATGGTCGCGCTTTGCGCTTCGGCCTGCGGCACGGCAAAGCCTGCGCAGGCAAGCCATGCGGGTAACACCAGCAGGCAGATGAGTTTCAGGCGAAAGGACATGGCCTGGTACGAAGCTCCCGAAGTCGTTTGTCGTTGCGTGCCGGTCGGCCGATCTGGAGCACGCGGTCTAGAGCGCGTTGAAGCCGACTGTGCCGATCGTCTTGAAGGTCACGGTCAGCAGAAAGGTCGTCGAGCCGGTCTCGTTCCCGATCGTGGTGTTGCTGCGGATGAAGCTGAGGTTGACGCCGAGGCAGTCGTTCTGCCACCCGCCATTGATCGCCGTGCTGTCGAACTGTCCGGTCTGGATGTTCCGCTGGAACGACGTATTCAAGTTCCACTGCTTGTAGACGGTGGACAGGCCGAAGGTCACCTCGTTGCGCGGGGTGTAGTAGCTCGCGGGCGGCGGATTGCCGTCGTAATAGTAGTACGGGTCGTATTTGGAATAGAGGTAGCCGCCCGTCACGCGGAGCGCCGGGACGCCGGCCGAGACGAAGGTATCGGTGTACTGGTCCTGAAACCCGTTGTGATTGAGGCGGGTGCGGTAGACGAAGTCGAGCCAGCTCGTCGGCGTGTAGCTCAGACGCGCCACGATGTCCGAGACATTCCCGTCAAGGCCCGAGCCCGGCGCGAAGGTGTTGTCCTTGTGCGCGCGGTAGGACTGGCCGATCAACCCGTCGATGGTGCCGCCGTTGTTGAGGAACCACTCGCTCTCAAGGCCGAGATTGGCGCGCATGCCGCTCTCCATCCGGTCGATCCCAGGATATTTGTTGAAGCCGAAGAGGTTCGCGTCGGTGAACTGGAAGTCGTAGCTGTCCTCGTTCGGGATGTTGGTCTTATCGATGTTGTTGCTGATGATCGGTGCGGCGATGAGTTGCACGATGGGCTGCACCAGCTGCGAGCCGAGTGCCCCGGAATCGTTGACGATCGGCCAGCGGTAGTTGAGCGCGACCTGAGGCAGGGCGCGCAATTCCGACGCGCTCGAATTCGCGGTGTCGTAGTTCGGGTAGTCGTTGAGGCCGGTCGCTGCATAGGCCGCCGCGTCGACGTGGAAGACCGTGCTCCAGAGTTCGCCGAGCCCGTCATGGAAGGGGAGCGCGTAGTTGCCGCTGATGGCCGCGCGCTGGGTGCTGGTGCCCGTCGTCCGCAGGATGTTGAAGGCGTTGGCGTCGAGCGAGAGCGTGCCGCCCAGGCTGTCCGGCTGGCCCTTGTAGGAATAGAGCCCGTAGGGCAGGACGAGCGGCAGCTGGCTGTCGGTCACGCTGCCGACCAGTCCCTGGTAGAAGCTCGATTCAAGCCGGGCGTAGGAGCCGGCGCCGAAACCCTCCAGGTAGAACTCGCTCTGCAGCTCGTTGGCGTTGGGCAGAATGGAATAGTCGTTCAGATAGTTGACCGAACTGGCGCGCTGCACGTTGAAGCCGGCCCGCCAGGACGGGTTGAGGTCGAAGATGCCGTTGGCGAACAGCGCGCCGCCGAGCTTTCCGTGATCGAGGCCGGCCGATGCGTCGACGTTCAGTCGCCCGAAGTTGAAATCCTCGCGGTATTTCGCGTCCCCCGCGAGCCCGAACTTGGTCGAGAGTATGGGCGTGACCGTCGCGTCCGTGCTGTTGTTGATGACCCAATAGTAAGGGATCTCGGTGAAGGCGCCGAGGTGGCTGTTGAAGCCGGCGGCCGGGATGAGCAGTCCGCTCATCCGCTTGGCGCTCGGGTCGGGATGCGAGAAATACGGCAGCCAGAGAATCGGAACGCCGTCGATTTGCATCGTCGCGTCCCGATACTCGATCAGGTGGTGCTGGATGTCCTGCGTGGCGCTGCGCGCGCTGATCTGCCACAGCGGATAGCTGTTCGGGTGCTTCGCGCAGACGCTGCAGGCGGTATAGACCGCGCGGCTCAGCTCATTGACCTTGCCATCCGTCCGCCGCCCTCCGTTCGCCGCGAGCTTGGCGTTCTGCGCCAGCGTCACGTTCATCATGCTCATGATGCCGCTCGACATGTCGCGGCTGAGCTCGGCGTAGTCGGAGTAGATGATCTGGCCGTCCGGGGAGACGAGCACGACGTGACCCACGGCGTCGGCCACGTTGGTGTTGCGGTCATAGAGCACGCGGTCGGCGAAGAGGACATGCCCGGCTTGCCAGGCCTCCACATGGCCCGCGAGGGTGACCACATTGGTCTTCTGGTTGTACTCGATGCGGTCGGCCTGGAAGGTCACGGGCTTCTTGCGGTCGAAGACCGGCCCTGTCTCGATCATGCCGGTCTGGGCCCACGCCTCGCGCACGAGCGTCGGAAAGCCGCTCACCGCCACGCAGGTAAGGCCCGCGAGCAGGCCGTGGCCGAGCCGACGCCGGGCGTGGCGGCCCTTGCTGCGCTTGGGACCGGAAGCCGGACGCTTGGTAAAACTCTTGGACATCGCGCGGACCCTCAACCGTCTTCGAGATGCAGCAGCAGCGACAAAGCGAGCATCAGCCCGGCCGCCGCCGGCGCCCAGGCAGCCAATACCACGGGAAGCGCGCCTGACTGCCCGAACTGTTGTGCAACCTGCGACAGCATGAAAAGCGCGAAGCCCGAGGCGACGCCACCCCCCAGCATGCGGGCGATGCCACCGCGCCTGCTGCTCTGCATGGAAAATCCGGCCGCGACCAGCGACATCGTGGCGCAAAGCAGGGGCAGGGCCAGCAGCGCCTGGTAACGGAGACGGTGCGCGACCGTCGAAAAGCCCGATCTCGCCAGCACGCGGATGAAGCCCGGTAGCTGCCAGAACGAGAGCGCGTCGGGCGCGGCGAAGCTCTGCTGGATGCGGTGGACGTTGAGGTCGGTCGGCAGCGCCATAGGGCGCGGCGGCGTCGGGATCTGGCCCGGCACCAGCACCCGCGCACCCGCCAGCAGCCACGCCCCCGGCAGCAGCTTCGCGTTCGTCGCCTGGATGCGGTCGATCATCTCGTCGTTGGGGCCGATCCTGAAGACCGTGAGCGGCCCGGTCGTGAGCACCTCGTGGCGCATCATCACGCCGGTCGCGTGGATGATCGCGATGCCGCCCTTCACGCCGGTATTGTCGCCCTGGCGCACCCAGAGCTGGCCGCCGTTGAGGGCGAGCGGCCCGCCGCCCGGGTCGAGATAGTCCTGCTCCAAAGTGTTGGCATGGGCGAAGAGCGAGGCCGAAACCGGGCTGATCGCGGCTACCCCGAAGACGCCGACGGCGAAGGCGCAGATGATGGGGCCGAGCAGGAACTGCCATGCCGAGAGCCCGGCCGCGCGCGCGACCACGAGTTCCGAGGACCGGCTGAGACGCCAGAAGGCCCAGATCCCCCCCAGCAGCACGGCGAAAGGCAAAATTTCGAGCACCGCCCAGGGCATGCGCAGTGCCGCCATCTCCACAACCATGCCGAAGCTCACCTCGGGGCGGGAAGCCGCGCGGCGGAGAAGCTCGAGGAAATCAAACAGGGAGACGAGCGCGGTGAGCGCGGCCAGGACGGACACGACCGAGATCATGAACAGGCGGCTGATGTAGAGGGCGAGGATGCGCGACAGGAACACCTCTCAGGCCCCGCCGTTGCCGAGTGCGGTGGGCGGCGCATCGGCGGGCGCGCGGCGCGGCACCCGGATGCGCTCCGGCCGCAGCAGTATCCAGCCGGCGACCACACCCGGCAGCACCGCCTGCACCCAGATCAACGGTATGAAGGCGCTGTTGCGGGAGGCGAGATTGTTGACGCTGAGCCCGAGCGCCACGAGCCCCACGGTGATGCCGATGCCGATCAGCGGACGGGCGAAGCCGCCATGGCGTCGGAAGCCCCCCGTCAGCACCGAGGCCAGCGCCACGAGCGCATAGGAAATCGCGGTCAGAGGCGAGGACAGCCGTCTATGCGCCTCGGCCCGCCATTTGGGGATGTCCTGCGGGAGGAGTTCACCCGGCGCCGGGTGCAGCAGTTCATGCAACGACACTTCCGAATCGTCGCGGTACTGGGTGCCGCTGCCGCTTGCCGATCCGGCAAGGTTGATCACGTTCTCGCTGAAGGTCAGCAGGTTGAGCCGCCCGGTCTTCTTGTCGACCTCCTGCCGCGCGCCGTTGAACAGGATCACGCGCGGTCCGAGCGGCCCGGCGACGATCCGGCCGGCCTGCGCGATGATGGTGGCGGGATCGGCCGGGTTGCGCTCATCATCCAGCATGATGCCGTGCAGCGTGCCGTCCTGGTCACGGTGGCGGACATAGACGGTCAGGTTGTTCGAAATCTGGGTGAACACCCCCTCCTGCAGCAGGAAGGCCGCGATGCGGTTGCGGATCTCGAACTGGTAGTCGCGGAAGGCGGTGAAGCTTGCCGGCACGATCCAGATGTTGAGCCAGAAGCAGAGCGCCGCGACGCCGACCGCGAGCACGATCGTCGGCTTGGCGAGACGCCAGGGCGACTGCCCGGCGGCGCGCATGACGGTGAGTTCGCGGTCCCCCGCCAGCCTCTGATAGACGAACTGCACGACGACGAAGGTCGTGATCGGCAGGATCACGGCGACGAAGCTCGGCACCAGAAGTGCCGTCAGCCGCAGGAAAACGAAAGGCGAAAGGCCGCGATTGACGATAAGCTCGACGAAGCGGAGCGATTGGGTCAGCCAGATGAGCGCTACGAGCCCCAGCGTCACGGCCACTAGCGCCAGCAGGATCTGGCGGAGAATATACCGGTCGAGCCGGGAGAGCGGGCTGCGCAGAGGGGAGGCGAAGGCCATTCTCGATATTCTTATCCTGATGTCCGTCGTCCGGTACCGGCGCAAGGGCGCGCTTCTACCGGACCCGGCCGCGATTCACAAAACCGGCACGGGCTTACCCCACCGCCTGCCACCACGGCGCGGGGAGCGCTATAGACCGTAGATGAAAAAGCGGAAGCCTTTCCCGGCGAGGCCTCTCTGGCACCGGCTGCGCGATGCGCTGCTGCTGCCTCTGGCGCTACTGCTGGTGCCGCTCGAGTGGGTCATACGGGAAGGCTCTCGCGTTCTGCGGCGCTGGGCGCCGGTGCGGCATCTGGAGTCGCGGCTGGCGCGGTTGCCGCCCTGGGCCATTCTGCCCCTTTTCCTCATCCCCGAGGGCATGAGCCATATTGCCGGCTTCTACGCGGCTTATCTGCTGGCGCATGGAAACCTTCTGGCAGCCACCGCCGTCGTCCTTCTCTTCAAGGGCACGGGCCTGCTCCTGGCTCTCTGGATCTATCAGGCATGCCGCCCCGCGCTGATGACGATCGGCTGGTTCGCATGGGGGCATGGCAAGCTTGAGGCAGCGCGAGACTGGGGCCTCGAGCGGATCCGGCCGGCGTGGGGGAAAGCGCGCCGCCTGCTGCGCCGCCTCGTCTGGGGCCGCGCGTCCGAGCCGGAGCCGGGCGCCGCCCACGGCTTCCGCCGGCTCGCCGCCATGCGCGCCCGGTTGAGGACGCGCATGCGGATGCGCTTTTGGCCGATGGGGCCGCGGTCGCCTTAACCGGCTGCGAGCCAGTCCTCGATGAGGCGGCGCGCGATGCTGTCCGGACCCGGCAGCCGGAAGCCATGCGCCTCGGGCGCCCGGCACATCTCCCGGGTGAACCAGCGCGCATCGGCCAACTCGGCGTCGCGGAACTCGATGGCGTCGGTCAGACCCTCGCCGTAGAAGCCCAGCATCAGCGAGGAGGGGAACGGCCAGGGTTGGCTCGAATGATAGGCGACGTCGCCGACCTGCACCCCGGTTTCCTCATAGACCTCGCGCCGCACCGCCTCCTCCAGGCTTTCGCCCGGCTCCACGAAGCCGGCCAGCGTCGAATACATCCCTTCGGGGAAGCGGGTCGCGTGGCCGAGCAATATCGTGTCGTCGCGCACCACCAGCATGATGACGGCGGGGTCGCTGCGGGGAAAATGGTCCGTGCCGCAGCCGGTGCAGTGCATCACGTGCCCGGCGCTGGCCGGCACGCAGGGGCTGCCGCAGACGCCGCAGAAGCGTGTGCGGCCCTGCCAGTGGATCAGCCCGCGCGCATAGGCGAGCACCGAGGCCTCGCCCGCGGGCAGGATGCCGCCGTGCTGGCGGATATCCGCGAAGGTTCCGGCATCGTCCGGCAGCAGGTCGTGCGGCGTCTCGTGGTGGCCGAGGTCGAGCGCGAAGACCGGCCGTTCCTCCCATAGCCCGAGGAAGATCCAGCGCTGCGGATCGCTCTCCCAGGCAAGCGCGTCCGCGGTGCTGAAAAATCGAGCGGCCTCGCCCTGGAACAGGTTCTGCGCGCGCCAGACCGGCGCCACGACCGCGTCCGGCGAGGCCAGGGCCGCGGCGATGAAGGCTGCGTCGCTGCGGCGCTCCGCCGCTCGGTCGAGCGGGCTGCCGGTATAGACATTCGGGCGCGAGGCGCGGACGGGAGTGAAGCGCGAGGAATTGGGCACGCGCGTCCTTCGCATGGCACGCGCGACGGGACAACCCGCGACGACGCTTGCGGCGGTCACATCCCGCGCGTAGATAGCGGCGCAGGGGGGTCGGCGGCGGACGGGCGCCTCGCCAACCCGGTCAGGTCCGGAAGGAAGCAGCCGCAACGAGTTTCCGCTCGGGTCGGTGTCCGGCCCCCCGCTTCGAACCCTTGCACGGGTTCGTCTCTTGCCTCATCCGCGCAGCTATCGTGTAGAAGGGCGCGTGGACGAGAGCGATATCCCCGATCATCTGACCGACACGCAATTGCCGGAACCGCCGCCCCCGTCAGGGCCGGGGCTGTTCGGCGAGGACGTGTCGGCGCCTGTGCGCGCCGCGCCGCCCGTGGCAGTGGAACCCGCCCTGACGGCGCCTGCGAAGCCAGCGCCCTACCGCGTGCTCGCGCGCGCCTACCGGCCCAGCAGATTCGAGGATCTCATCGGCCAGGACGCGATGGTCCGCATCCTGAGGCGCGCCTTCGCCACCGGGCGCGTGGCGCATGCCTTCATGCTGACGGGCGTGCGCGGCACGGGCAAGACCACGACCGCGCGCATCATCGCCCGCTGCCTCAACTGCACGGGGCCCGACGGGCAGGGTGGCCCTACCGCCGACCCTTGCGGCGTCTGCTCCAACTGCCGCGCCATCATGGCGGACCGCCACCCTGACGTGATCGAGATGGACGCCGCCAGCCGCACTGGCGTCGACGACGTGCGCGAGATCATCGAGGCGACCCGCTTCCGCCCCATGGAGGCCCGCGTGAAGGTCTTCATCGTGGACGAGGTCCACATGCTCTCCCGCAATGCCTTCAACGCGCTGCTCAAGACGCTGGAGGAGCCGCCGCCGCACGTGAAGTTCGTCTTCGCCACGACGGAGCTGCGCAAGGTTCCGGTGACGGTCCTCTCCCGCTGCCAGAAGTTCGACCTGCGGCGTGTGCCGGCCGCGGAACTCATGGCTCATTTCGGCCGCATCGCGACCGCCGAGGGCGTCTCGATCGCGCCCGAGGCGCTGGAACTCATCGCCCGCGCGGCGGATGGCTCGGTGCGCGACGGGCTTTCGCTGCTCGATCAGGCGATCGCCATGGGTGTCCAGGAGGCCGGAGCGGCCGAGGACGGCGCGATTTCCGGCGAGGCGGTCGCCGACATGCTGGGCCTCGCCGACCGTGGCCTCGTTTTCGACCTCTTCGAGGCGCTGATGGCCGGCCGGCCGGCCGAGGTTCTGGCCATCCTCGACCGCGCGCATGAGCGTGGGGCCGACGCCGGGCTTCTGCTGCAGGATCTGCTGGCGCTGGCGCATGTGCTGAGCCGACTCCGCGCTTCGCCCGCCTTGCGTGACAGCCCGGATCTGCCTCAGGCCGAGCGGCAGCGAGGGGCCGCCCTGGCCGACCGGCTGAGCATTCCGATGCTCGCGCGTGCGTGGCAGATGCTGCTGAAGGGTGTCTCCGAGGTCGAGGCCGCGCCAGACCGCCGCGCGGCGGCCGAGATGGTGCTCATCCGGCTATGTTACCTCGCCGACCAGCCTACGCCCGGCGACCTCGTGCGGCGGATGTTGCCGGGCGCGGACGCGGCCCGCCCAATGCCGATGCCGCCGCCGACCGTCTCCGTGCCCGGCGAGCCGCGCCCGCCTGCTCAGGCTGCGGCGATCCAGCCTGCTGCGGCCCAGGCATCGGCCCGTCAGCCCGTCGCCCATCCGATCGGCCAGACCGGCTCGCAACCGCCGCGTGCCCAGACTGCCGCGCAGCCCGGGGGTGCCAATGCCGCCCTCGCGATGGCGCGCCCCGCGCCTGAAACACCCCCCGATGCGCCGCCAGCCGAGCCGCCGCCCCCGGTGATCCCCGAACATTTTCGCGACGTGATCTCGCTGGTGCGCGAGCGGCGGGAGGTGACGCTCTATGGCCATCTCCTGCATTCCGTGCATCTGGTGCGCTATGCGCCGCCCGTGATCGAGATCCGGCCGGAGCCGGATGCGCCGCGTGATCTTGCGGCCAAGCTCGCGGCGGTGCTGGGGGAGGCGACCGGCCAGCGCTGGACCATCGCGATCTCGACTGCCGCGGGCGAGCCCACGATCGACGCGCAGCGTCAGGCGGCCGACGAGGGCCGGGCGCAGGAGGCGTCGGAGCACCCCCTGGTGCGCGCGATCATGGCGGCATTTCCGGGTGCCACGCTCGGCGCCGTCCGGGACCCGCTGGCGGACGAATATCGCCTGCCGCCGCCGGCGGCGGTATTGCCGGCGAGCGACACCGGTGACCCGGATCTTGCTTATCCGGACCTGCCTGAAGATATGCCGGATTTCGCGCCACCCGACGCGGAGCCGATGGACGAGATGGAGTTGGAGGACGAGCTATGAAGAATATCGCAGGCCTGATGAAGCAGGCGTCGCAGATGCAGCAGAAGATGCAGGAGATGCAGGCGGCGCTGGAAAGCGCCGAGGTCGAGGGACAGGCCGGCGCCGGCATGGTCAGCGTCGTGCTCAGCGGCAAAGGTGACATGAAGCGCGTCAAGGTCGATCCGAAGCTCGCTGATCCGGGCGAGATGGAGATGCTGGAAGACCTCATCATGGCCGCGCACGCCGACGCCCGCCGCAAGGTGGACGCGATGGCCGCCGAGGAGATGCAGAAGGCGACAGGCGGCATGCAGCTGCCGCCCGGGATGAAGCTGCCGTTCTGAGGCGCATGAGCGCCGCGATGCGCGGCCAGGGCTGAGGGCGGTTCGATCATGGGCGGCCCAGAGGTCGAGCGGCTGATCGGGCTGCTGGCGAAACTGCCGGGCCTTGGTCCGCGGAGCGCTCGGCGCGCCGCGCTCAAGCTGCTGCAGCAGCCGGAGGCGCGGATGCTGCCGCTGGCGACGGCGCTGACCGAAGCCGCGCGGGCGGTACGGCCATGCCGGCTATGCGGCAATCTCGACAGTCACGATCCCTGCGGCATCTGCGGCGATCCGAACCGGGACCGCACGCTCATCTGCGTCGTCGAGGGCGTCGGCGATCTTTGGGCGATCGAGCGTGCCGGGGCGCATCGCGGCCTGTATCATGTGCTGGGCGGCACGCTGTCGCCGCTCGGCGGTGTCGGCCCCGAGGACCTATCGGTGACGCCGCTTCTGCGGCGCCTCGGCGAAGGCGAGGCGCGCGAGGTTATCCTGGCGCTGGGCGCGACGGTCGATGGTGCCGCGACCGCGCACTGGCTTGCCGACCGGCTGGCCGCGTCCGCCGTCGTCGTCAGCCGTGTCGCGCAAGGCGTGCCGATCGGCGGCGCGCTGGAGGTGCTGGACGACGGCACCTTGTCGACGGCGCTCAGGGCGCGGCGGCCGGCCTGACGGAAGGCGGTTCGAGATGGTGTCTAACAAGCGGGTGCTTGATCTGTGTCGGGTCGCCCGGGATTATGTCGGCGCATAAGGGAGAGAAGCCATGATGAGGCATACGACACTGAGAATTCTGGTGCCCGGCGCGGCACTCCTGCTGTTGGCCGGCTGTGCCGCACCGACGCCGACGGGGCCGACCATCACGTCGGTGCCTCCCGCGGGCAAAAGCCTCACGCTGTTCCAGAACGACGACTACACCTGCCGCAACTACGCCCAGCAGACGGTCGCCTATCCGGCGGCGACGCAGAACGCACAAGGAAACGGCGTGGCGACGGCGGCCATCGGCACCGGACTCGGCGCGGCAGCGGGCGCGTTGCTCGGCGCGGCGGGCGGCAATGCCGGGATGGGTGCGGCGATCGGCGCGGGCGCCGGCCTGCTCGGCGGTTCTGCCGTCGGCGCGAGCCAGACCCAGCGCAAGGGCGAGAGCCTGCAGCAGATCTACAACAACGCCTATGCGCAATGCATGACGTCGCGCGGCAACGGCATCGTTCCCGGCGGCTACGGCGGGCCGGGCTACGGCGCACCCGCCTACGGCTACGGCGCGCCGGCCTACGGCTACTGAGGCGCTCCCGGCTCGGCGTCCGAAGGCGACCGCGCAGGATTGGAAAGGTTCGCGCGCGGGGGGGGAGTTTGCAGCCGCGAAACGCACCCCATGTGAACCGTAACATCTTGCGCGCCGCCGGTGCGGCGACGATTGCATCCAAGGGACGTGTATCATGAACGATGACCACATCAGCGGCACCATCAACGAGGCGACCGGCCGGGTGAAGGACGCGGTCGGCGGCCTGACGGGCGATTCGAAGACGCAGGCCGAGGGCAAGGTCGACGAGCTCAAGGGCCAGGCCCAGCAGGCGATGGGCGATGCCCGCGATGCCATCGGCTCGGCGGCGGAGAAGACCTCGCAGACGGCGTCCGATGTCGCGGCCAATGCGTCCGAGACACTGCGGCACACCGCCGAGACGGTGAAGGCCAAGGCCGGAGAAGTCGGCGGCAAGGTGTATGAGGCCGGCGCCACGGCCGGCAACTACGTCGGCAGCACGGTCCAGGAGCAGCCGTTGCTGACGCTGATCGGCGCGGCGGCGATCGGCTATCTGGTCGCCTATCTTGTCCATGCGCCGTCGAGCCCGCTGGCGCCCGAGCCCCGCTACCGCAAGGTCGTCCGCCGCTGGAGCTGACCGCCGCGACAATTTCGAACGAGACAAGGTCCGCTGGCTCCCCAGCGGGCCTTGTCTTTTGGGGGGTCAGCGAATGAGCGGCTCGGCCGGCATGATGGCGGAGATGGCCTCGCTGAAAGGTTCGCCCTCGGCGCCCCCCACCGTTGAGGGCTGCTCCGACATCTGACGCCAGGCGCCGTTGGTCAAAATCTCGCACGGCTGGAAGCGCGTCTTGTAGGCCATCTTCCGGCTCTCGCCGACCCAATAGCCGAGATAGACATAGGGCAGCCCCATGGCCCGGGCCTGATCGACCAGCCTCAGAATGGCGAAACTGCCGAGCGACTTGAAGGCGGTGTCGGGCGCGAAAAAGCTGTAGACCGCCGACAGGCCGTCGGCGAGCTTGTCGATCAGGCAGCAGGCGATCAGCCGCTGCGCCGGATCCCGGAACTCCGTCATGAACGTTTCGATGGGGGTGTCTTCGACCATCGCGCGATAGTCGTAGAAGCTCATGGTCGCCATATCGCCGTCGCCATGGCGCGCCTGCTGATAGCGCTGGAACAGCTGGAACTGCTCGACAGTCGCGGTCGCGGTGATCTCGCGGCCCGTGAGAGCGATGTTGGCGCGCGCGATCCGACGCAGGCCGCGATCCGGCTCGAACTGCCCCACCGGGATGCGGATCGGCACGCAAGCCTTGCAGCTCGGGCAGACGGGCGCGTAGGCGATGTTGTGGCTGCGCCGGAACCCGGCACGCGAGAGCCGGTCGTGCAAGGCTTCGGCCTCGGGCCCGGTCAGCTCCGTCACCACCTTCCGCTCGGTTCGCCCGGGCAGGTAAGGGCAGGGCAGAGGCGCCGTCGTGTAGAAGAAGTTTGGCCGACGGATGGTCCTGTAATTCATCGCCGCTACCAGTCTCCGCCCCCTGATCCGCTCGTCATGCCAGCCGCTCTCACCACTGCCGCCACTCCAGGGCGCCGGCACGGACCACGACGAGTCCCGAGATCATGTCATGGATCGCGCGGCGACGGGGCGTAAAAAATGCGATGGCGAGCCAGATCACGCCAGCCGCGAGTGTCAGATACAGCAGCCCCGTGAAGGCGATGGCCTGCACAAGGGTCGGGCGGCCCAGATCGTCTGCGCGCCGGACCGAGAGGCCGACCGCCGCCTGTCCCGGCGTCGCCATGGCAGGGCTCGCCATCCACACCGCCTCGTACATGAGCCCGATGATGAGGATGAGGTGCGCGGGCCCGTGCAGAAGCCCGAGCGTCATCACATGGATGACGGCGAACCCGATCGAAACGCCCATCGTCAGCAGGCAGATGAGGAGCAGGTCGATGAGGAATGCGCCGATCCGCCGGCTGGGAACGCCCCAGGTCAGGCTGTCGTCATCGACGGGATAAGCATTCATGGTGTTCACGAGCGGGATTTTGGCATGATCGTAATGGCGCGGGAAACCACATTCGGCTCCGGGCCGAGTTGCACGCTGCCCCCGGCACGCCAGCGTTGCAGAAAATCGGCCGCATGAGGGTCGAGGAGATCGCCCGACTGGCCGGGCGCGATCACGAACCGGCTGCGGTCGAGATCCGAAAGATCGTAGACGCCGCGCAGTTCCGGCCCGTGCACCGCGGTGAACTCCGCCCGGCGCGGGAAGTATCCGGGCGCCGTCACGTCGATGGTCGTCGCATCCCCCGGCACCTGGATCGTGATCCGTCCGAGCCAGCCGATGAGCGGCAGACGGCTCAGAAGCGGGTGGGCGAACAGTGCCGGATGCACCCGGCCCCAGCGCCAATGGGCGTAGCTCGACCCGTGGTAATGGCGAAGCTGGGCCATGCTGGTGTCGAGCGCCGAGAGCAGCATTGGGCGGCAATTCCCGCCGCACCACAGCTTCGCCTGAGCCGCCGCGCCATCCGCCGGCAGGAGCAGCGACAGGATGAAGCGATCGTCGAGCACCGGCGCCCGCGAGGGATCGACCGAATTGGCCTTCAGCACCGCCTCCAGGAAGGCGTGCGTCCAGGCGTTGAAGATCAGCGGCTGCGGTTCGTTCATCGCCATCCTGCCGTCCCAACCCTTGAGAAGGTCGGCGGCGGGCGCGGCCGGATCCTGTTTCGGCACGGCGAGGGCGGTCAGCACCGGCAGCAGCCGCCGCGCGTAGTCGCTCACCACATCCATCTGCATCCGGGCGAAGCTTCCGGCCGTCTGCCGGTCGTTCGCGTCTAGCAGGTCGCGAATGCGCTGGGCACGCCAGTCGCCGTAGGTGTCGCGTCCGAGCTTGACCGGGAAGTCGGGTCCGACGGTCGGCTCATTGGCGTTCACGATGCGGCCCGAGGCCGGATTGACGCTGTGGGGAAGGGCGTTGCCGCTGGCCCAGCCGATCCAGTCGTGGCGGCCATCGGCGCCGTCGACCGGCCAAGCGCCGTCGCCGGACTTTCGGATCGGCACGCGGCCCGTCGTAAAGAAGGCGATGTTGCCGGCTGTATCCGCCGATAGCAGGTTCTGCACCGGGCTCGTGATCTTGGCGGCCGCGAGACCGACATCGGAGACCCAGCGCGCGTGGTCGAGCATGAGCAGACCGTCGGCATCCGTGTCGTGCGGCGCGAGGTTCGCCATCTCGACGGCCAGCACCGTGTTCTTTTCCGGCCCTTCGCCGATCACCGGCCCATGCCGCGTGCTGCGCACCGTCAGCACGACATCCGGGCGTCCCCGCACGTGGATGACCTCGCGGCGGGTGATGAAGGGCTCGGGCCCGTTCGGCGTCTCGTAATGCGTGCCGTCGGGCGTCACATGCTCGATGAACACATCCTGGGTATCGGCGCCGGTGTCGGTGAAGGTCCAGGCGACGTGGTCGTTGTGGCCGATGACCATGAAGGGCACGCCGGGCACCGTGGCGCCGGCCAGCGTCCCCTCCGGCGTGTCGATGCGCGCCAGATACCAGAGGCTGGGGAAGTCGAAGCTCAAATGCGGGTCCCCCGCGAGCAGCGGCTGGCCGGAGGCCGTGTGGCTGCCCGACAGCGCCCACTCGTTGGAGGCCTGCGCTGGCTCGGTGAAGGGCTGCGGGAAGTGCCTGATCCAGGCCAGCGCCTCGCGCGCGGCGGCGCGTGCGCCCGGCGGAAAGGCGAGGGCCGCATCGGCGGGGGGCGGCGGCTTGCCCGTCGTCGGCCACAGCGCGTCGATCTTGGCCCGCGACATATGTGCGGAGAGCGCCAGCCGTTCGAGCTCCGTCCGCCAGTTGCCCGAGAGCCAGAGGCCCATCGTCTTGCCCCAAAGCAGGCTGTCGACGATCGTCCAGGGGCGGGGCTTGCCGAGGAAGACGAATTCCGGAGCCGCCAGCCGCCCGCGCTTCGCAATCCAGGCGTTGACGCCGTTGGCATAGGCCTGCAGCAGCGCGCGGGCCTGGGGCGAAAGATCGGCGACATCCGCCTCGGCGCTGCGGCGGACGCCGAGGATGCGCATCTCCTCGTCGCTCGGGAGCGCCGCCGGTCCAAATACCTGCGCGAGCGTGCCCGCCGCCGCCCGCCGCATGAGGTCCATCTGGAACATCCGGTCGCGCGCATGGATGTAGCCGAGCGCCGTCGCGGCATCAGTCGCCGAACTCGCGCGGATGAAGGGGATGTCGTTGCTGTCGAAGGACACGCCGACCGGGTCGGTGACGCCCGGGATCGTCAGCACGTCGTCCTGCGGCGGGAGCACGCGCCAAATGATGGCCGCGACGGCGACGATGAGGAGGGCGACGGCGACACCGAGGGCGATCAATGCCCGCCGCAGCCACGGCGGCCAAGGTTGGAAGCGGCGCTGCTTGCCGCCGGGTCCCCCCTTGGCGCCCGCCTTAGCGACAGATTGAGCGATGGTGAACGTCCTCGCGATTGAACGGCATCATGGCAAGGGTCATGACTGCCTGCCAAGATGCAAGAGCGCCCGCGGCGGATTGTCCCGCTGCCGGCCACGGGACCGAGGACAACACATGGAAGCGCGCAACCGCCGGGTTCGTTATTTGCTGACGGACGGGTTCCACGACATGGCCTATCTTGAGTGGGGTCAGCCGGATGCGCCCTCGGTCGTCTGCGTCCATGGGCTCACTCGTCAGGCTCATGACTTCGACCGGCTGGCCCAGGCGCTGGCCGGGGATTTCCGCGTCATCTGCCCGGATCTTCCGGGGCGTGGGCAGTCGGACTGGCTGAGCGATCCCGCGCTCTATCAGCCACAAACCTACGTCACCGCGCTCTCGCATCTGCTGGCGGTGATCGGCGGACCCGTCCATTGGGTCGGAACGTCGCTCGGCGGCATCTGCGGCATGGTGATCGCCGCCCAGCCAGGAACGCCGGTCGCGCGCATGGTTCTGAACGACATCGGCCCTTTCATTCCCCAGGCGGCAGTCGCCCGCATCCGCGATTACATGGTGCCGCCGCCGGAATTCCCCGACGCGACGGCGCTGGAAGCCCATCTCCGGCTGATTCACGACGCTTTCGGCGTGCCGGACGACGCCGCCTGGGCGGAGATGGCGCGCCACTCCGCCCGCGCGCTGCCGAATGGCGCGGTGACGCTCCATTACGATCCGGGGGTCGGGGAGGCCATGCGCGCGCAGGAGCCTGCTGATGTGAATCTGATGGGTTTCTGGCAGAGAATTGAGGTTCCAATGCTGACGATCCGCGGCGACCGCAGCGATCTTCTGCTGCCGGAGACTTTGCTGGAGATGGAACGCTCGGGCTCCCGCAGCTTCGTGATCCCAGGCGTAGGGCACGCGCCCGCTCTGATGGACGAGAAAAGCATCTCCGTGATCGCTGCGTTTCTGAGAGAAAGCTGAGGGGAGGGGGTGCTCCCCCGCTACAATCCTCCTCCCTTGCATAGCCGAGGTCAGGCCATGCGCATTTATTTCACTTGCGCCGGGGGGCGCGGGCCCGCATAACCCGCCGCCTTGGCCCCAGGGGGCATGCCATGAGGGCATGTCCAACAGGCCGTCTACTGGTTGAGGGAGCATGCGCATGAACGCACTTGCCCGACTGGGGATGGTCTCGGATTTCCCGAGCGAGAACCAGATGACTGCCACCACCGAGAATGCGGAGGTGCAGAAGGACTATTGGATCGAGCGCGACGGGCAGCGGTTCGCCGGCATGCATTTGCTGGTCGATCTCTGGGGCGCGAGCAATCTTTCGGAGCCGGATCATATCGACCGCGCGCTTCGTGAGGCGGCCGTCGTGGCCGGCGCCACGATTCTGCACTCGCACTTCCACCACTTCACGCCGAACGGCGGCGTGTCGGGCGTGCTCGTGCTCGCGGAAAGCCATATCTCGATCCATACCTGGCCCGAGAGGAATTTCGCCGCCATCGACATCTTCATGTGCGGCGACTGCGACCCGCATCTTGGCATCCCGGTGATCCAGGCGGCGTTCACGCCGGCGCGGATCGACATCGACGAGCAGCGCCGCGGCAGCCGCGGCGAGTAAGCCGCGCCGTCGCTTCCTTCCCTAAAAAATCGCTCAACCATCGGCTCGTCTGCGGCATCACCGCGGATGAGCCCGATCCGCATCTGACCGGAGCACGGCATGGCAACCGACGCTTGGCTGAACGAAACGCTGTACCCAGGCTGGGGGCAGCGCTTCCGCATCGTCCGGGAACTCGCGCGGGTGCAGAGCGACTTCCAGGACATCGTGATCTTCGAGAGCGAGACGCATGGCCGCGTCATGGTGCTCGACGGCATCATCCAGATCACCGAGGGCGACGAGTTCGTCTACCAGGAGATGCTGGCCCATGTGCCGCTGATCGCGCATGGCGCCGCGAAGAACGTGCTCATCATCGGCGCGGGTGACGGCGGCGTCCTGCGCCGCGTGCTGGAGCACAAGGGCGTCGAGCGCGCCGTCATGTGCGAGATCGACGGCGAGGTCATCCGGCTGGCCAAGGAGTTCCTGCCGAAGATCGCGGGCGACGCCTGGACCAATCCGCGCGGCGAGGTGATCGTGGGCGATGGCATCGACTACGTCCGCCGCGCGCCGGATGCGAGCTTCGACGTGATCATCGTCGACTCGACCGATCCGATCGGCGTCGGCGAAGTGCTGTTCACCGACGAGTTCTACCAGAACAGCGCGCGCATCCTGACGGCGGGCGGGCTGATCGTGAACCAGTGCGGCGTGCCCTTCATGCAGGCGGATGAACTCCGCGAAACGAGCCTGCGCCGCCGCCAGTTCTTTCCCCATGTGGGTGCCTACGTGGCGGCCGTGCCGACCTATGTCGGCGGCTACATGACGCTCGGCTGGGCGGCGAAGCAGCCCGGCATCGCGACGGTGGATGTGCCGGCGATCGCCGCGCGGGCGCAGGCGAGCGGCATCCTCGGCACCACGCGCTACTGGACGCCCCACATCCACGCGGCGGCCTTCCACCTTCCGCCCTACATCGCCGAGCATCTTCCCGACTGAGCCCCTCTGCTTGGCCGCCGCGTCGTGGCAAGCTGTCGGCGAGTGCCGAGGAGGTTGATGATGGTGCGCGCCGCATGAACACACTGACATATCTGCTGGTGGCGATCGGCGGCGCGATCGGCAGCGTGCTCCGCGCCTGGGTCAGCGTGACGGCCGTGCGCAACTTCGGTGCAAGTTTTCCTTACAGCACGATGATCGTGAACGTGGTCGGCTCGGCGATCATCGGCATCGTCGCCGCGGCGGCGCTGAGCCCGAGCCGGACCCTGGTCAGCCAGGAGGTCCGCATCTTCCTGATGGTCGGCTTCTGCGGCGGGTTCACCACCTTTTCGTCCTTCAGCCTGCAGACCTTCGAGTTGCTGCGGGAGGGACGGGCCGCGGCGGCGTTCGCGAATATCGTGCTGTCGGTGGTCGCCTGCTTGGCCGCCACCGCCGCCGGCTATCTCGGCGCGGCGGCGCTCACCTCGCGATAGTCTCGTCGGTGCGCCAGCGCAATAGCCGCTCCGCCGCCTCGGCCATGTCCGCTTCGCCGCCGCAATAGCTGAAGCGCACGAAACCATGCCCGTGCCGCGCGTCGAAATCCACGCCGGGCGTGGCCGCGATGCTGAGTTCCCGCAGCATGCGCGCGCAGAACTCGGGGCTCGGCTCGTGGCGCGCCGAAATGTCGGCATAGAGGTAGAAGGCGCCCTCGGCGGCGCTCAGCCGGTCGAAACCGGCGCGCGGCAAGGCTTCCAGCAACAGGTCCCGTGAGCGGCGATAGCCTATGCGGCGCGCCTCCAACTCCTCCGTGCAATCGAAGGCGGCCTCGGCCGCGACCTGGGCGATGTGCGGCGCGCTGATGAACATGTTCTGGGCCAGTCGCTCGGCGGGGCGGCGGAGATCGGCGGGCAGGACCATCCATCCGACGCGCCAGCCGGTCATGGAGAAATACTTGGAGAAACTGTTCACCACGATCGCCGACGGGCTGAAGGCGGCCGCGGTCGCGATCGGGCTGTCGTAATGCAGGCCGTGATAGATTTCGTCGCTCACCAGCCGGACGCCGTTTTCGTGGCACCAGCGGGCGAGGCCGGCCAGTTCGTCCGGATGCAGCATGGTCCCGGCCGGGTTGCAGGGGCTCGCGACAATAAGCCCCTCCGGTCGCGGGTCGAGTGCCTCCAGCATGGCGACGGTCGGCTGGAACCGCGTCTCCGCCCCTGTCTCCAGGATCACCGGCCGCATGCCGAGGGCGGTCAGGATATTGACATAGGGCGGGTAGTAGGGCGCGGCCATGGCGATGCGGTCGCCCTGATCGAAGGCGGCCAGGAAGGCGAGCGGGAAGGCGCCCGAGGCGCCGGTGGTGACGGCGATGCGATCGGCGCAGAGATCGAGGCTGTACCATGCCCCGTAGTGGCCGGCGATGCGGCGGCGCAGGCTCGGCAGGCCGAACGCCTCTGTGTATCCGAGCGGATGGCTGCCGGCGAGCGCGGCGGTGGCGGCTGCGATGGCCCCATGAGGCGCGCCGCGTGCCGGTTGGCCGACTTCCATGCGGATCACCTGCGGATCCTGAGGGCCGCGCGCCGCCGCATGCGCGTTGGCGGCGGCGATCACGTCCATCACGCGGAACGGCGGGATGTTGCCGCCGCGGCCGGCTTTGAGCGGCATCGGCGTCTAGCCCGGCGGCTTCCCGATATGCCCGATCGCGAGACCCTGGCCACGCGGGTCGGTGACCCAGACGCAGGTGCGGAAGTCGCCCGGCACGCGATCGGGGCAGTTCACCGCGTTCACCCGGCCTGGATCGGGCACGATCATCCCGAAGTCGTGGCCGCCATGGCGCAGCGCGCGCTCGGCGGTGAGCGCGACGGCGAGCGGCGCGCCCTCCTGGCCGGAACCGCCGATCGCGGCGCGGAAGGCGTTCGTCGGCTTGTTCCAGATCAGCGCGCTCGACAGCAGCGGCGCCTGTCCGTGCGTCGGCGCGGCGGCCAGCAGGATGCCTGTACCGGGCGCGATGCGGCCGGTGCCGAACAGGTTGTTCATCGTCAGGCTACAGGCGACCGCCCCGCCCGAACCGTCCAGGGTGACGAAGCTCGTGGACGCCGCGAGCGGCGGCAGGTGACCGGCCGGGAGGTTCCGCTGCTTGAGAAGCGCCTCGGGGTCGGCCGCATCCATCCCGCTCCGGTAGGCCGTCGCGACCGCCAGGGCGGCGGCATTGGCGGCGGCGATATCGGTGGGGTCGCGCCTCAGCTGCTGGAAGGCGGCGGCGGCGGCCAGCCCGCCATCGGCTGGCGGCGGCAGGAACATCACCACGTTGCCACCGTCACGCACGGCGACCGGTGGCTCCTCGTGCGGCACCGCGCTTGCGAGGTCGGACCCGGAGATCGGACCGCCGGCCTCGGCGGAACCAGCGACCAGAGCCTGCGCGGCATTGCCCTGGTAGAGGTCCATGACGCCCTTGGTGCGCATCAGGTCGAGCGTATTGGCAAGATCGGGCTGCACCATCGTCTGGCCGGCCGCCAGAGGGGCGCCCGACGGCGTGCCGAAGGTCGAGCGCGCCAGCGGGTCGGCGAACAGTGCACCGGCGACGACGGAGAGATCCGACTCGAAGGCCTTGGACACGGGCACGCCGAGCGCGGCCATTCGCTGCGCCGGCCCGATGAGCTGCTGGATGGGGGTATAGCCGTAGACCGCCTGCATCAGCAGCAGGCCGCGCGCCGTCATGGGCACCGCCGCCGGCCGCGTACCGCCGCCGGAGGCCGCGCGGGGAAGGAAGACGAAGGCTTCCGGAGCCGCCTCGCCGCCGGTCTTCACGAAGGGCGAGTAGGCGAGGCAGGCGCCGCCGCCGCCGAGCGAAGCGCGCGAGGGAAGAGTGACCGCAAGCGCGAAACCGACGGCCGCGGCCGCGTCTGCCGCCGTGCCGCCGGCGGCGAGGATGGCGCGGCCGACCTCGGCCGCCTCCGGCTCATCCGCGATGACCACGCCGGACCATTTGGGTGTGGGCACGCCCGGCACCTGCGCCTGTGTCTGGTCAGGGCCCGCGCCGGGAAGGCGCTGAGTGAACCAGCTGGCGCAGCCGCTCAGCGTGAGTGCCAGCGAGGCCAGCAACGCGGTCGAGCGGAACAGCGTTGTCGCCCGCGAGAAGCGGCCCTGCGACGCAGGGGTGGGGGCGTAGAAAGGTGCCATCATCATCTCCGCGCGGGGCGCGCCAGTCCAGATTGGGTCATCAGCGGGTTTGGTTCATGCGGGCGTTAGGTGCCATAAACGCGTTCCATAGGCGCGGCAACCGCATGCCGACGGGCGGGCGCAGCGCGCGCCGCCGCCGATCCTTGTCCTGGAGGTGTCCGTAATGGTGTTTCGTTCCCTGATCGTGGCCTGCGCTTTGGCTGTGGGCCTGCTGGCCGCCCCGCAATCGGGCTTCGCCCAGCAGAGCATGCCGACGCCGACCGGTTCGGCCCTGTCACCCGCGCAGCGCGCCGAGGTGATGGCGCTCATCCGGCAGGCGCTGGTGCAGGACCCCTCGATTCTGCGCGATGCGATCGGCGCGTTACAGGCTCAGGATCAGGCCTCCCAGGCCGCCGCGCAGGGCAACGCGATCGCAGCGTCCCGCCGCGCGCTGACGGATAATCCCGCCGATCCCGTGATCGGCAATCCCCATGCCCGGATTTCGGTGGTGGAGTTCTACGACACCCGCTGCCCCTATTGCCGCGTGATGCGGCCGGAG
The DNA here is from genome assembly GCA_019351895.1 of Pseudomonadota bacterium. Taxonomy (GTDB): domain Bacteria; phylum Pseudomonadota; class Alphaproteobacteria; order Acetobacterales; family Acetobacteraceae; genus Acidisoma. The sequence goes on from JABBOH010000006.1 coordinate 37,892, forward strand.
CTCGCGGCGCTCGCGAAGCAGGACCCCAACGTCCGGGTCATCTTCAAGGACATCCCGATCCTGGGGCCCGACAGCGTGCTGGAGGCGCGGGCGCTGCTCGCGGCGCAGCGCCAGGGCGGCTACGCGGCGATGCAGGCGGCGGTGATGAGCGACAACGCGCCCGAGACCGAAGCGGATCTGCGGGCGACCGCCACCCGTCTCGGCCTGAATGCCGACCGGCTGGCGCGCGACATGAAGGACCCCAGGATCTCGGCGCAACTCGCCGCCAACACCTCGCTCGCGCAGTCGCTCGGCATCACCGGGACGCCCGCCCTCATCGTTGGTCATCAATTGGTGCCGGGCGCGATCAGCATGGACGATCTGCAGAAGCTCGTGGCGCAGGCGCAGGCAAGCTAGGCCGCCGTCGCGGACCCGGACCCGAGCGGGAAACGCCGGGCGAGAAGGAACGGCTTGCCCGCAACGCGCTGCGTGAAGATCGTGACGGAGGACACCCGGCGCGACAGGCTCAGCGCGTCCGCGAAATAAGCCGCGGCGACCGGTCGCGCGGCCGCCATCTCGCTAGGTTCCAGGCGGCGGCTGAGCGTGATGTGGAAGCGCCACAGCGAGAAGACGTATGGATAGCCCCAGCGTTCCAGCATCGCCTCCGCGGTTTCGCTGAGCCCGTGACGGCGTCGCCGCGCGAGTTCCGAGGGTTCCGGCGGCGCGCGGAAACAGTCGAGTTCCCTGACCGCCGCATCGGCCAGCGACTGCAGTGCAGGGCTCGGCGTCTGTTCCCGGAGTGCCAGAAACCCGTCGAGGTTCTCGACGGCCAGCGGCGGCAGCGGAAAGGGCGCGGTGCGCCCGGCCATCTCCGCGACGGCCGCCTCGAAATCCTCATATCGCGTGCCCGCCGCGAGCCGCATCGGCGGCTTGAGGGTCGCGTGCAGGCCATAGACCGACGGCTCATCGGTCAGATCGGGGATGCCGATGCCGTCGGGGCGGTCAAGCTTCGCCCCCGTCTCCGGGTCGCGCCCGAGCCAACGATTCCCGGCGGTCCAGAGCGGGTCGTCGAGTTCCGGCGCGTAGTAGATGGCGACGCGGAAGCCGGAGCCGCCGCTCACGCGACGCGCTCCCCCTGCCGCCAGACGCCGCGCACGACCGGCAGGCCCTCGTGGATGCGGACGCGCACGAGATCGGCGGACAGTCCTGGTGCGATGCGCCCCCGATCGGCGAGCCCAGCCATCCGCGCCGGGCGGTCCGTGACGAGTGCAACGGCCTGGGGAAGCGTGATCTCCGCGATGCCGATTGCCATGATCGACGCCTCGAGCAGGCTGGCCGGAACATAGTCGGAGGCGAAGGCATCGACCGCCGCCGCGCGCAACAGGTCGGCGGCGGCGACGTTGCCGGAATGGGACCCGCCGCGCACGACGTTCGGCGCGCCCGCGATGACCTCCATGCCATGAGCGCGCGCCGCGAGCGCGGCCTCCATGGAGACCGGGAATTCGGCGATGCGGATGCCGTCGGCGGCATTCTCCGCAACCTCATCGGTCGTGCGGTCGTCGTGGCTCGCGATCGCGACCGGGCGGCCGCGCATGCGGTCCAGCACGATCCGCCTGTTGGGGCCGCGCCAGCGCAGCCGCCCCTCGCGGTGCTGTTCCAGCCGCGCGCCGATCTCGGTCTCGGTGAGCCCGTCGCGACGGAGGATGGCGCGGAACTGCTCGACATTCCCCCATTGGCCAACCCCCGGCGAGTGGTCCATCAGGCTGACGAGGGAGAGCCTTGGATGCTCCGCATAGGGGCTGAACATCGCCTCCATATCCGGGGCCGGCAGTTCGCAGCGCAGGTGGATGCGGTGCTCGGATTTGAGCAGGCCGGCATCCGTGAGCGCGTCCAGATCGGCGACGCCTTCCACGAAGGTGCGTTTGCGGTCCTCCTCGAAGCCGAGGTCGCCGACGCAGAACGAATCGAACACGGTGGTGACGCCGGCGCCGGCGCACTGCGCGTCATGGGCGATCATCGCGGAGCGGGACGGCCAGCGCGCGTTGATGCGCGGCTGGACCTGCCGCTCCAGGTTGTCGGTGTGGAGGTCGATGATGCCCGGGATGAGGAGGTCGCCGTCGAGATCGATGGCGCCGGGGAGAGCGCTTGGTGCGAGGTCGACGGCGGAGATGCGCCCGCCGCCGACCGAGACGCTGCCGCCGACCACCTCATCGGGCATGACGATCCGCCCGCCGGTGAACACCGTCTCGCTCATGGCCAAGTCCGGAGGTGGCGGCGCAGGCAAGGCTCCGCGAAATGAGGCGCAGCATGGGGCATCAGGGGGTGCTTCGGCGCTGGATGGGCGGCCAGTGTTAGACCGTTCGGGCGCCGAGGTTAACCCCCCGGGCAGCGCCTCAGCAGCCGCCCGCGTAGGGGTGATAGTAGCAGTAGCTCGGCCGCGGTGTGACGATGATGCAGCCCGATAGAGACACCCCGAGGCCCACCAGAACCATCATGGCGGCGAAGGGTTTCACATAGGATGCTATCCAGGACATGCTCCGGCTCCGCGTAAAGGTTTGGCTTCATGGCTAACCTCTCGCGCGGATGCCATCCACAACCATGTTTCGACGAGCAGGCAGGACATAATGCCAATGTCGTGAGTTGGATGGGCGGGGCGGTCAGGCGAGGCTGAGTGTGTGCGAGGCGAAGGTGGGATGCATGTCACGGATGATGAAGGCCGATGAATACGAGGCGAGCCTGGTGGAGGCCGTGCCGCCCGAGGGTCTCGATCTCGCGCTGACCGGGCTGTGGTGGGCCGGCAAGGGCGAGTGGGACCGGGCGCATGGCTTTGTGCAGCGGGATGAGGGAAATCCGCGCTGCGACATCGTCCATGCTCTTCTCCACCGGCAGGAAGGCGATCTTGGGAACGCTGCATACTGGTACAGGCGGGCGGGCGAGCCGGTCGCGAAGGAACCAATCCTCGAGGAGTGGAAGGCGATCGCCGCCCGGCTGCTGGCCGAGCCGTGAGGCCCGGCCGGAACGGGCGCCGTGTCCATCAGGCGCCCGTCCCATCCGATCAGAGTGAGCTTACCGCGTGCACCAGAGGCGCGGCGGCCGGGTTGTGGCCTCTGCCCTGCATCACGATTTCTCGGCTGGTATAGGCTCGGCCATAGAATTTGGCATCGGCATGGGTCTGCGGCTCGACCAGCGTGCCGGCGAGGCTGATGCCGGCATAGGCGCCGGAGGACGATGCCCATACGACGATGTCCGGGCCGGCATTGGTCGTCGTCGCGCCCTCGACGGTCGAGCCGAGCGTCGCGACGGCGATCCCCGCATTCGCGCCGATGTCGAACTTGTTCGACATGAGGGCATGCAACGCGCGCTCGCTCATGATGAACATGATCATCTCGGACTGCTGGGCACCGATCTGCAGGCCGAAGCTGCCCGAGGCCACCGTGTAGAAGGCGGGGTTGCTCCAGCCGCCATTCGCATTGCGCGCCAGCAGCACGGCACGGCCACCCTCGCCGCCGAAGAAGAAGCCGGCCTTGAAGATGCGCGGCGCGATCAAGATGGCCCGCGCCCGGGAAATCAGGTGCAGGGAGTTGCCGAACTCCTTATCGCGCCGAAGGTCCTGGAGGGTGCCGATCGCATGTTCAACAGTGGCTTCCGGCCCATCATCGGCCCATGCCGGAAAGCTTGTCAGTCCGGCCGCTCCGACCGCGACGAGCGCTGCCGCGGGAAACAGATGTCTGCGGGTTAACACGGGTGCGTCTCCTATATGCCATGGGCGAACGACGCTCAGATATGGGGGAAGATGCTTTCCGCAAGCGAGCGTGAGGCGACGCCGATCCACTGTTGCTGCACGATCCGTCGCGGCTGGCCCGGCGCCGACCGGCGGTTCTTGATCCGGCGAGCACGCCCGCTAGATATTCGCAGCGGCGAAACAGGGACGGTGAACGGGCGATGGATCTAGCTGCGTGAAGCTTGTTCGGGCTGCCGAAAGGGTCGCTTTCGATGCGGCGCTTGCCGCCTTGCGGGGCCTCGACCCGGTTCGCGCTTCCAATCTCGGTGCGGCGGTCGCCGGCCGGCTCGGCCCGCCACTCCCCGTGTCCAAGGTGGCCGACGCCAACCTCCGGCGGGCGCTTCCAGCACTTTCGCCGGACGCGCGAAAGCAGGTCGTTCGTGGCGTGTGGGAGAATGTGGGCCGCACGCTCGGAGAGTTGCCGCATCTCGGCACACTCATGAACACGCCTTCGGGGCCGGGGTGGGAGGTCACCGGCGGCGATATCCTGCGCGAGCAGGCCGCACGGGGAGGCCCGGCGATCTTTTTTTCCGGCCACATCGGCAACTGGGAAATGCTGCCGCCGATACTTGCCCGCCACGGAATCCCGATGTCGAGTTTCTACCGTGCGCTATCGAACGCGGCCGTCGATCAGGGCGTCAACCGCCTGCGGCGGCAGGCAGTGGGCGAGGATGTGCCGATGTTTCCCAAGGGCGCCGCGGGCGCGCGCGGCGCCCTCGTCCATCTGGCACGCGGCGGATATCTCGGGATGCTTGTCGATCAGAAGATGAACGACGGCATTCCGGTGGAGTTCTTCGGCCGCCCCGCCATGACAGCGCCTGCTCTGGCCGCGATGGCACTCCGCTTCCGATGTCCGGTGATCCCTGGGCGCATTCGCCGGATCGGTCCGGCGCGGCTAAGGCTGGAGGTGGAGTCGCCGCTGGTTCTGCCCGACAGCGGCGACCGTCAGCAGGACATCGCGACGGTCATGCGAATGGTCAACGCGACGCTGGAGCGTTGGATCATGGACGAGCCGGGCTCCTGGCTATGGCTGCATCGCCGCTGGCCGAAGGATACCGCCATCGCAGCGTGAGGAACCTGCGGTCTTGCCCGGGATACCCGGTCCCGGAGTCCTCCGAAGCAGAGCACGACTCCGGGCCCAGGGTTGCGCGCCATGCCGCGTTGCAACTCATAGGGACAGGCGGTAAGGCTTCGCCGATTCCGGGGACGGATGCCTGTCCAGACATCCACGTCATTCGGTGCACGTGACCCGTGTCATGTCCGCATGGCGGGTCCTGCTGGTGGGTCCGGTGGAGCGTGACTGCCGGGAGGCGGGGCCACGGGTGCGCGCGCACCAAACGCCATAGATCGCGAAACTATCGGGAGCCTTGATGTCGACACTGAAGGCCACTCCCGAGAAAGGCGGGCTTGGACGGGCTGCAACGAGTGGCGTGACGTGGCTGATAGCCCAAAGCCTGAGCGCCCGCTTCTTCGGCTTTTTTTCTCAGCTATTTCTGGCGGCGCTGCTTCTCCCCGCCGATTTCGGCGTCATCGGCCTCGCAAATACGGTCACCAGCGTCGCGCAGGTTCTGGTCGGCTTCGGCGTCGACGACGTGCTGTTGCAGCGACAGAGGGCGATGCGGTTCTGGTCGGCTTCGGCGTTCTGGATCAGCTTTGCACTCGGCACGACCGGGATGATCGCGATGATCATCGCGGCGCCATTTGCGGCGCGCGCTTATCATAGCAGCAGCTTGGTCGGCCTGATCATAATCCTGGCCGTCGCAATGCCGATCAGGACATTGGCGACGGTGCCGCAGGTGGCGATCCGGCTTGCGATGGATTTCCGGTTTCTCGCCGCATACAACACCTTCGAGATCGCGGCGCTTCAGATCAGCACGATCCTGCTCGCGTGGGCCGGTTTCGGCGCCTACAGCTTTGCCATTCCCGTTCCCGTGCTGGCGGTCATCCGGGCGGTGCTCTTCTGGAGGAAAGCGCCGCCGAAAATCCTGCAGCGGTTCCGCCTCGCGCAGGTTCGATACATGTTCGGAAGCAGCACCATTGTGTTTACGACCCGAATCATCGTCGAGTTCATCAACCAGGGCGATTACATGGTGCTCGGCATCATGGCGACCCACAATGTCGTCGGCCTGTATTACTTCGCTTTTCGCTTTTCCGTTCAGCCGGTGCGGATGTTGGCCGGAAATTTCAGCAACGTGCTTTTCCCAGCCTTGGCACAGCTTCGCAGCACACCGGAGCAACAGGCGGATGCCGCTCTCCGGGCCTCGCGTCTTCTCTCTTATCTGGTCGTCCCCTTCTGCTTTCTCCAAGCCGCTCTGGCTGGGCCCGGATTGCAGTTCCTGTTTGGTCACCGATGGTTGGGGGCTATTCCGCTGGTGCAACTCTTGAGCATCGGCCTGCCGTTTGACGCGGTGTCATGGATCACCGGGTCGTTAATGAGCGCTCGCCGCGAGTTCAGGCGGTCCTTGTTCTTCGCGGCCGTCTCCGCGCCTCTGTTTTTTGGCGGCGTGGTCCTGGGCGCGAAACTGGATGGCGCCATTGGCGTGGCGGCTGCCGTGGTTGTCTATTACGCGGTCTATCCACCGATCTGCTCGATCCTCATACTGCGGCGAGGCCGCATCGCCATCGGCAAAATCCTGGAGCTGTATGTCGTGCCGCCTTTGTTGAGCGGCGCGAGCATGGGGGCGGGCTACGGTCTTTCGCTCCTGGAGCCAGTTTCGCATTCCAATTTTCTTCGATGTGTCGTGATCGGCATTGTCGGTTCCGCTGTCTACGTCGGTTGCCTCTATGTGTTCCGACCAGACGTGTACAGGGATCTTTACCATCGCTTTTCCGGCATGTTTCGCAGGGTCGGATGGCGGTCCAGGCCTCGGCCGGCCTGAAGGCGCTCCGCCTTGCGTGCAGCCGGTCCAGTGCATCTGGTCGTGGGGGGTAGGACTGTCGGCCAAGTCCGGCGGCCCCGAGGGCGCCCGACAGATGCCGCCGCTTGGCGCGGGACAGAAGGCCCCTGGCTCCCGGAGTAGGACTCGAACCTACGACCGAGCGATTAACAGTCGCTTGCTCTACCAACTGAGCTATCCGGGACCAGCGGGCGGCGCACCCTATAGCGGAGGTGTCACGCCGGTGCAACGCCACCAGCCCCGCCACGGAGGGAAAAGCAAACCTCAAACCCGCTCGACAGTCGCCTTCTCCCGGACCATTGCTCATGCTAGAGAGCCTCGGCGGCGCGAGAGTGGCGGAACGGTAGACGCAGTCGGCTCAAAATCGACCGGCGCAAGCCATGGGGGTTCGAATCCCCCCTCTCGCACCAGCTCCCGGGCTTGGCGGCCGCGTGGGCGAGCCGGATCCTGGCAGATCCGCCGATTTTGTCGCGTGTCCGCACCTTTCGTCCCGCGGGTTACGTCATAGATCAGGCCCATCATCCCTGCCGCAAAGGCTCCAGACCCGCATGCAGCTCTTCCAGTGCCAGAAATGCAGCCAGATGCTGTATTTCGAGAACAACCTCTGCGAAACCTGCGGCTCCACCCTCGGCTATGAGCCCGTAGAAGCCCAACTCCATGCGCTCGAGGCCGAGGGCGAGGGCGAGCGGTGGGAGCCCATCGCCGAGCGCGGGCGCGCTTATCGGTTCTGTGCCAATTCGCTGCACGGTGCCTGCAACTGGCTGATCCCGGCGGATTATTCCGACCAGTATTGCATCGCCTGCCGCCATAACCGCACGATCCCCGCCCTCTCCGAGGGCGAGAACCTGCAGCGCTGGCGCAAGCTCGAATATGCCAAGCACCGGCTCATCTATCAGCTGATCAAGCTCAAGCTGCCGCTGCCCACCAATGCCGAACTTCCCGGCCACGGCCTCGTCTTCGATTTTCTGGCCGAGCCGCAACAGCCCGGCGCCGCGCGGGTGATGACCGGCCACGACAACGGGCTCATCACGCTCAATCTGCAGGAGGCGGACGACGCGGCCCGCGAGAAGCTCCGCACCCAGATGCATGAGCCCTACCGGACGCTGCTGGGCCATTTCCGGCACGAGATCGGCCACTTCTACTGGGATCTGCTGGTGCGGGACGGGCACAAGCTCGACCAGTGCCGGGCCATCTTCGGCGACGACCGTGACGACTACACCCAGGCTCTGCAGCGCCACTATCGGGAGGGCGCGCCGGCGCATTGGCGCGAGGAGTTCATCTCCCATTACGCGACGACCCATCCGTGGGAGGACTTCGCGGAGACCTGGGCGCATTATCTTCATATCGTGGATACACTGGAGACCGCCGCCGCCTTCCGCCTCGGCGTTCATCCTCGCAGGGTTGACGATCTCGATCTGCATGCGGACATCACGCTCAACCCCTACGGCGCGGGCGCGATAGAGGGGCTGATCGAGGCGTGGCTGCCGCTGACCTTCGCGGTCAACAGCCTGAACCGCAGCATGGGGATCGCCGACCTCTACCCGTTCATTCTGAGCCCCACCGTGATCCGCAAGATGGGCTTCATCCATGACCTCGTGCAGGACAGGCTAAGGGAGGATAACGCCCCCGCCTCGTGATCCGCCTCGCGCTCGCGCTCGCGGCGGCCTCGTTCCGCCGTGGCCTCGCGGCGGTCGTCACCAATATGGGCCAGTTCAACGCATTCAGCCGGCGTAAAAATGGACAAAAAAGAAGCCGGCGAGGGGTGGCGCCCTTGCCGGCTTCTTCATTTACCCCGTGGCGCCGAGGTTACTTCGTCGCGTCCCGGACGCTATCCTTCGCGCCGCCCACGGCATTCTGAACCTTGCCGCCAATCTTCTCGCCCTTGCCCTCGGCTTCCATCTTCTTGTCGCCGGTCACTTTGCCTGCTGCTTCCTTGACGGAGCCCTTAACCTGGTGGCCGATACCGTCGGTACGATCCTTGTCCATAAGGCTTCTCCTTTTGAAGGGACGCCGCACACTTTCCGCGGATCCTACCGAAAGAGATGGTGTCGTTTCCGGGCGGCTTAAGTATCTGGCACCATTTGGCACTTCACGTCCGCGTGTTCCTCCGCCCTTTTCCGACTGAGACGAACCGAAAAAAGGCCGCGCTGTCGCCAGCGCGGCCTTTTTTGGCTTGGTGAAGGACGCCCGTTTACATCGAGGTCCGGCGCCCGAAGATGGCGTGGTAGATCACCAGCAGCACGATAGCGCCGACGATGGCGACGATCATGCTGTAGATGTTGAAGCCGGTCACTCCGGCAGCCCCGAACGCTTGGAAGATGAAGCCGCCGACGAGCGCACCGACGATCCCGAGGACGATGTCCATGATGAAGCCTTCGCCGGAGCGATTGACGATCTTGCTCGCGATGAAGCCGGCGATCAGGCCAAGCACGATCCAGCCGATAATTGACATAAGAGGGTCCCCCCGTTGCTCACATCATCCCCCAGCGCGGCCGGAGGATGATTTCTGCTCACGAGAAGGGGATGGTCCGCCCGGCGTCAAGTGATCGGCACGACGACTTCTGCCAGAACCTGTGCCGGCCGTTGCGCGGAAGCCACAGTCGGTTCGATCCGACGATCTCCTACTCGACGCCGCTCAAAGCCTTGTAGAGCGCGCGATAGCGCGTGAGCCGCGTCTCATAGGCCCGTTGCAGCTCGGGCACCGGCGCCACCGCGGCCAGCCGGCGCGGCGGCTGACAGAGCGCCTGGGGGTCTTCGCCCGTAACCGCCAGACGGCCCAGCCGCGCTGCGCCGAAAGCGCCGCCATGCTCGCCATCCGCCAGCCGGTGCAGGGTGATGCCGAGGACCGAGGCGAGGATCGCGATCCAGGTGCCGCTGCGCGACCCGCCGCCGATGACATCCGCTTCCGTGACGACGGTTCCGGCCGAACGCAGGGCATCGAGACAGTCCCGGAAGGAGAATGCGACGCCCTCCAGCACGGCCTGGGTCAGCGCGGCCCGGCTGGTGTCCTGCGACAGGCCGATGAACGCGCCGCGGATCCTGCCGTCGTTATGCGGCGTCCGTTCGCCCGACAGGTAGGGAAGAAACGTGACCGGAGACGGCGCCGCCGGAACCTCGGGCAAGGCTTGCAGCAGCGACGCCTCTTTCTCCTGCGCGACCTCGCTCCACCATGCGAGAGAGGCGGCGGCGGATAGCGTGACGCCCATCTGGTGCCACAGGCCCGGCAGCGCGTGGCAGAAGGCGTGCACGGCGGCCTCGGGGTTCGGGCGGAACCGGTCGGTGGTTGCCCACAGCACGCCCGAGGTGCCGAGCGACACGAACGCGCTGCCTGGCCGGATGGCCCCGAGCCCGACCGCTCCGGCCGCGTTGTCCCCAGCTCCGCCCGCCAAAACCGGCGCCGTCGCCATGCCCCAGCGGCGGGTGAGCGCGTCCGTCAGATGTCCGGCGGGGGCGCTGCCTTCGACGAGGTGCGGCATATGCGCCCGCGTCAGACTGGTGGCCGCGAGGGCAGCATCGGACCATGCGCGCGCGCCGACATCGAGCCACAGCGTGCCCGATGCATCGGACATCTCCTCGATCATCTCTCCCGTCAGGCGGTAGCGCAGATAAGCTTTCGGTAGCAAAACTTTTGCCGTGGCGGTGAAAATCGCCGGCTCGTGCTTCCGCACCCACATGAGCTTGGGCGCGGTGAATCCCGGCATCGCGGGATTGCCCGAGATCTGGCCGAGCGAGGGCAGGGCCGCCTCCAATTCGCGGCACTCGGCCTCGGAGCGGGTGTCGTTCCAGAGGATGGCGGGCCGCAAGGGCGCGCCTGTCCCGTCGAGCAGCACGGCGCCATGCATCTGCCCGGAGAGGCCGATACCGCGGACGGCCGCCATCTCGGCGGGATGGCTCGCGGCCAGGGCGTCGAGGGTGCGCAGCGTCGCCTGCCACCAGTCCTCGGGGTTTTGCTCGCTCCAGCCCGGATGGGGGCGGGAGATGTCGAGCGGCTCGGTATGGCTGGCGCAAACCTTGTCCGCGTCGTCCACCAGCACGGCCTTGATGCCGGAGGTGCCGAGATCGATGCCGAGATACATGCGGGTCCCCTTGGGCTCATTTCCTTCTGGCTGAAGGGGATAGCAGATGCGGCGGTCCCGCGGGAGGCCTGTGGGCGGGGGATGCCCCCCATGCTCTCAGGAGACGGCCCCTGGGTGCCCGGCGGCTTCCATGCGGCGTGGGACGGCCGCCTCCAGAATTTTGTTGCTGTGCACCAACGTTTGCCGTACACATTTCGCAATAGAAACGGTCCTCGCCCAGCGCGGGCTGATGGCCGCGACACAAACTGCGTCAATTTTGTTGCAAAGGCGGAACTAAATGAGCACGATGACGGTCGGCGGCGCCAGCCTGACGAACAACTGGACGGGGACGAGCGGCGCCACGGCCGCGTTCGTTTCGTTCTTCAACAAAAACACCGACGCCACAATCTCCCTCGGCGGTGTCTCGACCGTCCCGGGATCGGTCGCGATCTTCTCCCGCAATGGTTCCGATATCGTATCGGGATCGACGATCACCGATCAGTCCACCGGACATAATTCCATCACGTCGCTTCATGCGGCGACGATCTTCGCGGCACCCGGCGACACGATCAGCTCGGCTTCGGCATCGACCGTGTTCGGCGCGGGAGCCCACGTCGTCAATTTCTCGATCAGCGGCGCCCACAGCTCGATCGTCGGCGGCGCTGCCGGAACGGTCGGCACGGCGTCCGGCGCCAATACGACCTTGGTCGGCGGCACCGGCATTTCGATGTTCACCGCAACGGGCGACAACAGCCTGGCGGTGGCCGGGCGGGGCATCACGGGCTTGGACCTCTCCGGGAGCACAGGTGCGGAGTCCGTCTCGACCAACCCGCTCGGCAATTCCGGAACGCTCGTCGCGTTCCTGGGCTCCGGCGCCGACACCGTCATGGGCGGCAGCGGCGCCTCCACGATACTGGGCGGCAGCGGCCATGACGTGTTCGCCTTCATCAGCGGTCACTCTGGCGGTAGCGAGGTGATCGTGAACTTCACCGCCAGGGATAGCGTGGCGTTCTCGGGCTATACCGCCGCGCCGACGGAGACCGTCAAGAGCTTCGACGGCGTTGCGAGCGACGTGATCAAGCTCAGCGACAACACGACCATCACGCTCGTCGCCATCGATCACAAGCTCTTCTCCTGAGGATGGCGCCGGGCTGAGGGCGTTCGAGCCTGCAGCCCGGCTGGCCGGCCCCCTTTCCATCGCCGCGGAGCCGCTTCTATCCGGCACGAACCCGCTCTAGGGTGTCGCCGCGATGGGAATGCGCCGCTCCATGTCCGCCTATGCCGAGAAACCCCTGCCGCCGAGCCTCTATGCCGAGACGGCCATGCCGCCGCCCGATCTCGGCCCAATTGCCGGTGAGGCGCGCGCGACGGTCGCGGTCATCGGCGGCGGGATCACCGGCCTCTCCACGGCGCTCCACCTCGCGGAGCGCGGCGTCGATGTCCTTCTCCTGGAAGCGCATCAGCCGGGCTGGGGCGCGTCGGGACGGAACGGCGGCCACGTCAATCCCGGTCTCAAGCCCGAACCGGACGAGGTCGAACAGCATTTCGGCGAGCTTGGCCGCCGCATGGTCCGCTTGTCCTACGGCGCGCCGGAGGCGCTGTTCCGTCTCGTGGAGCGATACCAGATCCGTTGCGAGGCCCGTCAGGCCGGAACCCTCCGGGCCGCGACGACGCAGAAGACGCTGGCCGGATTGCGCGCGCTCGCGGCGCAATATGAGGCGCGCGGGCTGCAGGCGACGCTGCTCGATCCCGACGCGGCCTTCGCTGCGACCGGCACCCGGCGCTACCGGGGAATTTTGCGCGATCCGAGCGGCGGATCGGTCAACCCCCTCGGCTATGCCCGCGGCCTTGCGGGCGCGGCGCTCGCGGCCGGCGCCCGCATCCATGCGGCGAGCCCCGCCGTCTCCCTCGCCCGCACGGCTGCCGGCGGCTGGCGGATCGAGACCCCTCAGAGCGCGGTGCAAGCCGATCGCCTGGTCATCGGGACCAACGGCTATACCGACGATCTTTGGCCTGGGCTGCGCCGCACCGTCGTGCCGCTCTGGTCGGGCATCACAGCGACGGAACCGCTGCCGCAATCGATCGCCGACCAGATCATGCCGGGCGGCGGCGTGCTCTACGAACTGGGCTCGGTCACCGTCTATTACCGCCTCGACGTGGGCCGCCGGCTGCTGATGGGCGGCCGCTGCGGACTGCACGAGATGGCCGGCCCGGAGGGCTTCGGCTACCTGCAGCGCTACGCGACGAAGCTCTGGCCGGCGCTTCGCCACGTCGCCTGGACCCATGGCTGGAACGGGCAGCTCGGCATGACGGCGGACCACTACCCCCATCTGCACGAACCCGAACCCGACGTGCTCATCGCGCTCGGCTATAACGGCCGTGGTGTCGCCCTGGCGACCGCGATGGGCGCGATCATCGCGCGCCGCATCGGCGGCGAGGCGGAGGAGACGCTCGACATGCCCATAACCGGCATCAGGCCGATACCTTTCCACGGGCTCTGGCCCCTCGCGGTTCAGGGGCGGATTGCCTGGGGGCGTTTGCGGGATCGGATGGGGCTATGACGGACCGCCTGCTGCTGCGTGGCGCGCGCATCCTCACCGAGGAGGGGCCGCTGCGCGACGATCTCGCTCTGCTGGTGGAGGACGGGCGCATCCTCGACATCCTCGGGGCGTCCGCTGCGCCGTCCGGGGCGGAGGTCATGGCCTTGCCCGCAGGGTCGATCCTGGCGCCAGGCTTCGTCGATGTGCAGGTCAATGGCGGCGGTGGGCTGCTGTTCAACGATATGCCGACCGCCGAGGCAGCCATCGCCATCGCGAGCGCCCATCGCCGCTACGGCACGACCGCGCTGCTGCCGACCGTCATCACCGATAGGCCCGAGATCATGCGCCGAGGGGCGGTTGCGGCCCGGGACGCCGCGCGGATCCCGGACAGCGGCGTCGTCGGCGTGCATCTGGAGGGGCCGTTTATCAGCCCGCGCCGTCCGGGCGTGCATAGCCCCGCGCTGATCCGCCGCATGGACGCCTCCGATGCGGACTGGCTGGCGGCACTCGGCAGAGAGCTTCCGGTGCTCCTCACTCTGGCGCCCGAGGAGGTCGAGGACGCCTATCTCGACCGGATGGCCGCCGCGGGCGTCATTCTCAGCGCCGGCCACACGGCGGCGAGCGCCGAGCGCGTCGCGGCGGCGCTCGGGCACGGGCTGCGCGGCTTCACTCATCTGTTCAATGCCATGCCGCCGCTGGCGGGCCGCGACCCCGGCCCGGTCGGCGCGGCGCTGCTCGATCGCACGGCATGGTGCGGGCTGATCGCCGACGGCGTCCATGTCCATCCCGCCTCGCTTCGCTTGGCGCTCGCTGCACGGCCCGAGGACCGCATGCTGCTCGTGACCGACGCGATGACGGTCCTGGGCACGGAGGCGCAGAGCTTCTCGCTCTATGGCGAGACGATGTTCCGCCGGCGCGGGCGGCTGGAGCGGGAGGACGGGACCCTCGCGGGCGCCGATCTCGACATGGCGGCCGCCGTCCGCAACGGCGTGGCGATGCTGGGCCTGCCGGTCGAGCGCGCCTTGCGGATGGCGGCGACCTATCCCGCGGATTTCATGCGTCTCGCTGATCGTGGGCGCATAGCGCCCGGGCTTCGGGCCGATCTGGTTCTGTTGTCGGCAACGCTCGAGGTGCTCGGCACCTGGGTCGGCGGCGTCCGCGACAGCGCAGACCCTAGCCGGTCGTAGGTTACCCCTCGGGCGGTCTGCCGCGCAGGCGTTTGATGCCGGCTCTGTGGGTCTTGCCCTCCAGGCGTCGCTGCTGGCTTCCGTATGTCGGGCGCGTGGCCCTCCGCTTGCGCGGTGCGACCGCGGCCTCGGCGAGCAGCGCGACCAGCCGGGCGATGGCGTCCTCGCGGTTGCGGGCCTGGCTACGGAAGCTCTGGGCGAAGATCACGATCACGCCATCCTGCGTCATCCGCTGACCGGCCAGAGTTGCAAGGCGCGAGCGCATCCCCGCCGGCATCTCGGCCCAGGCCTGCGTGTCGAAACGCAGCTCGACCGCGGTCGAGACCTTGTTGACGTTCTGCCCGCCCGGACCCGATGCGTGCACGAAACGGATGTTCAGCAGGCGATCGTCGATGGAGAGGCCGGCGCTGATCGGAATATTGCCCATGGCGCACTGCCTACACAAAAAAGCGGCGGCCGTTGCCGGCCGCCACCATTCGGCACGATGGTCGTCCTGAAATCTAGCCGGCGATCACGCGAAGCTGCGCCGTCCGCGGACGCTCGGCCAACTCCTCGTAGACCGAGACATAGTCCTCCGCCATCCGGCGCGCGCTGAACCGCTCCTCGAAGCGGGTCCGCACGCCCGCGCGGCTGATCTCGCCGAGGCGCCCGACGGCCCGCACCGCATCCGCCTCGTCCCGCGTGATGAAGCCGGTCACGCCGTCCTCGATCACCTCCGGCACCGATCCACGTTCGTAGGTGATGACGGGCGTGCCGCAGGCCATTGATTCGATCATGACGAGACCGAACGGCTCCGGCCAGTCGATCGGGAAGAGCAGGGCATGCGCGCGCGCCAGAAAGTCGGGCTTCTGCATCTCGTTGATCTCGCCGATGAACTCCACATGCGGCTGCTTCAGCAGAGGCTTGATGACCGCCTCGAAATACTCCTCGTCCGCGGCATCGACCTTGGCCGCGATCTTCACCCGCATTCCGGCCTTGCCCGCGATGCGGATTGCCTTGTCCACGCCTTTCTCGGGAGAGACGCGGCCGAGCACCGCCAGATAATCCTGGCGCACCTCGCGCGGCATCAGGGTGCTGAGCGGCAACCCATGGTGAACGGTGCGAACCCAGTTGAGGTTGGGGACCGGCGCTCTCTGGCTGTCGGAAATCGAGATCAGCGGTACCTTCGGAAAAGCCCCGTAGATATCGACGAACTCCGGCAGGTCGAGGCGCCCGTGAATGGTCGTCACAAATGGCGTGGGCTGGCGGGAGAACAGCGAGAAGGGGAGGTAGTCATTGTGGAAGTGGATGATGTCGAATTCGTCAACGCGGTCGCGGATCGCCTCCATCATCTTCATATGCGGGGCCATGCGGTCGCGGATGTTGGGGTTGAGGCGCAGCGCCTCCTCACACATCGGTTCCAGCCGCGCCGCGGTGCGGCTGTCGCCGCTCGCGAACAGCGTGACTTCGTGGCCCATCGCCACCAGCTCCTCCGTCAGGAAGGAGACGACGCGCTCAGTACCGCCGTAAAGCCGCGGCGGCACCGCTTCATAGAGTGGGGAGACCTGAGCAATACGCATCGACACACTCTCCTGGAGCCGGCTTCATCCGCCTGTGGGATGAGGGCTGCGGCAAAAAACGTTAGCTTGGAACGGGATAGCCGAAACAGTTGGCGCGACAACTTAACCCGGTGAGTACAGCATAAAGCATCGAGAGCGATTGTGGCGAAATCTCGGCGCTAAAGCCTTGAAATATTGGCGGTTGCGAGAAACACGCCCTATTTCCGCTATGATCTGATTCTAGTCTCCCTTCATCCCGAAGCGATGTCTGCGCGCGGCGCACCGCACCAGTTTGGGCAGGCCACGAATTGTCTGTGAGATCATGGGGACCACCGGCGGCCAACGGCCGATATTTGGTTGGTTCACTGGAATGAAGGTAAGACGAATGCACGGTTTCGATCGTTCTGGACTAGACCGTTCGATGGCTTCTGACGCTGACCATACGCCTTCCGCGCAGAAGACTTCGTCGATGCTGGCCCTTCGGGGGAGACCCATCGCGTTTTTGCTCCACTACGTGATGCGCCATCGCTGGTCGCACGCGGCGGTGCTGGCCTCGGTGCTCGTGGCGGTCCTCTGCTCGGTGCTCACGCAGTATGGTCTGCGTGACCTCGTCAACGCCATATCCCACGGTCATGGCCCCGGCGTCATGCACGGCGTCTGGATCGCCTTCGGCGTGCTCGCCGTGCTGATCGCGGCCGACAATCTCATGTGGCGCGTCGGCGGCTGGATCGCCGCCAGTCTCTTTGTCCGCGTGACGGGCGATGTCCGCCGCGACCTCTTCAACTACCTCGCCGGGCATTCGCCGAGCTACTTCGCCGACCGCCTGCCGGGCACGCTCGCCGGCCGCGTCACCGCGACGGCCAACGCGATCTTCACGACCGAGAACACGCTCGCCTGGAACATCCTGCCGCCCGTGGTCGCCGTCATCTTCGCGATCGCGCTGGTGTCCTCGGTGAGCCCCGGAATGGCCGCCGCCATGCTCGCGATCAGCGCGGGGCTGGCCGGCATCATCTTCATGCTCGCCCGCCGCGGCGGCCCGCTCCATCGCAGCTACGCGGGTTCCGCCGCACGGGTGGACGGCGAACTCGTCGACGTGATCGGCAATATTGGCGTCGTCCGTGCCTTCGGCGCCACCTTCCGGGAGTCGAGGCGCATCGCCGACACCATCGGCGACGAGATGGCCGCGCGTCACAACAGCCTCAAATACCTCGAGAAGTTGCGCCTTCTGCATGCCGTCGTCACCGCCATCTTCTCGGCGGGCGTCATGGCCTGGGCGGTGATCCTCTGGAGCCAGGGCCATGCGACGGCGGGCGACATCGTGCTCGTGGGTTCGCTCTGCTTCACCATCCTGCACGGCACCCGCGATCTGGCCGTGGCGCTCGTCGACCTCACCCAGCATATCGCGCGGCTCGAGGAAGCGACCGCGACGCTGCTGCTGCCCCATGCGCTGCCGGATGCGGCCCAGGCTCGCCCGCTGCTGCTGACTGCCGGCGGCGTGACCTTCGACGAGGTGCGGTTTTCCTATCCCGGCCGCCCGGAGATCCTGAAGGGCATCGAACTGCACATCAAGCCGGGCCAGCGCGTCGGCTTCGTCGGCTCCTCGGGCGCCGGCAAGTCCACCATGCTGAGCCTGATGCAGCGCTTCTACGACCCAAACGAGGGCCGCATCCTGATCGACGGGCAGGACATCAGCCGGGTGACGCAGGAAAGCCTGCGCCAGGGCATGGCCGTGGTGCCGCAGGACATCTCCCTCTTTCATCGCTCGGTGCTGGAGAACATCCGCTACGCCCGCCCCACGGCCACCACGGCCGAGGTCCTCGAAGCCGCCGAACTCGCCCGCTGCCGCGACTTCATCGAAGCACTGCCGGAGGGCTTCGACACCATCGTGGGCGATCGCGGCACCAAGCTTTCCGGCGGCCAGCGCCAGCGCATCGCCATCGCCCGGGCCATCCTGAAGAACGCGCCCCTCCTGCTGCTCGACGAGGCGACATCGGCGCTCGACACGGAATCGGAGCAGGCAATCCAGGGTGCGCTCGACACGCTCATGGAAGGCCGCACCGTGGTCGCGATCGCCCACCGCCTCTCCACGCTGCGGAACTTCGATCGCATCGTGGTCATGCATCAGGGCGAGATCATCGATGACGGCTCGCCGGATGAACTGTCGTCGCGGCCGGGACCCTATCGCGATCTTCTGTCGCGGCAGAACGTTATTCCGCTGTCGCGCGCGGCCTGATCGAACGAGACACGCCCGCAACGGGAGGACGCCGATGGACGAGACGATGTTCGGCCGGGCCTTGTCGGAGTTGCGCGGAAGCGCGACGGTCTCGACCGCCTCCCAGGCTGATGTGGGTCGTCTCATCGTCGTCTCCAATCGGGTGGCGCCGATCGAGGAGGGGCAGCCGACCGCGGGCGGCCTCGCCGCCGGGGTGCTCGACGCGCTGCACGAGAAGGGCGGGTTGTGGGTTGGCTGGAGCGGCGAGATTTCGCCGGGCGAGAGCAGCCTGCAGGCCGAGCGCCAGAAGGGCCGCATCCGTCTGCAGATGCTCGATCTCGCCCAGGCGGATTACGACGAATTTTATCGCGGTTTCGCCAACTCCGCGCTCTGGCCGGTGCTGCATTACCGCTCGGCGCTGGCCCGCTTCTCGCGCCGGGACTACGCGGGCTACCGCCGCGTCAATGCCCTGTTCGCGGCGGCCGTGGCGGCGAAGCTTGCGCCCGACGACGTGGTCTGGGCGCATGATTATCACCTGCTGGGGCTGGCGGCCGAATTGCGCCAAGCCGGGGTCGCCAACCGGCTCGGCATCTTCCTCCATACGCCGTTTCCGGCCGCCGCCGTCTTTATGACGATTCCGGTGCATGCCGATCTCGCCCGCTCGCTCTGCCAATACGACCTCATCGGCTTCCAGACCGAGGCCGACCGCCGCGCCTTCGAGGATTACGTGCTCCGTGAGGCGGATGGGCATCTGCTGCCGGGGCGTGCCCTGGTCGCCTTCGGGCGCGTCGTGCGCACCGGCGTCTATCCGATCGGGGTGCAGACGGATGACATCCGCCGGCAGGCCGAGGCCGGGCCGGACTGCGCGCAGACCACGCGGCTGCACACCTCCATCGGCGACGGCAAGCTCATCATCAGCGTCGACCGGCTGGACTATTCCAAGGGCCTCGCCGAGCGCTTCCTCGCCTATGAGCGCTTCCTCGAGCAGAATGAGCGGCAGCGCGGTGCCGTCACCTTTCTGCAGATCGCGCCGCCGTCGCGCAGCGACGTCGAGACCTACCGCGAGATCCGGGCAGAACTGGAAGGCGAGGCGGGACGGATCAACGGTCGCTTCGCCGAGCTTGACTGGACGCCGCTGCGCTATCTCAACAAGGGCTTCGCGCGGCAGATGCTGATGCCGATGTATGCGCGGGCCGATGTCGGGCTCGTCACGCCGATGCGTGACGGGATGAACCTCGTGGCCAAGGAGTACGTGGCCGCCCAGGACCCGATCGATCCCGGCGTGCTGGTTCTGTCGCAATTCGCGGGAGCGGCCTGCGAGTTGAAGGCGGCGCTGCTGGTCAATCCGCATGATCCGGATGAGATCGCGGAGGCGCTGGAGACCGCGCTCTCCATGCCCCTCGCGGAGCGGCGGGAGCGGCACGCCGAGATGATGTCCGTCCTGCGACGGAACAGCCTCTCCGCATGGCGAGACCGGTTCCTGGGCGATCTGGCGACGCGGCGCTAGCGGTCCCATGCCAGCGGGCAATTCGGCCGTTGGCTGGGTCTCGCCCACCCGATCAATCGAGCGCTCGGCACGTGCTGAACCTGCCGATCGGGCGAGAGCCACCGAAGGGGGGACGAATGGCACCGCTTGCCCCGAAGTCTTACTCTTACAAAGCGCTTACGGGACGGCTGTAAATCTGCCGTATTCGGCGGTTAACTCTCGAACTTAGCGTAGCCGCCGAGTGTCTGGAGAGACCATGTCCGCCGCAAGACCGCGTTCCGCTCAATCTTCGCGTTTTCTAGGCCGCTCCTTTAATCGCGCGCAGGGCTGGATTGCCGCTCAGCCGCCGGGACGGCTGACGCTGGCGCTTTTCGCCGCTGTCTCTCTGGTGGGGTTCGCGGCCCGCTTCTACGGCATCGACAACATGCCTTTCTGGCTGGACGAGGTCACAACGGTGGACCGCTCCAGCTTGCCGTTCTGGAACATGGTCGGGAATTCTCTCGCCGCTCATCATCTGCCGTCCTTCTTCGCCCTGGAGGCCATGTTCGGCCGCTACGGCATGACAGAATTCATGCTCCGGCTGCCGGCGGCTCTGTTCGGCGCGGCCTCCTGCGGCGTGCTGTTCCTCATCGGCCGCTCGCTCGGCGGCTGGCGCGCGGGCCTTGTCGCGGGTCTGCTGCTCGCCCTGTCGCCGCTGCAGGTTCAGTATGGGCAGGAAGCCCGGTCCTACACCTTCGTCGTCCTGATGATGGCAATCGGCTTCCTCGGTCTCGTCGAGCTGGCGCGCGACCCGCACGGCGCAAGCCTGCCGTTCGGTACTCCAGGCGCCCGCCTCGGACCCTGGGTGACCTATACGCTCGGCACGCTCGGGGCGCTCAACGTGCTCAGCACCGCGTTTTTCTGGCTGATCTCGGCCAACCTCGCTGCCATCGCCATCATGACCGCGCCCGGCATCGATCGCCGTCGCTTCCTGAAACGCTGGCTGCTGGCCCAGGCCGTCGTGCTGCTCCTGAGCTTGCCCTGGTTCTGGGCGATGGATGTCTACACCCACGGCGAGATGACGAACGCGACGAACTGGGTGCCGGGCATCACCATGCACAGCTTCCTCTCGGTGCTCGGGTCGCTCTACATGATGCGCGTCTCACGGCTCATCAACTTCCACCTCTTCCCGGCGATGATCCCGGGCTTCGGCGCGCTCGTCATCGTGCTGGCGATCCTTGGCCTGAGCCGCCTGCGCTCCTGGCGCTGGCAGGGTCCGTCCTCGGAGCAGGGTAAAGCGCGGTCCCACACGCTCGTGCTGGCGCTCGCCATCGCCGCGATCGTGCCGCCGCTCGCGATCCTGCTGATTTCAATCGTCAAGCCGCTCTGGATGCCGCGCTATCTGATCTGGAGCTCGGTCCCGTTTCTGGTCTTCGTGGGTCTCGGGATCGAGCAGTTGCCGCGCCGCTGGCGCAGCGGCGCGGCCTTCGCGACCGTGCTTCTGGCGGCGGTCAACCTCGTGCCGTATTATCAGGCCGAGACCAAGCCGCGCTGGGATCTGGCGGCGGCGGACCTTTCTCGTGAGATGCGCCCGGGCGACATCGTCCTCGCCTCAGACGCGCTGCCGGTCTACATGATGAACTTCTTCCTGAGCCGGCACGGAGAGGTCATTCCTGCCTCCAATTGGACGATCGACGTGTTTCGGGCGGCCAAGCATCTGGAGAACGGCGGCCGGGTTTGGGTGTTGTTCGGCAGGGTCGGTCAGGCGGACCGTACGCCTATTCCGGACTTCAGCCGGATCATCCGGCCGCTGGGCAAGCCCGTCGCCGTCATGCGGGCGGGCCAACTCATTACCATGCGGCTCTATGCTCATCCGCCCAAACCGCCGGCCGAGACGACCGCGACCGCGGATGAGTGCGATGCGCCGGCGGCGAGCGGGAAGCACAAGAGCGCCCCGGCGGATTGCGACGCGCTGGCGCTGCAGTAGACGCTGCGTCCTTCGGCCCGGACAAGAAAAAGGCCCGCGCATCGCAGCGCGGGCCTTTGCTGTATGCGCCGGGGTCCGGTGCTCCCGAACCCGATCGGCGATGGCGGTAGCGGCTTAAAGCTCGACCTGCTCGACGGACACGACTTCAGGCACGTAATGCCGCAGCATGTTCTCGATCCCGTGCTTCAGCGTGGCGCGGGAGGAGGGGCAACCGCTGCAGGCGCCCTGCATGTGCAGCTTGACGATACCGTCGCGATAGCCGTGGAACACGATGTCCCCGCCGTCACTGGCGACGGCCGGGCGGACCCGCGTATCCAGCAGCTCCTTGATCTGGTCGACGATCTCCTGGTCTTCGGGAGATACGTCCTCCGCGGCCATCACGCCGGCGGCGTCGACCGCCGGGCGTCCGGACACGAAATGCTCGACCAGCGTGCCGAGGACCTGCGGCTTCAGCGCCTGCCAAGCCTCGTCCTCGGTCTTTGTGACGGTGATGAAGTCGTTGCCGAGGAAGACCCGCGCCACGCCCGGGAGCGCGAAGAGCGCGCTTGCCAGCGGGCTGCGGCCGGCGGCCTCGGGGGAGGCAAAGTCGGCGGTAGAATTACCCATCACGTCGCGCCCCGGGAGGAACTTCAGCGTCGCGGGGTTCGGGGTGCCTTCGGTCTCGATAAACATGAGATGTCAGCCTGCTCTTGAGGGAACCTGCACGCTCTCATACAGGACGCCAGCGGTCCTGTAACCCGGCATGCGTCCCGGCCTGGGTTGCGTTCCGGTGTGTTGAACCGAGAGATCGCACCTCTTTGCAGGGAGCTCCCGACCGGACGGGCCAGCCGGGAGCGGGTCCTTTTTGCAGGAAAAGGACCAAAAACCTCACACGATGCGTTCGTCAGTGGGCGCCGCGGATGACCTTGTAGTTCTGCTTGACCACGTCCAGCAGCTCCGGCACCGAGGTCTCGGCGGCCGCGCGTTCGAACGTCACCTCGCCATGCTGGAACATCATGATGCGGTCGCAGACCTCCAGGGTCTGGGCGTAGTTATGCGCGATCATGATCAGCGAGAGGTCGCCGCGCTTCTTCAGCCGGTCGATCAGATCGAGGATCAGCCCGGATTCGCGGGCACCCATGGCGGCCAGAGGCTCGTCGAGGAGCAGGATTTTTGCCTTGCTGTAGACCGCCCGCGCGATCGCGACGGCCTGTCGCTGGCCGCCCGACAGCATCGCCACTTCCTCGTTCACGTTCGGGATGTTGACGCCGATATCCTCGAGCGCCTCCTGCGCCCTGCGACGCATCGCGCCGTTGTCGAGCAGGCGGAGCGGGCCGCCCCGCAGCGGTTCCCGGTTAAGGAACATGTTGTGGTAAATCGACAGGCTGGGGACGAGCGCCAAGTCCTGATAGACGCATTCGATGCCGAGGGCGCGGGCGTGATCGACGGATTTCAGCGCCACCTGCTGGCCGTTGATGGCCAGCGTCCCGCTGGTCGGAGCCTGATAGCCGGTCAGGATCTTGATCATGGTCGATTTGCCGGCGCCGTTGTCGCCAAGAATGCCCAGCATCTCTCCCTTGTTGAGATGAAGCGAGATGCCGTTGAGGGCGGTCACGGCGCCGAAGCGCTTGACGATGTCCACGCCGCGCAGGACTTCCGTCACGCCCCGCGCGGGTGCCGCCGCCGGAACAGGGGCCGCTTGAACCTGGCTCATTAGAACCTCCCCCGGGTGCGCAGCCGCGCGAAGTGGATGTTGAAGACCATGGCGATCAGGATTGCCGCGCCGATGATGATGTTGAAGGTAAAGGCGTTGATGCCGTCGATGGTGAAGCCGTCCTGCAGCACGCCCAGGACGAGGCCGCCGAACAGGCCGCCGATGATGGTGCCGGTTCCGCCCATCAGCGACGTGCCGCCGATGACGGCAGCCGCGACCGCGAGGAACATCATCGGTGAACCGCCGGCGAGAGGGTCGGTCGAGCCGATGCGGGATGCCTCGAGGATGCCCGCGAGCCCCGCAAGCGCGCCGGTCAGCGCGAAGTTGCCCATCTTGATGCGTGTTACGTTGATGCCGGACTCAGCCGAGCCGATCAGGTTGCCGCCGACCGAGATCGTGTGCAGGCCCCATCGCGTGTTGCGCAGTGCCCCATGCATCACGAGCACGATGACGACCGCCCAGATGATTTCCTGAAAGCCGCTGTTCCCCATCAGGAAGGTGAACAAGCCGTTCGTCGGGGTATCGACGGGAAACCCGGCCGATATCGTCAACGTGAAGCCATTGATCAGGAACATCGTGCCAAGCGTCGTGACGAAGGACGGCACCCGCAGCTTGACGGAGACAAAGCCGTTGAAAAGCCCGATCGCACCGCAACCGATCAGCGCCAGGAAAAAGGCGACGATGAGCGGGATGCCAGCATTATGGGCGAAATACATGATGAAGGGCGCGAGCGCGAAGACCATGCCGGCCGAGAGGTCGATCTCGCCGCAGATCAGCAGCATGATCTCGCCGCAGGCAATGATGACGGGCGCCGAGATGAACTGCGACAGCGTCTGCAGATTGGCGCGGGTCAGGAAGTTGCTGTTCGAGCTCTCGAAATAGATGATCAGCAGAATCGCGACGACCAGGATGCTGGCCTCGCGGACCCGCAGGAAACCGCGGAGGCTGCGTGTGCCGATATTGGGGCGCGGCTTGGCCCCTGCATCCGCCTGCGCCGGCTTCTGAATATGTGCGCTCACTGGAGTTCCAGTCTCAAAGAAGTAGGAGGCCGAAGCGAATTAAGACGGGCGCCCAAGTGGCGCCCGCCCTGGACAAGGTTTGGTTTAGCCGATCGCGCCGTGATGCGGCACGATCTGCGCCTGGCCGGAATTGCCCTCGTAACGGGTCTTGGTCGCAAGGTAGGGCGCGACGGTCTCTTTCGTCACGAACTTCAGGCCGGTGTTGATGTCCGCCGGACCGACCAGCCCGCCGGAGGCCTTGAACATGAACATCTCCATCACCGTGTAGAAGCCCTGGAGGTAGGGCTGCTGGTCGATGGTGAAGTCACCGAAGCCCGCGCTGATGTTTTCGAGCGTCTTCGGCAGCAAGTCGAAGCCGCCGCCGTGGATGCCCTTCGACGGAAGATTGTACTGCTTCATGGCCTGAGTCACACCCATGGTCGTGCCGCCGTCGACAGCATACATGCCCTTAACGTCCTGGTGTCCCAGATAATAGGCCTGCACCTTCGCGATTTCTTCGTTCAGCGTGGGCCCGCTGGCGACCTCGTCGACCGTGATCGACTTGCCGGACTTCGCGATGGCATCCTTGGCGCCGTCGAAGCGCGGCTGGATGTTGAGCTGGCCGGGCGTCGCGATGAAGAGGGCGACATGGCCGGACTGCACTTCGTCGGCGATCCGCAGGCCCATCAGGTAGCCCGCCTTGTAAAGATCCTGGCCGATATAGGCGAGGCGCTTGTTGGGGCTGCCGAGCGGCACGTCCGCATTATAGGCGAAGACCGGAATGCCGGCATCCAGCGCGCGCTCGGTCGGCTGGTTGAAGGCCTTGGGGTCCACGAGGCAGCAGGCGATGCCGTCGGCCTTCGACGCGATCGCGGCGTTGAAGGAATTGACCATCTGCGCCGCGTCGCTCGTCTCGGACCCGGTCCACTGATAGCTGCAGCCGAGGAGCTTGCAGGCATCGGCGATGCCGTATTGGGTCGGCACGAAGAAGGGGTTCGTCGTCACGTGGTTGATGAAGACGAACTTCCAGCGCGGATGGTCCGGAAAAGCGGAACTTGCGGCACGCGCCTGGGTCGCGAGGCCGGCCAGCATGGCTGCGGCACCACCGGCCACAGCGCCGGTCATCAGGCCGCGGCGCTGCAGACCGCTGCGCATCTTCGCGCTCATTGTGTCGGTGGACTCGACCGTCGGGCGGTCTTGATCGTCACTCATCAGAAGCTCCCCAAAACCGGGTGCACGTCCCATCCGGACCGCGACCCGCAGCGCATTATTGTGGTGCCCCGGCTTGGTCCGCGGCACACTCGCACCCCAGTGGCGCGTGCGCGCCTATGTGGAACAGGGGCTTTTGGGGTGTCAATGGTCTGACCTATGCAACTGCCCAAGGTAGCGCTGTCACGCGCGTAATTCCTAAGCCCATGATGTTTCGACAAAAGATACCGGAGGGCACAAATGATGCAGAGTGACGTTCCGAGCGATCGACAGCCGCTCTGGGTCATCAACCGGATGACGACGGCGGAGTTCGGCGCGCTGTTCGCCGGCGTCTTCGAGCATAGCCCCTGGGTGGCGGCGAAGGCCGCGCTGGAGCGGCCCTTTCCGTCGAAGGAGGCGCTGCTCGCGGCTATGGCCAAGGCGGTTGCGTCGGCGCCCGAGGAGGATCAGCTGGCGCTGCTGCGCGCCCATCCGACGTTGGGTGGCGCGGAGGCGCGGCGGGGGGATCTGACGGCGGCCTCGCGGGCCGAGCAGGCGGGAGCCGGGCTCGACCGGATGGATGCGGACGAGGAGGCTGCTTTCGCCGCCATGAACCTCGCCTACCGGAAGCGCTTCGGGTTCCCGTTCATCGTCGCCGTCAAGGGGCAACCCGACCGCGCGGCGATCCTGGCGGCCCTGACCCGGCGGTTCGAGCAGACGCCAGAGGCCGAGCGCCAGTCCGCGCTCGCCGAGGTTCTGAAGATCGCGGGCTTTCGCATCGACGCTCTGGTCGACGACGCCCGGGTGGGGCCGGGTCGCGGCGGGGAGGCGGAGGTATGACGGCCGCGGCCGTCGGCCAAGTTGACGACAGCCGGCCCGGCCTCAGCCCCAGCCCCAGCCCCAGCCCCAGCCCCAGCCCCAGCCCCAGCCCCAGCCCCAGCCTCAGCCTTCATGTGCTGGATACGGCGCGGGGGCAGGCGGCCGAGGGCCTCACCTTTACTCTGTGCCGCATCGCGGAGGATGGCGCGCGGGCCGTTCTGGCGGAGGGCGAGACGGACCCCGCCGGGCGCTGGGCATGGGGCGGCGCGGTTGCGCTGACCACGGGCGTCCACGAATTCGTCTTCGACGCGGGCGCGTATCAAGGCCGCTTCGGCGGTGCTGCCGGCCCGGGCTTCTACGATCTGATCGCCATCCGGTTCCGCATGCAGGAAGGCGGCGGCCACTACCACATTCCGCTGATCCTTTCGCCTTTCGGCTACAGCACCTATCGCGGCGGCTGAGCCCCAGCCTTCGGCCCAGTCTCCGGTGCCTGCGGAAGATGTGCGCGGCATCCGGCGGAGAGGGAGGGCGGAACCCCGCAGGGTTCCTTGACACCAAGGGGGGGCGCCGGTAGCAGACGGTTGCCCCGGGCCGGCCGGACGATGCGGGTCTTGTTTCGGTTGAGGGGCAGTGGAATGAGCGGCGATCGCGAGGGACAGTCTTTCGAGGAACGCTTGGGAAAGGCGCGGGCAAGCGCCGGGCTGGACCGCCCTCCCCCTGAGGGGAAGCCGGTTTCCGCCGCGGATAGCGGTGCCATTCGCATCGCCATGCGCCTTGGTGTGGAGATCGTGGCAGCGCTCGTGATCGCTGTGGTGATCGGTTGGGGCCTCGACCGGCTCTTCCATACGCGGCCGTGGTTGATGATCGCTTTCGTGCCCCTGGGCGCGGCGGCGGGTTTACGAAACGTTTTCCGGGCCGTCGGTCCGGGAAGCAAAAGCTGACTTGGCTACTGGGAAACGTTCATGGCTGCTCCAACGATCGACGCGCTGAGCCAGTTCCGGCTGACGACGGGCCTCGGGCCGATCGGTCGCGCCGTCAACTTCACCAACTCGAACGAGATGATGCTGATCGCGGTCGCGATCGTCGTCGTGCTCTTCGCGATCGGGCTGCGCACGCGCGCCCTCGTGCCCGGGCGGCTGCAGTCGCTGGTCGAGGCCTTTTACGAATTCGTCTACGGCATGTGCGTCGACAACATCGGCGAGGAGGGGCGCAAGTTCTTCCCGCTCGTCTTCACCATTTTCGTGTTCATCCTGCTGGGCAACCTGCTCGGCCTGTTCCCCTACTTCTTCGCTTATACGAGCGGGATCGTGGTCACGGCGACCATGGCGCTGTTCGTCTTCATCTTCTCGACGGGCGTCGGCTTCTACATCCACGGCTGGCGGTTCCTGAAGTTCTTCGTGCCCGACGGCGTGCCCGGCTGGATGCTGCCGATGCTGGTGCCGATCGAGTTTATCTCTTATCTGTCGCGGCCCGTATCGCTGTCGGTCCGACTTTTCGCCAACATGACCGCCGGGCACGTGATGCTCGAGGTCTTTGCGGGCTTCATGATCATGCTGACGGCGACACTCGGGATTTTCGGGGCCGTCGCCTCGATCATCCCGCTCGGGCTGAATGTGGCGCTGATCGCGCTCGAACTTCTGGTGGCGTGTCTGCAGGCCTATGTGTTCGCCATCCTGACGTGTTTGTATCTGCACGACGCCGTGCATATGCACTGACTTCGATCCTGAAAGGACAACGGATTATGGATATCACTGCTCCGCTCATCGCCAAGGACATCGGCGCGGGCCTGGCCACCATCGGGGTCGCCGGTGCCGGCGCCGGTATCGGCAACCTGTTCGGCGCCTTCGTCTCGGCCGTCGGCCGCAACCCGGCGGCGCGCGACCGCATGTTCCGCGACGTGCTGCTGGGCTTCGCGCTGACCGAAGCCGTGGCGCTCTATGCCCTCGTCATCGCGCTGATCATTCTGTTCACCTGATCAGCCGGACGACGAATACGATCATGCGCCGTCTCCTCGCCATCGCTTCGCTCGCATGCGGAGCGGCGATCGGGTCACTGACCCTGTCGGGCGCCGCTCATGCGGCGTCGAGCATGCCGCAGATGGATTTCAGCAACCCGCTGAATCTCAGCCAGGTCGTCTGGCTGGTGATCATTCTGGTGGTGCTGTACTTCATCCTAGCCAACTGGGCGCTGCCCGGCGTCGGCGCGATCCTGGCCGAGCGCGCGCAGCGCATCCAGACCGACCTCGATGCCGCCCATGCGGCAAAGGCGGAGGCGGACGCGGCGGTCGCCGAATTGCAGGCGGCCATCCGGTCGGCGCGCGAGGAGGCCACCGCCGAGCTTGCCCGGGCAACGGATGCCGCCAAGGCTGACGCCGCGCATCAGGCGGAGGAACTCGCCAGGACGCTGGATGAGCGACTAGCACGGGCCGAGGCGGACATCGCCGCCGCCCGCGCCGAGGCGATGAAGGCAATCCGGCCGATCGCCACCGAGACGGCCAATCTTCTCATCGGCCGGCTGACCGGCGCGGCGGACGAGGCGCGGGTCGGCCGAGGCATCGACGCGGCTCTGTCCGCGCGCGGCATGGCATAGTCAGGAGGCCGCGCGATGGAATACGAAGCCTTCAACTCGTTTTGGACGCACGGGGCCTTCTGGGTCTTCGTGGCGATCGTCATCTTCATTGTGTTGTTCGCGAGCCGTATCGCGGGGCCTGTCGGGCGGATGCTCGATCAGCGCGCCGACACGGTGCGGCAGTCGCTGGACGAGGCCGCTCAACTGAAGGCCGAAGCCCAGGCCATGCTTGTGGACGCCCGCCGGAAGCGCGAGCAGGCGCTGGCCGAGGCCAAGGATATCCTGGCGCGCGCCCGCGAGGAAGCCGCCCGCGCGGCGGCCGAACTGCGTGCGGAGGCCGAGATGCGGGCTCATGCGCGTGAGCGGATGGCTCAGGAGCGGATCGACGCCGCCCAGGCGTCCGCGATCGCCGAGGTCCGCACCGCCGCCATCGAGATCGCCATCGCGGCCACCACCGAGGCTCTGCGGGACGGTCTCACGGCGGAGCAGGATGCCCGGCTCGTCGACCATGCCATCGCCGAGGTGCCGACAGCCTTCACGCGCCGCGCGGCCTGAGCCTCCGGCTCACAGATACGGCAGCAGCAACCGCGCTGCCGCATCCCGGATCCGGATGGGGAAGCGGCGGGCATTGATCTCCGCGAGGTCGAGCCGCCGTCCCCGGTTGCCGGCGATGAACCGCTCCAGAACGCTCGCGAGCGCCGGATCGTAGACTTCGACGCACATCTCGAAGTTGAGCCGAAAGCTTCGCATGTCCCAGTTGCTGCTGCCCACCAGCGACCAGGTGCCATCCACCACCATAGCCTTCGAATGACGGAACGGGGGCGGGCATCGCCAGACGCGCCCGCCATCCCTCAGCAGCGGGCCGATATTGGCGCGAACCGCCCAATCCACCAGCCGGTGATTGCCCTTCTCGGGGATCACGACCTCGACCTCCACCCCCCGCATCGCCGCGAGCGACAGCGCCGTCATCAGCCGCTGGTCGGGTAGGAAGTAGGGCGTCATGATGCGGATGCTGTCGCGGGCGCAGGCGAGGGCCTGCAACACGGCGAATTCGACCTTCTCCAGATCCTCGTCGGGACCGGCCGTCACCACGCGCGCGATGGATGAGCCATGGCCATCGAGCGTCGGGAACCATGCCTCGCCGTCGAGATCCTCGTTCGCGACGAAACTCCAGTCGCGCGCGAAGGCAAAAACCAGCTGGGACACCACCGGACCCTCGATGCGGAAGTGGGTATCCTGCACGGGGTCCTTCGGCCGGGTCGCCAGCACGTTCTGGTCGGCGATGTTGATGCCGCCGGTGAAAGCGAGCCGGCCATCGACCACCAGGATCTTCTTGTGGGTCCGCAGGTTCACGAAGGGCATCCGCCACGGCATGTAGGAGTGCATGAACCGTCCGGCGGGAACTCCTGCCGCCCTCAGCCGGTAATAGACTGGCGACGCGAGCCAGCCGCTGCCGATCCCGTCCACGATGACCCGCACCGCGACGCCGCGCTTGTGGGCGGCCGCCAGAGCTTCGACGAAGCGCCCGCCGATGTCGTCGGCGCGCATGATGTAGCTGCAAAGGCCGATGCTGTGCTGCGCGGCCTCTATCGCCGCCAGCATTTCCGGGTAGGCCTCGTCGCCGTTGTTGAGCATGCGGAGGCCGTTGCCGGCCTCAGTGCGGCGGCCAGTGATGCGGCCCACCCCGCGCCGGAGCGGCAGCAGGTGATTGTCGTCGCCCGCGAGTTCCGTGTGTTCGGCCGCACGCCTGCCGCGCTGGGCCGAGGGTGCCCGCAGCCTCCGGGCGCGCCGCCGCACCCGGTTGATGCCGAGCACGAAATAGGTGAAGCCGCCAAGGAAGGGCGCGAACCAGGCGAGGCCGATCCAGGCGGCGGCCGAGGCGACCTCGCGCTTCGTCTGCAATACGTGGATGGTGACGACGAGGGCGATGAGAAGCCCCAGGGTGAGTTCGACATCGGGCCGGACCCGCGTGACAAACTCCATCCATTCATCCATGCGGGATCACTTTTGTAGAGCGGCGCGAGGTCACGGTCTCGTGGCGCAGGGATTGCAGCGGGGTGGCATCGCCACCGGCATCGGCGCCGCGCCGGCGCCGATGCCGATGCCGATCCAAGGTTTCATCGTCATCGTACAACCGACTTACAGAGGCGGATAGGATGCGCGGCTCCGCCCCACAAGCCCCAGCCGTCCGGATGATCCCGTCGGCGCCACGGCCCGGCCCTTACTGCGGGCTGACCCACCCCTCGGCTGCAAAGAAGTCGCCGACGTTGGTGGCGACCTTGCGAGCCAAATCCTCGGCGTCCTTGGCAAGCCCGCTGCGCTGGCGCTGCACCGTGCCGGCAGTGGCGCCGGCGACCGCCATCGCGACATGGCCGGCGGCGGCACTCGCGGCGCCGATGCCGAGCCCCGGCGTCCGGCCGCTATTGGCCGTGGCGTCGTAGGTCTGCAGCGGCCGGGTGGTGCCGCCCGGCTCCGCGCGCAGCACCTGCACGTCCGCGAAGACCTCGCTCGCCCCTGCGCCGAACCCGATCAGCGTGCGGCGAGTCGCGTTGCCGGCGTTGACCCGCACGATCTGCCCCTCGATCAGCACGTCGCCGGGGCGAGGCTCGGTGCCGGGCGCCGCTTCGCGCGCGGGCAGCCCCATGCGGTTGATGGCGTCGACCAGCGTCTCCGAGATCGTGCTGGTGATCTCGTAGGCGAGTTGCTGACGGTCGGCTTGGCTGTTGGCCGAGCCGCTCATTTGCGCCAGCCGCGCCTTCATCCCGGAATCGAGCCGGATCTCGCTTGGATTGACCGTGAAGCCATAGACCAGCACCTCGCGCGGGCGCGGCATCGGCCCGGCGCCGCTTTGCGACGCAGGCACATAATCGCCGGTCTTGTGCACCTGCGTGGCACAGCCCCCGAGCGCCAGCAGCAAAGCGAGGGCGAGGGGCGTAATGGTCCGACGATTATAGCCTGTTTGGCGGCTGTCGTTTGAAGTTCTCATCTTGCTTCTCCGCAACGTTTACCGCACCACACCACGGCTGCGGTCCGCCGTCGATGGTTTCGTGCGCTCTCTCTCACGTGTTGCGTTCTGCGCCCGGATGAAATCGAGGCGGGCTGGCGTCAGTGCCTCTTTACGGTTAACCCGGGCGGGCAAAATGCCCCTCGGAGAGCATTGATGGACGATCTCACGCCAATGCAGGAACTGACGCCCGAGCAGGTCGTGGCCCGGCTTGAATTCGGGTACGACCATGCCTGCAGCGCGCTGCGGGAGGCGCTCAGCCGTTACGCCCGGACGGGTGTCGGCCCTACGCCCGCGGAGCGCCGTCATTTCCGTTATCCGCGCCTCGACGTGACGTGGCGGCCGACGGGCGCCATCCGCTACACGACCCGGGCCTGGGCCAAGCTCCAGGATCCGGGCGTCTACTCGACCACCATCACGCAGCCGGCTTTTTTCCGCGGCTACCTGCTGGAGCAGCTCGAACCTCTCGTCAGCGAGTTCGGCGCGACGCTGTCGGTCCATGTGAGCGACCTCGAGATTCCGTACCCTTACGTGACCGAGATCGGAGACGAGTTTGTCCATGGCGCGGTCAAGGTGGATGACTTGGCGCGGCTTTTCCCGACGCCGCGCCTATCCTCGGTGGGTGACGAGGTTGCCGACGGGCTTTGGATCTTCGATCCCGACAAGCCGCGCCCGCTGGCGCTGTTCGACGCCGTGCGCACGGATTTCTCGCTGAAGCGGCTGGCGCATTACACGGGCACCAGTTGGCGCACCATCCAGCCCTGGATTCTGCTCACCAACTATCAGCGCTATGTCGACGGGTTCGTGCGGTATGCGCTCGAGGAGCTGAGGCGGCCGGGCTCGCGCTATGTGGCGCTGCATCTGCCGGGCGGACGGCTGGTGACGCGGGACGCAAGTGCCGAGGTCGCCGCCGAGATCGTCGCGGGCGCACCCTGGCAGAGCTACCAGATGCCCGCCTACAATCTGGAGCGGGACGACGGCCACGGCATCACCATCGTCAATATCGGGGTCGGCCCCTCCAACGCCAAGAACATCACCGACCATCTCGCCGTGCTGCGGCCGAACTGCTGGCTCATGATCGGCCATTGCGGCGGCTTGCGCCAGAGCCAGGTCATCGGCGATTACGTGCTGGCGCATGGGTATCTGCGGCGCGACCGCATTCTGGACGACGTGCTGCCGCCGGAGGTTCCGGTGCCGGCCCTGGCAGAGGTGCAGCTCGCCTTGCAGGAAGCCGCGGCCCGCGTCACCGGGGACCGCGGCGACGCGCTGAAGCGCCGGCTGCGAACCGGCACCGTCGTGACCTACGACGACCGCAACTGGGAACTGCGCTGGTCGCACGAGCGCCGGCGCATCAACCTCAGCCGTGCGATCGCGGTCGACATGGAGAGCGGCACGCTCGCGGCGCAGGGCTACCGGCTTCGGGTGCCTTACGGCACGCTGCTCTGCGTCTCCGACAAGCCGTTGCATGGCGAGATCAAGCTGCCCGGCGCCGCCACCGCTTTCTACCAGCGCGCGGTGGGCGAACATCTGGCGATCGGTCTGGAGACGATCGATCTGCTGCGCGGCCAGCTGCATTCGCTGCATTCCCGCAAGCTGAGGGCCTTCGACGAGCCTGTTTTCCGCTGAAGGCACTTTGACCGCCCGCTGAGCGCGCTGTCATCTTGTTGCGAAACCGCATTGAGTTATGTTAGTCTGACTAACCTCATTCGGGAGAGCGTGCGATGATTGCGGTCGACGGGACGACACTGACGGCTCTGGCGCCGGGCGAGAGCGGCGGGCGGGCCGAGCGTCAGGCGGCGATCATCGCGGGGATCGGGAACGCTTTGGCACCGACGCTGCAGCGCTACGCCATCGACACCCCGCTCCGGATCGCACATTTCCTGGCACAGACCGCTCATGAGTCCGACGGCTTCTGCACCACCGAGGAATACGCCGACGGGCGCGCCTATGACGGGCGCCTCGACCTCGGGAATGTCGAGCCGGGTGACGGCCCGCGCTACAAGGGGCGCGGCCTGATCCAGCTCACCGGGCGCGCGAATTATGCGGCAACGGGGACGGAACTCGGCCTCGACCTCGGCGGAAACCCCCTGTCGGTGAATGACCCCATTTCCTATCTGCTCGTCGCCTGCGCCTTCTGGACAAGCCAGCGCATCAACCCGCATTGCGATGCCGACGATCTTTATGCGGTGACGCGACTGGTCAATGGCGGGTTGACGGGCCTCGACAGCCGCCGGGCTTATCTGGCGCGGGCGAAGGGGGTGGTCGCTCCCCTGGCGGCTGCGGCTCGTGGAGCGGCGCCGCTCGGCAACCAGCCGTTGCTGTGGCGTGGCACGACGGGGGAGGCGGTGCTGCGACTGCAGAGGGAGTTGGCGGCGCAAGGCTACCCGATCGCCCGGGACGGCAGTTTCGGACCGGGGACCGAAACCGCGCTCCGTCATTTTCAGATGACCCGTCACCTGTCACCGGACGGCATCGCCGGAGCCGGCGTCTGGCGCGCTCTGGGGTAACGGCCGCGGCCAAGTGTTGACGCATCTCCTGAGGATCGCGGGCGGAGACTCGCGACCCTCAACTCAGACCGTCAACGCCAATAGTAGTGCGGGTGATCACCGTAGCCGCCGTCGTGGTCGTCGTGGTCGCCATGATGCCAATAGGGGTAGTAGCATCCCCCCAAAGAGAGCGCGATCAGCAGGCCGGCGCCGAGACGAACGAGATTGGCTCTGGACATGATAACACCTCCGGTTCCACGCGGGAGGTTTGCCTCTCCCCGTAGCGGAGGTGAGGCCGAAACATGGCGCAATCAAGGGTTTGCGTTACAAAACGATGCCGCCGAGAAGATCGCGCGCCGTCGCCGCATCGACCGCGATTTGCGCTCGCAAAGCGTCGAAGCTCGGAAACTTCTGTTCGGCGCGGATGAAGCTTCGCAGAGAGACGGCGATCTCGCGGTCATAGAGGTCGCCGTCGAAGTCGAAGATATTCACCTCGACCCGGCTCTCCATAGTTTCCGCGACCGTCGGACGATAGCCGATATTGGCCACCCCCTTGCGCGCAGTGCCGTCCGGCAGCTGGACCGTCACCGCGTAGACCCCGCGCGCCGGCTCCAGATGACGGCCGAGCGGCAGGTTCGCTGTCGGGAAGCCGATGGTGCGCCCGCGCTTGTCGCCGTGGCTGACCGTGCCTCGGATGGTCCAGGGCCGGCCGAGCAGCGCGTTGGCGCGCTCCGGATAGCCGTCCTGCAGCAGCCGCCGGATGCGCGTCGAGGAAATCGGACCGCCGACATCGCCGAAGGCCGGGGCGATCGAGAGGCCGATTCCCATCGCCTCGGCCCGTGCGGCCAAGAAGGCCACGTCGCCGCCGCGCCGGTGGCCGAAGGCGAAGTCCCCGCCGCAGATCAGATGGGCCGCTCCCAACCGCTCATGCAGCACCGCGCGGGCGAAATGCTCGGCCGATTGCTGGCTGAAGGTCAGGTCGAAGTGCTGTACGAACACCCAGGCGACGTGCAGGTCGGCGAGCGCCGCCGCCTTCTCTGGCAGCAGCGTCAGCCGGAACGGCGGGTCGCCGGGGCGGAAGAATTCACGCGGATGCGGCTCGAAGGTCAGCACGGCGAGCGGCGCGTCGGGCCGGGCGGCATGGGCCGCGCGCAGCACAGCGGCATGGCCGAGATGGACGCCGTCGAAATTGCCGAGTGCCACCGTCGCCCCCTGCGCTTCGGGGGGGACGGGATCGTCGGGGCCGATGATGCGGATGCTCATGAGGTCGAGATGCCAGCGCGGCGAGTAGTGTCAAGCCGCCGGCTCACGCGCGGGGGTGGGCGCGGCGCCACACATCCATGAGTTGCGCCGTGTCGACGGCCGTATAGCGCTGGGTGGTCGAGAGGCTGGCATGGCCCAGCAGCTCCTGGATGGCGCGCAAGTCCGCGCCCTCGGCCAGCAGATGGGTCGCGAAGGAGTGTCGCAGCGCATGCGGGGTCGCATGCTCGGGAAGGCCGTTGAG
Organism: Pseudomonadota bacterium; assembly: GCA_019351895.1. GTDB lineage: Bacteria > Pseudomonadota > Alphaproteobacteria > Acetobacterales > Acetobacteraceae > Acidisoma. Next base: position 73,793 of record JABBOH010000006.1, read on the forward strand.
CCGGCGGAAGTCGCGCAGCGCTTTCTGTGCGATGGCAGGGTCCATCCGCTTGCCCCGGTGCCCGAGGAACAGCGGCGCCTCCGGCTCCGGCTGCCAGTGCAGCGTCAGCCAGCGCGTCATCATGGCCCGAGCCACGGGAAGCACCGGCACGATCCTGGGCTTGCCGCCTTTGCCGACCACCCGCAGCGGCGCGTCCGACCCCGGCAGCGGCGCCTCCCCACGATTGAGCGCGAGCGCCTCGGAGATCCGGAGACCGCAGCCGTAAAGCAGGGTGAAAAGCGCGGTGTTCCGCGCCTGGATGGCGGCGTGGTCGGAGACCTCGCCGATGTCGCGGGCGACCGCGCCTGCATCCTCGGCGGTCAGTGCGCGGGGAAGCGGTTTTCGTGCCCTGGGGGCCACCACTAGGCCAATTGCCGCATTTGCAGCGCCCATCTCCCGGTCGACGTAGCGGAGAAACGACCGGACGGCGGAGAGTTTCCGGGCGCGGGTCGCGTTGCCGCAGCCGGCGGAGGCTTCCTCCGCCATCCAGCCGCGAAAGTCGGCGACGGTCAGCACGGAGAGATCAGCAAGCGCTGGCTCGGCGCCCAGATGGCGCGTCAGGAAGCCGAGGAAACCCGCCACGTCGCGGCCATAGGTTTCGAGGGTGAGCGCCGCCGCCCGCCGCTCGCCACCGAGCCGGCCCAGCCATGCCTGCCGGGCCGCCTCCGCTCCGGCTATGCTGCCGCCGCCGTCGACCGGCGATGATGTTGGACTTATGGCCAAGGGACGAGACACCCTGTTGCGGATGACGAACACTACCGATCTTCGGCTTGCGCCGCGAGATGCCGATCAGGGCGCCATGCCCGACCGGGTGTCGGTGCTTTTGCCCGTTCCCCTTGCCGGGCCGCTGGACTACCGGCTGCCGCCGGGCGTGCGGACCCAGCCCGGCGATGTCGTCATGGTCCCGCTGCACGGCCGCACGCTGCACGGCGTCGTCTGGGACGCGCCGCCCGATCCCGGCCTGGCGCTCGCGCGGCTCAAGCCGCTGGCGCCGGTCCATGGCCTGCCGCGTCTGGCCGCTCCCCTCCGCCGCTTCATCGATTGGGTCGCGGCCTATACTTTGTCCGCACCGGGCGAGGTTCTGGCGATGGCCATCCGCGCGCCTCTGCTCGCGGCGTCGCCACAGGGGCAGACGACCGGCTGGCTCCCCGGCGACGCGCGCCCCGAGGGCGCGGCGATGACCCCGGCGCGCGGGCGCCTGCTGGAGGTGCTGGCCGATGGCCGGCCGCGCGGGCTCGCGGACCTCATCCGGGAGGCGGGCGTCGGCCAGGGCGTCGCCCGCGCGATGGCCGATCGCGGCTGGCTCAGGCCCGTGGCGATGGAGCGCGCCCAAGCCTTCGCAACGCCCGACCCGGACCATGCGGGTGCCGCGACGCTTTCCCCGCAGCAGGCCGAGGCCGCGGAAATACTCGCGGAAAATGTCCGGGCGCGCACCTTCTCGGTCACGCTCCTCGATGGCGTCACCGGGTCGGGCAAGACCGAGACCTATCTCGAGGCCGTGGCTGAGGCGCTCCGGCTCGGCCGGCAGAGCCTCATCCTGCTGCCCGAGATCGCGCTCTCCGCTCAGTGGCTGGAGCGCTTCGCGCGGCGCTTCGGAGTGGCGCCCGCCGTCTGGCACTCGGACCTCACGCCCGCGACCCGCCGTCGGACATGGCGCGCCGTCGCCCGTGGGGAGGCGGCGGTCGTGGTCGGCGCGCGCTCGGCGCTCTTTCTGCCGTTCCCCGACCTCGGCCTCATCGTGGTCGACGAGGAGCACGAATCTGCCTTCAAGCAGGAGGAGGGGGTCATCTACCACGCCCGCGACATGGCGGTGGTCCGCGCCCGGCTGGAGTCGTCGCCGATCGTGCTGGTCTCGGCGACGCCCAGCCTCGAGACCATGGTGAACACCGAATCGGGCCGCTACGGGCATCTCACCCTCGCGTCCCGTCACGGCGGCGCGGCGTTGCCGCAGGTCGCCGCGATCGACCTCAGGGTGACGCCGCCCGAGCGCGGGCGGTTTCTGGCGCCTCCGCTCATCGAGGCGATCACCGAGACGCTGGCGCGCGGCGAGCAGGCGATGCTCTTTCTCAACCGGCGGGGCTACGCGCCGCTGACGCTCTGCCGCCATTGCGGCCACCGCTTCGCCTGTCGCGACTGCACGGCGTGGCTGGTCGAGCACCGCCAGCGCCGCCTGCTGCAATGCCACCACTGCGGCCATTCGGAGCCGGTTCCCGAAACCTGCCCCGCCTGCGATGCGGCGGATACGCTCGCCCCCGTGGGCCCGGGGGTCGAGCGCATCACCGAGGAGGCGACGCTGCTGTTCCCCGACGCGCGCCGGCTGGTGATGGCGAGCGACACCATCGCGGGACCGGAGGGTGCCGCCCGCGCGGCGCAGCAAATCACCGATCGCGCGGTCGACCTCATCATCGGCACGCAGATCGTCGCCAAGGGCTGGCATTTCCCGCACCTCACGCTGGTTGGCGTGGTCGACGCCGATCTCGGTCTTGCGGGTGGCGACCTGAGGGCCGGGGAGCGCACTTTGCAGCTTTTGCATCAGGTTGCGGGCCGCGCCGGGCGCGCCGAGGCCCCGGGCCGGGTGCTGCTGCAAACCTTCTCGCCCGAGCATCCGGTCATGAAGGCCCTTATCGGCGGCGATATCGCGGCTTTCATGGCGGCGGAGGCCGAGGGACGCAGGCCCGGCCACTGGCCGCCCTTCGGACGTCTCGCCGCGCTCATCATCTTTGGCGAGGACATGGCCGAGACCGACCGCGTGGCGGCGGCGCTGGGCCGCGCGGCGCCGCATGGGCCAGGGATCGAGGTTCTGGGCCCGGCGCCGGCCCCGCTCGCCATGCTGCGCGGCCGCCACCGGCGGCGGCTCCTGCTCAAGACCCGTCGCGACATCATGGTGCAGCCGATCCTGCGAGCCTGGCTCGCCAGCGTTCCCGTGCCGCGCGGGGTGCGCGTGGATGTCGATATCGATCCCGTGAGCTTCATGTGACGGCCACCCGATGGCCCGGCGTCGAGCCGGCAAGCCGCATCATTACGGCGCGTGATCACATTAGGTGAGGCAAACCCGCGGCCTCTCCGTTGCTTCGGTGAAACCCCTATGATAGTTCCGCCCCATCGAAGACAAACTGGCGTTAGCGTCTCGGGAACGGTCTCGGACAGCGGTCGCGGGAACGTCTCGGAAACTAATGACGGGTAGGACACGTGGCCTCGGGCGCCGGCACTCACTCACCGAACCAGATCCTCGCGGGGCGCTATGCCACCGCGCTGTATGAGTATGCGGAAAGCGTGGGCGCGCTCGACCGCGTCATCGAGGAGAGCGAGGCGCTCGCCCGCCTGATCGACGAGAGCGACGAGCTTCGGGTTTTCCTCGCCAATCCGCTGATCGACGCTCAGGAGGGCACGAAGGCCGCGCGCGCCGTGCTGGAGGCTCAGGGCTTCGGCTCGATCATCCGGGATTTCGTGGGCGTGGTGTGCAACAACCGCAGGCTGTTCTTCCTGCGGCCGATCCTGAAGTCTTTTGCCGAACTCGTCGACAAGAAGCGTGGCGTGATGCGCGCGGAAGTTGTATCGGCGCATCCGCTGACCGATCTTCAGTCGACCCAGCTGCGCGCCCGCCTGACCGAGTTGGGCTTCGGGCGCGTTCAGATCAACGAGACGGTCGATCCGTCTCTTCTCGGCGGCCTCGTCGTCAAGCTCGGCGCCCGTCTCTACGATACCAGCCTCAAGTCGCGCCTACAGCGACTGCAATACGCGATGAAGGGAGCCGCCTGACATGGAGATCCGCCCCGCAGAGATCTCGGAGATCCTGAAGAAGCAGATCGCCAGCTTCGACACCGACGCCAATGTGGCCGAAACCGGCCAGGTGTTGAGCGTCGGCGACGGCATCGCCCAGGTCTTCGGTCTGCAGAACGTCATGGCCAGCGAGCTGGTCGAGTTTCCTGGCGCCGGCATCAAGGGCATGGCGCTGAACCTCGCCGCCGACAGCGTCGGCATCGTCATCTTCGGTGACGACAGCCGTATCCGCGAGGGCGACACGGTCGTTCGCACCGGCGACATCGTGGACGTGCCGGTCGGGAAGGCGCTGCTCGGCCGTGTCGTCGACGCCCTTGGCAACCCGATCGACGGCCGCGGCCCGATCGAGACGACCGAGCGCCGCCGCGCCGAGGTCAAGGCTCCGGGCATCATCCCCCGCAAATCGGTGCATGAGCCGATGCAGACCGGCATCAAGTCGATCGACGCCCTGGTGCCGATCGGGCGTGGTCAGCGCGAACTCATCATCGGCGACCGCCAGACCGGCAAGACCGCCGTCATCATCGACGCCTTCATCAACCAGAAGACGATCAACGCGGGCGACGACGAAAGCCGCAAGCTCTATTGCATCTACGTCGCGATCGGGCAGAAGCGCTCGACGGTCGCACAGCTCGTGCGCACGCTCGAGGAATACGGCGCGATGGAATACTCGATCGTGGTGGCGGCCACCGCCTCCGACCCCGCGCCCATGCAGTTCCTGGCGCCCTATTCGGCTTGCGCGATGGGGGAGTATTTCCGCGACAACGGCATGCACGCCCTGATCGCCTACGACGATCTGACCAAGCAGGCCGTCGCCTATCGCCAGATGTCCCTGCTGCTGCGCCGGCCGCCGGGCCGCGAGGCCTTCCCGGGCGACGTGTTCTACCTCCACTCGCGCCTACTGGAGCGTGCGGCGAAGATGTCGGACGCCGAGGGCGCGGGCAGCCTCACCGCGCTTCCCGTCATCGAGACGCAGGCAGGCGACATTTCGGCCTATATCCCGACCAACGTCATCTCGATCACGGACGGCCAGATCTTCCTGGAGACGGAGCTGTTCTTCAAGGGCATCCGGCCGGCCATCAACGTGGGCGCCAGCGTCTCCCGCGTCGGCTCGGCCGCCCAGATCAAGGCGATGAAGCAGGTGGCGGGCCGCATCAAGCTCGACCTCGCGCAGTATCGCGAAATGCAGGCCTTCAGCCAGTTCTCCTCCGACCTCGATCCTTCGACCCAGAGGCTGCTCGCGCGCGGCGCGCGGCTGACCGAGCTGCTCAAGCAGCCGCAGTTCCATCCGCTCCCGGTGGAGGAGCAGGCGGTCGTGATCTTCGGCGGCGTGCGCGGCCTGCTCGACCGGGTGCCGGTGGACAAGATCGTGGAGTTCGAGCGGCGGTTCGTCTCCGACCTCAGGACCCGCGAGCCGGGCATCCTGGACTCGATCCGTGACGACCGCGAGATCAAGCCGGATGTGGACAAGAAGCTGACCGCGTTCATCACGAAGCTCGTCGATGAATTCGTCTCCTGAGGCCGGCGGAAGACCTGACACATGCCGAGTCTGAAGGCCCTCCGAAACCGGATCAACAGCGTCAAGTCGACGCAGAAGATCACGAGCGCCATGAAGATGGTGGCGGCGTCGAAACTGCGCCGCGCCCAGGCGCAGGCCGAGGCGGCGCAGCCCTATGCCGACCGCATGGAGCGGATGCTGCGCGCGCTTGCCGCCAGCATGGCCGATCAGCCCGGCGGCGGCGCTCATCCGCTGCTCAGCGGCACGGGGAGAGATCAGAAGCACCTGATCGTGTCCGTGACCGCCGATCGCGGCCTGGCCGGCGGCTTCAACGCCAACGCCTCCCGCGCGGCGCGCAACCTCGTGCGCCGGCTGCAGGGCGAGGGGAAGCAGGTTCAGCTCATCGCCATCGGGCGCAAGGGGCGTGACTTCCTGCGGCGCGAATACAGCGACAGGCTCATCGACAATCCGATGCACGGCGGCAAGAAGCGGCCCGAGTTCAGCGACGCCGAACTCGTCTCCGGCGTCATCCAGGAGAGGCTGGCGAAAGGCGAGGTCGATGTCGTGACGCTCGTCTATAACCGCTTCGTGGGCGTCATGACCCAGGTTCCGACGGAATTGCGGCTGGTGCCGATGGCGCCGGACGAGCCGGCAGCCGAGAAGCGCGAGGACGAGCGCGCCTCCTACGAGTTCGAGCCGGACGAGGACGAGATCCTGGCGCGTCTGCTTCCGCGCGCACTCAGCATCCAGATCTGGCAGGCGATGCTCGACAACGAGGCCGGGTTCTACGCGGCGCAGATGACGGCGATGGATGGCGCGACGCGGAATGCGGGCGACATGATCAAGCGTCTGACGCTGAACTATAATCGCGCGCGTCAGGCGAACATCACTTCGGAGCTGGTCGAGATCATCTCCGGCGCGGAAGCCGTATAAGCGGCGCACAGAGCAGGATACGAAAATGGCGAACAATTCGGTCGGTCGCGTCACGCAGGTTCTGGGCGCAGTCGTCGACGTGCAGTTCGAGGGCGAGCTGCCCTACATCTACAACGCGCTCACGACCAAGATCGGCGACCGCACGCTTGTGCTGGAAGTCGCGCAGGAGATCGGCGAGCACACCGTGCGCACGATCGCCATGGACACGACCGACGGCATGGTCCGCGGCCATGAGGTGATGGATACCGGCACCTCGATCGCGATGCCGGTCGGTCCTTCGACGCTCGGTCGCATCCTCAACGTGATCGGCGACCCGATCGACGAGCGCGGCCCGGTGGATGCGAAGGTCCACATGCCGATCCATCGCGAGGCGCCCTCATTCGAGGAGCAGGCGGCCAATGCCGAGATCCTCGTCACCGGCATCAAGGTCGTCGACCTGCTGGCGCCTTACCTGAAAGGCGGCAAGACCGGCCTATTCGGCGGCGCGGGCGTGGGAAAGACGGTGCTGATCCAGGAACTGATCAACAACATCGCCAAGCAGCACGGCGGCGTTTCGGTCTTCGCGGGCGTCGGCGAGCGCACCCGCGAGGGCAACGATCTCTATCACGAGATGATCGACGCGGGCGTCATCGACCTCGAAGGCGACACCTCCAAGGTGGCGCTGGTCTATGGCCAGATGAACGAGCCGCCCGGAGCGCGCATGCGCGTGGCCCTTTCGGGGCTCACCATCGCCGAGTATTTCCGTGATGAGGAAGGCCAGGACGTGCTGTTCTTCGTCGACAACATTTTCCGCTTCACCCAGGCGGGCGCCGAAGTCTCCGCGCTGCTCGGTCGCATCCCCTCGGCGGTCGGCTATCAGCCGACGCTCGCGACCGACATGGGCCAGCTGCAGGAGCGCATCACCTCGACCAAGAAGGGCTCCATCACGTCGGTTCAGGCGGTCTACGTCCCCGCCGACGATCTCACCGATCCGGCGCCCGCGACCTCCTTCGCCCATCTCGACGCCACCACGGTGCTGAACCGCGCCATCGCCGAGCAGGGCATATATCCGGCGGTCGATCCGCTCGACTCCACCTCGCGCTCGCTCGATCCGCGCATCGTGGGCGAGGAGCATTATCAGGTGGCCCGCGACGTGCAGAAGATTCTGCAGACCTACAAGTCGCTGCAGGACATCATCGCCATTCTGGGCATGGATGAACTGTCCGAGGACGACAAGCTGGTCGTGGCCCGGGCGCGCAAGATCCAGCGCTTCCTCAGCCAGCCCTTCCATGTGGCCGAGGTCTTCACCGGCTCGCCGGGCGTGTTCGTCCAGGTCGCCGACACGATCAAGGGCTTCAAGGAGATCGTCGCCGGCAAGCACGACGACCTGCCCGAGGGCGCCTTCTACATGGTCGGCACCATCGAGGACGCCATCAAGAAGGCCGAAACCATGCGCGAGAAGGCCTGACGCATGCCCGTCTCCCTGGAGATCGTCAGTCCCGAGAAGCTGCTGGTCGCCCAGGCGGTGGACATGGTGGTGATCCCGGCCTCCGAGGGCGACATCGGCGTTCTACCGGAACACAGCCCGATGATCGTGCTGCTCCGGGGCGGCGAGGTCATCCTCTATGAGGGCGAGCAGGTGACCGCGCGGTTCTTCGTCACCGGCGGTTTCGCCGAGATCACCGAGGAACGCTGCACGGTTCTGGCGGACACGGCCGAGCCCTCGTCCTCCATCGATCGCGCGGCGGGCGAGCGCCAGTTGCAGGAAGCGACCCGCGAACTGGCGGAAGCCGAGCGGGCAGGCAATCTGGACGGGCTGGCTCCCATCATGGAGCGGGTTCAGGTGGCCCAGGCGATCGTGGATCTAGGCCCGGCGCAGTAGCGTGCCGCTGGCTTTTCTAGCGGGCGTGTTCCAGCAATAGCGTCTCGAGCCGCCGCGACTGCACTCCGGCGTCATAATCGCGGCAGGCGAGTGCCCGGCCCGCCGCCCCGAGACGGCGGCGTGCGGCGGGGTCCGCCATCAACTCCGCGATCGCCGCCGCGAGCGCCAGCGCATCGCTCGCCGCCACAGTCGCTCCGGTCTCCCCGGGCGTGATCACACCCGCGAGCCCCGCCCGATCGGAGGCGAGAACCGGCAGTCCAAGCGCCATGGCCTCCACCGCGACACTCGGCAGCCCCTCGGCATCGCCGCCGGCGGCTCGGATGCTCGGCACCACCAGCAAACTGGCTTCCCGCATCAGGGCGGCGACCGCCTCGGGTTTCTGCCAGCCGAGGAAGCGGATGCGGGCCAGCCCGGCCGCCTGGGCGCGAACGGTTTCCCCCAGCGGGCCGTCGCCGACGATGATGGCGTCGGGCTCGCGGCCCTCATCCGCCAACCGGCGAAGCGCGTCGATGAGCACCGGCAGGCCCTTTTTGGCGACGAACCGGCCGACGAACAGCAGCGGCGCCCGATCCGGCCGGTCTGGCGCCTCGTCCGGCAGTTCGGTGCCGATCGGCAGCACCGTCAGTTTGGCCGCCGGGAAGCCGCGGGCGAGAAGCCGCTCCCGCACGGTTTCGGACACGCAGATGAAACGCCGGGCCTCGGCCAGCAGCGCGGGCAGCCGCCGCGCGAAGAGGCTGGGGGGAAATCGGCGGTAATGCTTGTCCTTGTGCGCATCGCCGCCATGGAAGGTGACGACAAGCGGCAGATTGAGAGCCCGGGCGAGGGGCAGCGCGAAGGCGCCTCCGCGTCCGAACTGGGCGTGCACCACGACCGGGCGCATCGCCTCCAGCGCCGGCATATCGGGCACCAGCCCCAGTTCTTTGAAGGCAGCGCGCCGTAGCCCGCCGAGCGCGCTTTCCCCGCCGAGCCGGTGGACGGTCAGACCAGCCTCCGCCGCCCCGGGCGTGATTCTGCGGCCGACCCATACCGGACGCAGCCGGGAGAAGCCGAGATACTGGCGCCGCATGAACCCCACCTCCGACTGGGGCAGGATCACGTCGCGGTAGATCAGCGCCGTCGGCGTCATGTGGGCAAGGTGAGAATGACGCGCGCGCCGCCCTCCGGGCGATTGGCGAGGGTGAGGTCGCCGCCATGCGCGCGGGCGATGTCGCGGGCGATGGCGAGGCCGAGCCCGACACCGCCCGTCTCCCGGTTCCGGCTTGTCTCAAGCCTTTGGAACGGCTGCATGACGCGTTCCATCTCCTCCGGCGGGATCCCCGGCCCATCGTCGGCGATCTCGATCCGCAACGACGTGCCGGGCCGCGCCGGACGTATCAGGCGAACATGGGCGGCGTTGCCGTATTTGATCGCGTTCCCGACGAGATTTGTGAGCGCCCGCTTGAAGGCCTGTGGCCGGACGCGGACCGTCCAGTGGTCCGGTCCGTCATAGTCCAGATGCTCGGCGATTTCGGGCGCCGCGTCCCCGGCCTCGTCCAGCACCGTGCGCAGCAGCTCCGCGAGGTCGATCGGCGAGACCGGCTCATTGGGACTGGCGATCCGGCCAAAGGCGATCGTGGCGGATACCATCGCCTCCATCTCATCGAGGTCGCGCAGCATCTTCGCCCGCTGGTCGTCGTCCTCCATGAACTCGGCGCGCAGCCGCATCCGGGTGATCGGGGTCCGAAGGTCGTGGCCGATCGCTGTCAGCAGCAGCGTGCGGTCATCCACGAAGCGCCGAATTCGCGCCGCCATCGTGTTGAAGGCGGAGGCGGCGGCGGCGATCTCGGAGGGGCCGTCCTCGGGAAGCGGCGGTGCATTCACGTCCCGGCCGAGCGCCTCGGCCGCCGCGGCGAGGGTGCGGACCGGTGCCGTCAGCCGCCGCACGGCCCAGATGGTGAGGGCCGCCGCCAGCAGCGTCATCATCACGAAGGCGATCAGAAACTCGGTGCCCTGGATTTCGCCCGGACCCGGCAGCCGGCTGGAGATGACGAGCCAGGTGCCGTCGGGCATTTCCAGCCCCGTGTATTCCCGCCGCGTCTCCGGATCGACGCCGAAGTGCACATGCTGGGGCCGCAACTCGGGCGGGATGGGGAAGCCGTCCATGTTGAGCAGGATGCTGTGCCGGATAGGCGGGGGCGCCGGCATCAAGTTGGCGAAGAGCGAATTGAGGTTTGGCAGGATCTCGACCGTGAAGCCTTTGGGCTTCGGGATGAGCGCAAGCCGCGCCTGCCGTTCGGCGACGGGCGTCTCCGCGAGGTCGCGATACATGCTCATCACGCGGAAGCTGAAGACCCGAACGGCCGCGAGCCGCACCAGGTCGTTGCGGTCGAGCGTGTGGATGCCGAGCCCGAGCGTCTGCACGACGACAAGCCCGAGGATCAGGACGAATGCGGTGCGGGCCGCGAGGCTGGCGGGCCACGGCCGGAGGTAGCGGAGCCAGGACGACTTCGGGGGCGCGGCGGGAATGGCTTGGATCGGTTCCGTCACGTGCGCTCGACGGTCGCGGCCAGGACATAGCCGCCGCCGCGCACGGTCTTGATCAGCTGAGCGCCGCCACCCTGGTCGTCGAGCTTGCGGCGGAGGCGGCTCACCGCCACATCGATCGCGCGGTCGAACGGACCGGCCTGCCGCCCGCGCAGAAGGTCGAGCAGCATGTCCCGCGTCAGCACGCGGTTGGCCCGCTCCAGCAGCGCCAACAGGAGGTCGTATTCACCGCCGGTCAACGGCACCTCGACGCCCTCTGGGTTGAGCAGCCGGCGCCGCGCGGGCTCCAGCGTCCAACCGGCGAAGCGCAGCGGTCTGGCGATGCGGTCGCCGCCCGCGGCACTCTCCGGCGGGTCCGCGGCGCGCCGCATGATGGCCCGGATCCGCGCCATCAGTTCGCGCGGGTTGAAGGGCTTCGCGATGTAGTCGTCGGCGCCGAGTTCGAGGCCGATGATGCGGTCTGTGTCCTCGCTCATCGCGCTCAGCATCACGATGGGCACATCCTCCTGGTCGCGCAGCCAGCGCGCGAGATCGAGACCGCTCTCGCCGGGCAGCATGAGGTCCAGCACGACCAGCTGGAAGGCGCCGCGCGTCCAGGCACGCCGCGCCTCCCGCGCATCCCGCACGGCGGTGATCCGAAACCCGTTCTTCTCCATGAAGCGCGTCAGCAGGTCGCGGATTTCATGGTCGTCGTCGATCACGAGCAGGTGCGGGCGCATGTCCATATCGACAACATAAGGGACGGAAACTGTGGCGTGCAGATGCATCGGGCCTCTGTTGCACTTTGTCGCGTTCACGTCCCATGCCGGTGACGGGGGCGCCGCCCGCATGGGAGCGGGCGCCACAGACGAAGGCTCATTGTCCGGGACGTTTGGCAACCGCCGCGATCATCGGGCCCGAACCGGGCTGAGGCCGGGGACGGGCAGGCGAGCCGGCCAGTGCGGGCGCGCCTCGCCACGCAGCCATAAAGTTTCGGTTGATTAACGATCTCGGCTGTGGCGATAGAGGGGCATGGGAAAGCCCTTCCGACTTTGACGCGGTCGCGGTCGTCTCGACCTCAAGCGGGGGCCGTCGTCCGGAAGGGCTCGCTCATCCTGAGCGTTCGGGGCGGCGAGGTCACGCTGCAGGCGCGGGGCGCGGCGGCGCTGCCCGTGGGGACCTTCGACATCCGTCTGGATGACCAGCCGGGTGGCCGGATCACGCTGGCCGCCGGCGCGCGGCAGCTTTCGTTCCCGTTGCCGCCGCATCTGCTGCCCGTCGCCGTGGATCTGATCGACGCCGAAAGCGGCCGCAGCGCCTTCCCGAACCCTCTGGTTCTGGAGGATGCGTTACAGACGCGGGTCGAGCGCGCTTCGATCGAGGACGGCGCCGTCACGCTCGCGGTGACGATGGCGGGCGCGCCGGTATCCGCGCTCGCGGTCGTCGTCATGGCAGAGGGCGGCATGGGCGGAGCCGATGAGGCCGTCGCGACGGGCCTCGCCTTGCCCATCCGGATGGATGCCGACGGGCGCAGCTTCTACCTGTGCCGGCTGCCTCTCCTCACGCTGTTGCCGATCGACCTGCCGCGGCCTCTGACCGTCCATATCAGCGGGCGGCGCGTGCAGCCGCCGCTGATGGGTCAGGCGCAGACGGCAGGCATGGCCGGCTACGTCGATCAGGCGACCTCGGAGGGAATTTCGGGCTGGGCCGTCGATCTCGGGAATCCGGCGCATCGCCTCGGCGTCGAGGTGAGTACCGATGGCCGGGTCCTCGGCACGGTTCCCGCCGAGATCCCACGGCCGGACCTGGAGGCGATCGGCGTCGTGGCGCCCTGCGGCTTCCACGTGCCGCAGGAGATGTTCCGGGACCTCCGCCACGGCGACCGGCTATCGCTCACCGTCGCGGGCACAGTCAGCCACCTGATCCATAGTCCGCTCGTGCTTACCGTCGCGACCCACATCCGGGGCCTTTTCGACAATATCGACGGCAATCAAGCCTGCGGTTGGGTGATCGACACGGACCGGCCGGGCGTGCCCTGCACGGTCGAGGCGCTATGCGGCGACCGCGTCATCGGCACCGCAGACGCGACGGGCCTCCGCCGCGACGTGCTCGAGGCCGGCCTGCCGACCGACCGCTGCGGCTTCCGGATCACCTTGGAGGAGCCGCTGCATACGCTGTTCGAGCGCGACATCAGCGTGCGGATCAAGGGTACGACCATGCTCCTGAACGGCGGGCCCCAGCAGCCCAGGCTCAACCCGAATATCCGCGCCTATCTCGCCCCCGATCGCGGCATGTCCGCCGCCCTCATCCGCCGTCTGCGCACAAGGATGAACCGTTCCGCCGACGGGCTCGGCATCTCGATCGTCATGCCGGTCTATAACACCCGGCGCGACTGGCTGGTGGAGGCGTTGCGCAGCGTTTGCACCCAATGGTGCGACGCCTGGGAGTTGATCTGCGTCGACGACGCCTCGACCGAGGCGCAGGTGTCGCAGGTGCTTGCGTGGTTCGCGCAGACGGAGCCCCGTATCCGCGTCATCCGCTCGCCCGTGAACCAGGGCATCGCGGGGACAACGACGCTCGGCATGCGGGCCGCCCACTACCCCTATGTGGCGCTGATGGATCATGACGACGTGCTGGAGCCCGATGCGGTCCACCACCTTGCCGCGACGGCGCGCTCGACCGGCGCCGACCTCATCTACAGCGACGAGGTCCTGACCGGCGAGGACAGTTCGGTGGTGCTCGACGTGCGAGCGCGGCCGGCCTTTTCCTACGACTATTACCTGTCGCACCCCTACTTCGTGCATATGGTTGCCGTCCGCACCGAAATCGCCCGGCGGATCGGCGGCTTCGACGCGCGGCTCGCGATCTCGGCCGATGTCGATTTCGTCCTGCGCGCGATCGAGGAGAGCCGCTCGGTCGCCCATGTTCCGCGCGTTCTTTATCGTTGGCGCACGCATCCGGGCAGCGCCGGCCATGCCAAGCAGGGCGAGGTGATGGCGGCGACCGCCCGCGTCATCCAGGCGCATCTCGATCGGGTCGCGCCCGGGGCCGAGGCCCGGCCGGCGCCGGAATTCAACCAGTTCGAGGTGGCTTGGCCCGATCCCGGCGGCCGCGTGCTGATCGTGATCCCGACCAAGGACGGCATCGACGTACTGCGCCAGTGCATCGAAGCGATCGAGGCCACGACGCCCGCCGATGAATACCGCCTGGTCGTGATCGACCATCAGTCGACCGATCCCAAGTCGAAGCGCTATCTGGCGCGGATCGGCAAGCGGCACAGCGTGATGCCCTTTGCGGGGGCTTTCAACTACGCGCTGATGAACAACCGCGCCGTCCGCATGCAGGGGGCGGACGAGCCCTTCGTCCTGTTCATGAACAACGACATCGAGGCGATCGACCCCGGTTGGCTGCCGCGGATGCGATCGCTCGCGGCGCGGGCGGATGTCGGCGTCGTCGGCACCGCGCTCATGTATGCCGACCGGCGCATCCAGCACGGCGGTGTCATCGTCGGCATCAACGGCCTCGCCGATCACGCGCTCCGCTTCGAGACGGTGTGGGAGAGCGATGGTTCACGGACCCTCGGCTACAACGCCTCGTTGACCTCGGTGCGAGACTTCTCCGCTGTCACCGCTGCCTGCATGATGATGCGCCGCGCGGTGTTCGACGAGGTCGGCGGCTTCGACGAGGGCTTCGCCGTCGGCTTCAACGACACCGACCTCTGCCTACGGGTGGGCCGGGCCGGCTACAAGGTGCTCTATGACGGCCGCACGGTGCTCTACCACCATGAGTCCGTGACCCGTATCGCCAAGGCGCAGCTGAAACATCCCGGCGACGACCGGAAGCTGAGGCAGGATTGGGGGCATCTGCTGCGGGCGGGCGATCCCTATTACAGCCCCTTGCTCGAACTCTATGGCCGCGACCACCGGCTGCGGCTTGAGCCTTGCGGTCCGGCGGTGCCACGCGTCGTGCGCGTCATTCTGCCCGGTGGTGTGACGGCGGATCGGTCATGCCCGCGCCCGAAGGCCGAGTTACCCTGCCCGGTCGCTGTCCTGATTGGCTGAGGCCAGGGCCCGCTGACGGTCCAGACGCTGCTGCGCCCGGATACGGTTGGGCCGCCGCTCCTTGTCGATCTGAGCGTTGAGTTCGGCGCCGAACAGGATGGCGTAGGCGCTCACCCAGAACCACATCATCACGCCGACCGCCGCGCCGAGAGCGCCATAGGCCGCGCTGTAGCTCGCGACATGGCTGACATAGAACGAGAACAGCGCCGAGACGAGCAGCCACAGGATGGAAGCCGTCAGCGCCCCTGGCAGGACAGGGCCGACGCCGTCCGGGTGCGGGGCCGGGCCGATCTTGTAGAACAGCATCAGCATCCCGAGCACGAAGATGAACAGCCCGATGATCCCCGAGACATGGGCGAGGGGGCCCGAATAGGCCGAGAGGCCGAGAGCGGAAAAGGCTGTCGGCAGTCCGACGAGCACGCCGACGCCGAGCACGGCGGCGAGCACCGCGCCGAAAGTCATCAGCAGCGCCAATGCCTGGAAGTGCAATACGCCGCGGGTCTCCTTGCGCCGGTAGGCAAAGTTCAGCGCCCAGATGAGGGATTTGGTGCCCGAGGCCGCCGACCAGAAGGCAATCATGAAGCTAACGACAAGGCCGATGCTGAGCGTGCCGCTATGGTTGCTCACCAGCTGCTGAACGCGATCCGACAGGAGCTGGTAGGCCGCCGCCGGCATGATCTGTTTGAGGTAGGCGAGCTGCGGCTCGACCGTCACCGGATCGAAGGCCATGCCGTAGAGCGAGATCAGCATCGTCACCGCCGGGAACAGCGCGAGGGTCGCATAGAAGGCGCAGCCGGCGGCGTTCAAGGACATGTAGTCGGAGATCATCGCGATCATCGTCGCCCGCAGCACGCGCCCGCGCGGCGTCTTCATCTGTCCTTCGATCTCGCGGCGCAGCGACTCTTTCACGACTGGCATGAGGCGTCCTTACACCCGGACCCTTTGAAGAGGTTTCGCCTCGCGGTTCAACCTCAAAGCTGCATCCCTGTGGTCACTGCTTCGCAGTCCGGCCTGCGCCGGCTGCCTTAGCCGGCCCGCCGCGGCCGCCGCGCCGGCCGCGCTGCGAGCATCCACCATATTTCGTGAAGATCAGACCCTTGCAGTCGAAGATCAAGGCGTCTATGTGCGCGGTCACGCAGCAACGCACGTGCCTCTGGCCCTCGGGTTTACGCAACGACGTCAAGCGTTCTGGCAACTCTTCGTTGGTCGCTGGTTCGTTCGACCGTTTCGCAACCTCGCCCGCCGTCTTTTCACAGGCGGGCGACATTCAGGAAGGCACAGGGGGCGATGACACCCAAGATCGCGCGCTTTCTCGACGTCCATCAGCCGGCGACGCCATGTCTCGTGCTGGACATCGACCGGGTGGAGGAGAACTACAACGCGCTCCGCCGCGCCCTGCCGCTCGCCACCATCTACTACGCCGTCAAGGCCAATCCGGCGCGCCCGGTCCTCGACCGGCTCACCGGCCTCGGCAGCGCCTTCGATGCGGCCGGCATCGAAGAGATCGAGCAGTGCCTCGCGGTTGGAGCCCCTCCCGCGGCGATCAGCTTCGGCAACACCATCAAGAAGGCGAGCGCGATTGCGCGCGCCCACGCACTCGGTGTCGATCTTTTTGCCTTCGATTCGGAGGAGGAGCTGCGCAAGCTCGCCCGCATGGCGCCTGGGACCCGTGTGTATTGCCGCCTCATGGTCGCCAATGCCGGGGCCGACTGGCCGCTGTCGAAGAAGTTCGGCACCTCGGTGGAGCAAGCCCGCCGGCTGATGCCGCTCGCCGCCGAACTCGGGCTGCGCCCCTGGGGCCTATCCTTCCATGTCGGCAGCCAGCAGACCGATCCGCTCGCCTATGCGGCGGCCATCGGACAGGCCGCCATGCTGTTCACCGATCTCTCGGACAGCGGGACCGATCTGCGATTCCTCAACCTCGGCGGCGGCTTTCCGAGCCGCTACCGCAGGGCAGTGCCGGCCGTGGGCGACTTCGCCGATGCCATCATGGAGGCGATGACGCGCCATTTCGGCAACGCCCTGCCGGACATGGCGATCGAGCCCGGCCGCGCCATCGTCGGCAGCGCCGGCGTCGTCTCCAGCGAGGTCGTCCTGGTGAGCAAGCGCAACCCCGACCCGGCAGCCGCGCGCTGGGTGTATCTCGACATCGGACGGTTCGGCGGGCTTGCGGAGACGGAGGGCGAGGCGATCCGCTACCCGCTCCGGACGCGCCATGATGGCGGTCCGACAGGTCCCGTGGTGCTTGCGGGACCGACTTGCGACGGCGCCGACATCCTCTATGAGTCGAGCGACTATCAGCTTCCACTGGCGCTCGCCGACGGCGACCGGGTGGAGATCGATACGGCCGGCGCCTATGTCACGACCTATGCCGCCCAGGGGTTCAACGGCTTCGCCCCGCTCGCCGAGCATTATATCTGACAGGCGGGATCGCCCTCGGCTGGACCTTGCTCAGCTGGCGGCGGCCCAGGTCTCGCGCAGCATGACGGAGACACGGTCCAGTTCCAGGGCGAGGCCGCGCAACTCCGTCTGAACGCGGGCGCGGTCGGAGAGGTTCAGGCCGCGGAACTGGCGGCACTTCATCAGCACCTCCTCGGCGCCGATATTGGCAGCCGCGCTGCTCAGGGCATGCGCCTCGGCCTGGAACAGCCCGTGATCGCCGACATCCGCCGCCGCTCGCAGCGCCAGGAGGATATCCGCGCCATCAGCGATGAAATCCTGCGCCAGTCCCGCCACGAAATCGGGGCCGCCGAGCGCTTCGAGATCCCGCAGCATGCGCGGGCTCACCGGCGACCTGGCTGCCGTATCGGCGGGTTCCCGCGCCGGTTTGGTCCGGGGGGCGGGCTCCTCCCGCGCGCCGAAGGTCGCGACGATGTCGAGCAGCCGGTTCGCCTCCACCGGCTTGACGATGCAGAGGTCCATGCCCGCCGACGTGCAGCGCGCCGCCATCTCGGGCGTCGCATCCGCGGTCAGCGCCAGGATCGGCAGATGCGACAACCCAGCCTCACCGGCGCGGAACAGCTTCGTCGCCTCGATGCCGTTCAGCACGGGCATGTTCACGTCCATCAGCACGAGCGAAAATGTTTCACGCTCGAGGGCGTCGAGGGCAGCGTCGCCGTTGTTGACGATCGTGTAGCTGTGGCCGCCGCGGTCGAGAATCTTGGCGACGACGTTCTGGTTGATGCGGTTGTCGTCGGCGATGAGGATATGGAGCGGCCGCCCCTTTGGCCGCGCAACCGTGTATGCCTCGGGATCGACCCGCGCCGCGAGTGAGCGCAGCACGTTGTCGATCTCGGCCTCCCCCGGGCTGCGTCCCAGGAGCGAGAGGCAGCCGCGTCGCAGCCCGGCATCGGGAACGAGCGCCACCGGCTCCCGCTCGACCAGGACGACCGGCGGGCGGCCGCTACCCGCTTTCGTGATCTCGCGCAGGTAGGCGCGCGCGCCGACGATGCCGGCGTCGACGAACAGGCCCGCATAGCCTCGCGTCTCGGCAATGGCGGCGGCCAGCCGGTCGCGCGTCGGGTCGCGCGGGATCGTCTGCAGGAAAACCGGCGCACGCCCGTCCTCCAGCCGTTGCACCAGGGTCGCCGTGCCGACGGGATCGGCTGTGATCAGCGCGATCCGCAGCGCAGGCAGAGGCGGTGCCGGAGACGCCGCGATCTGCAGCGGCAGGAGCACCCGGAACGTGCTGCCCTCGCCGAGCACGCTGGTGACGCCGATGGTTCCGCCCTGCAACTCGACCAGCTTGCGGGCGATTGCGAGGCCGAGCCCGGTGCCGCCGAAGCGGTCGAGAATGGTCTCATCGGCCTGGGTGAAGCTGTCGAAGATCCGCGATTGGGCCTCGGGCGCGATCCCGATGCCGGTGTCGGAGACCTCGATCGCGAGCGTCACCACGGTGGCCGTCCGTTCGATGGCGTCGACCGAGATCATCACCGAACCCTGCGCCGTGAATTTCACGGCGTTGCTGGCAAGGTTCTGCAGGATCTCGGTGAGGTGCCGCACGTCGCCGAGCAGCCGTGCGGGTGTCCGGGCGCTGATGAAGCTCGAGACGGTGACGCCCTTCGCGGCGGCCGGGACCGAGACCATGCGCTCGATAGCGGCGACCAGCGCCGGCAGATCGAGGGGCGCCGTCTGCGCCGGCATCTTGCCGGCCTCGATGCGCGAGAAGTCGAGCAGGCCGTCGATCAGTGACAGCAGCGAGCGCGCCGCGGTCCCTGTCGTTCGCACCATGTCCTGCTGCTCGCCATCGAGCGGCGTCGCCACCAGAAGGTCGCTCATCCCGATGACCGCGTTCAGCGGCGTCCGCAGCTCATGGCTGACACTCGCGAGGAACTGGCTTTTCGCCTGGTTCGCCTCCTCGGCCTGACGTTTCGCCGCCGAGAGGCTGCGGATCAGGGAGGCGGTGTAGAGGGGGATTGCGACCAGCCCCACGAGCAGACCGCCGGACAGGAACAGGTCGTGCCGCCAGTATGGCGTCGTGGCAATGCAGAGGCCGAAGCCGATCACCGCGCAGGCCATGGCGGCGCGCAGGTAGCCCAGACCGAAGCGGAAGCCGTAGCCGAGGACGGCCCAGAGGTAGATCGGATAAAGCGGCGCCACGACATGGCCGCCCAAGTGCATGCCGGCCGAGAGCACGCCGACGTCGGCGATCAGCTGGAGCACGATCCGCGAGCGCGATGGGCAACCTCGGATGATGAGGTCGAGGAAGAACGCAACCCCGAGCAAGGCGTACGAGCCGCTGGTGAGCAGGGTGGCGCCGGAAGCGTCCGAGCCTCCGCCGATGACCTGGAGCGCCACGAGGTAGGCAAAAACCCCAAAGCCAATGACGAGGCGGTTGATGATGATCTGGTATTCGGTCCCCTGCCCAAGCAGAAGCCGGTTCCGGATGACGCGGATCAACCCGGTGCTACCGCGGGCACGCGGCGGCTTGAGGCCGGGCGGGCTTGGCTCTCCCGCTGTGTCAGCGTTCAGGGATGACGCGGCCGGGCTTTCCGCAGGCGTGTCCGCAGTATCGGACCGGTTGCTGATGCTGGCGTCGACGGCATCGTCGCTCATCGCGCTGGCATCGTCGGCCGTGTCCCGGATGCCGACGATCCTCACCTCACGCCGGCTGCCCCATGGCCGTCATAGCGTGCTGTCGCCGCTGTGACCGAACCAGGGCTTCGAAATCCGCAGCCTCCAGAGGCTTGCTGAACAGGTAGCCTTGCACCTCGTCACAGCCCTCAGCGCGCAGTTCGGCGAGTTGCGCCTCGGTCTCGACGCCCTCGGCGACAACTCTCAGCCCCAGGCTCCGGCCAAGGCCGATGATGGCGCGAATGACAGCCGAGCCCTCGGCCCGCCCGCTCATGTTGCGGATGAACGCCTGATCGATCTTCAGCCGGTTGACGGGCAGCTTCTCTATGTAGGTGAAGGAGGCATAACCCGTGCCGAAGTCGTCGACGGACAGGGAGATGCCGAGCTTCTGCAGCGCCACGATCTGCAGCCGGGCAGACTCGTGATCCTCGAGGTTGGTGGTCTCGGTCAGTTCGAGGTCGATGAGGTGAGGTGAGGCGCCGGTGCGGCCGAGTGCGGCGGTGACCAGTTGCGCGACATTGTGGTGACGGAACAGCGAGGCGGAGAGGTTGATGGCAACCCGGGTCGGCATGCCCTTCCTTTCCCAGGCGGCGGCCTGCCTGCAGGCAGCCTCGAGGACCCAGAGGTTGACGGCGTTCATGAGCCCCGCCTCCTCCGCCACCTCCAGGAACCCGTCGGGCGGCACAATGCCGTAGCCCGGGCGGTTCCAGCGAACCAGCGCCTCGACGCCCGTGATCTCCCCGCTCTGGGTATCCTGCTGCGGCTGGTAATGGAGCACGAGTTCCTCGCGCAGCATGCCAGCCCGGAGGTCGATCTCGAGTTGCGCCGCATCGCGGACCGCGGACTGCATGTCGGGCTCGAACCGGCAGGCGGCGTTGCGGCCCTGCGACTTCGCCCGGTACATGGCGAGGTCGGCGTTCTGCAGCAGCACCTCGACGGTCGTCCCGTCACGCGGGAACAAGGTGATGCCCAGGCTGCAGCTGGTATGGATGCTACGGCCGTCGATCGCGAAGGCCGTATCGAAGCTGTGGCGGATCTGCTCGGCGAGGCCGATCGCGGCGGCCTCGGCATCCGACCCGCTGCCGATCCCGGTCTGGATGATCGCGAATTCGTCGCCTCCGAGCCGGCCGAGGAGGCAATCCTCGCTTTTGCCCATCACCTCGGTGAGACGCCGGCCCACCTCGGTCAGCAGGACATCGCCGTTGTGGTGGCCGAAGGCGTCGCTGATGCTCTTGAACCGGTCGAGATCGAGGAAATGGAGCGCGAATTCGGTCTCGGTCGACATCGCGCCGTCGATTGCGTCCTCGAGCCGGAGCTGCAGCTGCAGCCGGTTCGGGAGCCCGGTCAAGGCATCGTGATGTGCGACATAATGGAGGTGCTCCTCCGCCCGCTTCCGCTCCGTGATGTCGAGCGAGGTGGTCAGGACCGACGAGACCATGTTGAACGTCGATTTCAATGGCGTCTTGGTGGTCAGGAAGACGCGGGTCTTGCCAGCGCCGTCGACTACCTCCTCCTCGAAGGCGGGGAGGGGCATCTCGCTCGCGAAGACACGGGCGTCGAGTTGCTGGGAGCGATGGGCGTGATCGCCCCTGAAACCGGTGCAGCGGTCGGCCTCGCCGCCCAGCAGCGCGGTCTGGTAGGCGTTGACGAAGACGCAGTCGCCGCGGCGATCGCTGGCGCTGATCATCGCCGGCACCGTGTCGATCACCTGGGCTAGCCGATCGCGGCTGTCCCGCAGCAGTTCCTGACGCTCCTGCTCCACATCGTGCAGCTCCTTCGCCAATGCGTAGGCGCGGCTGCGGATGAGCTTCTGCCGGGTGCCGATCTTGAGCAGATTGCGGGCGCGGCTCACGAATTCCTGGTGGTCGATCGGCGTCTGAACGAAGTCCGTGGCCCCGGCCTCCAGCGCCTCCAGGCGGAAGGCACGATCGTCATAGGCGGTGATGACGATAATGGGCACGTCCATCCCGTTCGGCAGCATGCGGATTTGCTGGGTGAAGGCCGCCCCCGTCATCTGCGGCATCTTGTAGTCGGTGATGATGAGGTCCGGGATCTTGCCGCCGATCCACTGCAGCGCCGGGTCCGGGGCGGCGAAGGCTTCCACCTCGATATCGTCGCCCAGCGAGCCCGCAAGCTTGGAGAAGATGCTGCGGTTGGTCGCACGATCATCGACGATGACAACGGATTGCATGAATTCCCCGTCTATCCGTCTGGTCCGACCCCGCTGTTCCAGCCGGAGCCCCAGTTCGGGCATTTGAACCCTACATCTACCGCAAGCCGCCTTTCCAGAGAACCCCCATCTCCCCGAACGGCTAGGTAGGAGACTTAGTTATGAAAAAATGAATGATAGCCTTCTTCACAGGACGAAATGTCCCACACGGCATCAAAAAATAATGAAAATGGGTCGCCCGACGCCCAGTGGGATTAGCCCCCTTGGTCTCGGGCCGTGGAAAACCCGCGTCCGATAGGAGCTTGATATGACGTTTTTCAATAAGAACAGCGGATTGGTTCCCGTTTCTAACGAAATGGCTAGCCTATCGGCGGGCAATGCCATGTCGAACCTGACAGGCAGCTACTACCAGACGCTTCAGGTGGACCTGGATGAGGCGGCCAAGGCCCTCGTCTGCACCATGCGGCCCGAGGGACGGCCGAGCTACACGCCCGCATTGCTGCGCGACCTCAGCCGCATGCAGAGCGAGATCCATCGCGCCACGGAGGCGGCCGAACCCTTCCGCTATTTTATCGTCCGTTCCAGCATTCCCGGCACCTTCAACCTCGGCGGCGATCTCGACCTGTTCGGCGGCAAAATACGTGATGGCAACCGAAAGGCGCTGCGTGACTACGCCCACGCCTGCATCGACGTTGTCTACAACAATGCCATGGGCTACGGGCGGCGGGTGACGACCGTTGCCCTGGTCCAAGGCGCGGCACTCGGCGGCGGTTTCGAGGCTGCGCTGTCGTGCCACTACATCGTGGCCGAGCGAAGCGCGACCTTCGGCCTGCCCGAGGTCCTGTTCAATCTCTTCCCCGGCATGGGCGCCTATTCCTTCCTGTCGCGGCGGCTGGACGCTGTCCGCGCCGAGAAGATTATCCTGAGCGGCAAGATCTACACGGCGTCCGAAATGTACGACTTGGGCCTTGTGGATGTCCTCGCAGAAGACGGCGAAGGGGATGCGGCGGCCCGCGGCTTCCTGGCAAGCATGGACCGCCGATACAACAGCCACCGAGCTGTTCTGCAAGCGCGCCAGCGCATCAACCCCCTCACGCGTGAGGAGCTGATGGACGTGGTCGACATCTGGGTCGATGCCGCCATGAATCTCGACGAAGGCGATCTCCGCAAGATGGCGCGTCTGGTGCGGGCGCAGAACCGTCGCCATGTAGCGGGCGCCGGGCTGCAGCAGGCCGCCGAATGATGGCGGCCGGCATCGGGTCCGGGCAAGCTTGGCGCGCTATGACCAGGACGCGCCTTGCCGTAAGTTGCCCGTGGTTATCCGAGGAGACACGCCGACATGACCAGCGTTGAAACGCCGCGCCCGCCGGATGGCGCCGGCGGCGGGTCGGGCGGATTGCCGACCTGGGATCTCTCAGACCTCTATGACGGGATCGAGAGTTCCGCGCTCGCCGCAGATCTGTCGGCGGCGCAGGAACGCGCGACCGACTTCCGCGCGCACTACGCCGGCACGCTGGCGGCGCTGAGCGCGTCGGAGCTCGCCGAGGCCCTGCGGCGCTACGAGGCGATCGAGGAGATCCTCGGGCGGGTCATGTCCTTCGCCCAGCTTCTCTTCAGCGGCGACAGTTCGGATGCGACGATCGCGCGCTTCTACCAGTCCATGAGCGAGCGGGTGACGGAGATCACCACCGATCTCCTGTTCTTCACCCTGGAACTCAACCGGCTGGACGAGGCGGCGCTGGCCCCCAAACTCGCGGAGCCGGCGCTCGCGCCCTGGGCCTCCTGGCTCGCGGATCTGCGCGTCTTCAAGCCGCATCAGCTTTCCGATGAGGTCGAAAGGCTGCTTCACGAGAAGGAGGTCTCGGGCGCCAGCGCCTGGAGCAGGCTGTTCGACGAGACTATGGCGGCGCTGCGCGTTCCGGTTGGGGAGGAGCGGCTGACCGTCAGCGATGCGCTGAACCGCCTCTCGGATCGGGACCGCGCAGTGCGGGCTGCCGCCGCCCAGGGTATCAGCGCCACCCTCGCCGACAACATCCGCCTCTTCTCGCTCATCACCAACACCCTGGCGAAGGACAAGGAGACGACCGACCGCTGGCGGAACTACCCGACACCGGGCAGCTACCGCAACCGCTCGAACATGGTCGAGGACGAGGTCGTCGATGCGCTGGTCGCGGCGGTCGTTGCCGACTATCCACGGCTTTCCCATCGCTACTACAAGCTCAAGGCCGGGTGGCTCGGTCTGCCACGTCTGCAGCACTGGGATCGCAACGCGCCGCTTCCGGCCGATATCGACCAGAAGGTGCCCTGGGGCGAGGCGCGGTCGCGCGTGCTCTCAGCCTACGGGGCTTTCAGCCCCGTTCTAGCCGATATCGGACAGCGCTTCTTCGACCGGCCCTGGATTGACGCCGGCCTGCGGCCGGGCAAATCGGGGGGCGCCTTCGCCCATCCGACCGTGCCTTCGGTGCACCCTTATATTCTATTGAACTACCATGGCCGGACGCGGGACGTGATGACGCTCGCCCATGAGCTAGGCCACGGCGTCCATCAGGTGCTGGCGGGCGAGGCGCAAGGCTATCTCCGCTCCGGCACGCCGCTCACCCTGGCGGAGACCGCGAGCGTATTCGGCGAGATGCTCACCTTCCGCGCGATCCTCGACGCCGAGACGGATCCGCGCCGCCGGCGGCTGATGCTGGCCGGCAAGGTCGAGGACATGCTGAATACCGTGGTGCGGCAGATCGCCTTCTACCGCTTCGAGGCGCGGGTCCATGCCGAGCGCCGGGGCGGGGAGCTTCTGCCGGAACGCCTGGGCCAGATCTGGCTTGAGGTGCAGACGGAGAGCCTGGGGCCGGCCTTCGAGTTCACATCTGACTATGCCGCGTATTGGGCCTACATCCCGCACTTCATTCATTCGCCGTTTTATGTGTATGCCTATGCCTTCGGAGATTGCCTGGTGAACGCGCTCTATGCCGAGTTCCGTCACGGGCATCCTCGGTTCCAGGAGAAATACCTCGACATGCTGCGCGCAGGCGGCACCAAACGCCACAAGGAGTTGCTCGCCCCGTTCGGGCTCGATGCGGCCGACCCCGCCTTCTGGGCGCGCGGCCTCGACATCATCGCGGGCTTCATCGACGAACTGGAAGCGGCAGACGCATCGCCACCCGGCCTTTTGCCGGCTGGGGGCTGATCACGATGGCGGATAAGGTTGAGGGCCGTCAGGCGACGCTGTTCGGCAGCGTGCGGCGTTTCGCGCGCACGTCCGGCGCCGTCGGCGGCATTGCCGCGCGTGTGGCGGGAGAGCGGGTATTCGGCATCAAGACGGACCGCGCCTCCCATGCCGAGGATCTGAAGCAGGTGCTAGGCGGCCTCAAAGGGCCGCTGATGAAGGTCGCGCAGATCCTCACGACGATCCCGGATGCCCTGCCG
Source organism: Pseudomonadota bacterium (assembly GCA_019351895.1). Lineage (GTDB taxonomy): Bacteria > Pseudomonadota > Alphaproteobacteria > Acetobacterales > Acetobacteraceae > Acidisoma. The sequence goes on from JABBOH010000006.1 coordinate 99,130, forward strand.
CCCGAATACGCAGCCGAGCTTTCCGAACTGCAGGCCAACGCGCCGCCAATGGGCTGGCCCTTCGTGCGCCGCCGCATGGCGGGGGAACTTGGGCCCGATTGGCAGTCGCGGTTCCAGAGCTTCGGCCAGGATGCGGCGGCGGCGGCGAGCCTTGGGCAGGTCCATAAGGCGGTCATGCACAACGGGCAGGTCGTCGCCTGCAAGCTCCAGTATCCGGATATGCCGAGCACGGTGGAGGCGGATCTCCGGCAGCTCAAGATCGCGATGGCGATCTATCACCGCATGGACAACGCCATTCAGAACGACGAGATCTACAAGGAGCTGTCGGAGCGCCTGCGGGAGGAACTCGACTACCTGCGTGAGGCCGCGCAGATGCGACTCTATGGTGCGATGCTCGAGGATGTGGCGGACGTTCACGTCCCGCTGCCGATTGATGAACTGACGACGCCCCGGCTGCTGACGATGACCTGGCTCGAGGGTGGTCCGCTCCAGCGCTGGATCGACAGCGACCCGCCGCTCGAGGCGCGCAACCGGGTGGCCGAAGCGCTGTTCCGCGCCTGGTACGTGCCGTTCTACCGCTACGGCGTCATCCACGGCGACCCGCATCTCGGCAACTACCAGGTCCGTCCGGACGGCGCGGTGAACCTGCTCGATTTCGGGGCCATCCGCGTCTTCCCGGCAAAATTCGCGCGTGGCGTGATCGACCTGTTCGAGGCTATCCGCGACCATGACGATGAGAAGGCGGCGCAAGCCTACAGCAACTGGGGGTTCGGCGACATCACCCCGACCAAGGTGACGGTGCTGAATGGCTGGGCGCGGTTCCTCTACGAGCCGCTGCTCGATGACCGGGTCCGCCGCATCCAGGAGAACGAGGACGGCCAATACGGACGGACCGTCGCCGAGGGCGTCCATTCCGGGCTGCAAAGCATTGGGGGCGTGCGTCCGCCGCGGGAATTCGTGCTGATGGATCGCTCGGCAGTTGGCCTCGGCAGTGTCTTCCTGCGTCTGAAGGCAGAGCTTAACTGGTCGCGCCTCTATCATGAGGTGACCGCCGATTTCGATGAGGCGACGGTCGCGCGGCGTCAGTCGGACGCTCTGGCGGCTGCGGGTGTGCCGCCGCCCAAATAGGGCCCGGATTGCATTCCGGTAATCTGGCTTGGTAGGAGGGGCTGTCCCGACAAGGGCGAGCCCGGAGGAAACCATGCCAACTGCGCCGCGTCCACGCGCCACTTACTGGCGGCTACTGCTCATCATCCCGGTTCTGGCCGTGCTCTGGGTGCCTGCTTTCAATCGAGCCGGTCCTGCGCTCTGGGGCTTTCCGTTCTTCTACTGGTATCAGATGCTCTGGGTCATCCTTTGCTCGGTGGTGGCTGCGGGCGTCTTCCTGCTCGAGGAACGCCGCCATCCGACGCGGGATGACGCGTAATGGCGCCGCTCGCTCTGCAGCCTGTGGCGCTCGCCGTCTTTCTCGTTTTATTTGTATTCGTAACGGTTTTGGGTTTCATGGGTGCCCGGTGGCGGCGCGGCGATCGGGACACGCTGCATGAATGGGGGCTGGGCGGCCAGCGCTTCGGCACGCTGATTTCCTGGTTCCTGCTGGGCGGCGATCTCTATACCGCCTACACCTTCGTCGCCGTGCCCGCGCTTGTCTTCGGCGCGGGGGCCATCGGCTTCTTCGCCGTTCCCTATACCATCATCATCTATCCGATCCTGTTCACGGTGTTTCCCCGGCTTTGGCGCATCTGCAAGCGGCATGGCTATCTGACCGCGCCGGAATTCGTCCGCGGCCGCTTCGACAGCCCGGCGCTGTCGCTCGCTGTCGCCGTCACCGGAATTCTGGCGACCATGCCCTATATCGCGCTGCAGCTCGTCGGCATGCAGGTGGTCATCGCCGCCCTCGGGATCGAGGGCTCCGGCATCTGGGCCGACGCGCCGCTGTTCGTGGCCTTCCTCGTCCTGGCTGCCTTCACCTATACAAGCGGGCTCCGCGCGCCGGCGATCATCGCTGTCGTGAAGGACCTTCTCATCTATGCGACGGTCATCGCGGCCGCGATCGTCATCCCGATGCATCTTGGTGGCTGGGGCAAGATCTTCGCATCCGTGCCGGCCGCCAAGCTGACGCTACCGGTGCCGGGGGCCCATACCCTCGGAAGCTACGGCGCCTATGCAACGCTCGCTCTCGGCTCGGCGCTGGCGCTCTTTCTCTATCCTCATTCCATGACGGGCATCCTCGCCGCCAGCGGCAGCCGGGTGCTCAAGCGGAACGCCGCGCTGCTTCCGATCTACTCGCTGATGCTCGGCGTGCTGGCTCTCATGGGGTTCATGGCGCTCGCCGAGGGCGTATCGAAGATGCCGCAGTTCGCAGCCGGTTTCGCTCAGTACAAGGGTAACTTCGCGGTCCCGGCTTTGCTGCTCGCCGCCTTCCCGGGCTGGTTCGCGGGCGTGGCTTTCGCCGCGATCGCCATCGGCGCGCTCGTCCCTGCCTCCATCATGTCGATCGCGACCGCAAACATCTTCACGCGCGACATCTACCGGGCGTTCCTCAAGCCCCAGGCGACGGACGCGCAGGAATCCGGCATGGCCAAGCTCGTCTCGCTGCTCGTCAAGCTCGGGGCGCTGATGTTCATCCTGGTGCTGCCTGCCTCGACCGCGATTCAGTTCCAGCTGCTCGGCGGCATCTGGATCATCCAGACGTTGCCCGCGGTCATGCTGGGGCTGTCGCGCATGCGGCTGCGTCCCGGCGCGCTGCTGGCAGGCTGGGCCTCCGGCATGGTGGTCGGCACGGCGATGGCTGCATCGACGGCATTCAAAAGCGCCATCTTCCCGCTGCATCTCGCGGGCGGCTTCATCGCCCCCGGCTATGCCGCGCTCTATGCCCTGATCGTCAACCTGATCGTCAGCCTGCTGCTTTCTGCAGTCCTCAACGCCTTGCGCAAGCCGTCAAGGAGGATGCTCGATCCCGCAGCTCGCTTTGAATTCTGAGGCGCGCCGGCCGCTTTCGCCATTGCAGGGGGTTCCCTTCAGGATAGTCGTCCCGATCTTTCCAGCACAGGGAACAAGAACAGGATGACCGATGGCGCCCGAGGACAGCCCGACCCGCCGCGTCATTTGGCCGCTCCAGGCGCTCAACTTCTTCATGGCCGACCTCCAGGCGGGGGTCGGTCCGTTCCTTGGAGTTTTTCTGCTCGCTCATCATTGGAATAGCGGTCCGATCGGGACCGTGATGACCTTGGGCGGCGTCGCCGGGATGGTAATGACCGCGCCTTTCGGAGCCATGGTGGACGCCACAACACGGAAGCGAACCTTCGTGGTCATTCCTGGCATCTGCGCGGTGCTGGCGGCTCTGCTGATCCTGCTGTCGCAGGGCTTCTGGGTGGTCACACTCTCGCAGGTGGCGACCGCCGTAGCCGGTGCGGCGATTGGCCCAGCCGTCGCGGGCATGACGCTCGGCATCGCCCGGCAGGCCGGCTTTCCACGCCAGAATGGCCGCAACCAAGCGTACAACCACGCGGGCAATATGGTCGGCGCCGGACTTTCCGGCATCTTGGGCTGGCAGTTCGGCTTCGATGCGGTGCTGTGGCTGGCGGCTGCCTTTGGCGTCCTCTCCATCACCTCGGTGCTTCTGGTGCCCGCCGATGCGATCGACAACCGCGCCGCGCGCGGCATGAAGGAGGATGGAGACGCGAACGAGCGCGCGAGCGGGATGCGTGTCCTTCTGCAGACGAAGCCGCTCCTGATCCTGGCCGGCTCACTCGCCTGCTTCCACCTTGGCAACGGCGCGATGTTGCCGCTGTTCAGTATGGCGGTCGTGGCGAACCATCACGTCGGCGCACCGCTGATCATCGTCGCCGAAACGATCGTCGTCGCGCAGGCCGTCATGATCGTCGTATCGATCTGGGCCACGCAAACCGCGCAGACGCGCGGCTATTGGATCATCATGCTGATCACCTTCATCGCGCTGCCGATCCGCGGCCTCATCGCAAGCGTGATGATGACGCCGGATGGCGTCTATCCAGTGGAAATACTCGATGGAATCGGCGCTGGTTTGCAGAGCGTGGCGGTGCCGGGGATCGTGGCGCGCGTTCTCGCCGGAACGGGCCGCGTCAATGTCGGGCAGGGTGCGGTGATGACGATACAGGGCCTTGGGGCGTCTCTAAGCCCTGCTCTGGGCGGATGGATCGCGCAAAGCTTGAGCTATCACGCGATGTTCGTCATCCTGGGATGCTTTCCGCTCGTTTCGATGGCGCTCTGGATCGGCTTCCGGCGCCTTCTGAGGGAGGCATGCGACGGTCCTGGCCGCGCGATCTAGTCAGAAGCACCCAGGATGCGGACGGCATTGCCGCGTCCGCATCCTGGGTCCTGCCCGAAGTTAGCCGCCGGCGGAGCCGCCGCTCCCGCTACCACCGCTGCTGGGGGCGGTCGGCGAAGCGCCGGAGCTGTTTGTTCCAGGCACGGTGCCCGTAACCGGGTTGGTCGGTGCCGAGGACGCCGGTGACGAAGCCGCAGGCGAAGTCATGGCCGGTTCACCCGCCGTCGTTCCCGATTGCGAGCAGGCGGCGAGGCCGAAGAGAAGCCCAGCCGCAGGGATGATCAGCGAAAGTCTTCCGAGCATAGTGATCCTCACTTTTGGTTTATGTTTACGTAACCTACTTGAGGCGGGGGCGTTTCCCGTCAACGAAGCCTGCGGCGCACGATTCCGTGACCGAATAGTGCGATCTGTTCGACAGGGCAGGGAGCGAGCAGAGGCGCGCCGCGGCGCTACCCGCGGCCTCGAAGCTGGGGTCCGAAGCCATGGAACGCGTGACGGAACTCGAAAGTCTGGGCGCGATCCTGGAACAGGCGGACGCCTTCCTGTTGGACCAGTTCGGCACCCTGCATGACGGCATCGCCCTTTATGCCGGCGTGGCGGAGACGATGGCCAGGCTGCGCACTGGCGGCAAACGGCTGATCATCCTGTCCAATTCGGGCAAGCGCGCCCAACCTAGCGCGGCCCGGCTGGCGGCGATCGGTCTGCCGCCCGCGAGCTATGACGGGTTTCTGAGTTCCGGCGAAATCGTTTGGCGGCTTCTGCACGAAAGGCGCTTGCCGGCTTTAGTGGACGCGCGCCGCTGCCTCGTCCTTGCGCGCGGCGACGTGGGGGAGGCGCTGGCCGGGCTCAACCTCGACCCGACCGAGGATGTGGCGGCGGCCGACCTCATTCTCCTGCTGGGGAGCGAGGCGGACCGGATCGGGCTCGACGGCTACCGTGATCGTCTGGCGGCGGCGGCGGAGCGCGGCACGCTCTGCCTCTGTGCCAATCCCGACCGGGTGATGGTGCTGGGCGACGGTGGCCTCGCCCCCGCAGCGGGGCGCATCGCGGAGCTTTATGCCGAGATGGGCGGCCCGGTCATGTGGATCGGCAAGCCGGGGAGGGCGATCTATGACGCGGCGTTCGACATGCTCCGTCCGATGCTGAGCCGGCCGCTCGACCCTGGACGGGTCTGGGCGGTGGGCGACAGCATCGAGCATGACGTGGCGGGCGCCGCCGGGCGGGGTTGCCGGTCGCTCCTTGTCATGACCGGGATCATGGCGGGGCGGGACCGCGCGGCGGTCGCGGCCGAGTGCCTGCGCTGGAGCGCGGCGCCGGATGCCATCCTGCCGACTTTCCGCTGATGCTGGCCGCTATTCGTAACGAACTCGATAAGAAAATCTTGCCGTTTCCGCATCAGTCGATTATCGATACGTAATCGTATCTATAAGCCAAGGAGTGGGAGCGGTGCCGCCTGACGTCATGCTGCCGGATGGACCGGTATTGGACTTCTGGGTTGATCGTTCATCGCTTCCGCCAGTGTCGGAGCGCGATTGGCCTGGGCTGCCTGGGCTGCCTGATCTGCCTGATCTGCGGGAAGCGGCGCTGAAGCACGAAATCGCGCGGCTCGTGCGGGAGCGGAACCGTCTGCTTGACGAGGGCCGCAACACGCCTCCCGCCGCAATCCTTCCCGGGCATCACGCGGCGGAGGATGCCCGCCGGCTGGCCGCCAAGGACCGCCTCATCCGCGCGCTTTACGCCTCGCGGTCATGGCGGCTGGCAGCGCCGCTGCGCGCCCTCTCGGGGCTGCTCGGCCAACCGGCGGCGCCGCCGGTGGAGCGTGCGATCGCCGAGACGGATGCCGTGAGCCGGGGCGTGGCGGCAGCCGCCGACGAACTGCGCTGCGCTGTCTCCGTGCGCCAGCGGCCGCTCGGCCGGAGCCGGGGCGAGGTCCTGGTCGTCGCTCCGCATCTCCCGCTCTTCGACAGGCAGGCCGGGGGTCTGCGTCTCGCGACGATCGTCGGGCTGATCGCGGCGATGGGCTGGACCGTCGTCTTCGCGACAGCCCTTCCCGCCGAGAACGGGCCGGGGCTGCTCGCAAGCGCCGAGGGGCAGGTCGCCTATGAGCAGGCGCTGCGGGCCGCGGGCGTCAGCCGCTTCGTCTACGGCGTGGAGGCGATCCGCGCCTTCCTCATCGAAGCGGGTGGGCAGATGCGCTACGCCTTCCTCAGCTTCCCCGACGTGGCGCTTGAGGTCATGCCGCTCATCCGCGCCCATTGCCCCTGGGCGCGCGTGATCTTCGACACAGTCGATCTCCATTTCCTGCGCATGCAGCGTGAGGCCGATCTGCGCCGCGACCATCGTCTGGGTCTCGCGGCGCAAACCCTACGCCAGACGGAGCTTGCCTGTCTGCGCAGCGCGGACGTGACGCTCGCCGTGTCCGACGAGGAGCGAGGGGTGCTGCTCGACCTCGCGCCTGAGGCCGTGGTGGAGACGCTGCCTTGCGTGTTCAAGGTGCCGGCGGGGCTGCCGCCCGGGCCCGAGGCGCGCGACGGTCTGCTGTTCCTCGGCGGCTTCTGGCATACCCCCAACGGCGATGCCGTGCTGTGGTTCGCGGAGCAGGTGTGGCCACGCATCCGGGCGCGGCTGCCCGGTCTCGTCTTCCGCATCGCGGGTGCCGATCCGACGCCCGAGGTCATGGCGCTTGGCCGCCTGCCCGGCATCGAGGTGCTGGGCTACGTCGCGGATCTGGCGCCGCTGTTCGACGCCGCGCGGGTGTTCGTGGCGCCTCTCCGTTATGGCGCCGGCATGAAGGGCAAGGTCGGCCAGAGCCTGATCCACGGTCTGCCGGTGGTGACGACGCCGATCGGCGCCGAAGGCATGGCGCTGGCGGACGATGAGCATCTGCTGCTCGCGGAGACGGCGGAGGATTTCGCCGCGGCGGTGCTGCGCCTGTGCGCGGACGACGCGCTGTGGCGGCGCTTGCAGGCGCGGGGGCGCGCCGAGATCGAGGCGACCTTGTCCACGACCGTCGTGGCGCGGCGGCTGGAGGCCTTGTTCCGTGTCTAGCGTCCTGTCGGTGGGGATCTATCTGGCCGACCGGCCGCATGCCGGCGGTCACCTCATCCACGAATTAGCGGGCAGCCGTGCGCATGCCGTCACGCAGCGCTGGACGGCGCTGGCGCCGGGTGGCGCGGGATTTTTCGACCTGCCATGCACCGTCGCCATCGAGGTCGAGTCCGCACCGAAGTTCGCGCTGATCGACGCCATGACGCGCGACGCGGCGGGCTTCGACTGGGTTCTGGTGATCGACGACGATGTCGAGCTGCCGGAAGGCTTCATCGACCGCTTCATCGATCTCGCCGAGCGCCATGACTTCGCGCTGTGCCAGCCGGCCCGGACGGCAGACAGCTACATCGACCACAGCATCGTCATGCGGATGCCTGGGCTCACTGCGCGGCGGACGCGCTTCGTCGAGATCGGGCCGGTGGTCGCCATCCGGCGGGATGCCGTGTCGCTGCTGATGCCGTTCGGCGCGGAATGCGGCATGGGCTGGGGGCTCGATTTCATCTGGCCGGTCATTATCGAACGCGCCGGAATGCGAATGGGCATCATCGATGCGACGCCGGTGGCGCACAGGCTGCGCAAGCCGGTTGCGGGCTACGATCATGGCGGCGCATCGCAGGCGATGTTCCGGCGGCTGGCCGCCTATCCGCATCTGTCGCGGGACGCTGCCTTCACCATTGTCGAAACCCATGTCTGACGTGCCCGAGATCGCCGCGCTCCTCACGGTCCATAACCGCGCCCATCTGCTGCCGCGCGTGCTGGACGGGCTGGTTCGCCAGCGCCTTAGCCACCGGCGCTTCGAGGTGATCGCTGTCGATGATGGGTCAACGGACCAGACGCCGTCCGTGCTGGAGAGCTACCAGGACCGCCTGCCGCTCCGCATCGTCCGGCAGGCGTCGAGCGGGCTGGCGGCGGCGAAGAACCTCGGTATCTTCATCAGCCGGGCGCCCATCCTGGTCTTCATGGATGATGATGACGTGGCCGATCCGGAATTGTTGTTGAGCCACCTCGCGATGCATCTCCGCCACCGCGCGGAGACCGTCGCCGTTCTCGGCTTCACCGATCTTGACCCGGCAATCGCCGGCTTGCCGGTCATGCGCCATGTGACAGGCGTCGGCGGCCAACTGTTCTCCCAAGCGTGGATGCGGCCCGGGCAGGTACTGACCTTCCGCGAGTTCTGGGGCGGGCGCAGTTCGTGCAAAAGGTCGTTCCTGACCGAACACGGCGTCTTCCATCCGGCTTTCCGTTTCGGTTGCGAGGATATCGAACTCGGCTTCCGCCTCGACGCCTTCGGACTGCGCGTGATCCATGAGCCTGCCGCGCGCACGACCATGATCCGGCCGCTGAGTTTCGACGATGTCTGCCGGCGCTCGATCCGGCAGGGGCGGTCGCAATGGCTCTTCGCGCGGCTGCATGACGCGCCAGCCGTGCGGGAGTATTGCGAGATCGACCGCGCTCTCGCGCTCTGGCCGTCGGTCAAGGGCGATTTCGCCGCGATCCTGCGCCGGGCCGAGGGGCTCGACCGGATGATGCGGTGTCGCGGGCCGGAAGCGCACGGGCTCGCTCCGGCGGCCCAGACCGAACTCGACGACGCATACCGGGAAGCCTTCCTGCTCTGTCGCGCCAAGGGCATCGCCGATGCCGCGAGCCTGCCGCAGGCGGCGTATCGCCCACAGGATTACGACGCGGGGCGCGTCTCGCTGGCAGGCGTTCCGCTGTCGGTGGCCGTCACCTCGCTACGGGTCTAGCAGGGCGACGAAGCCGCTCCGCGACGGCGGCGTGTCGGCGGCCGCGAGGGCGGGCCGCATCGCCTCCGGGTCGAAAGGCTGCCAGGTGTAGCCCGGAGGATTGGCGATGATGGTCTCGATCCGCGCTCCCGGCGCCAGCCAAAGGCTCATCAGCGGCGTGGTCCAGGGCCAGGCATAGCGCGCCATCGCTTGGCGCTGCCGCGGCGGCAGCCCGGCGAGCGCCGTCTCCCACGGCACGACGCCGCGCCCGTCCTTGAGCGCCATCGTCATCGCCTGAGTATAGGAGAGCCATCCGGCGGTGTCCGCGCCATCCGCGACCGCGACAGTTATCCCGAGCATCGCCGTGAGCATGGTGGCGGTGACTGTCAGTCCTCCGGGGAGAGCGGGCCGTCGCCGCCTCACCGTCAGCAGCAGGAGCATCGCCGGGCCCGTCATCAGGCAAGCGTTGTTGCGTGCGGCGAAAGCGCCGGGCGGGAAGGGCGGCACGACCAGAGCGGGAACCGCGAGCGCCATGAGCAGACTACCCGCCGCGGCCATAGCGATGGTCCGCGCGCGACCTGGAAGCGCGATGATCGGCAGCATGATCAACCCCACGACGCCGATCGCGGCCGTCATGTTCACGTGGTGGCTGTCGAGCAGCAGCCAGCGCAAGCCCATCAGGTCCTGGACGAAGCTCGCCCGGTTGGCGGCGACCCTCGGGTGCAAAACATCGTAAACGGCCACGGCGCAGCCCGCGAGGATCAGTATGGCCGAGAGGCCGAGGATCGCCCGAACGAGGCGCGCGCCCTCGCTCCGTCCACGCTCCAGGCAGGCGAAAGCGAGGATGGGGCCGAGGAAGGCCGTCGCCTCGTGCAGCCGCAACGCGCCCGCAGCCAGCAGAAGAATGGCCGCGAGCCGCCACGGCGTCAGCGGCCCGAAGATGATGAGCAGCAGAAGCAACCAAGCATAGGCCGCTGCCGTCGGACCGTCGGCGACACTCGCGAAGCCAGCGCTCATCGAGGCGGCGAGGAACACGAAGATCGGGAACAGCGCATAATGCCGCTCGCCCCTCGGCAATAGGACCAGACACGGGAGGGTGAGCAGCAGGGGCACGAGAGTGGTGGAGAGGCTGAGGCAGAGCGCCACCGCATGAGGGCTGGTCCAGCCCGCCGCCATCGCGAGCACGACAGGGGCCTGCATCAGCATCTGGCTGGTCCAGCGAGACGGCTCGATCACGTCAAAGGATTGCCGCAGCAGCAGCTGCTCGGCGTAGTAGGCGCCGTCGGCATAGAGGCCGCGGAGGCTCGACCCAGCCCAAATCTGCATGAGCAGGAGGGCGGCAAGAGCGGCGGCCAAGGCGCCCCAGGCGGCATGAGCGGAAGGGCGAGCCAAGAGCATTCCGATACAGTATCGAAATGCCGCCCGCTTGGCGAGATCGGGAGTTAGCTTGTGGCGTTGGTGGGCCGCACGTCGAGGAACCGGCTGAGCAGCCAGTCGCCGTCGATCTTCTCCTCGGTGAGTGCCATGGCCAGCGCCTCGCTGCCGAAGACGGGGGCGGCCAGGATCATGTCCGGATGTACCCGGCGCACCCTCTCAAGGTTCTTGCGCGCGCTGACGGCCGCCACCTTCTTCGCGTCGGTCCCGAGTTCATGGACGGCGAGGATGACGAAGGCGTTCTCGGAGTCGTCGTCCGACAGCGCGAGGATGGCGCGTGCATGCTGCCCGCCCGCTTCGCGCAACGTGTCGAGCTCGGTAGGGTCGCCCACGACCATCTCGGCATCGGGGAAATCCGGAACATCCTCGTCCTCGACAATCGCGACGACCGGCTCGCCGCGACGGGTGAGTTCCCGCGCGGTGTTGCGTGCCAAGGCACCGCTGCCGGATATGATGAAGTGGTTCACGCGCTTCAATTTGCGTCTCCGTGGGCCAAGCGTGCTGTTGAGCCGGCTCTGCAGAACCGGCCCGATCACGGCGGTCAATGCCGTGGCGAAGACGGTCAGCCCGAGGACGATGAGGGAGACGACGAAAAGTCGCGCCTCATTGCTCTTGGGCACGATGTCGCCGTAGCCCACGGTCGACATCGTTACCGTCACAAAATAGAACGCCGAAGGGATGTTGGTGATCGGCGGCGCAAAGCCCGCCCCGAGCAGCAACGACCCAAGCAGGCCGTAGATCATCAGCACCAGCACGGAGCCCAGGGCGAACAGCGTGCCGGCGGCAAGGGATGACCGCGAGAAGCTGTACCGGGCCAGAACGAGCGCGATCAGTAGCGCGACGATGGAGACTGTGCCGCTGTTGAGGATCGGCCCCGAGGTGTGGGCGAGCGTCAGCACCAACTGCGCCGTCGTCATGCCGAGGGCCGAAAGCCAGGCAATCCGGGAGCGCCCGAGCATGCCGAGGGCGATCAGGACCTGCAGGGCGCCGACGATAGCGGTCGGCACGCCGGACAGGATCAGCGGCGGCAGATGCCCCGAAATCGGGGTGAGCGCGCTGAAGAGCCGCCCGAGATTGAGATGGAGATATTCCGCCGCCAGATGCCGTATGGCGGGCAGGAGGGACAGCGTTCCGGCGACGCCCACGGCCAGGGCCAGGGGGACATGCGGGAACCACACGTCCATCCGCAGCCGCCGGTACCAACGGTGATAGACTAAGACGATCCGGCGCCAGAGGCTCGAAAACCTACCCACAGCCCTTGCCGAACATGCGCCCCGGTCGGACGCGCAAACCTTGTCTCATGCGCCGCAGATGGGGGTATCTGCGGCGCATGCAATTCGACGCTCAGGAAGGCGTGAACGGACGACTAGTTCTTGGCCTTGTCCACCAGACGGTTCTTCGAGATCCACGGCATCATGCCGCGCAGCTTCTCGCCCACTTCCTCGATCTGGTGTTCCGCCAGACGCCGGCGGGTGGCCTTGAAGCTCGACTGATTGACCTTGTTCTCCAGCATCCAGTCGCGCGCGAAGCGGCCGGACTGGATGTCCGCCAGCACACGCTTCATCTCGGCCTTGGTCTCGCTCGTGATGATGCGCGGCCCGGTGACGTATTCGCCGTATTCGGCCGTGTTGCTGATCGAGTAGTTCATGTTGGCGATGCCGCCCTCATAGATGAGGTCGACGATCAGCTTCACCTCGTGCAGACACTCGAAATAAGCCATCTCGGGCGCGTAGCCGGCTTCCACCAGCGTTTCGAACCCGGCCTTGATCAGCTCGACCAGGCCACCGCAGAGCACGACCTGCTCGCCGAAAAGATCGGTCTCGCATTCTTCCTTGAATGTCGTCTCGATGATGCCGGCGCGGCCGCCGCCGACGGCGCTCGCATAGGAGAGGGCGATGTCCATCGCGTTGCCCGACTGATCCTGCGCGACCGCGACGAGGCAGGGAACGCCGCCGCCCTTCTGATATTCGCCGCGCACGGTGTGCCCGGGGCCCTTCGGGGCGATCATGAACACGTCGATGTCGGCGCGCGGGTCGAGCAGGTTGAAGTGGACGTTGAGGCCGTGGGCGAAGGCGAGCGCCGCGCCTTCCTTCATGTTGGCGTGCAGCTTGTCGCGGTAGAGGTCGCCCTGACCCTCATCCGGGGTCAGCACCATCACGACATCGGCCCATTTCGCCGCATCGGCGGGGTCCATCACGCGGAAGCCGGCGGCCTCCGCCTTGGCGACGCCGGCCGAGCCGGGACGAAGCCCGATCGCCATCTCGCGCACGCCGCTATCCTTGAGATTCAGCGCATGGGCGTGACCCTGGCTGCCGAAGCCGATGATCGCGACCTTGCGGCCCTTGATCAGGTTCACGTCGGCATCGCGATCGTAATAGACACGCATAACTCGTCTCCCGCTTAAAAAACCGCGCGTGGGGCTGGTAAGGCGACCGCGCGCAAACAAAGAAAGCGCTTCTTCTTGAAAAAGAAGCGAAACTTCCACCCGCTCAGATAATCGTCCTGGTTCCCCGCGCGATGGCGGCCACGCCACTGCGCGAAATCTCGGCCAGCCCCAGCGGGCGCATCAAATCCAGAAAGGCGTCGATCTTGTCGGTCGATCCCGTCAGCTCGAAGACGAAGCTCTCGATGGTGGTGTCGACGATTTTGGCCCGGAAGGCGTCCGCGATCTGCAACGCCTGTCCGCGCGGCTCCCCTGTCGCGACGACCTTGATCAGCGCCAGTTCCCGCGCGACATGCGGGCCCTCGGCCGTCAGATCCGCCACGCGATGGACAGGCACGATGCGGTTGAGCTGGGCCTTGATCTGCTCGATCACCTGCTCTGTCCCGCGCGTGGCGACGGTGATGCGGCTGCGGCCGCGATCCTCGTCGATCGCGGCGACGGTCAGGCTGTCGATGTTGTAGCCCCGGCCCGAGAACAGGCCGATCACCCGCGCCAGCACCCCGGCCTCGTTCTCCACCAGCACCGCGATGGTGGCGCTGCGCGTGAGCCCCGTCTCGCCGCTCATCAGACCAGCACCATGCCCGCGTTGGTAACCTCGGCGTTGTTGCGGCTCTTGTCCGGCCCCAGCAGCATCTCGTTATGCGCGGCGCCCGACGGGATCATCGGGTAGACGTTTTCGCCCTGATCCACCGCGATGTCGGCGATGACGGCACGGTCGCACTTGATCATCTCCAGGATGACGCGGTCGAGGTCGTCGATCGTGGTCGCCCGCATGCCGACGGCGTGGAAGCTTTCGGCGAGCTTGGTGAAGTCTGGCAGGGACTGGCTGTAGCTTTCGGAGTAGCGGCCGCCATGCAGCAGTTCCTGCCACTGGCGAACCATGCCCATGTACTGGTTGTTGAGGATGAAGACCTTCACCGGCAGGCGGTATTGGGCCAGCGTTCCCATCTCCTGAATATTCATCAGGATCGACGCCTCACCCGCGATGTCGATCACCAGCGCGTCCGGGTGGGCGATCTGCACGCCCATGGCGGCGGGCAGCCCGTAGCCCATCGTGCCGAGGCCGCCGCTCGTCATCCAGCGGTTCGGGCGCTCGAAGCCGAAATGCTGGGCCGCCCACATCTGGTGCTGACCGACCTCGGTGGTGATGAAGGTGTCCCGCCCGCTCTGCTGCGTCAGCTCATAGAGGCGGCGCACCGCGTGCTGCGGCTTGATGATGGAGCCCGGCTCCCGCGGCTGGACGAAGTCCAGGCTGCGCTTTTCGCGCCAGGCGTCGATCTGCCGCCACCAGGCGGCCATGGCGGTGCGGTCGGGCCGCGCACCCTCGGCCCGGACGGCGTCCAGCAGGGCGCGCAGCACCACGCCGGCGTCACCCACGATCGGCACGTCCACGACCACGTTCTTGTTGATGTTGGAGGCATCGATATCGACATGGACCTTGCGCGAGCCGGGGCTGAAGGCGCTGAGCCGGCCGGTGACGCGGTCGTCGAAGCGGGCGCCGATGTTCAGCATCACGTCGCAGCCGTGCATCGCCATATTGGCTTCGTAGGTGCCATGCATGCCCAGCATGCCGATGAAATGCGGATCGCTTGCGGGCAGGGTGCCGAGGCCCATCAGGGTGTTGGTGCAGGGAATGCCCGTCTCAGCCACCAGCTCACGCAGCGTGGCGGAGGCCTCGGGACCGGCATTGATGACGCCGCCACCGACATAGAGGATCGGGCGCTTCGCCGAGCGGATGAGCGCCACCGCCTTGTCGATCTGCGCCCGGTCGGGCTCGGTGCGCGGCCGGTAGCTGCGATGCGCCTCCCGAGAGGCCTCCACATAAGGCGCCGGGTTGATCAGGATGTCCTTCGGCAGGTCGATCACGACCGGGCCGGGGCGACCGCTGCGGGCGACATAAAACGCCTCGTGCACGATGCGGGCGAGGTCGCCGGATTTCTTGACGAGATAGTTGTGCTTCGTGGCGGGCCGCGTGATGCCGACGGTGTCCGCCTCCTGGAAGGCGTCGTTGCCGATGAGATGTGTCGGCACCTGCCCCGTGAGGCATACGACGGGGATGCTGTCCATCAGCGCGTCGACCAGACCGGTCACGGCGTTGGTCGCGCCAGGGCCGCTGGTGACCAGCACGACGCCCACGCGCCCGGTGCTGCGGGCGTAGCCTTCGGCGGCATGCACCGCCGCCTGCTCATGGCGCACGAGGATGTGGCGAATGGCGTTCTGCTGGAAGATGGCGTCGTAGATCGGCAGGACGGCGCCGCCGGGATAGCCGAAAATAACCTCCACGCCCTGCTCCTTCAGCGCGCGCAGGAGGATCTGCGCACCCGACAGAGGGAGTTCGGCGGAGGGGGTCACGGCGTTCATGGGAGGATCCTTGGCGGCGATCGACTGCGTGGGGGGCGGTAATGAACCCCCCAACCCGCTCGCGTCAACCGGCGTCGCGAATAAAACGAGTCAGATCTGCTATTCGGCTTTCCGAAAGTTGCGCAGGACCTGCGATCTGCGCATGGATCATATGCAGATGCCCGTCTTCCGCGAGTTCATGGTGCCGGAACCACGTCGTCTGCCGCTTGATGTAGTGGTGCGTGTTGGCGATCGCCTGCGTGCGGGCGGCGGCGAGCGTCATCTCGCCTCGAAGATAGGCACCGAGTTCCGGCACGCCGTGGGCCCGCATGGCGGGCAGGGCATCGTCCAGCCCCTGCTGCAGCAGGGCGCCCACCTCGGCTTCGGCGCCGGCGGCGAGCATGGCGTCGAAGCGCCGCTCCGCGCTGGCCTGCAGATCCGCGCGTGGCGGGTCGAGCCGGATCGCGCGGAACCGCCAGGGCGGCGGCGGAAGCACGGTCCCCCGCCGCCAGGATGCGAGGCCGCGGCCTGTACTCAGCCAGACCTCATAGGCGCGGGCGATGCGCTGGCCGTCGGTCGGCGCGATCAGGGCAGCGGTTTCGGGGTCCTTCGCCGCAAGCTCCGCATGCAGCCCGGCGGGCCCCAGCATCACCAGGGAGCCGCGCGCCTCCGTCCGCGCTCCGGCGTCGATCGGCGGGATCTCGGAAAGGCCGTAGCGCAGCGCGGCGAAATAGAGGCCGGTGCCGCCGCAGAGGATGGGCAGCAGCCCCCGCGCGTGGGCCTGCGCCATCTCGGCCAGCGCCGCTTCCCGCCACCACGCCACATGGCCGGGCTGGGCCGCCGGGCGCACACCGTAGAGCGCATGGGGCACGCGCGCCTCGTCCGCCTCGCTCGGCCGCGCGGTCAGGATGCGCAGTTCCCGGTAAATCTGCATGGAATCGGCATTGATGACGATGCCGCCGAGCCGCTCGGCCAGAGCCAGCGCGAGCGCTGATTTCCCGCTGCAGGTGGGGCCGGCCAGAAACAGCGCCAGCGGAAGCTCGGCCTGCAGCCCCTCATCCAGTCTGATCAGCGCCTCACTCACCGTCGCGACAGTTCATGTCGAGCCTCGATCCTCCCATGCTGGCAAGGGACCTTGCGCGGCATCGCCTGCCCAGCCAGTGTCCGCGCCCCATGCCGCATGTCCTCACCCTTGTTGCCGATCGCCAATCCACCTGCCTCACGGATGCCATGATCCGCAGGGTAGCGGACGCGACGCATGGCCGCGACCCGGTCGTTTTGAGTAGTGGCGAAGCCGCCGACATCCATTGCCTGGAGCCGCCCGATCCGATCGCCATTCAGCAGGCGCTGGAGAACGCGCCCGTCGACTGGATCGTCACCCGAGCGCGCGGGCGGCGCAAGGGTCTTCTGGTCGCCGACATGGACAGCACCATCGTGACGAGCGAGACGCTGGACGAACTCGCCGCCCACGCCGGGGTGAAGCCCGCGATCGAGGCCATCACCTGGCAGAGCATGAACGGCGAGATCGACTTCGCCGAAGCCCTGCGCGCGCGGGTTGCGATGCTGCGCGGCCTCAACCTCGATGCGCTCGAGAAGACTTGGGCGCGGACCGAACTGATGCCCGGCGCGCGGGAGCTTGTCGCGACGATGCGGGCGCATCATGCGCTGACGGCCCTGGTCTCCGGCGGTTTTACCTTCTTCACCGGCCGGGTGGCCGATGCGGTCGGCTTCGACGCGCATTATGCCAATGTGCTGATGGACGACGGGCGGGCGCTGACAGGATCGGTTGCCGAGCCGATCCTCGACCGCGACGCCAAGCAGGCGACGCTGACGCGTCTCGCGGGCGAGCGGGGCCTGAAGATGACGGCGACACTCGCCATCGGGGATGGCGCCAACGATCTCGCGATGCTGGCCTCGGCCGGGCTCGGCATCGCCTACCACGCCAAGCCGATCGTCGCGCGGGAAGCGCGGGCGCGGATCGACCATGGTAATCTCCGCGCGGTGCTTTTCGCGCAGGGCTATCCAGCCTCTGCCTTCGTAACGGACTGACACCGCGGCAAGGAGACGGACCCGATGGCGACGCCTGTACATGACTGGGTCGTGCCGAAGCTCGACGCTTTGCTTGGCGAGGCGATGCAGAACGGCATGGACCGCGAGGTGGTGGTCGCCGTCATCACCGACATCATCACCGGCCCAGGCTACAATGACGCGGTGGTGCGGGAAGAGGATGCGCCGCAGCCGACGGGCCTGACCGACCCGGCGCAGGAACCCATACCGTCGAACACCCTCCCGGTGAGCCGCCCCGAATGGTTCGTCTATGCGCCCTCGGCCTTGCCTGATCCGCAAGAGTAGCCCGCCGCGAAGATCGGCGTCGCATAGTCGACCGCAAGGAAGGTGAGACCATCGGGCGGCGCCGTGGGTCCTGCCGCCGACCTGGCGCGGGCGGCGAGCGCGTCCGCGACCCGTGACGGCGCCCAGGTGCCTTCGCCGACGAGCTTCAAGGTGCCGACCATGTTGCGCACCTGATGGTGGAGGAAGCTCCGCGCCTCGGCCTCGACCACGACATGCGTGCCGTCCCGCCACACATCGAGCCGGTCGAGCGTGCGGATCGGCGACTTCGCCTGGCAGCTTGCGGCGCGGAACGACGTGAAGTCGTGCCGCCCGAGCAGATGCCGCGCGCCCTCCGCCATCAGCCCCGCGTCGAGGTCGTGCGGTAGGTGCCAGACCCGGCCCATCTCCAGCGCAGGCCGCGCGCGGCGGTTGAGGATCACGTAGCGATAGCGCCGGCGGAGCGCCCGAAAGCGCGGATGCCAGCCGTCCGGCGCGGGTTGCGCCTCCCGCACCACGACGGCATGGGGCTTCATATAGAAATTGAGCGCGTCCCGCACCCGCTCCGGGGCGAGGCCCCCGGGCAAAGCGATCATCGCGACCTGCCCCTCGGCATGAACCCCGGCGTCGGTGCGCCCGGCGACCGCGCAGGCGACGGGCGCGCCCTGTGCGAGATGGGCCGCCGCGTCCTCCACCACCTTTTGGATGGAGAGGCCATTCGCCTGGAGCTGCCAGCCGACGAAACCCCGCCCGTCATACTCGATGAGCAGGGCGTAGGAGGTCGTCACGCCGGAACGATCACTGGCCAAGCCGGCTGCCGGGCGGCAGCGCGTAGCCGCGCAGGAATTCGGCGGCGGTTACCGGCCCGCGCCCGGCGCGCTGCAGCCGGAGGATGCGCAGCGCGTCCTCGCCGCAGACGACCGTCAGCGCCCCATCCAGCACGAGGCCCGGCTCGCCGGGATGACCCGCCACGGCCTCCGCCTCCAGCACCTTGAGGACCTCGGAGCCGAGGGTCGTGAAAGCGCCGGGCCAGGGATCGAAGGCCCGCGTCTGGCGCTCGATCCGGGCGGCGGACATCGTCCAGTCGATGCGGCCATCGGCGCGGGTGAGGCGCGGCGCGTAGGTGGCGCCCTCTGCCGGTTGCGGCACCGGGGGTGGATTGTCAGCGAGCGCCTGAAGCACCAGCCCGGCGCCCATCGCCGCGAGCTTGTCGTGGATCTCGCCAAGCCGCGCGCGCGGCCCGATCGGGACTGTCCCGCGCAGCAGCATCGGGCCGGTATCGAGCCCCGCATCCATCTGCATGATGGTGACGCCGGTCTCGGTATCACCCGCCAGGATGGCCGCGTGGATCGGCGCGGCGCCGCGCCAGCGCGGCAGCAGGCTCGCATGGATGTTGAGGCACCCGCGAGGCGGAACCGCCAGCCAGTCGCCCGGCAGGATCAGCCCGTACGCGGCGACGACGACCGCCTCGGGTTGCAGCGCCCGGAACGCCTCGAGGGCCGCGCTGTCGCCGCGCAGCTTGGCCGGGTGGCGCACCGGGATGCCCAGGCTCTCACCCGCGCGATGCACGGGACAGGGCTGCTGCACATGGCCACGGCCGGAAGGGCGCGGCGGCTGACAGTAGATGGCCACGACCTCGTGCCCGGCCGCGACCAGAGCCTGCAGCGCCGGCACAGCGAAATCCGGGCTGCCCATGAACACCAGCCGCATGGCAGCGCGCCCCTTACCCGATCTTCCGCAGCCGCTTTTCCTTGACCATCTTACGCAGGATCATGTTGCGCTTGAGCGCCGACAGGTGATCGACGAACAGGATGCCGTCGAGATGGTCGATCTCGTGCTGCAGGCAGGTGGCGAGCAGCCCCTCGGCCTCGATCATCTGCCGCTTGCCCTCGAGGTCCTCGTAGGAGACGACGACCTTTTCCGGGCGGGTCACGTCCGCGTAATGGCCGGGCAGCGAGAGGCAGCCTTCCTCGCGCGTCGCCTCCTCCAGGCTTCTCTGCTCGACGCGTGGGTTGATCAGGGTGATCGGGGCCGGCTTCTCGTCCGGCTGGAGGTCGATGACGGCGAAACGAAGATCGAGCGCCACCTGGGGGGCCGCGAGCCCTATGCCGGGTGCGGCATACATCGTCGCCAGCATGCGCGGCACCAAATCGCGGACGGTTTCCCGATCCTTCGGTTCGACCGGGCGGGTCTTCGCCTTCAGCCGAGGGTCGGGTGCCATGATGATAGTCAGCGGTTCGGGGGCTGGGGTTGTCATCCGGAGGATTTAGCGGCACGCCCCGCAAGGAGCAACGGAGTGCCCTGCATTCAGGGTATTGCAAGAGCGCACGGGGGGAACCACTATATTTTGTGAACGAGTGCCGCTTTTGGGCTCGTGAATGCTTCGCTCTACGCAGAGGAGGCTCAGGCCATGACGACGCGTGTCTTCACCTCGCCGCTGTTTCTCGGCTTCGATCATCTGGAGCAGATATTGGAACGGGCATCAAAAACCCAATCCGAGGGTTATCCGCCCTACAATATCGAGCAGACCGGCCCGTCCGGGCTCCGCATAACCTTGGCCGTTGCCGGTTTCAGCATGGAGGACCTCCAGATCACCCACGAGGACAATCAGTTGGTGATCCGGGGCAGGCAAGGAGAGGATGGCCAGAGTCGAGTATTTCTCTACCGGGGCATCGCCTCGCGGCAATTCCAGCGCGCCTTCGTGCTGGCCGAGGGTATCGAGATCAAGGGGGCATGGCTCAACAACGGGCTGCTCCACGTCGATCTCATCCGCCCTCAGCCTGAAACGCGGGTTCGGACGATCCCGATCGACACGGTAGCCAAGCCCACGGCTGCGGTGCCGGCACGGGCGAGACGGGATATCCGCGAGGTGGCCGAGGTGCGGCCCGAAACCGGGCCGCAGATGGGAATCGCCCGCATCGTGGGCGAGCAGTGAGCGTCGCGCAGAACGGGACGGGCCGATGAGCCGTCCCTCCAGAAAGGAAAGCGTTAAGATGCGCAGCCAGAACAGGACCAGTGACGTGGAGTCGGATGCCGTCCGGGTCCTCGACATCCGCCAGATCACGACCGACCAGCTTGCCCAGCTGGGCGTGTCGCAACTTGCCTACATCAAGCCCGTCACCGTGGGGGGCGAGGATGTTTTCGCCATCCATGCGGCCGACGGCACGCCGATGGCGGTCGCCCCCAACCGCGAACTCGCCTGGGGCGCGATCCTCGAGCACGAGATGGTGCCCGCCCTCGTCAACTGAGCATGACCGGCCCGAGCCGGGGGTTGCGGCAAAATTCGCTTCCGCCCGACTCGGGCGATCGGGCATGTCTGCCTGATGGCTAAATCGACCGCGCGCTACGTGTGCCAAAGCTGCGGCGCCGTCCACGCCAAATGGGGTGGACGGTGCGAAAGCTGCGGCGCCTGGAATTCCATCGTCGAGGAGGTGGCGCCCGCGGCCCAGGCGCGCGGCAGAACCGGCGCGCCACGGATTAATCTCGTCGGGCTGACCGGCGAGACGGCGCCACCGCCGCGCCGGCGCGTCGGGCTTCCCGAGCTTGACCGCGTCCTGGGCGGGGGACTTGTGCCGGCATCCGCCATCCTCGTCGGCGGCGACCCCGGGATCGGTAAATCCACCCTCATGCTGCAGGTCGCGGCGCATCTCGCCCGGGCCGGCGGCCGCACCGTCTATATCTCCGGCGAGGAGTCCGTCGATCAGCTGAGGATGCGGGCCCGCCGCCTCGGTCTGACGGATGCCCCGGTCGAACTTGCCGCCGCGACGGGCGTGCAGGACATCGCGGCGACCGTCTCGGCGGCCGGGCGAGGCGATGGCGAGCCGGTCGCGCTGCTTGTCATCGATTCGATCCAGACCATGGCGCACGAAGCGCTGGACTCGGCACCGGGGACCGTCGCGCAGGTTCGCGCCTCCGCCCAGGAACTCATCCGGCTGGCGAAGTCCGAGGGCTTCGCGCTGGTGCTCGTCGGCCATGTCACCAAAGATGGGGCACTCGCCGGTCCGCGGGTGCTGGAGCATATGGTCGACGCCGTGCTCTATTTCGAAGGCGAGCGGGGCCATCAGTTCCGCATCCTGCGCGGCGTCAAGAACCGCTTCGGCGCCACGGACGAGATCGGCGTCTTCGAGATGACGGAGCAGGGGCTGGCCGAGGTCGCCAATCCGTCCGCGCTGTTTCTTGCCGAGCGGCGTGGCAACATTGCCGGCAGCGCGGTCTTTGCGGGTCTCGAGGGGACGCGCCCGGTCCTGATGGAGATTCAGGCGCTGCTTTCGCCCAATCCCGGCGGTTCGCCGCGCCGGGCAGTGATCGGCTGGGACGGCGGCCGGCTCGGCATGCTGCTCGCGGTGCTCGAAAGCCGGGGCGGGCTCAGGCTCGCCCAGCACGACATCTACCTCAACGTCGCCGGCGGCCTGCGCATCAGCGAGCCTGCGGCGGACCTTGCCGTCGCCGCCGCGATCGCCTCCGCCGCTGCCGGGCAACCGACGGACCCGAGCCTCGCCTTCTTCGGCGAGGTCGGATTGTCCGGCGAGGTGCGGCAGGTGGCGCAGGCCGAGGCGCGGCTGAAGGAAGTCGCCAAGCTCGGCTTCACCTCCGCCGCCATGCCACGCCGCATCGGCGGTGGCGCGCGCCGGCCGATCGCACCTCCTCCTGGCTTGGCCCTGGTGGAAATCGGCCATGTGAGCGATCTTCTGGCGCACTTCCGGGAACGGCCTGAGGCGCGCCCGGCCCGGACAGCGGAGCCCGCCGCGAACGCAGCCGCCTTGGACGCAGCCGCCTTGGACCCAGTGGAATGACGTGGTTCGATCTCGCCATGCTGCTGGTGCTGGCGCTGTCGGCGCTGCTGGCGTTCTTTCGCGGCTTCGTGCGCGAGGTGCTGGGGATCGGCGCGTGGGTCGGCGCGATCATCATCGCTTACTGGTTCTTCCCCTTCGTCTCCCCGAAGTTCGAGCAGTGGATCCAGGCGAAGGAATTCGCCGATCCGGCGGCGATCGCCGTGGTCTTCGTGATCTCCCTCATCGTGCTCTCGGTCGTCAGCAGCTGGGCGGGCGCGCTCGTGCGCGGGTCCGCGCTCGGCGGGGTCGACCGCACGCTCGGCCTCGTCTTCGGGCTGGCGCGCGGCGCCGCTGTCCTCGTTTTTTGTTACGTGGCGGCAGGATTGGTGACCACGCCGCAGGACTGGCCCGAGCCGATACGGGATGCGCGGCTGCTTCCCTACGTGTATGAGGGGGCACAACAGGCGGTGGCTTTGTTGCCGGCACAGTATCACCCGCATCTCGCGGCCCCGCCGGTCAACCAGCCACCCAGCCTTCAGGACTTGCTGCAGCCGCAGCCGAAGGGGTCCGCTCTGGCGCCGCCGGGTGCGGTGGGCCGCCAGAGCGCCAGCAGCGGAAGCGGCGCGGTTCGCAGAGAGTGAGCCCAGTCCGGGATCCTGGATCGAGGCTTTTGGGGATTTGATTCGATGATGGACGTGTATGGTTCGGATCGGGCCGAGGAAGCCGGCGACGACGACAAGATGCATGAGGAATGCGGGGTCTTCGGCGTGTGGCACGCGGTGGACGCGGCGGCCGTCACGGCGCTCGGCCTTCATGCGCTCCAGCATCGCGGGCAGGAGGCGACGGGCATCGCGAGCTACGACGGCGAGCGCTTCCATGTCCACAAGGGCCTCGGCCTCGTCGGCGACAATTTCAGCGACGCCAAGATCATCAACAGCCTGCCTGGCAACCATGCCATCGGCCATAACCGTTACGCGACCACCGGCGAGACGGTGCTGCGCAACGTCCAGCCGCTCTATGCCGACTTCGAATTCGGCGGCTTCGCGGTCGGCCACAATGGCAACCTGACCAACGCGCTGGCGCTGCGCCGGCAGCTGGTTCGGCGCGGCTGCCTGTTCCAGTCGACGACGGATTCCGAAGTCTTCATCCATCTCATCGCCATCAGCCTCTATGCGACGGTGGTCGACCGCCTGATCGACGCGCTGAAGCAGGTCGTCGGCGCCTATTCTCTGGTGGCGCTGTCACAGGACGGCCTCATCGGCGTGCGCGATCCGCAGGGTGTGCGGCCGCTGATCCTCGGGCGCCTGCCCCATGCCGACGGCAATGACGGCTGGGTTCTGGCGAGCGAGACCTGTGCGCTCGAGATCGTCGGCGCCGACTTCATCCGCGATGTCGAGCCGGGCGAGATCGTCGTCATCAACGACCAGGGGCTACGGAGCATCAAGCCGTTCCACCGCACGACCTCGCGCTTCTGCCTGTTCGAATACGTCTACTTCGCCCGCCCGGATTCGGTGATGGAGGGCAAGCCCGTCTACGCCGCGCGCAAGGAGATCGGCGCGGTGCTCGCGCGCGAGTCCGGCGTCGATGCCGATGTCATCGTGCCGGTGCCGGATTCAGGCGTGCCGGCTGCCATGGGCTACGCGGCCGAGAGCGGCATTCCCTACGAGCTTGGCATCATCCGCAACCACTATGTCGGCCGCACCTTCATCGAGCCGACCGACCAGATCCGCAATCTCGGCGTCCGCCTC
>JABBOH010000006.1:123285-149967 GCA_019351895.1 Pseudomonadota bacterium
CGGTGCTCGCCGGCAAGCGCGTCATTCTCGTTGACGACTCCATCGTGCGAGGCACCACGAGCCGGAAGATCGTCGAGATGGTGCGCGCCGCCGGCGCGACCGAAGTTCACATGCGCATCTCCTCGCCGCCGACGACGCATTCCTGTTTCTACGGCATCGACACGCCGGAGCGCGGCAAGCTGCTCGCGGCCCGCCACGATGTCGCCGAGATGGCCGAGCTGATCGGCGCCGACAGCCTCGCCTTCATCTCGATCGACGGGCTCTACGAGGCGCTGGGCGAGGCGAAGAGGAACGCGGTCAGTCCGCATTTCTGCGACGCCTGCTTCACCGGCGACTACCCGATCCCGCTGCACGATCTCGATGTGCGGGCCGACCGGCAGCTGTCGCTGGTGACCAAGACGGCCTGATGCCACCCGCGCAGGCGGTCGCGCCGGGCCGCTGACCGGGGGCAAACTCTCGCCTCTCGGACCGAATACTCTCCACTGGTCATGGAGAGGCGCTGCTTGTGAGCAAACAACGACTGGGGCGGGATAGTTTCGCCGCCTACGCATCGCCCCTCGGCGCCTGGTGGCTGCCCGGCCTGCTCTGCCTGGGCTCGCTGGCCGCCGCCATGAGCCTGTCGATGCGGGCGCCTTCTGAAGGGCCTGTCGCGCTGGTGTTCCCGCCCTGGTGGAGTGAGGCGCGCTCGCTCGCCGCGGCGGCCGAGGAGGGCGCACTTGTGCGCCTGGGCGCGTTGCCCTTCATCGTCGTCGTCTCGCCGCGCGGACATGGTGCCGGGCGTCCGCAAGCTGCTCGCGCAGCTTGGCTTGCCCTTGATCCGGCAGGACTGGGCGGCTGCAGCGGCCCGCCTTCGACGAGGAGCGCCGCGCATGGATGACGGTCTCAAGACACTGCGGGACGGGGTCAACCGGCTGATGCTGCCGGTTCTTTGGCTGCATGTGCCGCTGGTGGCGTTCCTGGGCTCTCGCCTGGGGACCGGCTGGCTCGCGGACAGCATCGTCGCGGCCGCGATCGCGGCTTTCGCGACGGCGGCGTGGCTCATGGCGCCCTCGGCCCGCTCGACGCGGCTCACGATCGCCGTCGCCTTCATCGCCGAGGTTTCGGTGTTGCTCGCGACCTGCCGGGGCACGCCCGACCAGATCGACATGCACATGTACTACTTCGCGGCGCTCGCGATCCTCGCGACCTACTGCGACTGGCAGGTTATCCTGGCTGGCGCCGCGGCCACCGCCGTCCATCACTTGCTGCTGAATTTCCTGGCCCCCGGCCTCGTCTTTCCCGATGGGGCCAATTTCGGGCGGGTGGCGCTCCATGCCGTCATCGTCGTCTTCGAGGCCGGCGCCCTCATCTGGGTGACCGCCCGGCTGGTGATCCTGTTCGCGGCCTCCGCGCGCCATCTCGCTGACGCCAACGCCGCCATCGACTCGACGGCCCGGCTGGAGGCGGAGGCCGCTGCGCAGCGTAAGCTCGTCGAAGCCGAGCGGCAGGCCGGCCTCGCGCGGCTGACCGATACGGCGCGGCGGCAGAGCGAGGTTGTGACGGCGGTGAGCCATGCGCTGGAGCGTATGGCCATAGGCGATCTTCTCTATCGGCTGCCGCCGACCTTCCCGGAGGAGTTCCGGGCATTGCAGGCCGACTTCAATCAGGCGACGGAAACACTGCGCTCCGCGCTGCAGACCGTGACGGCGCGCAGCGGGACCATCCGCGAGGCGGTGCATGGTCTCACGCGATCGTCGAACGATCTCGCGCGCCGCACCGAGCAGCAGGCAGCCGCGCTGGAACAGGCCGCCTCGGCGCTGGAGGAGGTCAGCGCGACGGTGCAGAAGTCCGCCGAGGGCGCCAGCGAGGCATCAGAGATCATCCGGGTCGCCGCCGTCGATGCCGAAACCTCCGGCGCGGTCGTGCGCGAGGCGATCGCGGC
This sequence comes from Pseudomonadota bacterium, assembly GCA_019351895.1. Taxonomy (GTDB): domain Bacteria; phylum Pseudomonadota; class Alphaproteobacteria; order Acetobacterales; family Acetobacteraceae; genus Acidisoma. The sequence continues at coordinate 125,207 of JABBOH010000006.1, forward strand.
CATGGCTGCCATCGAGGCGTCCTCGCGGCAGATCAGCACGATTGTCGGCGTGATCGATGAGATCGCCTTCCAGACGAACCTGCTGGCGCTGAATGCCGGCGTGGAAGCGGCCCGGGCGGGCGAGTTCGGGCGTGGCTTCGCCGTGGTGGCGACCGAGGTGCGGGCGCTGGCGCAGCGCTCCGCCGGCGCGGCGAAGGAGATCAAGGTGCTGATATCGTCCTCGACGCAGCAGGTCTCCTCGGGCGTCCGTCTTGTGGGCGAAACCGGCAAAAGCCTCGGACGCACCTCCGATCAGGTCGGCCGGGTGAAGGCGCTTCTATCGCAGATCGCCGAGGGCGCCGGGGAGCAGGCCAAGGCCCTGGCCGAGATCGGTGCCGCCACTCATCTCGTGGATGAGGCAACACAGCGGAACGCCGCGATGGCGTCCGAGACGCATGAGACGGCGCGCGGTCTGGAGGCCGAGGCGGACCATCTGGTGTCGGAAATCTCCCGTTTCCGCACTGTCGGTTCGGAGGGCGAGGGGGGTGCCGGATCTCGCGCGCGGGACCGTCGGGCGATGCCGGTCGCCGCCGCCTGAGGGCTCTGGCGGTTCGCCTGCGGCGGTCCTATCTCTTCGGTCGGAGACTGGAGAGGGGGCGGCATCATGACGCAGCGGATCGCAATGGTGGCTGGCGCCAGCGGCATCATAGGCAAAGGCGTGAGCGAGGCGCTCGCCGCGCAGGACGGCTGGCGTCAGCGACTGCTCGCCAGCCGTCCCATTGCTGACGCCCAGTCCGTCGTCGCCGACCTCTCCGACCCAGGCGCCACCGTCGCGGCCTTGGAGGCGGCGGCCGACACGACGCACCTCTTCTACGCGGCCTACCGGCCAGCGCCGGATTTCGCGGCGGAAGTCGCCGTCAATGGCCCGATGCTCGAGAACCTGCTGGCTGGATTGAAGGCGGTGGGAGCGCCCCTCCGGCGGGTGGTGCTCTACCAGGGCGCGAAGGTCTACGGCGTGCATCTCGGTCCCGTCGTGGCGCCCTTCTATGAGGACGACCCGCGCCACATCCCTCCCAACTTCTACTATACGCAGGAGGACGCGTTGCGGCGTAGCAGCGATGCGGGCGGTTTCGAATGGTCGATCCTGCGGCCCGATGTGGTGGTCGGCGACGTCGCCGGCAACGCCATGAACATCGCGATGGTGATCGGCGTGTTCGCCGCGCTGTCCAAGGCCACCGGGACGCCGCTCCGGTTTCCGGGCTCCCACAGGACCTACAGCGGCGTGCTGGCGCAGTTGACCGACGCCCGCTTGCTGGGCCGAGCCAGTCTGTGGAGCGCCACCGCCGACAAGGCTCGCAATCAATCCTTCAACTACGTGCATGAGCCGTTCCGCTGGGACCGCGTCTGGCGGCGGATCGCGGAGGCTCTGGGGCTCGAGGTCGCGCCCCCCATGAGGATGACGCTGGCCCGGCAGATGGCGGACAAGGCGCCGCTCTGGGCAAGGCTTGCGGAGGCGCACGGTCTGCGGGCGACGCCCTACGACAAGCTGGTCGGCTGGGCCTTCGGCGATTTCGTCTTCAACACCGAGTTCGACATGATCTCGGACATGGGCAAGATTCGCAGTGCCGGCTTCTGCGAGACCGTGGATAGCGCCACATCCATCCTGAGCGCCATCCAGCGGCTGGTCGACATGAAGGTGCTGCCTCCGTTCTGATGCCGCGTGGCGCTCAGCCTGCCAGATCCTCCCGCTGCATCTCAAGCTCGAGCCAACGTTCCTCGGCCTCGGTGAGACCGGCCTCGGCGGCGGCCAGCGCCGCGCTTGTGGTCGCGAAGCGCTGCGGGTCCTTCGCGTAGAGATCGGGGTTCGCCAGAACCGCCCGCAGGCGCGCGGCCTCGGCCTGGAGCGCCGCGATCTCGCCCGGCAGCTTCTCGAGCGCGTGGCGGTCCTTGAAGGTTATCTTCCGCGCGGATACCGAGCCGCCTTCGCCACGCGGCGCAGGGGCGGCGCGGGCAGACGGCGTGGCGCTCGTGCCGCCCGAGGCGGCCGGCCGGGCTGGGAGGTCCGACTGCCGTTGCACCATCATATCCGAGTAGCCGCCGGCATATTCCGTCCAGCGCCCATCACCCTCGGCGGCGAGCGTCGAGGTCACGACGCGGTCGAGGAAGTCGCGGTCATGGCTGACTAGCAACACCGTGCCGGCGTAGTCGGTCAGCATCTCCTGCAGCAGGTCGAGCGTCTCGAAATCGAGGTCGTTCGTCGGCTCGTCCAGCACCAAAAGATTGGATGGGCGGGCCAGCGCGCAGGCGAGCAGCAGCCGGCCGCGCTCCCCGCCTGAAAGCGTGCCGACCGGGGTCCGCGCCTGTTCCGGCTTGAACATGAAGTCCTTCATGTAGCCGATCACATGCCGCCGCTCGGCGCCGACCTGCACCATGTCGCCATGCCCGTCGGTCAGCGTCTCCGCCAGCGTCCGCGCGGGGTCGAGCGCCGCCCGCTGCTGATCGAGCGTCACCATCTCGAGGTTCGTGCCGATGCGGATGGTGCCGCTATCGGGGGGCACCTGGCCCGTTAGCAGACGCAGAAGCGTCGTCTTGCCGGCGCCATTTGGGCCGACGATGCCGAGGCGATCGCCGCGCAGCACGCGCAGGTCGAGGTCGCGCACCACCGGGCGGTCATAGGATTTGCCCACGCCCTCGGCCACGAAAACGAGCTTGCCCGAACCCTCGGCCTCGCTCGCGGCCATACGCGTTCCGGTCGCGACCGCGTCACGCTCGCGGTGGCGCTGGCGGAGCGCCGCCAGCTCGCCGACACGCCGCACGTTGCGCTTGCGCCGGGCGGTCACGCCATAGCGCATCCAATCCTCCTCGCGGGCGATCTGGCGGCCGAGCTTGTGGTGCTCGGCCTCCTCCTGGGCAAGGATTTCCTCCCGCCAATCCTCATAGCCGCCGAAGCCGCGATCGACGCGGCGGGTGGTGCCGCGGTCGAGCCAGATGAGCGAGCGGGACAGCGTGGTGAGCAGGCGGCGGTCATGGCTGATGAGCACGAGCCCGGCCCGCAGGCGGCCGAGCTCCGTCTCCAGCCATTCGATCGCGGGCAGGTCGAGGTGGTTCGTCGGCTCGTCCAGCAGCAGCAGGTCGGGGGCGGGGGCGAGCACGCGGGCGAGCGCCGCCCGTCGCCCTTCGCCGCCGGAAAGGTGAGCCGGCGTCTCCTCGCCCGTGAGGCCGAGGGAGGTGAGCAGGCTGATGGCGCGGTAGGGATCGTCGCCGGGACCCATGCCCGCCTCGACATAGGCAAGGGTGGTCGGGAAGCCCGACAGGTCCGGCTCCTGCGGCAGATACCGGATCGTGGCGCCGGGCTGGATGAAGCGCGTGCCGCCATCGGGCTGCATCAGGCCGGCGGCGATCTTGAGCAGCGTCGACTTGCCGGACCCGTTGCGGCCGATGAGGCAGATACGGTCGCCCGCGCCGACGCCGAGTTCCGCCCCGTCGAGCAGCGCGGTGCTGCCGAGATTGATGCGGATATCCTGAAGCATGAGCAGAGGTGGTGCCATGGCGGGGTTGTCGCCGATCGCGGCCCGGTCCCGCAAGGCGCCTGAACTCCACGCCTGCGCGGCGCCGGGCGCAGATGACCGCCAGCAGGTCCTCAGGTAACGGTTGGTTAACCAGGGTCACGCTTGCTTGACAGGCCGGGACCTTTCCGCGACATGCGCGCAGCGTCTCGATGAGGTTCAAGCAATCCGATGGCTCAGCGTAAAGCAGGCGGCTGGGGCGACAGCCTCAAGACGGTCATCTACGCCGCTCTGATCGCCATCGTTATTCGGACCTTCCTCTACGAGCCGTTCAATATTCCGTCGGGCAGCATGATCCCCACGCTACTGGTGGGCGATTATCTCTTTGTCTCCAAATTCAGCTACGGTTACTCGAGATACTCCCTGCCGCTGTCGCCGGACCTCTTCCACGGGCGCATCTTCGGCAGCCTGCCGAAGCGCGGCGACGTGGCCGTGTTCCGACTGCCGCGTGACCCCAGCATCGACTACATCAAGCGCATCGTCGGCCTGCCCGGCGACACCATCCAGGTCACGCACGGCCATCTCATCATCAACGGGAAGGAACTTCCCAGGGTTCCGGACGGCAATTACACGACCGAGGGCGACGGCGACGGGCCGCCGATGGTGCTGAAGAAATACATCGAGACGATGCCGGACGGGCTCAAGCATCCGATCCTGCAGGCGTCGGACGATGGGCCGCTCGACAATACCGGCGTCTATCACGTGCCGCCCGGCTACGTGTTCGGCATGGGTGACAATCGCGACGACAGCCTCGATTCTCGGGTTCTCGACGCCGTAGGATATATTCCGGTCGCGAATCTGGTGGGCAAAGCCGACATCATCTTCTTCTCGATCGACGCACAGTATCCCTGGTGGGAGTTCTGGGAATGGCCGTTCGAGATCCGCTGGGATCGCATCCTCCACCCGATCCATTGACCCTGAGCTCGACCCAGGCGGCCAGGGGCAGGGGCGCCATCCGGCGCGCTCCAGCGGATACGGATAATGCCGCCGCCGATGTCGAGGCCATCCTCGGCTACCAGTTCCGCGAGCCGAGGCTGCTGCGGGAGGCGCTGACCCATCGCTCGGCCGCCGGCGCGGGCCGCGGCTCGAACGAGCGCCTCGAATTTCTCGGCGACCGTGTGCTCGGCCTCGCCGTCGCCGTCTGGCTCTCCGAACAATATCCCCGCGAGCAGGAAGGCGCGCTTGGCCGTCGGCTTGCCCATCTCGTGTCGCAGCCGGTGCTCGCGCGCATCGCCGAGGAACTCGGCCTGCCCGCGCTGCTCTCGGTGGCGCCGGGCGAGGCGCGGGCCGGGGTTCGCCGCCGCGCCTCCGTGCTCGCGGACGCCGTGGAGGCGCTGCTGGGTGCGATGTTCCTCGATGGCGGTCTCGATCCCGTGCAGCGGTTCGTGCGCGCCCGCTTTGAGGATACGATGATTGCCGAGGCAGAGCCGCCGAAGGACGCGAAGACCGCGCTGCAGGAATGGGGGCAGGGTCGTGCGCTCGGGCTGCCGGTGTATGAGATCGAGTCCCGTGAAGGACCATCCCATGCGCCGCATTTCGTCGTGCGGGTCAGTCTGGGGGGCGAGACCGAACAGGGGCAGGCCGGCACCCGCCGCGCGGCCGAGCAGGCTGCGGCCCAGGCGCTGCTCACGCGGCTCAGGATGGGAATGAAGACAGGGATGAAGGTCCGATGAGCGACTCAGAATCCCCGCCGAGCCGCTGCGGCTTCGTCGCGATCATCGGCGCCCCCAACGCCGGCAAGTCGACGCTGCTCAACCGCATCGCCGGAACCAAGCTTTCCATCGTCAGCCCTAAGGCCCAGACGACGCGGTTCCGCATCATGGGCATCCTCATGCAGGGCGCATCCCAGATCCTTCTGGTGGATACCCCCGGCATCTTCCAGCCCAAGCGGCGGCTCGACCGCGCCATGGTCGCGGCGGCCTGGACCGGGATGCAGGACGCCGACCTCAGCGTGCTGCTGGTGGACGCCAAGGCCGGGCTGTCGGACCTGACCCAAGGCATCATCGACCGGCTCGTCAAAGCCGACCGCGAGATCTGGCTGGTGCTCAACAAGGTCGATCTGGTCGAGCCTGCGAAGCTGTTGCCGCTGATCGCCTCGGTCAACGGGCGGCTGCGCTGTGCCGAGACCTTCATGGTGAGCGCCACGACCGGAGAGGGTGTGGCGGAACTACGTGACGCTTTGGCTCGGGCCATGCCGGAAGGTCCGCATCTCTACCCCGAGGAGGATCTGACCGACCTCCCGGACCGGCTGCTGGCGGCCGAGATCGTGCGCGAACAGATCCTGCTGCAGACGCACCAGGAAGTGCCGCATGAGACGACGGTGGAGACCGAGAGCTTCACCGAGCGCCGCGATGGCTCGGTGCGGATAGACGCCACGATCACGGTGTCCCGCGCTGGCCACAAGGCTATCCTGATCGGGGCCGGCGGGGCGCGGATCAAGGAAATCGGCGCGAAGGCCCGGCTGGAGCTGACCAAGCTCTTCGACCGCAAGGTCCACCTGTTCCTGACGGTGAAGGAGCGTGCGGGCTGGGACGAGAAGACGCAGCATCTGCGCGCGCTGGGTCTGGACGACTAACTGCTGGGATCGCCATGAGCCGCATCGCCTATGTCAATGGCCGCTATCTTCCGCTGACCGCCGCGCAGGTGCGCGTCGAGGATCGCGGCTTCCAATTCGGCGACGGCGTCTATGAGGTCGTCCATCTCCATCGCGGCCGGTTCACCGACGAGGATAAGCATCTTGACCGGCTCGACCGCTCGCTCGGCGAATTGCGCATAACGCGGCCGGTCAGCCGCGCCGCCCTCGCCGGCATCATCCGCGAGGTCGTGGAGCGCAACCGGCTGCACGCCAACGGCCTCGTCTATATCCAGATCACGCGCGGCGCCGCCCGGCGGGAGCATGTCTTCCCGGCCGCCCGGACGCGTCCGACGCTCGTCGTGACGGCACGCGCGATCCCGGCCTTTCCGCGCGACGTCGATGCCTGGGCAACCGCGATCATCACCGGCCCCGACCAGCGATGGGACCGCTGCGACATCAAGTCGGTCAACCTGCTGCCGAACGTGCTTGCCAAGCAAGCCGCGCGCGAGGCGGGTGCCTTCGAAATGGCGCTGGTCGATGCGGATGGCATGATCACCGAATGTGCCTCCTCCAACCTCTGGATCGTGGACGCGGAGGGCCGGCTGCGCACCCGGCCGCTGGGGCACGAGATTCTGCCCGGCTGCACCCGGGCGGCGCTGGCGGAGCTTCTCGCCGACGAGCGCGTGACCTTGTCCGAAACCGCTTTCAGCCTGGAAGAGCTGCGCCGCGCGCGGGAGGTGTTCATCACCAGCGCCACGAGCTTCGTCCGCCCGGTGATCGCCGTGGACGGCGACCCTGTCGAGGATGGTAAGGTGGGTCCCGTCACGCGCCGCCTGTTTGCCGCCTTCACCCGCCATGTTCAGGGCGCGTTGTCGAACGCAGCCTGAAGGTGCGCGACTTGCAGAGAAGGGACACACGATGAGCGACCTTCGCCGTTCGGTCATTCTGCGGAGCCGCCCGAAGGGGCTGCCGACGCCGGACAACTTCTCCGTCGAGGAGCAGGCCATGCCACAGCCCGCCGAGGGCGAGGTGCTCACCCGCACGCTGTGGCTATCGCTCGATCCCTATATGCGCGGGCGGATGAGCGACGCCGCCTCCTATGCCGCCCCCATCGAGATCGACGCGCCGATGATGGGCGAGACGGTGGGCGAGGTCGTGGCTTCGCGCGATCCGCGGTTCCAGCCGGGGCAGGTCGTCGTCGGCGCCTGGGGCTGGCAGAGCCATATCGTGACGCCGGGCGACAAGCTCATCGCCCTGCCCAAGGGCGCGCCCTATTCGGCCTATCTCGGCGTGCTCGGCATGCCGGGGATCACGGCCTATACGGGGATGAAGGATATCGGCCAGCCCAAGCCGGGCGAGACCGTGGTGATCTCCGCGGCCTCCGGCGCGGTCGGCGCGGTTGCGGGTCAGCTCGCCAAGCGCGCCGGGGCGCGGGTGGTGGGCGTCGTCGGCAATCCGGACAAAAGCCTTTACGTGCAGGAGACGCTGGGCTTCGACGACTGCATCGACCACCGGGCGGTGTTGGATCTGGATGCCGCGCTGCGGGAATCCTGTCCGGACGGCATCGACATCTATTTCGAGAATGTCGGCGGCGATCTGCAGCAGGCGGTGTTTCCGCTGCTTAACCCGTTCGGCCGGGTCATCATGTGCGGCATGGTGGCGGAATACAACGACGCGAAGCCGCGCCCCGGTCCGAACCTGATGTCGGTGGTTCGCAAGCGCTTGCGGATCGAAGGCTTCATCGTGTCGGACAAGCCGGAGCGCTTCGCGGAGTGGCGTGCTTTGGCGGCGCCCTGGGTCGCCGACGGCAGCCTGCATTACCGCGAGCACGTCGTGGATGGGCTGGAGAATGCGCCGGAAGCCTTCATCGACCTGCTGCGCGGCCACAACTTCGGCAAGCTCGTGGTCCGCGTCGGGGAAGTCTCGCACGGAGGATGACATCATGACCGAGGCGCTCAGCCCGCAGGCCATGCTTCCGCAAGATAGGGCGAAGCAGGCGGCGGCCGATGCTGCGGCGGCGATCGTCGAGGATGGAATGCTGGTGGGCCTCGGCTCCGGCACCACCCTGCGGCGCTTCGTCCGCAGCCTGGGCGCGCGGTGCGCTCAGGGATTGAAGGTTACCGGCGTGCCCACTTCGGAATCGACGCGGGCGCTGGCGGTCGAGGTCGGCGTGCCGGTGGCCGATCTCGACGATGTCGGCCCGCTCGATCTGGTGCTGGATGGGGCGGACGAGATCGACCCGCTCGGCCAGATGATCAAGGGCGGCGGCGGCAACCTGCTTTGGGAGAAGATCGTGGCGACGGCCGGCCGGCGCTTTGTCGCCGTCATCGACGAGACCAAGCCCGTGGCTCATCTCGGCAAGTTTCCGCTGCCGGTGGAGGTCGTGCGCTTCGGCTGGCGTTCCACCGAGCGCCAGATGCGCGCTCTGTTCGTCGAGAGCGGCTATCTCGAGCCGATGATGAAGCTGCGCGGCGGCGAGGCCAACCCCTTCGTGACCGACAGCGGCCACTATATCCTGGACTGCGCGCTGGCCGTGATCACGCATCCCGGGCCATTGGCGATCGCCCTCAACCGGATCGCGGGCGTGGTCGAGAACGGGCTGTTCATCGACATCGCGACATCGGCGATCCTGGGCCGGCCGGATGGGACGGTGGAGACCATTGTCTACGAGGGCGGCTGCTCCACATCCTGAGGCGGTCCAAGCCGAATGGGAGGGGGGAGATGCCGGGCGAGTTCGATCTGGCGCGGTTCGTGACGGCGCAGGAGCCGGTCATGCCGCAAATTCTGCGGGAGCTTCGGGCGGGCGACAAACGCAGCCACTGGATGTGGTTCGTGTTTCCGCAGCTGGCGGGGCTGGGGCACAGCCCGATGGCGCAGCGCTACGCTATCGGCTCGCTGGATGAGGCGCGCGCCTATCTCGCGCACGAGGTTCTGGGGCCGCGGCTGATCGAGTGCACGGCGCTGGTCAACGCGGTGGAAGGTCGCTCGGTGCATACGATCTTCGGCAGTCCGGACGACATGAAGTTCCGCTCGTCCATGACGCTATTCGCGCGGGCGGCGGCACCCGATGAGCCGATCTTCAGGACCGCGCTCGATCGCTACTTCGACGGCGCGGAGGATGGGCGGACCGTGGCTCTGCTGGACCGTTGACCATCAAGCGGTGAACTCCCCCGCCGCCGCTGCCAGCGCCTTCTTCATGTAGCTAACGCCGTTGCCGATGATGGTCTTGTTGTCTCCGGTCCAGTTGAGGATGAACGAGAAGGTCACGGTGGCGCTGCCGGAAACCATCTGTCCCGCGACCGCGATGCAGTGGAATCCGTCCCAGTCGATACTGCCGCCCTTGCCGAAGCCCAGGACGTTCGCGGGGACGATCAGGGGAATGGCGTCCGCCATGGCCTGGATGCGCTTGAATTCCGCGAGCGTCTCAGGCTTGGCGAAGAACTTGCCGGTCAGCGCCTGCCGATACCAGCGCACCATCTCCTCCGAGGTGCTGACCATCGTTTCCCGGTCGTTGAGGGCGGCGCGCGGGGGCCCGGGCATGGTCCCCGATTCCGCCTTCTCGACGCCCGCCCAACCGAGATCGACGCCCGCAGGTGCGCCCGCGAGATAGGAGAACATGCGGCGCGTGGACTCCGCCAAATGTGTCTGAGTGAGACCGGCCTCCGCGACCAGGGCGCGGACCCTGTCGGGCTTGGCCTTGGCCAAAGCGATATCGGTCGCCGTATTGTCGCTATGCGCGATCATCGCTTCGAGGACGCTGCGCGCCGTCGTGGTGCCGGTGAGGTTGAAGAAGACCGGGCTGCTGAGAGACCGCACCGCGTCGTCGACCGCCCATTGATCGTTCTCGGAGAGCTTGTCCTGCTCGGCGTCGCGCAGAGTCTGCGCCAGGATAAAGGTCTTGATGGCGCTGCCGACGAATTGAACCGCATGAGCATTGAAGCCGGTCTGCCATTGGCCGCGCGGCCCCGAGTAGTCCAGCAGGTAGCTGACGGTGGGAGACAGGTCGCCGTAGCCCTTCAGCGCCTCCTCCACAGCAGCGGGAGGCGCGGTGTCGGCGACAGCGCCTCTGGCGCTCAGGATCGAGGCCGAGGCGAGGGCGGCTGTCGTGAGCAGGCTTCTGCGGTTCACGGGGCGTTTCCCTATTTTTTGTGGCGGCTTGACAATGATCTCCGCTCTGCGCGCTCACAAGCCAGCTGTTTGATCGGCCATCCGTGTCCGCCGCGGCGCCCGATGACGCCTCAGGCGCGGCGGCGTGCGGTCACCTCGATCTCGATCTTCATCCGCGGATCGATGAGACCCGCCGCGATCATCGTGGCAGCCGGCCGCACGTCGCCAAAGTAGCGCCGCAGCACCGGCCAGCAGGCAGGGAAATCCGCGGCCCTGGGGAGAATGTAGCGGACGCGCACGGTATCCGCGAGAGATGCGCCCGCCTCGGCCAGCGCCGCGGCGATGTTGCGCAGGGTCTGCTCCGTCTGCTCCGCCACGTCTTCCGAGATCGCCATCGTCGCGTAGTCGAAGCCCGTCGTGCCAGAGACGAAGATCCAGTCTTCATCGATCACGGCACGGGAGTAGGCGACCTCGGCCTCGAAGGGAGATCCGGAGGAGATCAGACGGCGCATCGGCGGGCTCCTTGAAGCGGGTTGTCAGGCGCTGGGCTGCAGCGGGTTCTCGGGCCAGTCGTGCTTCGGATAGCGCCCGCGCATGTCGCGCCGCGCATCGGCCCAGGCGCCACGCCAGAAGCCGCCGATATCGGCCGTGATCGCGATTGGCCGCCCGGCCGGCGACAGCAGTGCGAGACGCAGGGGCACGCGGCCGCCCGCGAGACGCGGCGTTTCCGCCAGCCCGTAGAAGTGCTGCGCCCGCGCCGAGGCCAGCGGCACCGGCTCGATGTAGTCCACCGCCGCCCGCCCACCGGGGAGTGCCAGATGCGTCGGCAACTCCCGCTCCAGCCGCGCGCGCAGGCTCCACTCCAACCGGTCCAGCAGGAGCGCCCCGAGATCGAGCCGAGCGAGGTCGCCGAGCCGCGTGAGCCCGTGCAGGTGCGGACCCAGCCAGTCGGGCAGCGCCGCGAGCAGGGCCGCGTCGTCGCTCGCGGGCCAGATCTCTGGCTCCAGCCCGTGCATCAGCACCAGCCGTGCCTGCACGCCGCGTGCAGTTTCGGTCCAGGGCAGACGGCCAGGGTCGCGCGTCACGGCGTCGAGCAGCGCGGCGGCAGCCTCGGCGGCATCCGGCGGCCCCGATCGGTCCTCCAGCACCAGCGCCCCGAGCCGGCGGCGGCGGCGCGTCAGGATGCTGCCCGATACGGGATCAAGGCTCGTCTCCACCGTCTCCGTGACGCGGCGGGCGAGGCTCCCCGGCAGCGCGCCGGGGTCGAGGGCCGCCGCCATGCGAATGCGCGCGGACGTCTTCATCTCCAGCGCCGCGACGGCAAGCAGCGGCGCTTTCGCCAGCGGGTCGCTCACCGGCAGCTTGGCCCCGCCGCCGCCGGAAAGCCGGAAGCTGCCCGGCTCACTGCGTCGCTGCGCCAGCCGATCCGGAAAACCAGCGGCGATCAGCGGCGCGGGATCGCCGCTCGCGACAGGGTCGCCGCGTAGCCCCAGCCGCCCGCGATACTGACGGGCCGCCTGCCGGATGCGGTGCACGGCGCCCCGGTCTGCCTGCACGCTGCCCCGATCGGCCAGAGCTTCTAGCCGCAGGGCGATATCCGCCGGCGAGTCCGGGCCCGAGCGCAGGGGATCGCGCTCCTCCAGCAGCGCCGCGAGATCGCAGGCAAGCGCGCCCTGGGCCGGCGTTTCGGCGGCCAGCATCATCGCGGCGAGGCGTGGATGCGCGCCCAAGCCGCTCATGCGCCGGCCGAGCGGCGTGATCGCGCCGTCCGGTCCCAGAGCGTCGAGGTCGGCCAGCAGCGCACGCGCGGCGGCGAGCGCGCCTTCCGGCGGCGGATCGGGGAATGGCAGGCCCGCGGGCGCGGTGCCCCATGCGGCGCAGTCGAGCACGAGGCCGGAAAGCTCGGCCTCGGTGATCTCCGGCCGGTCGAAGGGCCGCAAGCCCCGATGCGTCGCCGTCGTCCAGAGGCGGAGCGCGAGCCCCGGCGCTTCGCGGCCGGCGCGGCCCGCGCGCTGATCGGCGGCGGCGCGGCTCACGCGCTCGGTGGCGAGACGGGTAAGGCCGGTGCTGGGATCGAGGCGCGGCGTCCGCCGCCAGCCGCCATCGACCACGATCCGCACGCCCGGAACGGTCAGCGAGGTCTCCGCGATCGAGGTCGCCAGCACCACGCGCCGCCGCTCGGCCGGGCGCAGCGCCAGATCCTGCGCCGCCGGAGGCAGGTCGCCGTGCAGCGGCAGCACCAGCGCGTCGATGCCGTCCAGCGCCGCCTCGGTGCGGCGGATTTCGCCCATGCCGGGAAGGAAGGCGAGCACATCGCCCTCCGCCTCGCCCAGCACCAAGCGGATTGCCCGCGCCATCGCCTCGGGCAGATCCCGGATATGGCCGAGGTCGCGCGGCTGGTGGCGGACCTCCACGGCGTGCATCCGCCCTGCGCTCTCGATGATCGTCGCGCCCATCAGCGACGAAAGGCGCGCGCCGTCGAGCGTTGCCGACATGGCAAGCAGCCGCAGATCGGGCCGTAGCAGCGCCTGCGCGTCCAGGCAGAAGGCGAGGGCCAGATCGGCCTCCAGCGACCGCTCATGGATTTCGTCGAGGATGACGGCGCAGACGCCGTCGAGGCCGGGGTCGGCCAGCAGCCGGCGCACCAGCAGCCCGGTCGTCACCACCTCGATGCGCGTGGCGGTGGAGACGGCGCTTTCGATGCGGGTGCGAAAGCCCACGGTCTGGCCCACAGGCTCGCCGATGAGGCTCGCCATGCGGGTCGCGGCGGCGCGGGCAGCGAGGCGGCGCGGTTCCAGCATCACGATGCGGCCGGTGGCCCAGGTCGCCTGCGCCCGGATGGCGAGCGGCACCGTCGTCGTCTTCCCCGCACCCGGAGGCGCGACAAGCACGGCGTTCGGGGTGCTTTCAAGCGCGGCCAGCAGCCGCGGCAGCGCTTCGGCAATGGGCAGGCCATCGGTGAAGCTGTTCGGCAGATCGCGTATAGTCGTCATCTCCCGGTTAAGCTTCGTCTCTATGGAGCGAAGCCTCGCTCAAGGCGTAGAGAAGGGTGCATGACACATCGCGACGGGCCGATGAAATCGCTGCGGGCAATCCTGGGTCTCCTCAGCCTGATGGCGCTCTGTGCGGGGGCCCCGCGCGCCCAGGCGGCGCAAAGCCTTTTCGCCTCGACGCTGAACAATCAGGTCAGCCTCGTCTCCAACGTCGACAGCGTCGCGCCGGGTCAGCCGTTCCGGATCGGACTTCTGTTCAGCTTGGGCCAGAAATGGCACATCTACTGGACGAACCCAGGCGACGCGGGTGCGGCACCGACCGCCATCGTCAGCCTGCCGCAGGGCGGCAAGGCCGGGTCCATTCAGTGGCCGATCCCTAAGGTTATCAACGACGGCGTCGTCACGAGCTACGCATACACGCGCAAGATGGCGCCGGTGCTGCTGCCGCTGACGATCACGCCGCCCAAGGGTCTGGCTGACACTTCCCGCTACACTGTGCAGGTCGCCGCGAACTGGCTCGTCTGCAAGGACATCTGCGTGCCGGGCAGCGCTAATTTCCGGCTGTCGCTGCCGGTCAAGGCCAAGCCTGCCCCCGCGCCCGAGGCCCCGCTGTTTGCGGCCGTCGATCGCCGCATGCCTTCGCATGCCCATTGGCCTGCCTGGATCGAGCCGGACGGCAAACTCAGCATCGACGGCACCGGCGCCACGCGGGCGGCGGTCGCGTCCGCCTATTTCTTTCCCGGGCAGCCTGGGGTGATCAACCAGGACTACGACCAGACGCTGAAGATCTCCCGCGGTCGGATTGTGCTGCAGCTAAAGCCCGTGTCCGGCTTCAAAGCATCCCAGGCGCTGCCCGGCTTGCTCGCACTGACGATGACCGACGGCACCGAGCGCGGCAGCGCCATCACCGCCGAGCCCGGCCTCCCGCCGCCTCAGGCGCCCGGCACGTCCCACCTTGCCGTCGCGCTCACGGCCATGACCTCCAGCAGTTTCCTGACGCTGCTGGGCGGCGCCCTGCTCGGCGGCCTCATCCTCAATCTGATGCCCTGCGTCTTCCCGGTGCTGGCGATGAAGGCCGCGCACCTCGCCAATCTGTCGGGTGCCAAAGCGGGTGCCAAAGCGGGCGCCGCGCGACGAGACGGCCTCGCCTATGGCGCCGGGGTGCTGGTGAGCTTCTGCGCCCTCGGCGCGCTCCTGCTGGGCCTGAGGGAAGGCGGCAGCGTCGTCGGCTGGGGCTTCCAGTTTCAGTCGCCGCTGTTCGTCGTGGCGATGGTCTGGCTGCTCTTCGCGGTCGGGCTGAGCTTCTCGGGCGTGCTGGTGATCGGCGGCCGCTGGATGGGGATCGGCCAGCGGTTCGCGGCGCAAGGGGGCGCCTGGGGGAGTTTCTTCACCGGCGTGCTCGCGGCGGTCGTGGCGACGCCCTGCACCGCGCCCTTTATGGGTGCGGCGGTGGCGGCGGCGCTCGCGGGGCCGGCGGCCCCGGGCATGGCGATCTTCCTCGCGCTCGGCCTCGGGCTGGCGCTGCCGCTCGTCACGATCAGCCTCATCCCCGGGCTGGCGCTAATCATGCCGCGCCCCGGGGCGTGGATGGATGTACTGCATCAGGCGCTCGCCTTTCCGGTCTATGCCAGCGTGCTTTGGCTCGTATGGGTCGCGAGCCGGGAGGGCGGCTCCACGCTGCTGCTGGCGGCGGGCGCGGGTCTGCTGCTGATTGCCTTCGCGGCGTGGCTCGGCCGGTTGCGGGGGCGCGTGGCCCCGGTGCTGGCGGCGCTCGCCATCGCGGCGCTGGTGCCGGTGATGCTGGCGGCGCGCGGCGCGCGGCCAGACGACGCGCCCACGGTCGCGAGCGGAACCGAGGCTTTCTCTACCGCGCGCCTCGCCGCTTTGCGGGCGGCCGGAAAGCCCGCCTTCGTCGATCTCACTGCGGCATGGTGCGTGACTTGCCTGCTCAACGAGCGGGTGGCGCTGGACCAGGCGGCGGTGCGGCAGGGGTTCCAGCGCGAAGGCGTGACCTTTCTGGTCGGCGACTGGACGCGCGCCAATCCCGACATCACGGCCTACCTCAAGGATCACGGGCGGGATGGGGTGCCGCTCTATGTCTTCTATCCGCCGGGCGGGGGCCCGCCCAAGACCCTGCCGCAGATCCTCACGCCGGGGCTGGTGCTGAACGCCATCGGCGCTTCGGCGAGCTAGTCTAGCCCCGCTTGTCACTCTGGCGGTCGACCAGATGCAGCGGCCATAGCTCGCCGGCCGGCGGCACGGGCGCGGCTCTCGGCGGGCGGTCCAGCGTCGTCAGCAGCACCTCGGCCAGCCGCCGGCCGAGCGCCGCCGTATCGAGGCTGAAACAGGTGAGGGCCGGTACCAGAAATTCCGATATCGGCGTGTCATGCACACCGCCCAGCACGGCGACATCGGCGCCGCAACGTAAGCCGAGTTCGGCCAGCCGGCGGTAGATGCCGACCGCCATGCTGCTGTCGATGGCGATGATGGCGCTGGGCTGCGGCCTGAGTGCCAGAATCGATACGGCCACCTCGTAGCCGCCGGAGGGCGTCACGGCGCCCTCGGCCACCAGCGCCTCGTCGAAGGGCAGGCCGGCCGCCGCCAGGGCCCGCCGATAGCCTGCGACGAAGAACCGCTTCTGCATGAGGCTGTCGGCCGGAACGCCAAGGGCGATGCGCCTGTGCCCGCCCGCGACGAAGCGTTCGGTCGCGAACAGGCTCGCCGCCTCGAAGTCGAGGTCGATCCAGGGATGCGCGCCGCCCGAGAGACTGCGGCCGAGGGCCACGAATGGGATGCCATTCTCGGCGAGGTAGTCGAGACGCGGATCCTCCGCGCGCGTCCAGGGAAGGATGAGGGCGTCGACCTGCCGGCGCTGCACGATGCGGCGCAGCCGGGCGAGCGGGTCGGCCTTCGGCCGGTCCAGCATGATGACGAGGTCGTAATCATGCGCCGCCAGCACGTCCTGCACGCCGCCGAAGAGCGCGAGGAAGAACGGCTCGCCATAAGCCTCGCGGCCTCCGGGAATTTCCCACAACAGGCCGACGCTGCGCGTGTTCCCCTTGCGCAAGCTGCGCCCGGACTGCTGCGGCACGTAGCCGAGGTCGCGCGCCGCGTCGATGACGCGCTGACGGGTCGCGGCGTTCACGTCCGGGCGGCCGTTCAGGGCGCGGGAGACGGTGCCGATGGAGATGCCGAGCCGGGCCGCGAGATCGCGGATGCCCTGAGCGGGCGATGCCGCGAGCGGGACGTTGACAACTTCGTGCTTGGTCATCCTGGACACCCGGCGAGCTTAGCTTTTTCTTGACGCGGCCGACATGGCGATCCTAACGTCGTAAACGTTTACGGACCACCCTCCGCCGCAAGGAAGAAGAGGGTGGCGGAAGGGAGACGTAGCGAATGACGCTGAAAGCCGTGTTGGTCGGATGCGGTGCCATGAGCGCCGGATGGATCGATGCCGCCGCGCAAATTCCAGAGCTGGACATCGTCGGTTTCGCTGACCTCGATCTTGGCCGCGCGCAGGCGGCCGCCGAACGCGCGGGCCATGCGGGGCGCGCCGCCCAGGACGTGACCGTGCTGATCGATCAACTTCGCCCCGACATCGTCTTCGACGTGGCGGTGCCGAGCGCCCGGCACGCGCTCGTCTCGCTCGCGCTTTCCTGCGGCTGCCATGTGCTCACCGAGAAGCCGATGGCGGAGACCTTGGATCAGGCGCGCGACCTCATCGCGAGTGCCCTGACCGCCGGGCGTATCCATGCCGTGATCCAGAACCGCCGCTACATCGCCCCGCTCCGCCGCATCCGGCGGCTGATCGCCTCGGGCGCGCTCGGACGCGTGACCAGCCTGCATTGCGATTTCTTCCTCGCACCGCATTTCGGCGGCTTCCGGGAGGCGATGGACCACGTCCTTCTGCTTGACATGGCAATCCATACCTTCGACGCCGCGCGCTGCATCTCCGGCCTCGATGCCGTCGCGGTCTATTGCCGCGAGTGGAACCCGCCCGGCTCCTGGTATGCGCAGGGCTCCTCGGCGACGGCGATCTTCGAACTCACCGGCGGCGTCGTCTTCACCTATGCCGGCAGCTGGTGTGCGCGCGGCCTCGGCACGAGCTGGGAGAGCGCGTGGCGCATCGTCTGCGAGCATGGGACACTCGTCTGGGACGGGCATGACGGTATCCGCGCCGAAACCGCTGGTGCGCCGCGCGGGCGGCTATTCGACACGGATTATCCGGTCGAGGTGCCGGCGCACGACCCCGCCGACCGCGTGGGCGGCCATCTCGGCGTTCTGGAGGATTTCGTCGCGGCCGTTCAGGGCGGCCCGCCGCCGGAAACGCGTGGTGAAGACAACATCAGAAGCCTCGCGATGGTGATGGGCGCGATCCGCAGCGCCGAGACCGCAGCCCGTGTTCTCATCGAGGCCTGAGCGGCAGGAGACGAACGATGCCAACGACGACGAAGGACCTTCGCATCGGCACGATGGTGAAGTGCAACAGCGGCGATCCGGCGAGCTATGTGCGCCAGATCATCCCGCATGGCTTCGAGAGCATCGAGCCGTTTTTCTGGCAGACGCTCGGCGGCGCCGACATTCCGCGTCTTGCGGGCACACTGCGCGAAGCGATCGCCGACTCCGATGTCACCATCTCGACACTCGGCATGTTCGGCAATCCGCTGGAAGATCGCGAGATGGATCGCGAGACGCTGCATGGCTGGGAGACGCTGATCGACCACGCGCACCTGTTCGGTGCGACGACGATCGCGGGTTTCACCGGTCGCGTCCGTGGCCGCCCGATCGAGGACAGCCTGCCGCGCTACAGGGAGGTTTGGGGCGAGCTTGGGCGTCGTGCGGCGGACAAAGGGGTCCGCCTCGCCTTCGAGAACTGTGCGATGGACGGCAACTGGGCTGCCGGGGACTGGAACATCGCCCATAACCCCGATGCCTGGGAACTCATCTTCAACGCGCTGCCGCACGAGAATATCGGGCTCGAATGGGAGCCGTGCCACCAGATGGTCTATCTGATCGACCCCATGCCGCAAATCCGCAAATGGGCGTCGCGGATCTTCCATGTCCACGGCAAGGACGCCACCATTCGCTGGCACATCATCCGCGAGCACGGCATCTATGGAAAGCATCCCTTCGTCTTCATGCGCACGCCCGGGTTCGGCGATTCGAACTGGACCGACATCATCTCGGAGCTTCGTCTTGCCGGCTATCGCGGTGCGGTCGATATCGAGGGCTGGCATGATCCCGTCTACCGCGATGCGCTCGAGATGACCGGGCAGGTCGCGGCGCTCGACTATCTCAAGCGTTGCCGCGGGGGAACGCAGATCGCCAACCCCGCCGCCTGACATCAAGGCGCTCGCCAGAAGCGCCCATGCAAGCTTTCAACGGGAGGAACGCCATGAAGCGCCTGACACGTCTGATGACTGGGCTCGCCTGTGCCGCCGGCATCGCCGCCGCCCCCGGGCACCAAGCGCTGGCCGCGCAAGTGACGCTGCATGTCTGGACGATCGACTTCGAGAACCTGAACCAGTACATGTTCCCGCTCGCGAAGGAGTTCGAGAAGCTGCATCCGGACATCAAGATCGATGTCAAACACGTCCAGTTTTCGGACATGAACAACGATCTCGCCCGCGCCTCCATAACCGGCGACGCGCCCGACGTGAGCTATATCGACAATCCCTACATCGACCTGTTCCGTTCACGCGGCCTGCTGCTCAACCTCGCGCCCATGATCGCCAAGTCGAAGGTGATCGACCTGTCCAAGTTCTATCCGGGCCCGCTGGCCGCCGTGAAATACGGTGACAAAGTCTACGGCATCCCGCGTGGCGCCAACACGCTCGCGCTCTACTACAATGCCGACATGTTCAAGGCCGCCGGCCTCGATCCGAACAAGCCGCCGCAGACCTGGCCAGAGCTTTATGCCGACGCGAAGAAGCTCACCAATCCGGCGAAGCACGTCTACGGCATCGCCTTTTCGGCCGTCGCGTCAGAGGAGGGGACTTTCCAGTTCCTGCCCTGGATCCAGATGGCCGGCGGCGACTACGACAAGCTGAACACGCCGAATGACGTGAAGGCGCTGGAGTTCTGGCAGAAGCTCATCGACCAGAAACTCGCCTCGCCCGATACGCTGGTGCGCAGCCAGTTCGACTCGACCGCCACCTTCAACGCGGGCAACGCGGCGATGGTGATCTCGGGTCCGTGGGAGTTGCCGCGCATGTCCAAGGACGCGAAGTTCGACTACCGGGTCGCGCTGCTGCCGACGATGACTGAGGGCAGCCCGCGCGTTTCGGCGCTTGGCGAGGGCGACAACGTCATTCTGAAGCAGAGCAAGCATCCCAAGCAGGCCTTCGAGTTCCTCGAATACCTGAACGCGCAGATGCCGCGCGTCTGGAACGAGTGGGGCTTCCTCCCCGCCGAGCGGGTGACGGTTCAGAATCCGAAGTGGCCGGCTGACTACAAGGTGTTCCTGGCCGCACTGAAAACCGCGCGTGTCCGCGGGCCGAGCCCGCAATGGGCGCAGATCTCGCAGGCGATCCAGACCGCCATCCAGTCCGCGCTAACGCATCAGGCTACGGCCAAGCAGGCGCTGGATACGGCGCAGAGTCAGGTCGAGAGCATCATCAACCAGTAGGCCGCCGCGGGAGGGCGGGGCATGCGCGGATTTGGTGCGTTTCGGGACGGGCGCGGCTTCGACATCACGCTGGTGACGCTGGCGCTCGCCTATCTCTTCGTCTTTGCCGCACTCCCCATGCTCTACACGGTGGTCATGTCGCTGCAGAAGATCGACATGTTCACGCTCGGCACGCTCAACCGGCCCTTCGTCGGCCTCCGCAACTACGAGCGCGTGCTGCACATGCCGCAAGCGTGGCGGATCGCGCGCAATACCGGCATTTTCGTTGCGCTGTCGGTGCTTTTCCAGCTCCTCATCGGCCTCGCGCTGGCGATGTTCTTCCAGCAGGAGTTCCCCGGCGGCAGCACGCTGCGGGGCCTTTTCCTCGCCGGCTGGGTGATGCCCGCGCTTGTCGTCGGCGCCATCTGGCGCTGGCTGCTGGCCGGTGACTTCGGCGTCGTCAACTACCTGCTCGCCTCGACCGGCATCGTCCATAACCACATCTTCTGGATCTCCGATCCGCATGTGGCGCTTTATTCCGTCATCATCGCCAATATCTGGCTCGGCATCCCGTTCAACATGCTGCTGCTGTCCGTGGGGCTGGCCGCCATTCCAGGCGATGTCTATGAGGCGGCCGCAATCGACGGCGCGGGCCGTTTCTCCCGCTTCGTCTTCATCACGCTGCCGCTGATGAGGGCGACACTCGGCGCCGTCGTCGCTCTCAGCATCATCTTCACCATGCAGCAATACGATCTGTTCGCGGCACTCACGCAGGGTGGCCCCTCGAATTCTTCGAACGTCGCGCAATACTGGTCGTGGCAGCTTTCCTTCGAGACCTATGACATCTCGGGCGGCAGCGTGGTCGCCGTGCTGATGATCATCGTCGTCATTCTGGTCGCCGCGATCTACGTACGTTCCACCCGGCTAGAGCAGCGGGTCTGACGGCGCATGCGGCGGTATCTGCTGTTGGCGATCGGCCTGCTGCTCACCGGGCTTTATCTCTTTCCGCTCTATTGGATGTATGTCAGCGCGTTGAAGAGCGGCCGGGAACTGTTCAGCTATCCGCCGCGCTTCATCCCGCACGATATCGTCTGGAGCGTCGGGCGCGTCTTCGTGCAGCACAACATGGCGACCTACCTCTCGAACTCCTTCCTGATCGCCGGGGGTGTAACGGTGATCTGCGTCGTGCTCGGCACGGGCGCGGCGCGGGTCCTCGTGCGGTATCGCAGCCTCTGGGTCGATGCGGCGCTGTTCGCGATCCTGATGATGCAGGTGCTGCCGTCATCGCTCATGGTGACGCCGCTCTTCGTGGGCTTCAGCGAACTCGGCCTGCTCAAGACGCCGCGCCTCGCGGTTGTTCTGGCGCAGGTCGCGAAGGTCATGCCCTTCTACATCGTGATCGCGCGCGCAAGCCTCGCGCAGATCCCGCAGGAGCTTGAGGATGCGGCGCTCGTCGACGGCGCGTCGCGCATCGGCGCCTTCCTGCGCATCATCCTGCCGCTGGCGCGGAACGGCATCCTGGTCACCGCGATCCTGGTCTTCCTCCAGAGCTTCGGGGAATACGTCTATGCGCGGTCGATGATCTCGCAGGATTCGCTGCAGACGGCGACGGTCGGGCTCTCGTCCTTCCTTGGCCCCAATACCAGCGACTGGAACGGCATCATGACCTATTCGGCGATCTACGTGACGCCGATCCTGCTGGTCTTCGTGCTGCTGCAGCGGCGGATCGTGAGCGGGTTGACGGCAGGCGCGCTGAAATGAGGATGTGGAGCGGGTAGCGGGAATCGAACCCGCGCATTCAGCTTGGGAAGCTGACGAGCTACCATTACACCATACCCGCCCGGTGGCTCGCCCGCAGTCTTACCGGTCTCCGCGGCGTTTGAAAAGCGGGGCGTTGACGGCCGGCCCGATGCGGCCCTATGCAGGCGTCAGGCACGGCGTGCCCCTCGTGATTTGTCCGGCCGGATTGCGGCGAGGTGAAAGAAACGCGCTAAAGAGGCCAGTCAGGGACCTATGCGCCCTTGCTGCATCCACGGCCGGGTTTCTCGATGAGAGGCCCTTTGCCATGACGAAGCCCACCAAAAACCTCCGCCCTGCCAGTCTGCTGGTTCACGGCGGCACCATGCGCAGCCAGTACGGCGAGACGAGCGAGGCGCTCTTCCTCTCCTCGGGCTTCGTCTATGACAGCGCCGAGCAAGCCGCGCAGACCTTCCTGGGCGAGGTCGACCACTTCCAGTATTCCCGGTTCGGCAACCCGACAGTCCAGATGCTGGAAAGCCGGCTGGCGCTGCTGGAAGGCGCCGAGGCCTGCCGCGCGACTGCCACCGGCATGGCGGCCGTATCGTCCGCGATGCTCGCCCATCTGAAGGCCGGAGACCGGGTCGTCGCTGCCCGTGCGCTGTTCGGCTCTTGCCACTGGATCGTCTCCACGTTGCTGCCGCGCTACGGGATCGAGACGGAATTCGTGGACGGCGCCGATCTCGGACAGTGGCGGCAGGCCCTCAGCCGCCCGGCGCAGCTCGTGCTGCTGGAAAGCCCGTCCAACCCGATGCTGGAGATCGTCGATCTGCAGGCGGTCGCCGATCTCTCCCATGCCGCCGGCGCCATCGTCGTCGTCGACAATGTCTTCGCGACACCGCTGCTGCAGCACCCGCTCGAGCTTGGCGCGGATGTCGTCGTCTACTCCTGCACGAAGCACATCGACGGGCAGGGCAGGGTGCTGGGCGGCGCCGTGCTCGGCCGCAAGAAATGGGTCGAGGAGGTGCTGCAGCCGTTCACACGCAACACCGGGCCCGCCATCTCACCCTTCAACGCGTGGCTGCTGTTGAAGGGGCTGGAGACGCTGAGCCTGCGCGTCGACGCCGCCTGCCGTTCGGCCGAGCAGGTGGCACGCTTCCTGGAGGGGCGGCGCGAGGTCGTGCGCGCGTGGTATCCGACGCTGGAGAGCCACCCGCAGCGGGACCTCGCCATGCGTCAGATGTCCGCCGGCGGCACGCTGGTGACCTTCGACCTCGGCAGCAGGGAGGCGGCATTCGGCGTCCTCAACCGCCTGGGCCTCATCGCCATCTCCAACAACCTCGGCGATTCGAAGTCGCTCGTCACCCATCCGGCGACGACCACGCACATGCGTCTCAGCGCCGAGGAGCGGGCGCGCCTCGGTATCACCGAGGGCGTGGTGCGGCTGTCGGTCGGGCTCGAGGATGTGGCGGACCTCATCGAGGATCTGGGCCAGGCGCTGGATGGTCTGGCTTTGCGCGCGGCGGCGGACTAGCGGGCCGCATGCTGATCCGGCCCGCGACCCTCGAGGACTGCGCGGCTATCTGGTCCATCATCGGGCCGATCATCGCGGCGGGGGAGACCTACGCGCTCCCGCGCAACTGGTCGCGGGAGGAGGCGCTGGCCTACTGGCTCGCGCCCGAGCACGAGGTGTTCGTGGCGGAGGCCGAGGGTTGCGTCCTCGGCACCTGCTACCTGCAGCCGAACAAGCTCGGCGGCGGCGCGCATGTCGCCAATGCCGGCTTCGCCACAGGCGAGGCGGCGCGCGGACGTGGCATCGCGCGCGCTATGGGCCGGCATGTGCTGGACCACGCGCGGGCGCGCCGCTTCCGCGCCATGCAGTTCAATTTCGTCGTCGGTAGCAACGAGCCCGCTGTACGGCTCTGGACGAGCCTCGGCTTCGAGACCCTGTGCCGGCTGCCGGAGGCTTTCGACCATCCGGCCCTCGGTTTCGTCGACGCCCTGGTGATGTTCCGAAAACTCTAGGGGGGGCTTCAGACCACAGTGGCGGCCACCGCCCCGTCCATCGAGATGTTGACGCCGGTGACGTAGCTCGCCCGTGACGAGGCCAGGAACACCACCACATCCGCAACCTCGCGCGCCTCGGCCATGCGCCCCAGCGGTATCCGGGCGACCGCACGCGCACGGGCTTCCTCGGCGGAAATGCCGCTCAGCCGGGCATCGGCGGCCAGCCCCTCGGTCACGCGATCCGTCTCCGTAAGCCCTGGGTTGACGCCGACCACGCGCACCCCTCGCGACGCGTAGGCGGTGGCGAGGCCGGTCGTCGCGAGCATGAGCGCCGCGTTGGCCGAGCCGCCGGCCAGATGCACCGGGGAGGCGATCTTCCCGCCATTGCCGATGACGTTGACGATCACGCCGAAGCCTCGCGCGGCCATAAGCTTCACGACCGGATCGATGACGTGGATGTAGGTGAAGTATTTCGCTGTCATGGCGGCGTGCCACGCCTCCGGCGTGAGGTCGTCCGGCGGCGTCCGCTTGGCGGCGCCCGCTGAATTCACCAGCACGTCGATGGGGCCGACTTCCCGCTCGACGGTCGCGACGAGCCGCGCCGCCTCGGCGGGGTCCGCGAGATCGGCTTCCACACCCAGCACATCGCCGAGTTCAGCTCGCGCCCTGGCGATGTTGTCGGCGGACCGGGATGCGATGGCGACCCGCGCGCCCTCGGCGATGAAGGCCGCCGCGCAAGCGAGGCCAATGCCCTTGGAGCCGCCTGTGACCAACACGGTCTTGCCCGTCAAACCCAATTCCATTGATCCACCCTCCCTCAGTCTTCAAGACGCGCAGGCGCGGGCTTCAGCCAGCCGTTCGCCACCGCATCCACGAACACCGCCTCCGCCGCCGCCCAAAGCGCAGGCGAGCCGAGGGCGATCCGGTTGGTGAGCGCGCGTTCCTTACCCTCGTCGAAGTCGTAATCGGTCCAGGTGCCGCCGCCAACCGCGTGGTTGAGAAGGATCGGCTGCAAGCGGTCGCAGGCCTTGGCGAAGCGGGCATCCGGGGTCTCCGCCGCTTCGAACTCATCCCAGATCGCGCGGAAGCCAGCGGCCTGCTCCGGTGGCAGCAGGCCGAACAGCAGGTCGGCCGCCGCCTGTTCCCGCGCCGCCTGCGCCATCCCGTCTCCCGTAGTGTAGAGCGGTGTG
>JABBOH010000044.1 GCA_019351895.1 Pseudomonadota bacterium
AGCTGCAACTGCACGCGCTCGATCCGCTGCGTATTCTGCGCAACGCCGGAGTTAGCCGGGCCGGAATAGGGCTGGGCGGGATTCGCCGCATTCACATAGGGCAGCACCACCGGTGCGGCATCGGATTCCGTGAAGCTCGCCTCGATCAGGTAGATCACGCTTTCACCCGTCGTTGCGGGCGCAGAGAGCGTGAAGGTGGCGGGGCTGAGATTGACCCCCATCTTCACGACCTCACCGGTCGTGTCGGCGGCAAGCGACCCGTAAGCCAGCGTATCGACGGGACTGAGTTGGGTGATCGACCCGCTGCCCACGGAGACGCTGAGGGAGGCAGGCGACATCGGTGTGCAGGCGAGGCCGTCGACAATCGTCGCCGTTCCCAGAACGGCTTGCGCCAGACTTCCAAGCGCCACCATGGCGCTGCGGTTGAGAGACAGGAAATCGGTGTCGAGCGGAATGGAGGCTGGATAGACGATCTGCCGGTCCATGAGGGGTCCTCGGAGCGAGATCCCATCGGGCGGAATCACCTGATGGGGAGACATGTTCGGTTGTTCGGCCAAGCTGCGGGCCTTGCAGGCGGGCGGCTAGTTTGTCAGCGCGGTCCACGCGATCGTCGCTGCCGGCATGCAGTCCGCGACGGTCGCGAGAATCTGCGCGTCGGTGACCTGCCCCTCGACCAATCGGGCATCTCCATATTGCAGGGCGCCGGTATTCCAGCCGCCGATTGCCAGGGTGCTGCCGATCCCGCCCCAGCCGCCGGTGTTCGCGATGCCCCCGCCCGCTGGCCGATAGGCAGTCACGAAACATTGGTATGGCAACATCAGGCTGCCCCAGCCGCCCGCGGTGTTCCAGCCGAGCCCGATGCTGCCGAGGCCGCCGGTATCTGACGCATGGGCGGGCTCGAACACCTTCGGGGTCCGTCCGGTGAGGGTGGTCAGGCCAGCAACGAGTGCCGCGCGGGTGCCCCGCAAACGCTGGAGATTGCGCATGGTGCGGGTGCGGAAGGCGTCATCCGTCTCGCCTTTCTCCCGCGCCCATGCCTGGCCGCCGTAATCTCGAGCGATGAGGTCGAGCCAGCCATCGGTCGCTGTCGCGATGCGGGTTTGTAGCCGGACATAGGCAAGCAGCGCGTAAAGCCAGGCCCACACATCGGCCAAGCCGCCGAGCAGCGCCGAGAGGACCGGCGCCTTGTCGGCGAACCAGCCGCTGGGCAGCGCTGCGCGCAGCCGCGCCTGCATGTCGATCGGATCGCCGGTCATGAATGTATCCTCAACCGATGGCCAGCGCGCCGAGTTTGATCACGGAGGAGGGTGCGCCCGCGATGTCGGCGGTGCCGCCTTGGAGCGTCAGTCCGGTGACGTTTATCACGGTGGGGCTCGCGTCGTAGGCGACCTGGGCGAGCCGCGTATAGGCCAGTCCCGCGCCCACCGGCAGGGTATTGACGAAGCTCGTGACGCCAGCGCTGACGGCGGCGATCGTGGCTGCGCTATTGGCGCCGGCTTCGAGCGTAAGCGTCAACGCGATGTCGGCGGGGAGGCGCGTCGGCGCGCTGACCGAGAAGATCGAACCGACAGGGCGCACGGCGTCGACCGCCGACTGGATGGACGTGAGCAGGACAGCGGCGGGCGCGCCCGATCCGTCATCCACCGTCACGACAAATCGTCCGGGGACGAAGGCGCCTGTGCCATCGGCGTTCTCCTGCACGGTGCAGGTCACGCCCTGCCGCAGGCTGGTGGCGGCATAGGTGATGGCCTGAAGCGTCGCACGGTTGCGGCTATCGATGAAGCTCTGGAAGCGGAGGCGGAAGGAAGCGTCGCTCTCAGCATCGAGCCCGCCGGTCAGTCCGAGCGAATTTGTCATTGCATCGACGCCGGGAAGCGCACTCGCGATCAGGCTGACAGTGCCGGGCAACACGTTACCCGCGCTTCCCGCCACGGTGGCGGCGATGGGAACAGTGACTGCGCCCACACCAGCACCGAGGAGGTAGCCGTTCTGCGCGGCGGCCCAGGCGGAGTTCGTCCGATCGATGCCAATCGTGAACTGCGTTGTGCTATCGGCGGTGGTGACGAGGGCGCCGGCTGGTATCAGCGCGGCCATCGACGGCGTGTAGCGGCTGAAGGTGACGCTGCCTTGTGCCGCGACCGCCGGGAGACGGAGCATGCCGAAGTCGGCGCCGAAGCTGTCGGCGTCCGCGCCGCTGCTTGTGGCGAGCCGCGTGGTCTGAAGGACGAGCAGGATGAGCCACTGCAGCCAGAGCGCGAGAGACGCATTGGCTTCCAAAATAGCTCGCAGGACGGAACCTGCGGTGAAGTCGAGCAGCTGTGCCGCGCTGCCTTGCACGGCGGCCGCGCTTTGCTCGACGAGGGCCGTGAAGTTGCGTAGTAGAAGTTGCATGATTGGCCTCGCAAAGTGGATTGGAGGCTAGGCCGTGAGCATGACACCCAGGGCCTGTGTCGTTGCCTCGGTCGCGTCGCTATAGGTGATCTGCAGGGAGACGATGCTGCTCTCGGCCTGAACGCTGATCGCGGGCGCCGGGTTCCGGGCGACCGCGCCCTCCAGGAATATCTGGCTGCGCACAAGGCCGGCGATGGCGGCGGTATCCACGGGCGTGCCGATCATCGCGGGCAGCCCCGTTCCGTAGTTGATCTGCCATATATAATCGCCCGCATTGGTCAGCAGGCGGCGCAGCACCCTTTGCTGGCCGAGCGCGCTGCCGCTCGCGGTCGCTAGATCGCCATTTGGCGCGACACCAAGGTCGCCGCCGAAGGTGTGGTTGAGGTCGGACATGCGGATCACGCCTGCGGTGTGGGAAGGCCCGAGACACCGGGGCCGTTCTGCACGTCCGGATGGACATGCTCGTTGTAGATCGTACGGAGCGCGCCGAGCGTGCCATGGGCGCCGCCCTGATCCGAGATGTCACCTGTGGCGACGAGACTTCCCGTCAGCTGGATCGCGCCGGTCAGGTTCCAGATGGTGGCGCGGCCTTCGATGCTCCCGTCATTATGGAGCTTGAGGCAGGATCCCGTTTCGTGAACCATCCAGAGCTCACCTGAGGGCGCGTCGGGCGGCTGCGCGGAGAGTGAAAATAATCCACCGAGGACGATGCCATGTTCGGCCCTTCCCTCCTGCGCAAGCACCACGACCTGCTGCCCGGGCGACGGCGGCGCGACCATGCCCCATCCGGAGCCCACCCAATTCGCTGCGATCGGAAGCCAGCCGCTGAGCACACCTTCCGGCTGCAGCGTGACTTTCGCGCAGTAGGTTGCGGGGTCGAAGGATTGCACGATGCCGCAGCGGACTTGGCCGGCGGCACCGCTCATAACGCCCGCCTGGGCGCGGATCGCGTTGAGCCAGCTTTCCATCATGGCGCGCCTTCCGTCGTCGTGTTGATCGCACGCACTGTCTGCATGAAGCCGTGGCGGACCGAGACTCGGCGCGTGATCTCGTCGACCGCGTAGGTCTGGTCGAAGCCGGTATTCGTCCCCTGCAGCAGCACCGGGCTGCGCGGCGCCAGGTTGAGCTCGCCCGGCATCGTCGCCGTGATCACCCGTTCATGCCGGCTAAGGTCGGCGAGCGTCCGGGTGGCCAGGTTCATAGCCTGTTGCGGGGTGAGGTTCGGGCGCACGACCACGTAGCGCGTGGCGTTGGCCGGGCTCGCGCTGCGGCCTGCCTGAGGATTGCCCAGGGCCGACGCGCGAACGGTCTGGGTGATCATCTGCGCTTGCCGGCTGTTCCAGCTCTGCACCGTCACCACGATATCCTTTGCCAGCGCAAGACTGCGCTCCATCTGCAACGTGGTAAGCGTGGTCGCGGCCGTGCCGCCCGGCATCCACCGCCAGACCGCCGGCAGTGCGTTGCTCAGAGGCGGCGCGAAGAACAGGCTCTGGTCCTGAACGTAGAGGTCGAATCCTTCGGCGGCAGCCAGTGCCGATAGCAGATCCCATTCCGTGATCGTCTGGCTCGCCTGATGGAGGGAGAACAAGTCGTGCCCCTCCTGATAGTAGCGCCCGACTGGCGTCGCGGTTTCGGTGACGACGGGCGTCAAGCCATGCCGAACCGCGAGCGTCTGCACGATGGCGCTCGATGTTCGATTGGCGAAGGTCTCGGCGCTGAGAGCGTCGATGAAGAGCGCGGTGAAGTCGCGTCCGATAATCTCGACGGCGCTGCCGGTCATGTCGAGCGTGATCGCGTCGACCGTGCCGGTCATCAGGCTCTGCCAGACCGCGGCCGTTTGCGGGAGGCCGGGCGCCGCGAGACCCACCAGGATCTGCGCCGTCGCATCCCTCATGCTGGCGAAGGCGGCTGGCGTGAAGATCGGGTCACGACCGAAGGCAGCGGTGGCGCGGAACCATCCCGCGGCTTGGTGATCGCTCGTGCAGATCTCGACCTCGCTGACGCCGCCGAGGGCCGCGCCGTTGATCAGGAGTTGCAGAAAGACCGCGCGCGCCGGTCCCGCGTCATTGTATGGCAACGCCGCCTCCTGCTGCGGGATCGAGCGCGGGAAGCTGCAGCGTGGTGACGCCGGTCAGCACGGGATCCGAGAGCCCGTTCAGCTGTGCGATGCGGATCCACTGTGTCGCGTCACCCAATTGCTGTGCCGCGATATGGAACAGATCGCCGCCGGCGACCGTAATCCTGCTCGTGCTCATCATCATGTCCCGATGTTCTGCAGCGCCGAGAAGCCGCTGCCGATGTAGCCGCGCGCCAAGGCGAGCGCGGCGAGCGAGCCTGCGGTCCCGGTGGCGCTTGTCATCGCGCTGGCGGCGGCGGTCGGATCCTGCGCCGTAAAGCCGAGATCAAGGCTCGGGAGTTCGCCGCCGGTGCGCGCGACATCCCCTGAAACCGCCGTCTGTGCAGTGCCGAGCGCGCTGATGCTCTGGCCGTAGGCGGCGGTGCCGTAGGTCGTGGCTCCGGGCTGTGCGAGCGCCGTCTGGGCTGCGCTCAATGGGCCGGGAACGCTGCCGAGGGCGCTGGCGGCGCTGGCGAGGTTGGTGGCAATGCCGAGGGCGGCCGATGCGGCAGTCGCGAAGGCCGCATAGGTCAAGTTGCTCTGCACGACGCAGCGCAGGCGGTAGGGTATCCACCAAGACTTTCGATAGTCGAAATCTGCGGCAGCAATGATGATCAGGTAGTATTGCTCGCCCCAGCTCAGCGGCACAGTCGCGCCCGAGATGCGGAGCGCGTTCAGCAACTGGGCGCGACGCTCGGCACCGGAGCCCGAGATGATGCCGGAGAATGTGATGTCGGTATCGGCGCCACCGAGGACATCGATGACGCGTCCACCTCCCGGAAGGTCATGCACGGCAAGCCGCTGCCTGCCGCCGTAGGTGATAGTCTGGGGAATCTCGAAAGTCTCGAGGTTCACCAGACCCAGCGTGACTGTCGCGGTCATGATCCGGATCCTTGCAGTCGCCCGGTCGGGCGGGCGGTCAGAGCGGCGTGCCCGGCCATGCCGGAGCCATGCGCGCGTTGAAGCCTCGCGCGGACCTCGGCGGCCGTGTCGCTTCGCGTGCCATCGCGCCCGAGAGCCAGCGCCCGACCGATATGCCGTCCAGCCAGAGATCGCCCTCGATCGGGGCCGTTGAGGTGGGCGTATTCGCGGCGGGTGGAGTGGCCGCGCCGGTGAATGCCGGATTGGTCGCCGCGGGCACGACCGAAGCCGAAGCGGGGGGCGGCGGTGCCGGCAAGGGTGAGGCTTTCGCTGCAGGCGACGGCGCCGGGCGCGGAGCCTGCACACTCGGCTGGACCTGAGGCTTTGAGAGGGGCGACGTGCCCCGGTCACGAGGCAGCGCGGCTTGCTGGGGTCTCGCCTGCGTGGCGGCCGGCTTCCGCGTCAGCCCGGGCACGATCGCGGCCCTGGGCAAGGCAGCGGTCTGGCGCTCAGCACCTGCGATCCGCGGACCTCGTTGGATCCCGGCTCGCTCCGGTTCCGTTTGTTCGGCGCGGGCGGCGGGCCTCAGCGCGGGCATCGGTGTCGCCGGTTGAGGCAGCGGGGCGGCTGTAGGTGGCGTGCTGGACAGGGTGATGTGGATTTTCGGTCGCTCGCGCGGCGTCTCCGGAGGCGGTGTGGCCCGAGAGGCAACGGCCGCAGTCGCGCCCTGCTGAATGCGCCCTGAGGCAATCGGGGGAGGCGTCCCCACAGGCGCTTCAGGCCGCTCATTCGGTCCGCTCGTAAGGGTTCTCACGATGGGTGCCGCGGGCGCCGGTTCTGGAGTGGAGCGGGGCCGTTCCGGGGGCGACGGCGAGGTGGACGCGCGCCAGGCCTGCGCTGGCAATGGCGCTGCGACAGCGGCGGTGATCGGGCTGCGGCTATCGGCTTGCCTTGTGGAAGGACCGGCGGATGGACGGGCGGCCGAGACAGCGGTCGGGCTCGGAACGGGGCCGTGTTCCCGTGCCGGCGGCGTTGCTGGCGACCCCTCAGCCGCCTGGACTTGTGGCGGCTCGCGAGGCTGCGGCAATGGTGCGGGCGGCGGCGCGCGTGTCGGCCTCCGGGGCTCGGCTGGCACATGCAGCCCCGCGTAGAGCCGCGCGATGCGGCTCATCTGCGTCGTCGTCGCCTCCGTCAGACGGTTGAAGGCAGCCATGTCCCGGCCGAGCCGGTGCAGGCTCTCGGCCACGCCATCGTCGAGAACGAGGGCAATGCCGATCGGCTCCAGATCGTCGCTCACGGCAAATCCTTTCGCAGGCTTTCGATGATCGCCGCCCGCATCGCAACTCTATCGGTGTGGCCAGGGGCGAAAACTGGCGTGGGCGGCCACCCCGGGTTGCCGAGCTCGCGTCGAATGAGCGCCGGGTCGTGGAGCTGCACGTGCGTGTGACCGCCAGCAATGTTCGTCTGCCGCGCGGCCGTGCCTGTTCCTGACGCGCGCTGCCGAACGGCTTCGGCCAGAACCGCCGCGCCGGCATCGAGCGCGCGGCCGCGGATGAGCACCCAATCCAGTCGGCTTAGCGCGGCGAGGGTCGGCATTGGCACTGGTCCTTCACAGAGGCGCGAGAGGGGCGGCGGTACCGCGCCTCCGCACCGATCTCAGGAAAGGTTCAGACGGGCGGAGTGACTGTCGTGTCTCTGGAATACGATCCTCAAGGCGTGCCGCTTCAGGTTCGCGAAGCGCGGCATGTTCCCTGGCTCAGCGTCGTGCTTGGGTACGGGCCTATGCTGCCTCTCGTGATCGGTGCGGTCCTCGCCTGGGTTCTGGCGGCGGGTCCGGCACGCCTCGCGATCGTGCTCACGCTCACTTGGGGCGGCGCCATCCTGGCGTTTCTCGCCGGGGTCCGGCGTGGCCTCAGTTTCCGCACGCCGGGCGGGGCTCGGCTCTCTCAGATCGCGACGATGATGGCGCTGTTCATGCTGGCGATCGGCGGGCTCGCGCTGCCGAGCCTTGTGGCAAGGACCGTGCTGCTGGCGATCGGTTTCGCGGCCATCGTCGTGCTTGATCCGCTGGCGGCGCAGCAGCAGGAAGCGCCGCCCTTCTTTGCACGGCTGCGTCCCCTGCAGATCCCGATCGCGGTCGTCAGCCTGATCGCGATCCTCATCCGGCTGTAGCGACCGGTTCCCAGCCGAACGTCTGCCAGTCATATTTTGCGCCCGCCATCTCGCCGATAGCAACGGCGAAGGCGCGTCGCCAGACCAGGGGCAAGGCGAAGGCCGTCTCGAACGGCACCCCGTTCTTCACGAGATAGAGGCACTCGATCAGGTCGGGATGCCGGCTCAATTTCCCGCTTCCTCTCGCACCTCCCCATCTGTCGGTGCGCGGTCGACGATGGTGGCGGCGGCCCGCAGACCGGCATCGCCGAGCCGCCCGACGAGCTGCTCGATATGGTGCTCGTTCGTGGGTGGCGGCACGGGCACGCCGTCGAGCGCAGTGACGGCAGACGCCACCAGCGCCATGCCGAGATAGAGCGGGTTCTGCGCGAGTTCCGGTCCCACCGCCTTGAACAGTCGCAGACGATCGAGTGCGTGCGGTGGGCGTACCGTCAGCACGCGACCCTCGTCATCTGTAATATCGACCGGATGGGCGGCCTCGAAGATCAGGGCGGTGGCGCGGCTCACGAGACGCGGCTCCGGCTCGTGGCGTAGAACTCCAGTGTTTGCTTGACGCTGGCGTCGCCCTTGTAGATGCCCGCCGAGGCAAGCTTGAAGACAACGCCGCTGAACTGATAGGTCGAGGTCGAGCCGCTCAGCTCGTCGACATACTGGTAGAGCGTGCCCGGCGCTGGCGTCGTGCCGGAGAGATAGCTCTGCTCGATCTGCGACACGAGATCATCCGCCGAGGATGAGCCGCGCTCGATCTCGAACGAGCCGTCCCATCCCTTGGGAAGTTCTGCGCCCAGCATCGTGCCGTCCATACGGTCGACGCGCACGGATGCGGTGATCTGACGGCTCTGAAAGCCCGTGACATGTTCGAGATCGACGCGACCGAATGGGCCGAGCACGACGACTTGGCAATCCTTGCCGGTGGAAAAGGTGTTGAGAGCCATGGTGCCTGTGTTCCGTGCGGTTGAAGCGCGTTACGATTGAGGTCCGCTGGTCAGGGTCCGGCTGTTGACCTGCACGGTCTGGCCGCCCTCGACGTTGACGATGAATTTCTCGTTGATGCCCTGATACCGAACCTGGACATCGGCCTGGACGTAGCCGAGCGCGGTCCTGGATTGCGGGTTGTTGGTCGTGTCGCAGACGACGGAGAACGGCTGGCTGCCGTCGGTGCTGCCCAGCAGCCCCTGCGTCAACATGCCCTGCAGGAAGGCGAGAAGGGTCGCCCGGACATTCTGGAACAGTGTGGCGTTGATCACCTGGCCGACATAAAGGCCCATCCCGGCGCTCAGTGTCGCCGCGATGTAGTTTGTCATCCGGGTGTAGTTGTCGCCGTTCACCGCCGCGTTAGACGATGAGTTGTGCCCGCAGCGAACGCCCCAGTAGCTGCCGCCCGGCTGCGGGTTGCAGATCACGTCGATGCCGTTCTGAAACAGCAGCTGCAGTTCCGCCGTTGCATAGGTGCTGGACTGGCCGGACGCTACCGATCCGCTGCGCTGGCTGCCGGCGATGCTGAAGAGCTGCTTGTTGAGGCTCGACTGCTCGGGCGAAAGGTTGACCAGACGCCCGGCCGCGAAGCCCTGCGGCGAGACAAGCCGTGTCGTCGCATTGGCCTGATCGTACCAATAGAGCCAGTCGCCGAACATGAGCTTGGCGGCATAGCTGTCGAGGCCCGCTGTCGCCTTGGTCGCGACGGCAAGCTCGGTGGTGTCGCCGGACGGCCCGGTCAGGATCATGTAGACGCCCTCGGAGAGACCGAAGGCGGCTTGCGTCGTGTATTGCGCGACGTCGATGGAATCCGCGAGGAGAGCAACCGAACAACCTTGGCCGCGCAGCGCATACATGCCGGTGCGCGGCACGGCATCGCTGCCCACGAGCAGGGCGGACGTGACGCCCGAAGCGCCATCCGTGCCCGCCGTGCCGTTGGAGAAGCTGAAGCTGCCGGAGACGGGTGCTGCCGTGCCTCCGGCATAGCTTGCCGCGACGGTCTGGGACGTGCCGCGCAATGGTCCGGTTCCGGTATTGATTGCGGCGACCATCGCCTGCCACAAGGCAGCACCGGTGCCCGTGATGTTGTCGAACACCTCCGGTGTGTTACCCGGAAGCGCCACCGTGATCCGCGTGCTGCCGGCCTTGGAACCGGCGGAGACCGATACGCTGATGCCGTTGCCGTAGCTGCCGGTATGCAGCGCTGTCAGCGTGATGGCGCTTTGGAGGGTGAGTGCCGCCGAGGTGTCGGTGCCGTCCGTCACGCGCACGCAGCGGAAATTCTGCGCGCCCTGCTGCACGGCTGATGCGATGTGCGTGCCCATGTCATACAGGCGCGGCATGACGGGACCGAAGCCCGCCGAATACTGGGCCATGCTGCCGATTGTCACCGGCTCGCCGACGGGGCCCCAACTCGCGCTTCCGACGACACCGAGAACATCGGTCGGAACGCCGTTGAGCAGCAAAGTCTGTGGCGGCACGATCTGCACATAGAGGTCGGGCACCACCAGCGCCGTCGTGTTGATGGCGCCCTGTTGAACGATGGGCATTGCTTTTCCTTGCGGGTTTAGCCGAGGAGCGGGGAGATGGACCCGGCAGGTGAGGAAAGCGTTCCCGTGCCGAAGACCATCGCCGGCTGCGCGGCCGTGAGGATGGTGGCGTAGTCTGTGGCGTAGATGAGGTCGCGGCGATACAGCGCCGCATTCTCCGCCTGATCGATCGTCGCGCCGCCGGCGAGCGTGATGCGTGCTGCCGTGCCGTCGCTGAGTGTCAGGAACGATGTGTTCGCGAGCGCCGCATCGATGACGCTTGCGACCTGATCACGCAGGATCGGTTCCGGACACCAGCAGCTGACACGAAAGCTCTGCCGCTGGCGGCGGGTTTCGCGATAGGCGCTCTGCGCCTGCTCGACGCGAGCGAACAACTGTCTGGCACCCGGCACGGCCAGCGTGGCACCCGCGACCTGCACGAGCAGTCCCGCGGCGATGACTTGTGCCGCGAGGGCGGCGGCGACCAGCGCCGTCGTATCCCCTGGCTGCACGAGATAGACATAGGTTCCGCCGTTGACGGAAAGGCCGGCCATCTGTCCGGCGGCCGTCGTGCCGCCGAAGGTGACCACGTTGCGATGCACGATGACCGAAAGCGTGGGCGCGGCGGCGGTCGTCACCCGCCAGTTGCTCGGGTAGCGCGTCGTGTCGCGCGGCTCCCCAGCGGCGAAGACGGTGACGTTGACGACGCCGTTCGTGAGGTCGGCATGAAGCGCGGCTGCCACGGGCCAGCCGCGATACACGCGGATGGTCGCGGCCCCATCGGCGACGGCCGACGCCTCCGTCGGCCCATTGGGATAGAGGGTCGCGGCTATGGCGGCGACGATCGCGTTCTCCACATCGGATTGATCCGCCATCAGGTCACCGCCTCGGTCGCCGTCAGTCGCCATCCAAGGTCCGTGCGCTCGACTGCGCTGATGACGGAGCGCGCGCCCGTCTCGTCGGTCATGAGATCGCCCGGCTGCAGCCCCACCGCATCCGGCTGCCCGAGCGCGGGCAGCAGCACGGTCCATCGCGCGGGGCCCGGCTCCCCCGGCAGAGCGCCGGTTGCACGGTTGACGGCGCCGGAAAGAAGCACGCTCGCCGGCCAGGCGTCCAGCAGAACGGTCTCCTGCGGCTCATCGACGCCGCCGTAGCCGTTGGTGCCCGCCTGTGACGCGCCATCGGGCCGGGCCAAGCGCAGCACCCGGTTGGTCAGCACACACAGGGTCGGCAGCAGCGGGGGCTGGGATGCGATGAAAAAAATGCCTGCGGGGCCGCAGAGGTAGTCACCGCGCCGGGTGTACGCGGTGTCATGGACCGCGAGCCATTCAGCGCCGCCGTAGCGTGCGGTGCGGCTCCAATCGCGGTCCTGTTGATGCATGCCGACATTCAGCCGCAGAAGAAGGTTGCTCCGGGAGAGCGGATTGAACGCGCCGCTCGGCCGGAAGGTCTCGTAGCTCTCGCCGATGCGGGCCGCCGCCTGCCCCAGGCCGCGCGCCACACGGTCGTTCAGGCGCTCGGCGTCCATCACACCACCAGAGTGATGGATGTATCCGCGAAGCTCGTGCCCGACGGCACGCCGAGAAAGCTGCACAGCCTGCGACGCCATTCGTCGAGCAGCGCGAAACGGTCCTGCACCTCATCCTTGTTGCGCGTCCAAACCGCGGCCTGATCGGTGTCGAGGCTTTGCGCCGACTGAGGCACCGCGGCTTCGAGCCCACGGAGCGTGCCGAGATAGGTGCGGGAGACGGCTTCCTCGGCGGCGGAGAGATTGTTCATTCGGAACTCCAGCAGCCCGTAGGCCTGAAAGAAGCGCCAGCCCTGGAAGCCGCTGGAACCTGCCCCGTAGGCCGGATAGCCGCAGAAGCGGCGGATGTCGGTTTTCTCGGCATCGCTGAAGGCCATGGGATGCGTCCTCTCAAACTCTCCCGCCAGATCGGTTGATCCGGCGGAAGAAGTTGCATCTTCAAAGATCAGTATGCGGAGCCGGAACCACGCGTCAGGAACACCGTGCCGGTCCCGCTACTCAGGATCACGGCGGCGGCGCTTACCGTGGCGCCGATGCCGATCAGCACCTGGCTTCCTGCGGGCACGGGCATGACGCTAGCGCTGGCGGCAAGTCCCGATACTCCCGCACCGAGGCTGAGAAAGGCCGTGCTGCTGGTGCTGTTGTAGACCAGCAGCGAGGGACCCGCCCCCGCGAGCGAGACGGCGGCACTGGTGGTACTGGCGGCGATCGTGACTGTCGCTTCCGGGTTGAAGGCGGCGATGCTGCCGCTTGCCATGGCGCCTACCCCGCATGCTCGACCATCACCGCGCGCTTGAAGGCGGCGTTGGTGGCGGTCGGCACGGTCAGGGGCGTCGTCGTCGTATCCGACGGCGCGCAGAAGCCGCCGATCCAGTACCAGCTCTGCGCGATGATCTGCTGCAGCCGGTCGATCGGCTCGCGCGTTACCATCGCGACCGAGTCGACGATCGTGACGATGGAGTCCTTCGGCGCCACGTCATCGGCGCCGATCCCGGCAAAGTCGCCTTCGATAAGAGCGCCCTGGCCGCAGATGATGGGCCGGCGCACACTCAGGCCGCTGATCGTCGGATGCGACTGGACGAAGGCCTCGGTCGTCGGGATGAAGCGAAGGCCAAGGAAGTTGTTGACCATGCCGTCATGGAAGACGGCGTTGCTCGATGTGGCGCCGGTAAACAGGGTCTTGAAGTCCGGATCAGAGAAAAGCTGGCGCGCGGATACCGGGTCGAGGTAGCAGTTGTAGACGCCATCGATCTCGGGGACTGCGTTCTTCCGCAAAGTCGCCACGGCATCAAGAAGGTTGCCCATGTTCAGGGTGTCATTGGCCTGGAGCAGAGCGGTGTTGCCACGCCCCGCGGGCCGCAGGATCGAACTTGCGGTCGCCGCCATCACCGAGTTGTTCTGCGTGCCATCGGCGACGGTGACATTGCTGCCGAAGGTGAGCGTGCCGGAGACGCCGTTCGGCGCCGTCGAGGTGTTGGTCGCGTCGGCCGTGGCACCGATGAGCGTATAGATGTCGGAGCCGAGCGTCACCGCCAGCGGATTGCTGGATGATACGGCGACCTGCACGCCGTTGACGAAGGCGTTCTGGAAGCCGCGGATGTCGTCCACGTGGATGGCCGGACCCGCCGCCGTCAGCGTCTGGGTGACGCGCGAGTTGCCACCGAAATAGGCGCTGAAAAGGGCGTTGCGGGCCAACTCGTCCAAGCTGCGCGCCGCCTGCTCGCCGTTGGTATAGGCGTTCTGCAGGAACTGACTGGCGATGCCGACGCGGCTCGTCACCATGTTGAGATCGGCGGTCGCGGCGTAGAAATTTAGCGTCAGCGTGTACTGCTCGATGCCCCAGTTCGCGGGCGTCAGGCCGTTGTCGAGGTTGGTGTTGGTCGATGGCGACAGCGGCGTCGTCACGCTCGGCTTCAGCCCGGTGCGGGTCTTCGTCAAGGTCTCGCCGATCCCGACAGCGATCTCGTCGCGGTCGGCGACGGCGCGGTAGCCGAGCCTCGATCGCAGAGCCTGCTGGAACTCACGCTCCAGGAAGCCCTGCTGGATGATCGGCTGCAAGGCGGGGGGGAAGTTCTGGATGCCCATC
The DNA here is from genome assembly GCA_019351895.1 of Pseudomonadota bacterium. GTDB lineage: Bacteria > Pseudomonadota > Alphaproteobacteria > Acetobacterales > Acetobacteraceae > Acidisoma. The sequence continues at coordinate 13,659 of JABBOH010000044.1, forward strand.
GAGATCCTCTTTTGGGTTGGAGTGGCTGTGAAAATCAGGTGCGGCGAACAAGCGCCGCACGCGCCGCGCGGTACTCCTCGGGCGTCATGTCGGTCGCGTGCTTGGCGCGCGGCGACTGGGACGGCGGCGGCACGGCCGTGGTGGTGCTGGACGCGGCGCCGAAGAGCCACGGCTTGGCGCGGCGGAAGCGCTCCATGAGCGTGCCGGCGCCGACGACCTCGCCTCCGTCCGCAACGGTCACGGTTGAAGCATCAAGCAACTTCAACCCGTCGAGGTCGACCATCCCGGCGCGGACCGCCTCGGCCTTCAACTCCGACATCACCAGATTGGTGCGGGCCTGTTCGGCGAGCGTGCGGATCTGCCGCTCGAGATCGGTCGCGCGCGCACGGAGGGCTTCGACATCATCGGAGGTACCGTCGGCTTCCGGTATGTCATGCGTCATGCGTGGTTTCCTTTTTGATCCTGGCGATCTCCGCCGTGATATCCTCAATGCCGTAGTCGTCGGCGATCGAGCGGATGGCAGTCTCGCGGCTGATCTGCCCGGCCTGCATCAGCGTGGAGAGCGTCTGCGCCTCGGCCAGCTGATCGGCGGCGCTTTGCGGGTACCAGCGCGGCCAGTCGAGGGAGAGGCGCGTGCCCGGCTCCATCTTCGGCGCGGGTCGCCCGAGCACGGTCAGCGGATAGCGCTCGGCCGCGGCCATGATCATCCGCACGAGCGCCAGCAGACCGTTGTCGCCGTAGGAGATGCGGAGATTGTCGGCCAGCCAGATCAGTCCTTGGTTCATCAACTCCAGCGCGCGTCCGGATTGCGCGGCGGCGATGCGGTCGGCGGAGGACCTGTTGCCGTGCACGCTTTCCAGCGCCAGTTCGCGCAGCACGCGCACGTAGTCGATCACCGCGTTGGCGGCGGTCCCGCCGATCTCCAGCAGACGCGCATCGCCATCCTTGCTGACGACCAACGCGTTACCCGCGCCTTTTATGATCTCGCGATCTGTCGTGGCGGGCTCCTTGATGAGGAGCGTCGGGTCGGAGCTGTAGGTGAGACCGCGACCCGCCTGGGAAAGCTGGTAGTCGATTTCGACGCTGGTTTCGACAGCGGCCCGGAAGGTGCAAGCACCATCGACGCCGTCGCCGCCGGGCAGGTTTCTGATCCACACGACCGGCACGAAGCCAAGGCCGTGCCGTACGCTGCGCGCGGCGTCGGGCTCCGGGCCGCCGATGGGCGTCGTGCCGACCGGCCAGGGCAGGAACCAGGTTTCGGTCTCCGCGTCCCATCGGCGCATGAACCAGTAGTCGATGTCCGGCTCCGCGATCTCGAAGCCCTGAGCGGCAAGCTGGGCGCCCCTTACCTTGTACTGCTCCGTCACCGTCGCCAGCCTGTCCGGTGCATCGGCGCGCCAGACGGGTGCGAGGAAAAGACTGTCCATGACGGAGATGTAAACACGGCCTTTAAGGATGCGCAGAAGAAGTGCGACCGAGCCGACCGAGCCGCGCAGGGCGGCGTCGATCATCACGGCATTGAGGCCGGCGTCGCGGACCAGGTCCGCGAGGAAGCTTCGTGTCTCGGGCTCGGCGCAGACGATTGCCGGGAAGTGTCCCTCGCTGAACAGCAACGCGATGCTGTCCTCCACCACCGTGCGGCATAGAGCGTAGCGGATGCAGGGGCGGCGCTGCCGGATCGGGATGTATTCGCCGCCCGCTCCACGCTCCTCGTGAAACTGGTAGGGCAGGACATCGTAGAGCGTCCCGTTGAGCACACGTCGCAAAACGTCGAGCGTCGCGACGCGTGACGGGTAATCCGGATCGCGCGGCGTCAGCGCGCGGATGGCGTCGAACATGGGCTGACCTTTTGAATTGACGGCGCAGGGCGCGCGCGTTCACGCCAGCCTCGGCCAGTCGGCCTGGGCTATCGCGTGACTTGCAGCCGGGATTTGGGAACTCTTCTGCTCCGACGGGAGCTCAGCGGCTCAGCAAGGGTATATGCATGCGCCGCGCAGGGCTTGCGGGCGCCACCAAGGTCATGAAGGCGCGCGACAACGCGTCGATCTGATCATCCTTATGACCGTGCGGAAAATCCTGCATCTCTTCCATGAAAACGCGGTTCCAGGGGGCCCGCACGAGGCGCAGGTTGCCAGCCTCCACCTGCGCGGCGACTGGGCCCGCTCGGGTGAGTTTGGCGCCCGTCTCGGGGGAGGAGCGCACCGTGAAGCCCGCGAGCTTTCGTGTCAGGTAAGCGGTCTGCGCCTGACCCGCCTGCCCGGGGTCCTGGGCCAAAGCCACCAGCACGCTGGGGCCATCCCGCTTGGCAGTCGCCATGATTGCGGCCTCTACCTCGCCGGGGCTGCCACGCAGGCGCTGGATGTCGGTGATGACGAAGCGATCGTCGGTGTCGCGGTCCAGCCGCAGGCCTACTGTCCAGTCCGGGTCCTTGCCGGGCGCGGGCAAAGCGGCTGCCAGATCCCAGGCCCGCACAGCCACGGTCTCGATCGGCGTGGCGTCGCAGAGGCCGATCCGCTCCGGCATGAACAGCCCGCCTGAAAGCGGACGCGGATCCTGTTGGAACAAGGCGGCAAAAGCGCGTTCGCCCATCGCGGTTCGCTTGCGCGCCAGAGCGTCGGCATCCTCCCAGTCAGGCCAGAGCGCCTCGCCCTCGCGGCGCCCCAGCGGGTCGGGCGGGACGGCGAGCGCCGGAAACCGCAGCACGGTCCAGCTTGGCTCGACGGACAGGATGCGGCCGCCGAGATCGTCCTGATGCCAACGGGTCATGACCAGCACGACGCGCCCGCGCGGCTTGAGCCGGGGCAGCAGATCGGTGCGGTACCAATCCCAGGCATGTTCCCGGGCGGCGGGGGAGTCCGCATCGGCCCAGGACTTGATCGGGTCGTCGATGATCGCGAGATCGGCGCGGCGCCCGGCGATCGGCCCGTGGATGCCGGTCGCAAAATACTCGCCGCCCCGGCTTGTCCTCCAGCGATTGGCGGCCCGCTCATCGGCGGCGAGCCGGTAGTCCAGCATGACCGCATGCTCCTGCACCAGTGTCCGGGTGCGGCGGCCGAAATGGCTCGCGAGGCTGTCGGTGTGGCAGGCCATGATAAGCGCCGCTCGTGGGTGACGGCTCAGATACCAGGCTGGGAACAGCACAGAGACGAAGGTTGACTTTGCCGAGCCTGGCGGCATCAGCACCATCAGCCGGTCAGCCGCGCCGCGGCTCACTTCGTCGAGCGCTGTCATCAGCTTGCGATGGTGCGCGGCCGGCGCCTGCTCGGCTTGACCGAGGACGTGCTCCGCCCATTCCAAAAGACCCAGATCCATGAGTGGGACAGGGCCTTTCCGTTAAGATGTAAAGAGTGTCTGGCGGCTCTCGCAAGAAAGAGGCGCTGTCCCCCTCGCCGGGGGACCCGATGCCTTGGCTCTTTTACCGTGCCGCGTCAGCGACATAACCAGACATCATATAAAGTTATATAGGGAAATCCGGGGCGTTTGTCCAGAAAAAAGTAATGATATCGAAATAATAAGTCAGATAGCAGGGATTTCCTCGGAAACCCCGAAGCGGCGCATGTAGCCCGCGAAGAAACCGCGCTCGCGCCCTGGATCTAGGCCGTGATCGGCGAAGCGATAGACGTTGCGGCCGTAGCCGCCGCGCTTCTCCCGGTTCGCTTCAGCAGTGATGCCGCGCACGGCCTCGTCCCCGAGCTCCATGCCGAAATGGGCGTAGAGGCGCGAGATGGTCCCTAAGGGGTCGCTGGTAAGTTCGCGGTAATGGATGTGGCAGATCGCCGCGCCCTGTGGGGTGCAATCGGCCGCGCCCATCATGGCTTCCACGCCCTGGTGCCAGCGGTTCGTGACCTGCGTGCCGATCTCGGACGGGTCCTGGCGCTCGGTGAATGGCTGGCGCAAGATCTCGGTCAGCCGGGCGACCGAGGGAAGCACCTTCAGCGGGTCACGGTGGACGAAGACGATCCGCGCATCGGGGTAGACGGCGCGGACGGCATCGAGCGCGAAGACGTGGTCCGGGCATTTCAGCACCCACTGGACGCGCTCCGGGTCGTCGCCCGACTGATGCTGCAGATGCTGCAGAAAGCGCTTGTGGAAACGGTAGGCGAGCGCGTGTCCATGGGCGTCCTGCCAGGCGAGATAGCTCGGGATGCGGAAGGTCGTATCGAAGCGCAGCGACTGGAAGACCTGCGCCGTGATTTCGGTGCATTCCTGCGGCATCCGGGCGGTCAGCGGGTGCACGTCCCGGAAGCCCGGCGCCATGCGCGCGAAGGTTCGCAGTTCCCGCTCGGTGATCTCCACACGGCGGTCTCGTCCGCGCACCGGCGGGTAGGGAGCCATCGTCTGCCAGCAGCTCGGGCTCCGCATCATGGGGTCGCAATCGAGCAGCCGGTGCAGGAAGGTCGTGCCGCTTCTCGGCAGCCCGGTGATGATCAGTGGCCGGCGAATGGGCGTCTCGCAGATGGAGGGATCGCGCGCCTCCTCCTGCCGCAGCCGCAACAGGTTGCGCATGCAGCGGATCGTGTCCCACCGTACGGCGAGGCGGCCGACCACCGAGAGGTTGGCTTCCGCTTCGAGGGCCGAGAGCAGGTGCCGCAGTCCCTCCGCGAACTGCTCGGGTCCGAATTCCGGTCCGAAGGCGCTGCGGTCCTGGCCGGCGAGCGCCGCGTCGATCAGCTTCTCGGCGTCGAGGCGCCGTCTCCCCAAGCCTGTGAGCCGCGAAACCCGATCCACCAGATGAAGAGCAGACGTAGCGATCGTCACGGCGTGCCAGCTTCCTTACACAATCCTTACGGCCTATCGGCGTTGATCAGCCCGGTCAAGCGATGGGGTGTCGTCGGACCGGGCGATACACGCCAACGTGGCGTCGTTCAGGCATGCGCTCCGCGCGCCATGCTCGTCGGCGGCAACGCGGCGCAGTTCTAGAATGATGGTGCGGACACCTTCGCCATGCCACCGCTGAACAGCCTTGTGATCGGCGCGCAGCAACTCGCCGAGGCGTCGCCAGGAGAATAGGTGCCGGCCGGTAACGGGATGCACGAGCGCGCGGCAGCCGACGATGCGGCGGAGGACATACCGGTCCTGCGGGATCAGGGCGAGGTAGCCGAAGACCCGGTCCATGCGGCTTATCCGGCTGGCGGACGGCATCGGCGGCCTTACCTCGGCGCTCGACCAGCCATAGCCCTCGGTCGCCTCACGCAGGATTGGGAGCGCGCTGGTCTTGAGGCTCGTGGAGAAGCCCGTCGTCGGCAGCGAGAGCAAGGTCGCGCCGGCTTCCTCCAGGCAGGAGACCAGGCTCTCGTATTCCGGCGGCAATACGGTCGCGGTGCCCCGCGAGGCGCCTGCCGGCCGGCGTTTGGGTGGGTTCAGCGCGCTCATGACGAATTCCTCGTTGATAGGCGGCATAGAAGCGGGACGGGACTTGGTGGGAGGCGACCTGAGGGGGCTCAGGGGCAGTCCGCGAAGGCCGACCCCTCCAGCACCGTGCCCGCCGTCAGAAGCCCCCAGCTGATCGGGTGGCCCGCCGGCAGCGCGATCCGGTCGTCCCGCAAGAGCGCCGTATTCCAGCCCCTGCCTGTGATGGTCCTCCCCACGCGATTGGGGCTTGAGGACAAGGTGCCCAGTCCGCTACCGTCCATTCGTGTCTCGCAACAGACTTGCGACGCCATGATGCCCCTCGTTTTCAATTCGTTAACAAAACGTTAGTCCAACTAACGATCATGGGCAAGAGAAACTTGATGCGAAATCGCCGCCTGGATGAGCCTGAGCCTGCCGTCGCGCCTGCCGAGCCCAGTGACGCCTCGGGAACGCAGGGCGTCGCTATGCGCATCCGTGACGCCCGGCGGGCTCTGGCGCTCACGCAGGACGAACTCGCGCGCCGGATCGGGGTGTCGCGCAGCGCGATCGCCCAGTGGGAGACTGATCGCACAGGGCAGATCAGGGCGAACCTTGCGCGGGTGGCGGCCGTACTCGGCGTGTCCGTCGGCTACCTCATGTCGGGCGAGAAGGACGCGGGCCTCGTCAACGTGGAGACTGCCGATGAGCGCGCCCTGCTCAGCCTCTACCGCCAGATCCGCGAGCCGGGACGGAGCGAGCTTCTGCGCAACGCGCGGCGGATGGCCGCCAACCAGGACCAACCTGCGCCCGCGGACTGATCTTTGACACCCGGCACTCGCGGCGAGGCGCGGCCTGCTGCATGTCGCGCCACCCGACCGGCGCCCGACCGGCGCCCGACCGGCGCCACGTCACGTCGCCCGGCCGCCCGTTCTTCGACGGCATTATGGTGCGCTGCGGTAGTGTGCCGGGGTTTCTGTTCCGTATTAACTCTGCGGTCACTTCGGCTTGGTAACACGGCGGTCAAGGGCGCCTGCGGCGGCCTGATCAACCAGACGTGGCGCTAAGCAAAAGGACATCGGTATGGCGACAGTCAACGGCGGTACAGTTCCTGCTAATTTTAGCGGGGCCGGCGCGGCAACAGCCGCTCTCAATACATTCTTCAACTCGAGCACGACATTCACCGTCGTCTCCGGCGGTGGCGTGTCCACGGTCAGCGGCCCCGTCATTGTCTCCGCATCGAATTCTGCGGTCACTCTCTCCGGGGCCACCGCCGTTGTCGATACATCGGCCGGCGGAAACTCGGTGACGGTCACGACCGCTTCACGCATCTTCGCCGCCCCCAACGACACGGTCACCGCCGCGGGCGCATCGACCATTTTCGGCGCGTCTTCGGGCACGACCCGATTCACGGCGAGCGGGGCCAACAGCTCAATCGCCGGGGGCGCGGGCGGCTTCGCGGGCTCCGCCTCGGGTGCCAACACGACGCTGATCGGTGGATCGGGCATCAGCATCGTGGCGGTGACCGGTGCGAACAGCTTGGCCGTCGCTGGCCGCAGCGGCATCACCGGCATCAATGAAAGCGCCTCGTCCGGCTCAGAGATGATTTCCACGAATCCTCTGGGCAATTCGGGCACTATGATTGCCATCCTGGGTTCGGGCGCTGACAGTGTGATCGGCGGCAGCGGCGCCTCCAGCATCTTGGGCGGCTCCGGCAACGATGTTTTCGCCTTCATCAACGGGCATGCCGGCGGTTCGGAAGTCATTGTCGGCTTCACCGCGAGCGATAATCTCGCTTTCGGGGGCTACAGCTACTCGGGCTCCAATCTTCCGGGCGAGGCCGTCGGCCCGATCGGTGACGTGATCACCTTGAGTGACGGCACAACCATCACCCTCGCGGGCATCAACCACAAAATCTTCTGACCGGAGATGCCTCAGGTTGATGCGTGTTCAATCTGAGGCGATCAGTTGCAAGCCGCAGCTTAGGCGTAACTCGGCAGGGGGTTGACCGCTGTCAGGTGATCGAAATGCATCAGGATAAGTGAAAGTTTCCTGAACAGCAGTGTGACATCGCTCAACTCTCGAACCAGCCGCTCCTCGGGCTCGAGATGCGCGAGCGAAGGCTCCCCCGAAACCAGCCGGGCGCCGGCGGAGACACGCAGCGCGGCGGCCGGATGACCGCCGACCGCCACCGCAACCGGCTGTCCAATGTGGCAGCGTTGCCGCAGCACCCTCTCGTCTGCCGGCGCAACAAGGCCGGCGAGCGCGGGCGAGAGATCGGCGTTCAACCAGACATAGACCTTCCGCGACGCTGCGAGGTCGAGGTACCGGGAGGCCCTCCCTGTGGTTGGGCGTTCACCGCCGTCGGCCAACGGATCGAGGATTGCGAAACTCCGGATCGTGTCCGCCGTATCCCAGTCCGGGGCGTCATGGGCCGCGGGCCGATGGTTGACGGCGATCAGTCCCGGCGTCTGCGCGATGCAGCGTTCGACGTGGCCGACGAACCGATGCAGCACGGCGCGGCGCCGCGTGCCGGTCACATCGGCGAAGGCCTGCATCTCCGCCAGTGCCGCCTGCCATCGCATGACGAGCCCATGATTGCCGGCCGGCGATAGCCGATCCAGCCCCGGCTGCCCGGTCGGCCAATCGCCGCGCCCGCAGTACAGTGCCAAGCCCTCGGGCAGCGTCCGCGCGGCCAGACGTGCGGCGACCGCCGGGGGCGCGAGCAGCGCGCCCGAGAAGGGCGGGCCGGTGAAGAACTTGGATCCCGTGATCTGCACGATCCAGCCGCGCTCGATATAGTCGCGGACCGTCCCGGGGTTGAGCCGGGTCTGACAGGCGTCGACGATCACATCCATCGCCGCCCCATGGCGGTGCGCGAGCGCACCGGCGCAGGCGAGGCTTGGTGCCCGCAGCCCCGTCTTCGAGACATCGAGGATGTGCAGCACCGGCCGCCGGCCGGCGGCGATCGCGGCTTCGACCGCGGCGACGCATTCCGCATCCACCGCGGCCGGCGGGCGGACGCCGCCATCCGCCTGCCGGACGGCGATGGCGCAAAGGCTCGTGTCGTCGCGAAAACCCGCAACGGTGTCGCCCTTGGGCACCGCCGCCCCGCGTGCCGTGTCGATCGCGAAGTGCCGGCCGCGGGCCGCTAGCGGCACGCCGCTGCCGGTCTCCTCGGGCGCCAGAAGGATATTGGTCAACGGCCGGTCGTCGGCCGCGGCGGCGAGCGCGAGCGCGATCAACTCCGAGTCGGTGCCTGAGGCCGCCAGAACCACGGCTGTCTGGGGAGGCAGAGCGAAATGCATGGCCAGTGCTTGTCTGACCCGCTCCGCTTCGCCGGTCACGGCTTGGACGGCCGGCTGCCGGAAACTCGTCTGGATCATCCGCCGCCGCGCCGCCTCGGCGCCGAGATATCCGCGTTCGGAGGAGGACGAGGCGGTGGAGGAGGCGAAGGTCACGGCCCAGGGGCGTGGGCGGTGGCTGCAGCCGTAGCCGTTGAGGCCGGTGAACGGGTCGGTCGCGAGCCTCGCGTCGCCACCTTGTTCCATGAGCCATTCTGTCGGGCCGATAATGGTCCAGGCGTCGGCCAGCCGGGCGTAATCTTCCTGCGAAAGAACAGCGTCCGTGGCTGCGGGCTGGTGCCGGGCCAGACGCGTCCAGATCAGCCCCAGGATGGTGAAGTCCGGCACGGTCTGGCTCGCGACCGGCGCGACCCAGGCCGGCAGGGACGTTCCTGTACCGCCTTCCGAATCGAGCGCGACCGCCAGCGCCGCGCAGCGCGCCGCCGAGAGGCCGGCGAGGGACGGTGTGGCGACCGTCGCCAGCCAGCCGAGCTCCAGCGCATGCCGCAGATGAAAAAGGCGGCCCTCGGCGGAGTGCAAGATGGGCCGCCCCAGCATCAGCCGTCCCGCACCGGTCAGGATGAAGGGTTCGGCCAATTCATCGTCGGAACCTATGTCGAGACCGGCCAGAAGAAGCCGAAGCTCGGGTTGGCGCAGCCGATCGGCTATGATGGTTGGCAGAAGTTCAGGCTTCATAGGCGATCCTCGTGGCGGTGTCCGCGCTGCCGCATCGGGCCGATCCGCGGCTTTATCAAGGCCGCTGCAACAGGAGGTGCTGGATCCCATGCGAGCGAGGTCATCGTCTGGCACGGCAGGCGGTGGAAGAATATCGCGCCAGACCGGGTCGCGGCAACGACTTCCTGCTCCCGCGGCGGGACATGCGGCCGGGCCGCGCGCTCGCCTGAACGATGTCACTAAACTGCAACGCCACTGTCATTCCAGACGCGGCTATCCCCTCCTACAGCCAGGGGAGCGGCCGGTCTGGCTGCTCCTTTTCACGACTTCGGAGAATTTCATGACGAACGGTCCAAATGCAGCGCGGCTAACGCGCGCGCAATTCCTCAAATCCGTGAGCCTGGCGGCGGCGGGGCTGGCTCTTCCGGGGGTGGTGGGCGTAGCCCAGGCCGCCAGCGTCACGATCCTCGAGACGGGCTCCAGCCTGCTCTATCCGCTCTTCAACCTTTGGGTTCAGGGCTACAGCAAGGTCGATCCGAGCGTCCGCATCACCACCCAGAGCACGGGCAGCGGCACGGGCATCGCGCAGGCGATCGCCGGCATTGCCCAGATCGGCGCATCTGACGCCTACATGGCCGGTCCGCAGGTCAAGAAGAACCCGGACATCCTGAACATCCCGCTCGCCATCTCGGCGCAGAACATCGTCTACAACCTGCCGGGTCTGAACGGGCAGAACCTGAAGATGAGCGGCCCGGTCCTGGCCGGCATCTACAGCGGCAAGATCACCAGCTGGGACGACAAGGCGATCGCCGACATCAACCCGGGCGTCAACCTGCCGAAGCACGCCATCATCCCGATCCACCGCACGGACGGCAGCGGCGACACCTAGATCGGAAGA
>JABBOH010000045.1 GCA_019351895.1 Pseudomonadota bacterium
GTCCTTGATGGTCGGAAGTGAGCAAGACGGGGGCGCGTATATGGGGGCGCTGTTCATAAACGGGCATCCTGGCGCCCTCAAAGCACGAGGCGCAGACCTACTTGCAGACTTCAACGCGTGCGTAGAACATACCGACATCCTGACCCGTTATGCTCGCGACATCGAAGCCGCGATTGTCTCGGCCGCCCGCTACGGCTGGCCGGAGCGGCCGGGGCTAGCCGAACGGCCAAAGAAGACAACTAGTTGATCAGTCAACTTGACTTTGATTTGTGCAGATTTATGGCGAGCCTCGGTAACGTCAAAACGACCCGCGATCCGGGCCGGGGGGGAGGGGGCGGGAGTTGGCCCTCCCCAGCCTCGCGCAGCACGCGGCGCCCGGGCGGAATGCGTGGCGCGCTCCCTTAGGAAGGGAGTGCTCCCGTCCCGCAACTCGAGCCGACACAAGGGGAACGCTTCCGGGCCGTGCTGCACTTTGCAGCACAAGGCACGAATGCAAACCCATGGCATCGGGGACGCCGTCCCGGGACAGGCGAGCGCGAGGGAGAGTGTTAGGCCGCGCGTGGCCGGTGTAGCGGGGCAAGGATGAGGCAAGAGGTGGGCAAACGCTGCTGGTTTTGGTTCGTGTTGTGCCTGTTGAGTGCTTCAAGAACACCAAGCAGGAAGACTACTGGTTTTCAACAACGTTTTTTTTTTGGACATCGCATCTTTTGCGGGGCAAAGCACGCAACATGAGGATCACAATAACAAAAGTTAAGCACAACATGCCGGTTCTCGATCGGCAGAACACACCGCCCAAGAAGGCCGCTGCCAAGCTCGACTACGCGACGGGTTTCACGCTTGGGTCGAGCGCCTGGGCGACGACGGCGCGTGGCTCCGCCCGCTCCTGCTCGACGCCCGCGCGCTGACCGCTCGTCACGGTAGCTGCGCCGTCGCTCGGCTGTTGATGCACGTGGCAGAGCCGGGGGCGGGCTCCTGGACGGCGCGGGCTACTTCCTTGAGGCGACGCAGGGGGCATGTGGCTCGGCGGCGCTGCGAAAGCCGCAGGGGGCAGCCGCGAGCGGTATCTGAGCCTGCTTCGCTGAAGAGCTGCAGGCGAGCCCGGTGCATACCGAGGCGCCCTTTTTCACGTGCGCGGCCGATCGACGCTCGACCATGCGCCGGGCTCCGCGGTGCCGCCCCGGCGCGTTCACGGGTGCGGTGCCGGATAGTTCTTCGCGGCTGGGCAGAGGGCGCCCGGCTAGCGCACGCCGGTTGAAGCTGAGCCCTGAGCGGCAGCATGTGTGCCGCCGGCGGTCCCGCGCTGGGATAGCGGCTCGGCCGGCTTCCGGGCTGCCCCGGGGTCAGGAAGACGCCCGTGTGTCTGCCTGCTGTCTGTCTGAAACTCTCTGCGACGGAACATACGCCGGAAACCGCAGACAACCCACAGGATAACAACTTGATTTCATTCAGAAAAATGGTGCCGACACTCGGAATTGAACCGAGGACCTACTGATTACGAATCAGTTGCTCTACCCCTGAGCTATGTCGGCGCGCGGGCTGATGTATCGCCATAACGCCTCAGGCGCAACTGCCAGCTTCGCCCTATCATGGCCCCATTGCGGCGCTTCCCTCGCGAACATTCGGGCGCCGGTCCGCAAGGCTCTCCACAACCGTCAGGAGGACGCTTCCCCATGGGCTACGCGGAAAACGGCGTCTGGAATACCGGATGGTACGATACCAAAGCGCATGGCGGGCGTTTCCTCCGCTCGGAGGCGCAGTTCCGGAATTGGGTCACCGCCGACGGCGCCCCGGGCCCGAGCGGCGAGGGCGGGTTCGCCGCCGAGGCCGGACGCTACCACCTCTATGTTTCTCTGGCCTGCCCCTGGGCGCATCGCACGCTCATTTTCCGCGCCCTCAAAGGCCTCGAACCCTTGATCTCCGTCTCGGTCGTCAACTGGCTGATGCGCGAGCGCGGCTGGACATTCGATCCCGCGCCCGGCGTCGTGCCCGATCCGGACGGGGCCAGGACCGTGTTCGACATCTATCGCCGCGCCCAACCGCAGTATTCGGGGCGCGTCACGGTGCCCGTGCTGTGGGACCGCAAGCGCGTCATCATCGTGAATAACGAAAGCGCCGAGATCATCCGCATGCTGAACAGTGCCTTTGACGGCCTGGAGGCGCGGCCGGGCGACTACTACCCGCCGCCGCTGCGTGAGGAGATCGACGCCCTCAACACGCGCATCTACGACACGGTCAACAACGGCGTGTACAAAGCAGGCTTCGCCACGACCCAGGCGGCCTACGAGGAGGCGGTCGTTCCGCTGTTCGACAGCCTGGATTGGCTGGAGGCGCGGCTCGCCACCCGCAACTTCCTCTGCGGCGATCGCGTCACGGAGGCGGACTGGCGGCTGTTCACGACGCTTGTCCGCTTCGACGCCGTGTACGTCACGCACTTCAAGTGCAACCTGCGGCGGCTGACGGACTACCCCAACCTGTGGGATTACACGCGAGCGCTCTATCAGGCGCCGGGGATCGCGGCCACGGTCAACTTCCAGCACATCAAGGGCCACTATTTCGAAAGCCACCCGACCATCAATCCGTATGGCATTGTGCCGATCGGACCGAAGCTCGACTTCGCCGCGCCGTCCAACCGTGTCGTGACCAAAGCGAGCGCCTGAGCGCGGGCGGCTTTAGGGCCGCGTGAGGAGAGCGGTCGCGTAGGCACCTCGGGCCTTGAGCAGAAACTGCGCCGTCTGCAGATCGAGCGAGGAGCCAAGCGCCGCTGGGCAGGCCTCCCGCAGCCGCAGGATGTCATTGAGCGAAATGCCGGGCCGGGCCGCGCGTTCGGCGCGGATCGCGGTGCCCAGCGGCTGCTGTCCGGCGCTCAGACCCTCCAACTCGTGCTCGACGCTGTCGCTCGAACCGCTCGTGCAGATTTGCGGCATCACGCCGAGCCCCTGCAGAGGCCAGCCGAGCGGCGCCAGAAGCCGGGCCCAGGTCACCAGCAACGTGCCGTTGTCCGGCAGCCGCGTGGCCGCCTGCACCAACCCCTTGCCGAAGGTGGCGCTGCCGATGACGACGCCGCGACCGTCATCCGCCAAGGCCGCCGCCAGCACCTCGGCCGCGCTCGCCGTGCGGCCATCCACCAGCACCGCGAGCGGCCGGCCGGCCGCGATGTCGGGGCCCCGAGCCTGCCACAGCTGGTTCGCCGCCGGGTCGCGACCTACCGCGCGCGCAATGATCCCGCTGTCGATCAGACTGTCCGCAACCCCGACCGCTTGATCGAGCAACCCGCCGCGATTGCCCCGCAGGTCGATGACGATCCCGACAGGATCGGGCTTCGTCGCGAGCGCGCCCGTCAGCATGCGCCGGAAGGCCTCCGCCGTGCCCCGCTCGAAGCCGGTGATCTGGACGACGAGCATCGGCCCCTGCCGCGCGGCGAACACTGTCTCGGGCGCGGCCGGGATGCGCGGCAGCGAGACGATGCGCGGACGGCTATGGTGGGGCAGGATGCTCAGCGTCACTTCCGATCCGGCCGGCCCGCTCAGCGCGTTGTTCAAGGCATAGGCGTCCTGCCCGCGCGTCGAGACGCCGTCGATCGCCAGCACCTGTTCGCCGACCACAAGCCCCGCGGCGGCGGCCGAGCCCTCGGGCACGATGCGCGCGACGACCGCGCGGTGGCGGAAGACCCCGATGACGAGGCCCACATCGGCCGATGTGGTCTGATCCCGGCCGCCCTCGGGCGCGATATAGCGGGAATAGGGGTCGAGGTGATTGAACAACTCGTCGAAAAAGCTCGTGACGATGCCGCCGGTGCCGGCCTCGGCGATCGCGGGGGAAAGGGACGCCGCCTTCTCGCAAAGTGCCGCGGCGACCGCGCCCCAGGCGGCGGCATCGGTGGGCGATGGCAGCGGCATGGTCAGCGCCACCCGCTCGCGGTCGACCAGCATGATCGCGCGCGGGCTGATCGTGGGGCCGACAGCGGGGTCGAGCGCGGTGAGACCTCGCAGCCCCCAGAGGGTGAGCTTCGCGATCGGGATCGGGGCGAGCGTACGCGGCGCCATGAAGGCGAAAGCGGCGCCATAGACGCTGCCGGCCAGCGCTTGGTTGAACTGGGTCTGTGCTTCCGCCCGCATGGGAAGGACGAGAACCAGGACGACTAAAAAAGTCCTGCGCTTCACTTCGGACGCGTGCGGGCTTGGCGGCCGCCGGTTTGGCGCCTGCCTCCGTTTGGCGGCGCGGCGGCGCCGGGCAGGACCATCTGGAAGATCAGGCCGCCGGTCACGGGCTTCGCCTCGGCAAGCCGCACCGTGACCGGCTGCGCCAGATGGAAGACGACCCGGCTGCGCCGTCCGCTCAGACTCTGTGTCTGTTCGTCATGCATCCAGAAGTCGTCTGGCAGGCTTCCGAGCGGAATCATCCCGCTCGCACCGGTGTCCGCCAGGGTCACGAACAGCCCGAAGCGGGTCACCCCGGAGATCCGCGCATCGAACATGCAGCCGACCTTATCCGCCATGAAGGCGGCCATATAGCGGTCGGTCGCGTCCCGCTCGGCCTGCGCCGCGCGGCGCTCGGTGCGGGTGATGTGCTCGCAGGTATCTTCCAGCCGCGCCGCCTCGTCGGGCGTCAGCCCATCGGACCCGAAGCCGAGCCCCGCGATGAGCGAGCGATGCACCAGAAGATCGGCATAGCGGCGGATGGGGCTGGTGAAATGCGCGTAGCGGGCAATCGCGAGCCCGAAATGGCCGATGTTCTCGGGGCTGTAGGCGGCCTGGGACTGGCTGCGCAGCACGGCGTCGTTGACCAGCGGCGCTTCCTCCGTGCCGGCGACGCGGGTGAGCACGGCGT
Organism: Pseudomonadota bacterium; assembly: GCA_019351895.1. Classification (GTDB taxonomy): domain Bacteria; phylum Pseudomonadota; class Alphaproteobacteria; order Acetobacterales; family Acetobacteraceae; genus Acidisoma. The sequence goes on from JABBOH010000045.1 coordinate 4,828, forward strand.
CGAGATCGCGCGGGTGGATCTGGTCGCCCGCGGGCAACGCGATACTCATGCCATGCAAATAGGTCCTCAGCCCCTCAAGCTTCATCTCGGAGGGCGGGGCATGAACGCGATAGACCACAGCACGGCGCAACCGTTCCAGTTCCTCGGCGGCGGCGATGTTCGCCAGCACCATGAACTCCTCGATGAGCCGGTGGCTGTCGAGCCGTGTGCGGCGGGCGACACTCGCGACCCGGCCCTCGGCGTCGAGCGTCACCTTCCATTCCGGCAGATCGAGGTCGAGCGTGCCCCGCTTGCGTCGCGCCTCCAGCAGATGGGCGAAAGCGCCGTAGAGATGGTCGAGCGGAAAGCCGGGCGTCTCCCGCCCCGCGTCGCGCGCCTCCTGCACGTCCTCGTAGGTGAGGCGGGCCACGCTCCGCATCAGGCCACGGCCGAAGCGGTGGCCGATCTTGCGGCCGTCGGCGCCGATCCGCATCTCCGTGAACAGGCACGCGCGGTCCTCGTTCGGGCGCAGGCTGCACCAGCCGTTGGAAAGCGCCTCGGGCAGCATCGGCACCACCCGGTCGGGGAAGTAGACCGAGTTGCCGCGCTCCCGCGCCGAGCGGTCGAGCGCGCTTCCCGGCCGCACATAATGCGCGACATCGGCGATCGCCACGATCAGGCGGTAGCCGTCTCCGTCCGGCTCGGCAAACACGGCGTCGTCGAAATCCCGCGCATCCGCGCCGTCGATGGTGACGAGGGGGATGTGCCGCAGATCCTCGCGCCCCTCGGGGCCCACGCCTTGCGCGCGGCTGGCCTCGGCCAGCGCCTCCTCGGGGAAGGTGTCGGGGATGTCGAGCGTTGCGATCACCAGCAGGCTCACGGCCCTGGCGCTTCCGGCGTCCCCCAGCCGTTCGAGCACGCGCACCGGCTTGAGGCCGAGGCCACCCATCGGCAGCGGCTCGCCGCGCACGATCTCGCCATCCTGCGCGCCACCATCCTCGCCGGGCGGGACGATCCACTCGGCCTTGACGCGCCGGTCGGTGGGTTCGATGCGGGTGAGGCCGCCACGCCGGCGGAAAATGCCGACGACGCGGCCCGGCGTGCCTTCGATCCGGCGGAGCGTTCGGCCCTCGAACTTGCGCGCGCCCCGCGCCTCGCCGATCGGCTTGATCCGGGCGAGCACCCGCTGGCCGGGCGCGAGGGCCGCCTGACCGCGCGCTTCGGGCTGCATGAAGATCGTCGGCGGCGGGCCGTCGCCGCGCCATTCGGCGGGACGGGCGATGGGATCGCCCTCCGAATCGATCCCGGTGATCTCGACGATGAGGGTGTCGGGTGTGCGTCCGGTGACGCGCGGAGCCGCATGCGGCGCGGTAAAGCGCTTGTGTCCCGCGGGGGCAGCCTCGCCGCGGGCCGCCATCTCCTTCAGCACCGTCCGCATCGCCACCCGGTGCTCGGGGCCGAGGCCGAAGGCGCGCATGGCTTCCCGCTTCCCGACACGGCCGGGCGCATCCGCCAGAAAAGCGCGGATCTGCTCGCGGCTCGGGAAGGGACGGCCCGGCCCCTCCGGCAGCGGTCTCGGCTTCTTGCGTGCTGTCTTCATCCGGAGAGAAGCATATGAAAGTTCTTGGTTCTTCTTTTAAGAAAAAGAACTGAAAGCGCCTCTTTTCAGAGAAAGAAGCAAAACTTTCATCCCGCCGCCGTCGTCATTCGGCCGCTTGGGAGCGCGGCTTGCCGCCGGGCTTCTTCGCCGCTGCTTTAGGAGCGGGCTTCTTCGCAGCCCCAGCTTTCTTCGCCGCCCCCACCTTCTTGACCGCACCAGTCTTCTTCGGCGCGGCAGGCTTCCCGGCGGCACCATCCGGCGGCGCGGCTTTCGTGGATACGGACGCGGAGGCCTTCGACTTTGCGGCGGGCTTCGCTTTGCCCTTGGCGCCGGGCTTGGGCTTCAGCTCGCGGCCCTTCTCCGTCAGAAGCGCCACAGCGTCGTCGAGCGTGATGTCGTCCATCGAGACCGCGCGCGGCAGATTGGCGACGACCTTGCCGTGTTGCGCGTAGGGGCCGAAGCGCCCCTTCTTCACCATGATCGCTTCGCCATCCTTGGGATGCGCGCCGAGCGTCCGCACCCCCGCCAGTTTCTTCGCCAGCAGATCGACGGCCCGGTTGGCGCCGACGCTCAGCACGTCGTCGTCGCGGTCGAGCGAGGCATAGACCGAGCCCATGCGGATATAGGGGCCGAAGCGGCCGATGCCGGCCTCCATCGGTTCGCGGCTCTCGGGATGAAGCCCGATCAGCCGCGGCAGCGTGAGCAGACCCAGCGCCTGCTCCAGCGTGATGGCGTCCCCCTCCAGCCCGCGCGGCAGCGACATGCGCTTCGGTTTTTCCTTCTTCGCCTTCTTGTCGCCCTTCTTCTCATCGGGTGAGGGCGGCGGCGGCTCGCCCTGCTGGACATAGAGGCCGTAGGGGCCACGGCGCACGGTGATGTCCTCGCCCGTCGCGGGATCGCGGCCAAGCACGCGCATCCCTTCCTTCAGCGTCTCCTCGCCATCCTCGCCGCCATTCACGGCGAGACGCCGGGTGTATTGGCAGGTGGGATAGTTGGAGCAGCCGATGAAGCTGCCGTGCCGCCCGAGCTTCAGGCCCAGCCGCCCGGTGCTGCAGGCCGGACAGAGGCGCGGATCGCCGCCATCCTCGCGCGGCGGAAAGAAATGCGGCCCCAGATCGTCGTCCAGCGCGTTGATGACGTCGGAAATCTTGAGTTCGCGCGTCTGCTCCACGGCTTCGGAGAAATCCTGCCAGAAGGCACGCATGACCGCCCGCCAGTCGGCGCGGCCATCGGAGATTTCATCGAGCTTCTCTTCCAGACTGGCGGTGAAGCCCGGGTCGACGTAGCGGGTGAAGAAGCTTGTCAGGAACGCCGTCACCAGCCGTCCGCGATCCTCCGGCACCAGCCGCTTCGCATCCAGCCGCACGTAGTTGCGGTCCCGCAAAACAGAGAGCGTGGAGGCGTAGGTCGAGGGCCGGCCGATCCCCAGCTCCTCCATCTTCTTGACCAGCGACGCCTCGGTGTAGCGCGGCGGCGGCTGGGTGAAGTGCTGGCTGGCCTTCACGTCTCGGCGGGAGAGTGGGTCGCCCTCGGCCATCGCCGGCAGCACACGCGCCTCGTCGTCCTCGTCCGACTGATCGTCGCGGTCCTCGCGATAGAGCTTGAGGAACCCATCGAAGGCGAGGAGCGAGCCGTTGGCCCGCAACACGGTACCGGCGCCAGCGCCGTCGCTCATGTCGACCGTCACCTGGTCGAACTCCGCCTGGCTCATCTGGGACGCGACCGCGCGCTTCCAGATCAGCTCGTAAAGCCGCGCCTGATCGTGACTGAGCGCCCGCGTCATGTCCTCCGGCCTGCGGTCGACGTCGGTCGGGCGGATCGCCTCATGCGCTTCCTGCGCGTTCTTGGCCTTCGTGCTGTATTCGCGGGGGGCGGCGGGCAGATAGCTGGTGCCGAACGCGCCCTTCACGTGGTCGCGGATCGCGTGCACGGCTTCCCGCGCCATCTGCACGCCGTCGGTCCGCATGTAGGTGATGAGGCCGACCGTCTCGCCGCCGATGTCGACGCCCTCATAGAGCTGCTGGGCCACCCGCATCGTCTGCTGCGCGCCGAAGCCGAGCTTGCGGCTCGCCTCCTGTTGCAGGGTGGAGGTGGTGAAAGGCGGGTTCGGGTTGCGGCGGACCCGCTTGCGCTCGATCGTCGAGACCGAGAAGCTGCCGGCCTCCACCGCCGCGCGGGCAGCCTCGGCCGCCGCCGCGTTCGGAAGGTCGAACTGGTCGAGCTTTCGCCCGTTCAGTTGGGTCAGGCGGGCGAGGAAGGGCGCGCCGGCCGGCGTCGCCATATGCGCTTCGACCGTCCAGTATTCCCGGGCGCGAAAGGCCTCGATCTCGGCTTCCCGCTCGCAGACCAGCCGGAGCGCGACCGATTGCACGCGGCCCGCGCTGCGGCTGCCGGGCAGTTTCCGCCAAAGAACGGGCGAGAGGGTGAATCCCACGAGATAGTCGAGCGCGCGGCGGGCGAGATAGGCCTCGATCAGCGGCTGGTCGAGCATGCGCGGCTTCGCCATCGCGGTCGTGACGGCGTTGCGGGTGATCTCGTTGAAGGTCACGCGGTGGACGGTCACTCCACGGAGCGCGTTGCGATCTTCCAGCATGGCGCGGACGTGCCAGGAGATGGCTTCGCCCTCGCGATCCGGGTCGGTGGCGAGGTAGAGGGTCGTGCCGCTCTTGATCGCTTTGGCGATGGCCGAGACCTGGCGGCTGCCGCGCTCGTCCGATTCCCAGTCCATGGCGAAGTCCTGGTCGGGCCGTACGCTTCCGTCCCTCGGCGGCAGGTCACGAACATGACCGAAGCTCGCCAGCACAGTGTAGCCGCTGCCCAGATACTTATTGATGGTCTTGGCTTTGGCGGGGGATTCGACGACGACGACGTCAGACATGCTCTTCCTGAAAAAGCGCTCACCCGCCCCGCGTCAACGCCAGGGCCACGCGGTTGCCGGGCAGCGACTCGATGACGCCACCGAGTTCGAGGTCCAGCAGTGCGGCCAGAAGGGCGGCTTGCGACGTGAACTGGCAGTGTCGAAGCAGATCGTCAACCGATGTCGGAGCCGGGCTGAGCAGTTGCAGCACCGAGGCGCGAATTTCGCTCGCCTCTTCGTGTGTCGCCGGACGCTCCTCCGCCAGCTGATCGGGCCGATAATCCGGCGGCGGTTCGTGGCGGAAATCCGCCGCGCTTTGAGGCAAATGGGGGAGAATATCGGCGAGCGTCTCGGTCAGCTGAGCACCCTGGCGGATGAGTTCGTTGCTGCCCTGGCAGCGCGCGTCGAGCGGCGATCCGGGCACGGCGAAAACTTCGCGCCCTGCCTCAAGCGCCAGCCGGGCGGTGATGAGGCTGCCGGAATGGCGGGCGGCCTCGACCACGACGACGCCGAGCGAAAGGCCCGCGATGATGCGGTTGCGGCGGGGAAAGTGGCGCGCCTGCGGCTCGGTGCCGAGCGGCGCCTCGGTCACGACGGCGCCGCCGGCCGCGATGCGAGCCTGCAGAACGGCATGCTGCGGCGGATAAGGCACGTCGAGACCGCCCGCGACCGCCGCCACGGTCCGTCCGCCCGGAACGGCCAGCGCCGCCTCATGCGCCGCGGCGTCGACGCCGCGTGCCATCCCGGAGACCACGGCGAGGCCTTCGGCCGCGAGATCGGCCGCGAGGGAGGCCGCGATCCGCTGTCCGTTGAGCGAGGCGTTGCGGCTGCCGACGACCGCGACCGCACGCGCCGACAGCAGGGCCGTGTCGCCGAGCACGGCGAGCGCCGGCGGCGGGTCGGCGAGCAGCGCCAGTAGCGGCGGGTAGGCCGGCATGTGCGGCATGAGGATCCGTCCGCCCAGGCGCTCGGTGCCGGCGATTTCGTCCTCGGCCATGGCCTTGGAGGGGATGGGCTTGTCCGGCCGCCCCGCGGCGCGGGCGAGGCCGGGCAGCGCGTCCAGCGCCGCCGCTGGCGTCCCGTAGCGGCTGAGCAGTTTGCGATAGGTGACGGGGCCGACGCCCTCCGTGCGCGCCAGCCGCAGACGGTCGACGAGATCCTGGCCGGCCTGGGGGGCGGCTTTGCTCAAGCGGCGCCGATGCGCGGCTCGGTGCCCGAGAGCAGACGGCGGATATTCGTGTGGTGCCGGACCAGCACCAGGATCGCCACGACGAGAGCAAGGATCGCATGCGCCGGACCGCCGAAGCCCCAGGCAAGGAAGGGTGAGGCGAGGAAGGCGGCGAGGGCGGAGGCCGAGGAAATCTTCGTCACCTTCGCGCCGACGAGCCAGATGGCGCACATCAGCACGCCTTCCGGCCAGCAGGCGGCGAGCGCCACGCCGATGCCGGTCGCGACCCCCTTGCCGCCACGAAAGCGCAGCCAGACCGGAACCATATGGCCGATGACGGCGAAAGCCCCGGCCCATAGCCCGGCGGTGGGCGCGGTGTGCAACGGCGCGACGTTCGCCGCCAGAAGCACAGCCGCCGCGCCTTTGGCGCCGTCCAGCAACAGCGTAGCGGCGGCGAGGCCGCGGCGGCCGGTGCGGAGCACATTCGTGGCGCCGATATTGCCCGAGCCGATGGTGCGGATATCGCCCGCCCCGCCAAGCCGTGTCAGGATGAGCCCGAAGGGGATGCTGCCGAGCAGATAGCCGAGGATGATCGCCAGGATGGGGAGGTGGTGGCTCATCCGAACACGCGCCTCCCGGCCTTCCAGGTGCCCATCACCCGGCCTTCGACGGCACGCCCGTCGAACGGCGTGTTCTGGGCTTTCCCCGGCATCCGCCCGGCCTCGATCTGCCATGCCCGGTCGGGGTGGAACAGGCACAGATCGGCGACCCCGCCCTTGGCCAGCCGCCCCTGGGCGACACCCAGCACATCCGCCGGTCCCGCCGTCATCAGCGCGATTGCGCGGGGCAGGGAGATGGCCCCGCCATGCATCTGGGCGAGCGTGATCGGCAGCAGCGTCACCAGCCCCGCGCCCCCCGGCGAGGCCTCGGCGAAGGGCAGCCGCTTGTCGTCCGCATCCCTTGGCTGATGGTCCGAGGCGACGGCGTCGATCGTCCCGTCGGCCAGAGCCGCCACGACCGCCCGTCGATCCGCCTCCGCCCGCAGCGGCGGCGAGAGCTTGGCATAGGTCCGAAATTCGCCGATCGCGATCTCGTTGAGGTCGAAATAGGGGGGCGCCGTGTCGCACGTCACCCGCAGGCCTTCGTCCTTGGCGCGGCGGATGAGGTCGAGCGCCGCGGCCGTGGAGACATGGGCGAAATGCAGCCGTCCGCCCGTCAGCCGCGCGAGCGCGATGTCGCGCCCCACCTGGATCGCCTCGGCGGCGGCGGGAATGCCCGGAAGCCCCAGCCGGGTCGCGAGTTCGCCTTCGGTCGCGGCCCCGCCTTCGGCGAGGCTCCGGTCCTCCGGGTGCTGCACGACGATGCCGCCGAAGCCCCGTGCATAGGACAGGGCAAGCCGCATGAGCCGCGCGGGCCCGATGGCGCGCCCGCCGTCAGTGAAGCCGACCGCACCCGCCTCCCGCAGCAGGCCAAGCTCCGCAAGCTGTTCGCCCGCGCAGCCGCGCGTCACCGCGCCATAGGGCAGGATGGTGAGACTTCCGGTCTCCTCGCCGCGCGCGCGCAGCAGCCGCACCAGCGCCGGGTCGTCGATCGCGGGCAGCGAATCGGGCAGGGCGGCGAGCGTGGTGATGCCACCCGCCGCGGCCCCGCGGGCAACCGACTTGATGGTTTCGCGATACTCGCGTCCCGGCTCGCCCAATTCGGCGCGCATGTCCACAAGCCCGGGACAGAGCACGGCATCCTCTGCCCGCACCACCTCGGCGTCCTCGGGCGCGCCAAGGCCCGGCCCGATATCGGCGATGAGACCGCCACGGACCAGAACGTCCGCGACACCATCGAAGCCGCTCGCCGGGTCGATCACCCGGGCGCCCGCGATCAGCGTGTCGCGCAGGCCGACCGCGCCCATGCCGTCCATCAGCGCCGCGCCCCCTTGACCGGCGCGACGGCGGGGCGGGAGAGACGGTCGAGCACCGCCATCCGTACCGCGACCCCCATCTCCACCTGCTCGCGGATCACGCTGTGCGCGGGATCGTCGGCGACGGCGCTGTCGATCTCGACGCCGCGGTTCATCGGCCCCGGATGCATGACGAGCGCATTGGGCTTGGCGACCGCGAGCTTCGCCGCGTCGAGGCCGAAGAACCGGAAATACTCCCGGCTGCTGGGGATGAGGTTGCGTGTCATACGTTCTTTCTGCAATCGTAACATCATGACCACGTCCGCCCCCGCCAGTCCAGCCGCCATGTCATGAAATACGGTGACGCCCAGCTCCTCGATGGCGGCCGGCATCAATGTGGGCGGCCCCACCACGCGCACCGTGCTGCCCATGGCGAGGAGGAGGTGGATGTTGGACCGCGCCACCCGCGAATGGCCGATATCGCCGCAGATGGCGATCACGAGCCCCTCCAGCTTGCCGCGATGTCGCCGGATGGTCAGCGCGTCGAGCAGCGCCTGGGTCGGGTGCTCATGCGTGCCGTCGCCGGCGTTGATGACCGCGGCCTCGACCTTCTGCGCGAGCAGGTTGGGCGCGCCAGACTGGTCGTGCCGCACGACCAGCAGGTCGCATTGCATCGCGTTCAGCGTCGACGCCGTGTCGAGCAGCGTCTCGCCCTTCTTCACGCTGCTGGTCGAGACCGACATGTTGATCACGTCCGCGCCCAGCCGCTTGCCGGCCAGTTCGAAGCTCGTCCGTGTCCGTGTACTGTCCTCGAAGAACAGGTTGATCAGCGTCCGCCCGCGCAGCACGTCCCGCTGCGTCTTGCCCGAGCGGTTGAGCAGCGCGTAGCTCTCGGCGAGGTTCAGAAGCTCTCCGATCGTCGCGGGCGACAGGCCTTCGATGGCGAGGAGATGGCGCATGGTCTGTCCCTTCGCGTGGCTTCTGGCTCAGCTTTCGCTGACGGCGGCGATGCGGGCGAGGCTTTCGGCGCGGCCGAGTGCCGCGAGCGTCGCATCGATCGGCGGGCTGGTGGTGGAGCCCGTGAGGGCGGCGCGCAATGGCTGTGCCACCTGCCCGAGCTTGCGGCCGGTCTCCTCGGCGAAGGCGCGGAGCGCGGCATCGAGACCGGCGACCGTGAAGTCGGTCGCCTCCAGCCGTGGGGCGAGGCTCGCCAGCATGGCCCGTGCCTCGGGCGTCAGCAGAAGCGTCGCCTTGGTGTCGAAGGGCAGGGGCCGTGGCCGCGCCAGGAAGGCCGCCGACTGCGCCAGATCGAACAGCGTCTTCGCGCGTTCCTTGAGCGCGGGCATCAGCATCAGGATGCGCTGCTCGGCGACGGCGTCGGGTGTGAGGTGACTGTTCTCGGCGAGGCGCGCCAGCACGTCCCGGGTAAGGCGGGCATCGTCTGCCGCGCGCAGCCAGACGCCGTTGAGGTGGGTGAGCTTCGCGTAGTCCATCCGGCTCGCGGCGCGGCCGACGCCATCGAGGTCGAAGAGTGCGATCGCCTCGTCGCGGCTGAGGATTTCGGCATCGCCATGGCCCCAGCCGAGGCGCAGCAGGTAATTGCACAGCGCCTCCGGCAGGAACCCCTCGCGCTCGAACTCCAGCACGCTGACGGCGCCGTGGCGCTTCGAGAGCTTGGCGCCGTCCGCGCCGTGGATCAGCGGGATATGGGCGAAGCGCGGCGGCTCCCAGCCCATCGCGTGATAGATCTGGACCTGACGGAAGGTGTTCGTCAGGTGGTCATCGCCGCGGATGACGTGGGTGATGCCCATGTCGTGGTCGTCCACCACGACCGCGTGCAGATAGGTGGGCGTCCCGTCGCTCCGCAGGATGATCATGTCGTCGAGTTCGGCATTGGCGACCCGCACGCTGCCCTGCACGAGGTCGTCGACCTCGGTCACGCCCTCCTGCGGGGCGCGGAGGCGAATGGCCGGTTTCGCCCCCGGTGGCGCCTCGGCCGGATCGCGGTCGCGCCAGCGTCCGTCATAGCGCGGCGGCCGGCCGGCGGCGGCGGCCTCGGCCCGCATCTGGTCCAGCTCCTCCCGGGTGGCGAAGCAGCGATAGGCGCGGCCCTGGTCCAGCAGCGCGAGTGCGACCTCGGCGTGCCGGGCCTCGCGCGTCGACTGATAGACCGGCGCCTCATCCGGCGTCAGGGCGAGCCATTCCAAACCGCGGAGAATGACCTCGGTCGCCTCGGGGGTGCTGCGGGCGCGGTCGGTATCTTCGATCCGCAGCAGGAACGCGCCACCGTGATGGCGGGCGAACAGGTAGTTGAACAGCGCGGTGCGGGCGCCGCCGATGTGCAGGAGCCCGGTCGGGCTGGGCGCGAAACGGGTGCGGATGGGCATGCTGGCGGGCGTCTTCTCGGTCATGCCGGCTGCTTAGAGCATTTCGAAGGTGCGTGAAAACGTCCTTGGGCGTCTGGCGGTCCCGCTCGCCGTGCCATGGGCGGAGCGGGGGGCGTCCGCCCTCGCCCGGTTCATCGAGGCCGAGCGCGGGCGCTTCCTCCCCTGGCTGCCGGTGTTCATGGGCATCGGCATCGTCATCTTCTTCAGCTGTCGCGCCGAGCCGCGACCCTGGATCGGACCCGCCGTCCTGCTCGCGGCGGTCCCGTTGGCCGCGCTCGGCTGGAGACACCAGATCGGCCGGGCCTGCGGCCTCATGGTGCTGGCCCTGGCGCTGGGCTTCGCCTCGGCCAGCCTTCGCACCCATGCGTTGCCGCCGATGCCCGACCTTCCGCGCGGAGCCGTGCTGGTCTCGGGACGGATCGTGGCGGTCGAGCCCCTGCCGACCGGCCGCCGCGTGGTCCTCGGCCACGTGACGCTCGATGGCGGCCGGCCGCTCGCGCGGGATGTGCGGGTGCGGCTGCGCGGCACGGACCGGCAGCCCCTGGCGCCCGGCGACCGCATGGCGGTGCGGGCGCTGCTGCGTCCACCGTTCGCCCCCGCCTATCCGGGCGCCTGGGACCTGCGGCGGGACGAATATTTCCAGGGGCTTGCGGGCGGCGGTTTCGCGCTCGGCGCAGCCCGCAGGCTGGCGGCGGCGCCGCGCTCGGGGCGTGCCGAGCATTGGCAGCGGTTTCGCGAGGCGGTCGCGGCGCGGATCATGGCGGTGCTGCCGGGGCCGCCGGGTGCCGTGGCCGCGACTTTGCTCACCGGAATGAACACGGCCATTCCGAACGCCGACCGGGCCGCCTTCGCCGCCGCCGGGCTCGCCCATATCCTGGCGGTCGCCGGGCTCCACATCGGCATCATCATGAGCACGGTCTTCGCGGTCGTGCGCTTCGGGCTCGTGCAGTGGGAGTGGGGCGCCCTCCGCTTCCCGCTCAAGCAGATCGCGGGGGTTGCCGCCCTCGGCGCGGGGGCTTTCTACATGGCCATCACGGGCATGCATCTGCCCATCATCCGGAGCTTTCTGATGGCCTGCCTGGTGACGCTCGGGCTGCTCATCGGCCGGCGCGCGATCAGCATGCGTGGCCTCGGATTCGCCGCGACCGTCCTCATGCTGACCCAGCCCGAGGCGGTGGCCGGGGTCAGCTTCCAGATGAGTTTCGCCGCCGTGATGGTTCTGGTGGCGGGCTATGAGGCGATGCGGTCCCTCAGAATCGCATCAGTTTCGCATCAGCCGGGCGTCTGGGGCTGGCTGCGGCGCGACCTCACTCTGGTGGCGACGACCAGCATCCTCGCCGCCGCCGCGACCGCCCCCTTCGTCGCCTACCACTTCGGTCAGGTGCAGCTCTATTCGGTTTTCGCCAACATGCTGGCGGTGCCTCTCGCGACGTTCTGGGTGCTGCCGCTCGGGCTGCTCGCGCTGCTGCTGATGCCGATCGGCTGCGGCTTCCTCGCCCTCATCCCCATGGGCTGGGGCTGCGCGCTGATGATCGGCATCGCCCGCATGGCCGCGGCCCTCCCGGGCGCGGCCATCTCCGTGCCGCCCGAGTCCCTCACCGGTCTCTGCATCGCCATCCTTGGGCTCACCTGGCTCTGTCTATGGCGGAGCCCCGTGCGGCTTGCGGGCCTCGCACCCCTCGTCCTCGGCGTCTTCGTGATGCCGCTTTTCGTGACGGTGCCGGACATCCTGGTCGCGCCCGATCTCAGGATCATCGCCGTCCGCGAGCCGCATGCTGTCTATCTGCTGCAAAAGGGGCATGACGATTTTACCTTCGGCGAGTGGCGGCGCTTCTTCGGCGACCGACCCGTGGTGGCGTTGCCCGCGCTCGGGGTCGCCTGTTCGGGGGAGGGCTGCGTCCTGCCCGGCCGCCGCGACGGAGGCTCCATCCTGCTCTGGCAGGCCTGGGAGCCGCCCGCCGACTGTCGCGGGATCGCGGTCGTCATCGCCCTCGGCTACCTGCATGGCATGGACGGTCCGAACTGCGCGGGCGTGACCCTCGTCGACCGCGACCGCGTGCAGGCGGCGCAAGCGATCACGGTCCGCCTCGCGCGCGGCGGTGTCGTTGTCCGTGCCGACCGCGACGGGCGCGGCACATGGCCCTGGCTGCCGCCGCCTGTCCGTTGACGCCAAACCGCACCCGGAAGGCGAGGGCTTGGCAAATGCCCGCACTCCGAACGATACTTCGCCTCAAGGATGCGCGGGACATCCAGGGCAGGACGTTCATGAGTGAAAGATTGGCCGTGGAGACGCGGTCCAGACAGGGGCTGCGGTTGGAACAGGCGGCGCGTGCCGCCTGGCTCTACTACGTCGGGCGGCGCACGCAGGATGAGGTCGCGGCGCAGCTCAATATCTCGCGTCAGGCCGCGCAGCGGCTTATTTCGCTGGCGCTCACCGAAAAGCTCATCAAGTTTCGCTTCGATCACGAGGTCGGCCCCTGCATGGAGGCGGGAGACGCGCTGTCGCGCCGCTTCGGCCTCTCGCTCTGCGAGGTCGTGCCGACCATGGGCAGCAATTCGGCGACGCTCGGCTCGGTCGCCATTGCGGGGGCGCAGTTTCTCGAGAAGTGGCTTTCGCAACGCGCCCCACTCGTTCTCGGCCTCGGCACAGGCCGCACGCTCCGCGCCATCGCCAATGAACTGTCACCGGTTGCTGCACCGCAGCACAAAGTGTTCGCATTGTGCGGCAGCATCCTGCCGATGGGGCGCGCGATTGCGCTCGACCCGGTCTTGCGCATTGCCGAGCGCTCGGATGCCCAATGCTTCTCGCTTCCCTGTCCGGTCATCGCCGCAACGGTCGAGGAGCGGGCCGTGTTGCAGAAGCAACAGCCTTACGAGACGCTGCGCGAGCTTCTGCCGCAGGCGCGCTGCATGCTGGTCGGCATCGGTTCCGTCGACTGGAAAAGCGCGCTGCACAGCGACGGCTGCGTCTCCGACGCCGAACTCACGACCCTCATAGAGGGCGGGGCAGTGGGCGAGATCGGCGGCTGGTCCTACGACGCGGATGGACGGTTGCTGGGCGGCTCCGTCAACGAGCGCGTCGCCGGCGTCTGGCATCTCGCGCTGCGGACAGGGGCGCTGCGCGTCGGTGCCGCCTTCGGCGCCTCCAAGGTCTCCGCCATCCGGGCGGCCATGATCGGCGGCATGGTCGACGGCCTCATCACCGACGAGGCGACCGCGCTGGCGCTGTTGGCGACGTGACCGGACAAAGCTGGCCGCGGCGCTTTCAGGTGACAGAAGAGCAATGGGTTGGAAAGGCTACTTGACAGAGGGCGCTCGGCTTGATGTTCTGCTCGCTGCCTGAGCATACGCCCGTCAAGCGGTGTAGCTCGCAACGATTTTTGAAGTTAGGGAATTGGAAATGCGTCTGAGAGCGATCGCGGCCTTTGCGGCTGCCTTGATGTCCGGCACCTGCCTCGCCCATGCGGCGACCATCACCATCGCGACGGTGAACAACTCGCAGATGGTGGTGATGCAGAAGCTTTCTTCGGTCTGGGAAAAGAAGACCGGCAATCACATCAACTGGGTGGTTCTGGAGGAGAACGTTCTCCGGCAGCGCGTGACGACCGATATCGCGACGCACGGCGGCCAGTTCGACATCGTCACGATCGGCTCGTACGAAACGCCGATCTGGGGCAAGCAGGGCTGGCTCACGCCGCTCGGTGGCATCTCAGGCTACGACTACAACGACATCTTCAGCTCGGTCCGCCAGGCGCTGTCCTCCAACGGCAAGCTCTGGGCGCTGCCGTTCTATGCCGAGAGTTCCTTCACCTACTACCGGAAGGATCTGTTCCAGCAGGCGGGCCTGACCATGCCGGCCCAGCCGACCTACAAGCAGATCGACCAGTTCGCCAAGAAGCTGACCGACAAGAGCAAGCAGATGTACGGCATCTGCCTGCGCGGCAAGCCGGGCTGGGGCGAGAACATGGCCTTCCTCGACACGATGGTGAACACCTTCGGCGGCGAGTGGTTCAACATGAAGTGGCAGGCCCAGCTGGACAGCCAGCCGTGGCATGACGCGGTCAACTTCTACATCCATCTGCTGCGCGACTACGGCCCGCCGGGCGCCAGCTCCAACGGCTTCAACGAGAACCAGGCGCTGTTCGCCACGGGTCATTGCGCCATGTGGATCGACGCGACCTCGGGCGCCGGTCTGATCTATGACAAGAACAGCAGCCAGGTGGCCGACAAGACCGCCTTCACCGCCGCGCCTGTCGACGTGACGCCGCACGGCTCGCATTGGTTCTGGGCCTGGGCGCTGGCGATCCCCTCCACCTCCAAGCAGGTTGCGACCGCGAAGGACTTCATCGCCTGGGCGACCTCCAAGGACTACATCGACCTTGTCGGCCGCACGAACGGCTGGACGACGCTTCCCCCGGGCACGCGCCTCTCCACCTACTCGAACCCGGATTACCTGAAGGCCGCGCCCTTCGCGGGCGCCGTGAAGCAGGCGATCCTGACGGCCGACCTCGACCATCCGACGGCGAACCCGGTTCCCTATACGGGCATCCAGTACGTTTCGATCCCGGAGTTCGAGGCGATCGGCACGACGGTGGGCCAGCTGATGGCGGCGGCGCTGACCGGGCAGACCAGCGTCGATTCCGCGCTGAAGCAGGCGCAGTCGTCGGTCTCCTCCACGATGCAGCAGGCCGGCTACACGCAGTAACGGCGTGATGGCATGATCAGGAGCGGCCCGGCAACCGTTGCCGGGCCGCTCATGTTTGGCGGCCCGCATCGCGGGTGGAGCATGGGCTTCATCCCTGATCCCCCGGCCGTGCGCAGACCCGAAAGGATCGTCATGAGTGCCACTCCGATGACCGCAGGGGGGCCGCAAGCATCCGGGGCTCAAGCCCGGACTGCGAAGAAGCGCCCGGGCGGCGGCGTCAAGACGTTTCCGCTGATGGCACCCTCGGTCGGCCTGCTGCTGATCTGGATGATCGTGCCGCTGGCGATGACGCTCTACTTCGCCTTCCGCCGCTACAACCTGCTCAACCCGATGATCCACGGCTGGGCGGGCATCAACAACTTCAAATACCTCATCGAAGACCCGGCGCTGCTGCACTCGCTCGTGGTTTCGGTCATCATCGTGGTCGGCGTCATCGCCATCACGATCGTCCTGGGCTCCATTCTCGCCGCGGTCTTCAACATGCCGTTCTTCGGCCAGGGCGTCGCGCGCGTGCTGATGATCTCGCCGTTCTTCGTCATGCCGACGGTGAGCGCGCTCGTCTGGAAGAACCTCCTGCTCGACCCGGTGGACGGCCTCCTCGCCGCGATCTTCCGTATGGTCGGCCTGCGGCCCATCGCTTGGTTCAGCGTCTTCCCGCTCGGCTCGATCATGGTGATCCTGTGCTGGGAATGGCTGCCTTACGCCTTCCTCATCCTGTTCACGGCGCTTCAGTCGATGGACGAGGAGCAACTCGAGGCCGCCCGGCTGGACGGCGCGACGGCCGTCGACATCTTCATCAATATCCAGCTGCCGCACATGGCGCGGGCGATCTCGGTCACGATCATGATCGAGATGATCTTTCTGCTCAGCGTCTTCGCCGAGATCTACGTTACGACCGCGGGCGGGCCCGGCTACGCCACGACCAACCTCACCTTCCTGATCTACCAGCGCGCTTTGCTCGCCTTCAATGTCGGCGGCGCTTCGGCGGCGGGCGTGATCGCCATCATCCTCGCCAATATCGTCTCCTTCTTCCTCACGAAGAACGTCGGAAAGAGGCTCGAGGTATGAGCTACGGTATCGCAAAGAAGGGCCATCCCGTCGCCGGCACGATCGCCTGGCTGACCGCCCTCGTCATGTTCTTCCCCATCGCCTGGATGCTGCTGGCGAGCTTCAAGACCGAGGTTCAGGCGGTGCAGACCCCGCCGCTCGTCATCTTCAAGCCGACGCTCATCAACTACCGGGACATCTTCGCCGAGGCGGATTACCTGCATTTCGCCTGGAACAGCGTCGCCATATCGGTGGGGTCCACGATCCTGACCCTGATCGTGGGCGTGCCGGCGGCCTTCGCGATGGCCTTCTACCCCACGAAGTCGACCCGCGGCATCCTGCTCTGGATGCTGTCCACCAAGATGCTGCCGGCCGTCGGCGTGCTGGTGCCGATCTACCTGCTCTGCCGCGACCTCGGGCTGCTCGACAGCCTCACGGCGCTGATCGTCATCAACATGCTGAGCAACCTGCCGATCGCCGTCTGGATGCTGTTCACCTTCTTCCGCGACCTGCCGAAAGACATCATCGAGGCGAGCCGTATCGACGGCGCCAATCTTCGGCAGGTGCTCGTGCATGTGCTGCTGCCGTTGGTGATGCCCGGCATCGCCTCCACGGCGCTGCTCGGCATCATCCTCTGCTGGAACGAGGCGTTCTGGAGCCTCAACCTCACCGCCCACAACGCGGCTCCGTTGACCGCCTTCATCGCCAGCTTCTCGGCCCCGCAAGGGCTGTTCTGGGCCAAGCTTTCTGCGGCCTCCGTCCTCGCGATCGCACCCATTCTCATCTTCGGCTGGATCAGCCAGAAGCAGCTCGTGAGTGGGTTGACGTTCGGAGCGGTGAAATGAGGCTTGAGGGCAAGGTCGCGGTCATCACGGGCGGCGCGCGGGGCATTGGCCGCGCGATCGCCGAGCGTTACGCGGCGGAGGGGGCGCGCGTCGTGGTGGCCGACCTCGACGCGGCGGAAACCGCGCGTGTCGCTGGCGAGATCGGCCGCGATTCTGGTGGAAGGGGCGCGATCGGCGTCGGCGTCAACGTGACGAGCCAAGCCTCGATCGATGCGATGGTCGCGACGGTCGTGGAGGAGGCCGGGCGGATCGACATCCTCGTCAACAACGCCGGCGTCTTCGAGATGGCGCCGATCCTCGAGATCACGCGCGAGAGCTACGCGAAACAGTTCGCGGTGAACGTCGAGGGTCTGTTGTTCACGCTGCAGGCGGTGGCGCGGCAGATGGTCGCCCAGGGGCAGGGCGGCAAGATCGTCAACTTCGCGTCCCAAGCCGGGCGGCGCGGCGAGGCTCTGGTCGCCGTCTATTGCGCATCCAAGGCAGCGGTCATCAGCCTGACGCAGAGCGCGGGCTTGGGACTCATCAAGCACGGCATCAACGTCAACGCCATTGCGCCGGGCGTCGTGGATACGCCGATGTGGGACGTGGTGGACGCGCAGTTCGCCAAATACGAGAACCTGCCGCTCGGCGAGAAGAAGCGGCAGGTGGGCGCGGCTGTGCCGTACGGCCGCATGGGCCGCGTCGAGGACATGGTGGGGGCGGCGGTGTTCCTGGCCAGTGCGGATGCAGACTACATCGTCGCGCAGACGCTCAACGTCGACGGCGGCAACTGGATGAGCTGAGCGTGCGGCGCCGGCCGGGACGCCCCGCGCCGGCGTCTCAGCCAGGGCCGGCCGTTGTCTCCGGGAAATTTCTCGAACTCTCGGGCGGCGGGATGCGCTATCGTGCCGCGATAGGCGACCGCCAGCGGCATCGAGGATTGCGCAGATGCTCGTCAAGTTATTCGCACCTCCCGACGCTCATTCGCTCGAAATAGCGGGCGTTCGTGATGCGTTCTTCGAAGCGAACCAGCAGATGGGTCCGGCGGACCATTACGATCTCAGGATCCTGTGCCGCGCCCCCGGGCCGCTCGTATGCGCGTCGGGCATCCGCCTGATCCCCGACGGGTCGATTGCCGAGGAGACGGAACAGGCCGACACGCTGATCGTCGCCGGCGCATACGGCGTTCCGGCTCAGCCCGAGCCCGAGGTTATCGACTGGCTGCGCGATCAGGCCGGTGGCGCCAGACGCTACGGTTCGATCTGCACCGGCGCTTTTCAGCTCGCCGCCGCGGGTCTTTTGGACGGCCGGCGCGTGACCACCCATTGGCAGTATGCCGGCCGATTGGCGTCCGAGCATCCCGAGGTGACCGTCGAACCAGACCGCATCGTCTTGCGGGACGGTCCGGTGTTCACCTCCGCGGGCGTTGCCGCCGCGCTCGATCTGGCTCTCGCCCTGATCGAGGAGGATCACGGGCGCGCACTCGCCCTCTGGGTGGCGCGGCGGCTGGTCGTATTCCTCAAGCGTCCCGGCGGCCAGTCGCAATTCAGTCCTGCGCAGCCGGTTATACCGCCCGCAAGCAGCGCCGTGGAGCGGGTCCGCCAGCATGTGCTGGACAACCCGGCGAGCAAACTGAGCGTAGCGTCGCTGGCAAGCGTGGCCGGGATGAGCCTGCGGAACTTTTCCCGCAGCTTCCGCGCGGAGACCGGGATGAGCCCGGCGATCTTCGTGGAGCTGACGCGGGTGAGCGTTGCGCGCCGTCTGCTCGAGGAGACGCAGCTCTCTGTGAAGACTGTCGTGTTCACGGCGGGCTTCGGGTCGGCGGCGGCTGCACGCCGCGCTTTCCTACGCCCGCTTGGGCTGGCGCCGGCCGAATATCGGCGGCGCTTCCGGACCAGCTTGGCCGAAACAGGTAATTTGGCCGAAAATGAAGATTGATTGGCCTGATGCGATGTCCGCGCCCGGTTGAGCACCGCAACTCTTCGTGACCATGTCGGGGCGACAATTGAGCGGGCGTGCATGACGGAGCCAGACGAGCGGCGGCGATCCTGGCCAATCCGGGTACGGCGAGACACCACCCAGACGGATCTACCCCAGGCGGCAGCCCCCCTCGTGCTGGATCATATCGCGGAAGGCATCCTGGTCGCCGACATGCGGCAGCCCGGGCAGCCGATCGTGCAGGTCAACCAGGCGTTCACCGCCATTACAGGCTACTCCGCAGCCGAGGCGATCGGGCAGAACGGCCGCTACTTGCAGGGAAGCGATCGTGAGCAGCCGGAAGTCGAGGCGATGCGGACGGCGCTTGCCGAAGGGCAGGCCTGTTCGGTCAGCCTTCGCAACTATCGGCGCGACGGCCGCCTGTTCCGCAACGCGCTCAAGCTGGTCCCGGTCGCGGGTGCGGATGGGACGGTCACGCACTACGTCGGAGTGATCCGCGATGTGACCCCGGTAGCCGGAACCGACCGGCTGACCGGCGCGCTCGACCGCTACGGCTTTCTCGATGCGTTAGCGGCGGCGGCGTCGCCCGACGGGATGCTGCTGGTCGTCATGCTGGACGTGGTCCGCTTCCACGAGATCAACACCGACTTC